>NZ_CP056123.1:3600000-4200000 GCF_018219155.1 Moritella sp. 24 | reverse complement strand
CTGGACCTAAATTGTTTTCTGCACGCACTTCTGCTTCATCACGGCCAACGAATACATTACCTTCGTTATCGTACCAAGCTGGAATACGATGACCCCACCAAAGTTGACGTGAGATACACCAGTCTTGTACGTCGTTCATCCACGAGAAGTACATGTTTTCGTACTGTTTTGGCACGAACTGAATTTCACCATCTTTAACTGCGTCAGTAGCTACTTTAGCCATTGGACCAACACTTACATACCATTGGTCTGTTAGTAGTGGCTCAATCACAACACCACTACGATCGCCGTAAGGTACTTGTAGTGTATGTGGTTCAATTTTTTCTAGTAGCTCAAGTTCTTCAAACTTAGCTACGATTGCTTTACGTGCAGCAAAACGCTCCATGCCTTGGTATTCAGCAGGGATTGTGAACGTTAGTTCAGTGTTTTCTGTGCCGTCTGAGTTGATGATTTCCGCTTCTTCACGGATATCTGCGTTTTCAGTTAGGATGTTGAACATCACTAAGTTGTTACGCTTACCAACTTCGTAATCGTTAAAGTCATGAGCAGGTGTAATTTTTACACAACCCGTGCCTTTTTCCATGTCAGCGTAGTCATCTGCAACAATTTTGATGCGACGGCCAACGATAGGAAGGATAATGTCTTTACCAACAAGCGCTGCATAGCGTTCGTCTTTCGGGTGTACTGCAACCGCAGAGTCACCTAGCATTGTTTCTGGACGTGTTGTCGCGACAACGATGTAATCTTTACCGTCAGCTGTTGTTTCGCCATCTGCTAGTGGGTAGCGGAAGTACCACATGCTGCCTTGTTTTTCTTTGCTCTCAACTTCAAGATCAGAAATAGCAGTGTGGAATTTTGGATCCCAGTTTACGAGGCGCTTGCCACGGTAAATTAGGTCTTCTTTAAATAGACGTACGAATACTTCTTTTACTGCTTCAGACAGACCGTCATCCATAGTAAAACGTTCGCGGTCCCAATCTACAGATGTGCCTAAACGACGCATTTGACGAGTGATGTTGCCACCTGATTCGTTTTTCCAATCCCAGATCTTGTCGATGAAAGCATCACGGCCATAATCGTGGCGCGTTTTGTTTTCTTCAGCTGCAATCTTACGTTCAACAACCATTTGTGTTGCGATACCAGCGTGATCGGTACCAACCTGCCATAACGTATTGTTACCTTGCATACGCTTGTAACGAGTTAGCGCATCCATGATCGTTTGTTGGAAGGCATGACCCATGTGCAGGCTACCAGTGACATTTGGCGGTGGGATCATGATGCTATATGCATCTTTTGTTAGATCGCCATTTGGCTTGAAGTAACCTTGCTCTTCCCAGTTCTGGTAAAGCGCTTGCTCAATGGCTTGGGGATTGTATATTTTTTCCATAGGTCTGCTTTCTAATTCTCAATGGTTGATTGATTATTCTGCGTTCACAGTTAACAGTTGTAACCCTGTTTGACGGTAGTGTTTATAACGCTCTCGAGCTTGTTGTTTTAACCCGTCTTGATGCGGTACAAAATCGATAATCTGATTAAAGTTTACTGCAAATTGTGGTGTGTGGTCATGCAGGTTTATTAGTACCTGATAGCGATGGCGAGGTGGTTGAAAACCAATTTCAACGGGCGCGCCATTACGTGGACCTTCACCTTGTAAATTATGTGGTACAAAACTGTTTGCATCCAATTGCCAAAGGTATTCGTCAACATGGTTTGCTGCCGATTCATCGTTGGTATGAATATAGACGCGTTGTCCTTGCTGGTAAAACTCACCAGCCAGTTTACAGGCAAGCTCATGGTGCTGTGGCATAGCTGCCTCAACGCCATTTTTTGATTCTTGCATGATATAAAAAGTGACTTTCTTCATCTGTAGTTTTGCGCCAATGACTGAGTCATTTACCAATTATAAATATAACAGCACATAGTATCACAAAGGATAGTGATGAAAAATAGAGTTGTCGGTTTCTGATGTGATTAGTCGCTTTAATTACTGGCTCTTTGTCTATTTTAGAATATGCAATAAAGTTATGGTGATGATTGTTACTCTGTGTTGGCTCTCACACGTTTTTTTGAAACTTTCGATTTAAATCTCACTATCACCACAGAGGTATAATATATTTTATTGTTTGATTTGTGTTTCAAGGTTTATGTCTAAAAATATATGCTTATCTCACAAACAGGACGTCATGATATGAAATATAAGTTATCGCTTGCTGCTATTGCAGTACTGTCTTTATCAGCTTGTAACAACAGCAATGAAACGCAGTCACCGCAAGAAACAACATTTAATTCATTGGTTAATATTACCGAAATAAACGCGGGAGAAAACTGTGCTTCTGGTGGTATTAGAGTGGATTCAGGTGTGGACAGTAATGCTAATAATACATTAGATGCGGATGAACTTATTGAACCAAGATTTTATTGTAATGATGGTTCACGTACTGTGAATGGTGATGCTGAGATTTACGGTCAATCTTTAGTGTCGGTGCTATCGGTGACTAAAGATGATAATGACTGTTCTGCTGGTGGACAAAAAGTGATCGCTGCGATTGATAGTAATGATGACGGTGTTATTCAAACGGAAGAAATCGTTGATACTTTTACTATGTGTAATCAAGGGGATTACGTATCAGATGAATTAATGATTAACGCGATAACAAGTTCATCTTCGGTTGCACCACCTAATTCAACCGTTCTATTGAGGGCGACAATATCAAATCTAACGGCAAGTGATCGTTTGTACTGGATTGGAGCTAATGGTGATGTATTAGCGCCGACAAATAGTAACGTGCCTAATGAAATCACGGTGACAGTTGGTGCAAACACAGGCATTGAAGAATATAAACTGTATTTATATCGTGAAGGCGGGCAAGACGATGGCTTAATTCAAAGTAAAACGATTAGTATTACTGTGGGTGAAAATGCACAAGCAACGCAGTCTGTGTTTTTAGATAATAGCCAAGTACTGCTGCCTAAGGGTTACACGGTTCAACCAGTCACAGGTGATTTTATTGGTACTGCAATTTATGGTGATAGCGTTGTTTCACCAAGCGCACGTATTAATCGTATTCCAACGCAAGATGATATTGATTTAGTTGGTTTTGTGAGTGAGCGACCTTCGCTTGGTTCGGGTAGTAATTCGATTGATATTCTAAGCTATTTAATGGGGGGATTATCATCGTCTTTATCGGGTAATGTATCGGTTACGCAATTTTCTCAGAATGTATTGCCAAATGGCGATATTTCAGCAAGTTATAATATTAATTACGCATTACCATCAGTTAAAACAACGACGTTATTGAATGAAATAATGCAACAAATCGGTGTTAATAAAGTGGGCGGTATTGCTGATGCGCTAGTAGCGAGCAATAACGAAATTGATAATCAGAATTTTCAATTTAATATCGTGCTGTCATATGCTGATGTGCTCGATAGCATTGTTCTGACAACGACACTGGTTGAGAAATCCTTGTATGAGCAATATGAAACACTCATTGTATCAACGACATCTGAAAATGTATTAGCGCCTGTTGATGCTAAACTTAAATTGCAAAATGATTCATATAAAGCGATAGAACAAGTGACTTCAAAAGCTGACTTCTTATTCGTTATTGATAATTCAGGCAGTATGTCTGGTGAACAAAACATGATTAGTCAATTAACACAAAGCTTTAGTAATTATGTTGGCAGTACGGGTATGGACTTCAAGGTTGGTACTATTACGACGGATAGAGATACTTTACGAGGTGTTGGTTTTACAGATGATTTAGCGCAAATTGAGTTAGATTTGAAACCTGGTACGAATGGATCTGCTAATGAACGAGGTATTTATTTTGCAGAACAAGCATTAACACCTGTGACAGGCACTGTGGCTTTAGATGGTTATCCAAGAGCTAATTCAACAATGTCAGTTATCATTATGAGTGACGAAGAGAGCCATTATTCTGGTTCACCGGCATTTGATCCATTAGATAATCTGTTTGTAGATAATAACTTCCGTGTGTACAGCATTGTTGAGCCTCGTGATATAGACCGTAGTCAGTATGATGATCTGTCGAATGCCACACTTGGCCTCGTACTCAATATTCAAGAAATGTCTGAGTATGATGGGTTTATGGAGAAAATTGCACAAAATGCGGGCGCGTCATCTGCTGGTTATAGTTTGAGTATTGTGGATAGTGAAGCGATTATTTCGTCTTCGATTGCTGTAAAAGTGAATGGCGTCGATGTGACACGTGATGCAACAAATGGTTGGCAGTATTACCCTCAAACAAATTCTATCGTCTTTACTGGCACCGCTATTCCGGCTGTTAATGCAGATATTGTATTTGCTTATCAGTATTTTAAGGCATAATTTTTTAATCAGTATATTTAGTCGGTGTAAAATAAAAAAAGGTCGCAATAGCGACCTTTTTAATATCAATAATATGAAATCAATTAAGCTTCGTCAGCTTGTTGAACTTCATTACGTTCAGTACGGTTAAGTAAGAACTGTGTCAGCATAGGGACAGGGCGACCTGTTGAACCTTTGTTTTTACCACTTACCCAAGCAGTACCAGCGATGTCTAAATGCGCCCAGTTATACTTTTTAGTAAAGCGTGATAAGAAACAAGCCGCTGTGATTGTACCGCCACCAGGGCCACCAATGTTTGCTAAATCAGCAAATGGACTTTCAATTTGTTCTTGGAAGTCGTCAGTAATTGGTAGACGCCATGCTTTATCTGCAGCTTGGTCTGATGCATTTAATAATTCATGTGCTAGTGGGTTATGCGTCGATAGTAAACCTGTGATGTGATGACCAAGTGCAACAACACAAGCACCGGTTAAGGTTGCTACGTCGATAACTAATTCTGGATCAAAACGTTCAACATAAGTTAATACGTCACATAATACTAAACGGCCTTCAGCATCGGTATTTAATACTTCAACTGTTTGCCCTGACATTGTCGTGATGATGTCACCTGGACGGTAAGCATTACTGCCCGGCATGTTTTCACAGCCCGCTAGAATACCGATTACATTAATTGGTAAGTCTAGTTTAGCTAATGACTTCATTGCGCCAAGTACGCCAGCAGCACCACCCATGTCATATTTCATCTCGTCCATGCCTGCGCCTGGTTTCAATGAAATACCACCTGAATCGAATGTTAGACCTTTACCAATGAGTACAATAGGTTTTGCGTCAGGATCTGGATTACCTTGATAATTAATAATCGACATCTTAGCTTCGTTTGCTGAACCTTGAGATACAGCAAGGTAAGAATCCATTTTTAATTCTTTCATTTCAGGCTCACCTAAAATCTGTACAGTGACTTTGTCACTTTCATCAGATAGTTGGCGTGCTTGATTTGCAAGGTAAACAGGATTACAGATGTTTGGTGGCATGTTTGCTACGTCTTTACAAAGACGCATACCGCTAGCAACAGCAAGACCGTGTGCAATTGCTTTTTCACTTGTTGGTAAATCACGGCGTGATGTTACGTTGAATACCATTTTACGTAATGGGCGACGCGTTTCTTCTTTATTGCTTTTTAGTTGGTCGAAACGGTAGCGACTTTCGCGTGCTGTTTCAACGGCAAAGCGGATCTTCCAGTAGGTATCGCGGCCTTTTACATTAAGCTCAGGTAGGAAACAAACCGCTTCCATAGAACCCGTTTCGTTCAAGGTATTCATTGTTTTAGTGATTATTTGCTTGTATTGACGTTCATCTAACTCACGTTCTTTACCACAACCAACTAATAATACACGTTCGCTTAGTACGTTTGGTACATGGTGAAGTAGTAACACTTGACCTGGTTTACCTTCGATATCACCGCGACGTAGTAGGGAACTTAAATAGCCATCACTAATTTTATCGAGTTGTTCTGCTGCTGGTGATAAACGACGTGGTTCAAATACACCTACAACAACGCAAGCACTGCGTTGTTTTTCAGGGCTACCACTTTTTACATTGAACTCCATGGACTCTCCGGTTTCCTAAAGACAAAATCAAATATTTATAACATAATAGGGGGTTATACGTATTTAGTTAATCAAAAACTAAACATTTACAGATAAAATGGGCGTGCAGTTAACTATTTATACTGCATTTGTAGCTGAGTTTACCTAATTATTAGCTGCATTTCATACAAAACATTAGTCTAATATAGGTTTTAAGTGATAATTTTCCGATATTTATTTGCTGAAACAGTTAAATCGCAAATCGCTGTTTTATTCATCTTATCACTTATCTTTGTGAGCCAGCAGTTTGTTGCATTGCTCTCGAAGGTAATGACAGGTGCCTTGCCTGCCAATTTAGTGATGGAGATGTTGTTGTACACTATGCCCGCATTAGGCACTTTAATTTTACCTGTGAGTTTGTTCATTGGTATTTTATTTGCGCATGGGCGGCTGTATGCCGAAAGTGAAATGGTGATTTTAACGGCCTGTGGTTACACCCCAAGCCGAATACTCATGTCATCATTATTACTGTCATCTGTCACCATTGGTCTTGTGGCTTTTAATGCATTTGTGTATGCGCCGACAGCGGAAGAAGGCCGTGTACAATTACTCGAAAATGTCGATGCAGATGCAGGCCTCGCCACATTAAAACAAGGTCGATTTGAGTCGCTTGATGGTGGTCGTGCGGTGGTCTATGTTGAATCTTATGATAGTGATAAGGCGCTGCGTAAAATATTTATTGCGAAGTCTCCTTCACAGGAAGGTGAACGTCCTTCTGTTGTGCTAGCTGATAAAGGCAATGTGGAGTCTGATGACAGCGGTGCGCAGTGGCTAAAACTAAGTCAAGGCTTACGCTATGAAGGTGAATTATCACAACAAGATTTTAGGATTGTTGATTTCAGTGCTTATAAAGTACTGATTCAAGAACAGGATGTCAGTGAGCGAGGCCGTAAAACAAAAGCGTTGCCAACGTCTGAACTGTGGAATTCAAATGAGTTTGAGCATAAAGTTGAATTGCAGTGGCGTATTGCCCAAGTGATTGCAATCCCATTACTGACATTGTTAGTTGTGCCTTTAGCGATGGTTAACCCTCGCCAAGGACGTTACGCTAAATTATTTCCTGCATTATTAATGTTCTTAACTTACTTTATGTTATTGAGTGCGGCCCGTTCAGCTATTTTAGATGAAAAATTACCGCTATCGTTTGGTTTTTGGATTGTTCACCTCGGGGTATTCTGTTTAGCTACGTGGTTTAATTTAGCTAACTTTTCTTGGTATCACCATGCTGTACATAAGCTGAAAGTTCGTTTCACTCGAGGTAAAAACAGTGATTAAAATTTTAGATATTTATATTGGTAAGGCTATTTTATTTGCCACTATGATCTGTTTATTTACCTTGGTTGGTTTATCTGCGGTGATTAAATACGTTGAGCAATTACGTGCTGTTGGCCGTGGTTCATATGGCTTATTAGAAGCACTATTTTTTGTGTTACTTAAGATGCCGCGAGAAATCACCATCTTTTTCCCGATGGCGGCATTATTAGGGGCGTTAATCGGTTTAGGTGCCCTCGCGAGTTCTTCTGAGTTAGTGGTTATTCAAGCCGCAGGTCAATCGCGTTTTAAAATTGTGTTGTCAGCAATGAAAACAGCGATCCCGATGATGGTTTTAGTGATGTTGATGGGTGAGTATGTTGCTCCTTATACTGAGCAGAAAGCGGCTCAACTTCGTGGTGAAGCGATATCTGGTCAATCTATTATTCGGGCTCAGAGAGGTGTTTGGGCGAAAGACAAAGATAACTTTATTAATATCGGTAAAGTTAACAATGGTAGTGAATTACACAATGTGACCATTTATGAGTTTGCAGAAAGCCAGCGCTTAGTGAAAACAACTCAAGCTGAGAAGGCTATGTATGTTGACAAATATTGGGAATTAACTGGGATCCGCATTACACATTTCGAGAGTGATAGTATTACGGTCAGTGAACAACCCTCGTTACGTTGGAATTCAAAATTAACGCCAGAAAAACTGGATGTTGTTACGATTGATCCTGAAGATTTATCGATATCTGGTTTGTATTCTTATATTACTTACCTTGATAGTAATAAGCAGGATGCGGCAAGTTACGAGTTAGCTTTTTGGCGTAAGATATTTCAACCTATTTCAATCGGTGTCATGGTATTACTTGCTTTGTCTTTTGTATTTGGCCCGTTGCGAACGGTGACTATGGGGGCGAGAATCCTGATGGGGGTTGTTGCTGGTTTTACTTTCTATCTCGCGAGTGAAACCTTCGGACCAATTAGTTTGGTGTACTCACTACCGCCGTTTCTTGGGGCTGTTGTCCCCAGTGCCATCTTTACCTTGATTGCGATTGTGCAGTTAAGGAAACATGGTTAGGTAATAATGTAGATAGATAGATATAAAAATGGCAACCAATTGGTTGCCATTTTTGTTTCCGCTTACCAGCTTAGTATTTGCTGCTAAGCAGAGGTAGACGAACTATTTTTTCTGTTTTAGCTTGTCAGCATAACGCAGTAGTGAACCGTTTTGATCTTTGCTTAAACGTAATACATTACAGTTTGACCAGTGGTCTTGAAATGCACGGTTTTTCATATCAAATGGCACTTGTAAATTACCAAGACCACAGGCTGATGTTGCTAAACGAATCGTTGCTTGAGTCAGGCTAATTGCGCTGCCATCGGCATTTTGTACACGTAAACGCCATGCGCGCATACCAACAGTTTGACCACCGTGAGTCCAGAACCATAGATAGAACCCTGCGACTGAACCCCATACTAAGATTGCAAACCAGATTTGGCTGCCTGCATACGCAGCGCTATCAACATAACGACCTGCAATGTCTACGATACCCGATGCAATTAATGCCTCAGCAATACCAAGTCCGATAGCACTTGCCACTGCCGCGATACCAATCACAATTAATGCGTCATATACAAGGGCGCCGATACGTGGGCCAAAAGTGGCAATTGATGCCGTTTCGCCTGTTTCAGGTGCAGGTGTGTGTTTTGGTTTTCTGAGTTTATTTTTCTTCGCCATTATTGAATCCAGCCATGTCTTCAGGGTTATCTCGAAAGTGGGAATAGTGTAGCAAAAATTCTTGTCCTTGGTAGCGCTAAATAATATGTGCTGGTGGATTGTTATCTCTGTTTTTAAAGCTATTTAATAGTATTAATTATTAGTCGTTTCGTTGGGGTTGTGGCGTTAAATTGGATTAAGTGAATACTCTACTCACTATTAAATAGAGAAGTACTCTGCTTGTTTTCTGTTCGACGGGTGTTGTGAAATATGATTCATCACACAAATCGCTATGTTTTTTAACACTTTACATACTTTTCTTGTTCATTTATCAGTATTCTGCGTCCGAAATTTAGACATCGTCGTCAAATTAGGATAACCATAACAAGGAGAGACAGATGAGTTCATCTGCTTCAATTAAAAATAACTCACTAAAGAAGCCTTTATTTACTCGGTTTTTAGATGGAGTTGAATACTTAGGCAATCTATTACCTCACCCGATCACGCTTTTCGCAATCTTCTGTGTTGCCATCTTAATATCTTCTGGTATCGCTGGTTACTTTGAGGTTTCTGTTATAGATCCTCGCCCTGAAGGCGCTAAAGGACGAGCTGCTGATGGCATGATCCATGTTGTGAGCCTGTTCAATGCCGAAGGCTTACAGCTTATCGTGACTAACCTAGTTAAAAACTTTGTTGGTTTTGCGCCATTAGGTACTGTACTTGTTGCTATGCTTGGTGTTGCCATTGCTGAGTACTCAGGCTTATTGTCTGCTGCTATGCGTGGCTTAGTTATGGGTGCATCTAAGCGCATGGTAACTGTGACGGTAGTATTTGCTGGTATCATTTCTAATACGGCATCTGAACTTGGTTACGTCGTTCTTATCCCACTTGCTGCTATGCTATTCCACTCTTTGGGTCGTCACCCATTAGCTGGTCTTGCAGCGGCATTCGCTGGTGTATCTGGTGGTTATTCTGCAAACCTACTAATTGGTACAGTTGATCCACTGCTTTCTGGTATTACAGAAACCGCTGCGCAAATGATTGATCCATCTTACACGGTTGGTCCTGAAGCAAACTGGTACTTCATGTTTGTTTCTACATTCTTCATTGCGATCACGGGTGCATTCGTAACAGAAAAAATCGTTGAGCCAAAATTAGGCAAATATAACGATGAAGAAGCATCAGAAGATCTATCAAATGATTCGATGGGTAAACTGACTAGTATTGAAAAGAAAGGTCTTAAATTCGCTGGTGTTGCTGTTCTTATTGTATCTGCACTACTAGCTTGGACGATTGTTCCTGAAAATGGGGTTTTGCGTTCAGACACTGGTACTATTTCGGGTTCACCATTCCTTAAAAGTATCGTTGCATTTATTTTTGTATTTTTTGCTGTTCCAGGCTTTGTTTACGGTAAAGTTACCGGTTCAATGAAGACTGACCGTGATGTGATTGATGCAATGTCTAAGTCTATGTCTTCTATGGGCATGTACATCGTACTTGTATTCTTTGCTGCGCAGTTTGTTGCGTTCTTCAAGTGGACTAACTTTGGTCAAGTATTCGCTGTAGGCGGTGCATCTTTCTTACAAGATATCGGTCTAACAGGTCCAATGCTGTTCTTCGCATTTATTTTAATGTGTGGCTTCATTAACTTGATGATTGGTTCTGCATCAGCTCAGTGGGCAGTAACAGCGCCTATCTTTATTCCAATGCTAATGTTAGTTGGTTATGCACCAGAAACGATTCAAGCGGCATATCGTATCGGTGATTCTGCAACGAATATCATTACACCTATGATGAGCTACTTCGGTCTTATTCTTGCTGTTGCATCACGTTACATGAAGAATCTAGGTATCGGTACGCTGATTGCGACTATGCTACCTTACTCAATCTGCTTCTTGGTTGGTTGGAGTATCTTATTCTACGTTTGGGTATTCGTCTTCGGTCTACCAGTTGGTCCTGGTGCGGCAACGTACTATACGCCTTAATTTTTATGGTTTTAACCATTTAACTTAGGTGAAAAGAACCTATGTTTGAAGTGACCCGTAATAGTTGGATAACCGATTGTTGCGGGTCTTTTTTTATGCCTGAGGTGTCCTTGTTAGTTCAAATTAATCACTGCAACTTTATGTGGTTAGCTAGCGCTGATATCAAAGGTGTGAATGTTGTTAAGCGCTTTATTACCCTTAGAAAACTTGATCTTGTTCATATCTTGTACTTTTACATGCAGAACTTACGCGCAACAAAATTTCACGCATTCCTTATGGTTCCAACAAATTCCTGTACTTTAACGATCGTTAATTTTGCTGGTGGATATTGATACCAGTATTAGCATGGGAGTCGGTTGGGCGTGATTCCGGTCTTTACGGTCCTAGTCCTGTCCTTTGGAATTGGTATGGGTAATTTGGTGGATTGTATGAATGAAAACAATTATTGTGCTTCTAAGAATTCTTGGTAAGTAGGTGTTAAGAAATTAGTATCGCACCCCTCTAAGTAATAAGGAGTGTTTTTTTTAATAATCTCTAGTGTTTTTCTCTGCTCGCGAAGCACTAAGAGTACCTCATTGACTTTGGTATAGTCGACTGATTCTTCATTATAGAGTTCTAATAATTCATCAAATAAGAACCAAAACTCATCAGCTGCATCCTTTGAATCCTCTGCTTTTTTATGTTTAATCCACGTTTCACAGGGAAATAGCAGCTCAGCCATTTCGTTTGTTTCTCGATCTAATTGATTTATTTTTGCTGTAATTTCGATTTTTTTAATTTCACTAAAATTTTCCGTTTTTAGCACTTTTTCAAGATTCTCTTGTATACGGCAATCACGGAAAAAATGTGACTCTAGCTGTTGAGCGTTTTCCTTGTTCATAATAGATATCTCAGAAGTGAAAAATAATTTAGAGTATTGGTATCAAAGTATTTTATATTCGTAGAATTTATGCACAACTAGAATAATTACGGGTATTTAAGGTTCTGCACATCTAACCCAACTTCAAGATAACTTCAATGATTACCAACGTGTATTATGCTCAGCTAGTATTGATAATATTGGTTAATGTATTGATATAAATTGATTAATAACTAACTTTCACACAGGGATAGTAGCAATGTAGAAGTGTTGCCGATATTAACTGACAGATATTGTTTCTGTGATTACGTACGTATAAACATCGTAATCAAATGAATAATGACGGCAATGTATCCATTGCTATAAACAAGGTTTGGAGTTCATCTTAAGTTATTGAATAACAATAAAATAATGGTGGTTTTATTTACGGTTGCTGATAAATAAGGGTAATTAACATGTCTAAATTAACTATAAACGATATTGAATTCGCTAGTCGTTCTGCTGCTGCCCGTCATTATGGCCTTGAATCTACATTAGTTAATGAGCTAGTAGCTGAAGGGCAGTAAAACAAATGGTTTATAACGATATTCTATACCTATCTTCTCGTAACTTGCTACTGGCGAACTTTGAACTGGTTGCTGGTGATACCGAGAAGATGATTACGTTATTGAAGTAGAAAGCCCGTAGAGCTAAGGCTAAAGGTGAAATGCTGGGATTGTCGTTGGATGAGTTAGTACGAAATTAGGCGTTGATAAGTTGCTGTATGTGGATGAATTTTATATTCGGGTTGATATGGTGAGTTATCGAATTAGTAATGCTGGAATGATTGATATTTATTACATGTTTAAATGTATGTTAACCTATTGATATAATTATTTTTTCGGGTGTTTGCCATGTCGGTTGAATTGGTTAAGGAACAGATTGAAATTTTTCTAAAGAGTTGTGAACCTGAGGTCCTTGCTATTAAAGGGCGCTGGGGTATTGGTAAAACTTATAGCTGGGATAAGTATATATCTGAGTTTAAAGATGAAATAGCTCTGAATTCGTATTGTTATGTTTCACTTTTTGGTATTAACTCACTGGATGACTTGAAACGAGGGATTTTTGACAACACTGTAGATACCAATATTATTGGTCAGAAACCCAATATTAATACCTTTAAGCAGAATTATCAGAGCTTAGTTAAACAGGTGGGTCGTAAATCTACAGGTGTAGTCAAAAGTATCGCTAAACCATTGGTAGATATTGCTGTAAAAGGGTTAGGTTCTGGTTTAGAGGATGTTTTTAGTTCCTTATCTTTCTTGTCTTTAAACGAGACGCTTATTTGCTTTGATGATATTGAAAGACATAGTGCAGGCCTGAGTGTTAAAGATTTTTTAGGTCTAGTTTCGTTTTTAAAAGAGCAAAAGGGTTGTAAAGTCGTTATTTTACTTAATGAAGACGCTAAAGATTTGGATGATTACTTTACATATAAAGAGAAGATAATTGATAAACAACTTCATTTCGAGCCTAGCGCTGCAGAATGTTTTGATTTAGCTGTCGATATGCAAGATCAGTATCCCCATATTCGAGATTGTTGTCTTAAATTGGATATTAAAAACATTCGAGTGCTTAAGAAAATTGAGCGTCACACACATGAAGTATTGAGTCTTATAGCTGACCATCATTGTGACCTTAAATATCAGGCTGTTCATTCTGTAGTTGTTTTTAGTTGGTGTTATTACTGTCGTGGTGGTGATGATTCTATACCTAGTTTTGATTTTTTGAAGCAGAGTGGTTTAAGGAAAACTATAAAGGGTGGTGATGAAGATAAGGCAAAGGAATGGAATGCCAGGTTGAGTGAATATGGCTATATGCTAACAGATGAGTTGGACATAGTTATTGCGGATAGTATCGAGCAGGGGTTTATTTATAGAGAAAAGTGGCTAGCGTTGTGTAATGCAAGGCAAGTTGAGCTAGAGGCTTTGGAAAGGAGTAAAGAGTACTCAAAGGCTTGGAATATTTTTCATCATTCATTTGATAATGATGTAGAGCAGGTTATCGAAGCGATGGAGATTGGTTTGAGGGTATCAGCTAAAGATCTATCAACATCTCAATACAGCAAAGGTATTAAGTTAATTCGGGATCTTGGTTTTGAGAGTAAAGCTAATGAATTAACGGATTTCTATATTGACCAAATGACAGACCGGTGTGAAATTTTTAATATGAAAAATATGGATTTTCATCCTTTTGGTGTTGAAGGCGGAGAGTTTAGAGACCGATTACAAGCTAAGTATGATGAGATTAAGGTAGATGACTCCCCTTTGGATATACTTGAACGATGGAAAGGAAAAAACTCTTATAACTTAGAAGATGCAGAACGTCTTGGTCAGCTCAGTAAAGATCAGCTAAAAACAATGTTTAAAGACTTTAAGGGGGATGATCTTACCGACTATATTAGAGTCTGTTTATTGCTGGGGCGTAGTTGTTCTGAACTTATGATAAATACTAGGCAGGCTTTGAAGGAAATTGGAGACGAGAGTCCTTTAAATAAACATCGATTAGATAAGTTCCACCTATAACCTGAATTAAGTTAGGTATAGCGGGTAGATCTTAAATTAATATGCGCCTCATTTAGCTATTGATATTCTTTCCTGTCCAGTTTCCGGTCCATCAATTATGACTTGTTATTCAGGCTTTAAAGAAATTTTGAAAGTGGTTATACGTAGCAAAGTTTGTGAGTATTAGTTGTGTTAAATAGTCATTGCCGGTGGATAGCAATTGATATGTAGTGAGACTAAGCATACGGATATCAAAGACGTGGATGTTGTTAAGCGCTTTATTACAGTTAAAATGCCAGTTTGCTTTAAAATTGAGCAGTTGATTTTACGATCATGAGAAACGCCTTGCTTGGCATCGTTTGCTATGTATAATGTTGACCTATGCCCGAGTGGTGAAATCGGTAGACGCGGTGGATTCAAAATCCTCTTCCGAAAGGAGTGGCGGTTCAAGTCCGCCCTCGGGCACCATATTTAAGTAATAGAGCCTCAACGAAAGTTGGGGCTTTGTTGTATCTGGTACTATCAAAAGCTTACGCTAACTTTCCTTACGTTATATCCTCAAAAATATTCAGCAATAAACTCTCGTTATTACCCTTAGAAAACTTACCCCTGTCCATATCCGGTACTTTCGCATGCAGAATCTGTGCGCAAGGGGATCTCACTGGATCCAACACTGTCCTGTACTTTGAAGATTGTTAGTTTTGCTGGTGGCTGTAACTGGCAGTATTAGCATGTGAGTAGGTTGGGTGGTTTTCGGTACTTTACGGTCCTAGTCCTGTCCTTTGGGTAGCCATTGGAATTTGTATGCGTAATTTGGTGGATTTATTAATAGTGAAGGTTGCAGCGTTATTATTTCGTAATTGGTTATTGCTGGGTGGTCCTATGCCATATGGGTTTGTGGTATGTGTGTGATTAGTGCGTAGGGGTAGATAACAAGTAGCACGCACTAGTGTCTACTTTTTTAATACTGTGAAATACCTAGGAAAATAAATGTGGTGTAATAGATAGTTCACGTATAGCATCTGACATTAACCTAATTAAATAAACAAAAAGAGGTAGAGATGATCGAGACATTACTTTCACAAGATAATTGGGAAGAAAACTTCACGCTGAAAGAAATAGTAGAAGAACTGAATAACCACCTTCCTGATGTTTTAACTTTGAGTGGAGTTGAGTCATGGGATGAACTAAATGCCAGCAAAGAAGTTATTTGTATGTTTTTAAACATTAGTTCCGGTAAAGATAATCAGTACTTTATCTCTAAGAAAATTGAAACAATATTCTACTTAGTAGAACTTAGCGGTGATGTTCAACAAGATAAATTGGGTATTAAGCCTATATATTACAAAAGTAAGAATAAGGCAAAGAATTGGCGAAATAGAATAGGTCATTTGATAGGTTCGAGCTCAGACAATCATGAGAAAGCGACAGATGCTCGTACAAAATTAAATGAGTTATATGAGGATATGGCCAAAAATGGTAGATAATAAAAATCAATTAAGCCGCATATTTGGAACATCACAAAGTCTAAGTTCGAGTCATTTAGATTCTTTACCAAAATCCTTAAACAGGCGTTCAGCTAAAAGTACATTTAACTCTTGGACGTCAGCCTCACTAGTTGACGGAATTGGCCAAGTTTGGGTTGTTACTGAACATTTACCTTCGATATGGCGTACTGATGCTGGAACTGCATCTTACTTCGTTGGTGGTATCGGTTCGCATGATAAAGCTAACTTTAATGGGCAAGATTGTGTTAGATATTCGTCAGTTATATATAGACTTAATGAAATATTGCAAAGTCCTATCAGCCATAAAAGACGAGAGTATCTTCGCTTTTCAGAGGAATTAGGGCAATCAGTTCGAGATTCAGACTCAGTGGAAGTTATAAGACTTAGGTATAGGGAGTTTATAGAAGAAACTAAAAAAGAGCTGAAAAAACGTAGGATCAAGCAATTTAGAGTTTCTCACGATGAGTTGACTGACGATCCTCTTTTTCATCGTTCAAGCGAGTTTCATCATATACGTAGACAATCAGCTTACCCTGATCTTATTAGCATGATTTGGAACGGTCTAATGATCAATAAAACTACTCACGATATTATTACTGCTAAAAACTGCTCAGATGAATACGATTTGTTAGAACTTTGTGAAGACAAAGGTTGGGCTACTTCATGGTTCAATAATTATCAAAATGATCTAGAAGATGCAGGATATGAGTAAACTATTATTAATAAATTAATTACACAGAATTCTTTATAGGGCCATGACTTGTAACCAATCAACGTATCTAACCCATCTTCAAGAACATATTAATACCTTGTATCTAACCAACGAGGTATTAATATGACCAGCAACAACACATCCAATAACCCCAGTCCCATCACGACCAAAAAATTCAAATTCACCAATGCCAATCTAAAATCCCTTCCCGCGAATCCAAGCAATTCATCATCAACAGAACTCGAAGTATCCGATACTGAAATCATCGGCTTAAAATGTCTATCCGGTAAAACGGGTAATAAACGTTTCTTATTACGTTATAAATTCCACGGACGTAAATGTAGTATCACCATCGGGCGCTTTCCTGATATCGACATCAACCAAGCTAGAAAGGTCGCTCGTAAGTATAAAGGTATGATCGCTGATGGTACTGACCCTAAAGCTGAACGTGACAATGCCACTGAGTACCCAACCGTTAAATCATTCTTCTACGATACGTACTTACCACTGGCAAAGCGTAGAAAGAAAACGTGGGGTATTGATGAAAAACGATTCCGTAAACACTGTAATGCTATTGCAAATATTAAATATAACGAGCTAACGGTTAGCCATGTAATGAAGCTACATCTTGGTTTAAGCGAGACTAAATACAAAGGTGAGTATTACGCACCAGCAACTTGTAACCGTATATTAGCTTTATTAAAAACGATGGGTAAGCTGGCGCATAACATGTTAGATATAATCAATGTGGCCGATAGGGTGTCGTTACTGCCCGAGAATAATGCTCGTACTCGATACTGTGATATTGATGAAACTAAACGCATAATCAAAGCCTCTAGAGCCTATCCGCAGAAAAGTATTGGTAACTTCATAGCATTGCTACATTTGATTGGTTGTCGTGAAGGTGAATTGCGTTTCAGACTGCATACGGATATTAATTACGAAAAGCGCACCCTAACTATCCCTCGCACCAAGAACGGTACTTATCACATCATTTATCTGTCTGACCTCATGATAGAGATCCTGCAATCTACCCCAAAAATATCGGGCAATAATTACGTATTCCCAGCGCCACACAAAAAAGGCAAGCCAATCGGTGCGCCTCGTTACTCTTTCGATATTATTAAACAAACAGCAAAGATAGATAATCCCGATGAAGTGTTATTGCATACGGCACGACATTCAGTCGCGAGTAACCTGATCTCTAACGGTGTTGATATTAGCGCTGTTCAGAAATTATTAAATCACAAGGACATATCTAGTACCTTACGTTATGCCAAATTAAGCGAGGGTAAACAACGTGAAACGGCATCGATAATATCGAGTATGGTCAATCTGTAATTTGTTGATTTTAAAGTAATAAAATAATTTTTAAGAATATATAAATATCATGTTATTGATTGTTAATACATAAGGAATACAACCAATGAAAGTGATTAAAAACTTCAACCTTGTTAATGAACTAACCCTGCCTGAACAAGTTAAAACCGCATTACATTCTGAGCTAATCAGTCCATTCGATGGTTGCTTGGATACCACTGCTGAGTTCTGGTCTGAATACGATACCTTTCTAATTCTGTTAGAAGAAAGCGATGTTGATAACTCGTTGACTGAAGCAGATGAAGATATTCAATACTTTATCCAACGCATGATAGATGTTGGTCCAGAGTTTGTCATATTGTTGAATGATGATACTTGTCCATACATTTTAGGACTGTTAGCCAATACAGACGGCGGCTGTTATGTAGTAGCCCCATTAACATCTAAGACAACTGCAGCAACGACATTAAGCAAGATGCTTTAACCTGCAATAACTACCTATATTACCAATCTAATTACCCATCATTATTAAAGGATTTTCTATGAGCCGTAAAACTAACAGCACCAATAAAACAACAGACGTAAAAGCTGATGATAACAATGTTACTTCTACCACTGTTGCAGTTGGTGATACTAATGTCGATAACACATCTGCTGAATTAACCGATGAACAAGTAAGTAATGTACCTGCTGATTCACCAACAGATAAAGCTGTTGAAGATAAGCCTGCTAATGATAAACAAACTGAATCTGAGAAACATGACCATTTCAGCAATATTGTATTATCAGGGAAAGGTAAGAAGCTAAGTCCTAAAACAACTAATCACGTTTTCTTTGATGTGGCAGAGCATGATGAAGAAGGTGAGTTGTATATCCGACTTAGTGGCAATGAAGGGGGTGGGTTACATTCTAAAGAATGGATTAACTTGTCTAAGTTGTTTGCCATCCTGGATGAACAAGTTGATAAACCATTTAAAAGTACCGTACTTAAACCTACATTAAAAAAATCTAACGCAAACAATGCAGGGTTTCTTGCTGGTGTGCTACGTTCGCCTGATATTGGTTTAATTGTCCAATCTGATACTAGCGTATTTCTGCATGTATTAGCTGATGATTACGAGGAGAAGAAAACCAAATTGTTAGCATTAACTTAATCCACGCTGGCCATTCACCACTTACATACCTAAGAACCTCACTAAACCTAATCCCACAAACTTACTAACGGAACTCATTATGAAACTGAACTTTGATTCGGATAGCTTCCTTGTGCCTGTAACACCAGACTTGATGAATATACTTGCCAAGGTTACCCAAGAACAAGACATACCAACAGGCACTAACACTATTGTATTTAACTTTAGAGATAGTGCTTACAACAGCGAAGATGGTGGTTTTCATCCTGTTGAAATCAGCATTACCCATCATAACGGTCTGTGGCAATTTGATTACATCACTTCGTTCAGTTACCAAGGTTATCATTATCCTGAATTGGCGAAAGAAATTGATTTCGATATGCGTAATGGAACTGGCATGGTGTACCCATTACCGATGCGTTCTTTACATGAAGTTATGGATTTCTATCCGACATGGGAGATGAACTTTATTGAGTATCAAGGTTTTGGTGCATTTGATGAAGTTAAACTCAGTACGTTTTAACCAATACAAAATAAGCTGTAATAGTGTTTTAACTGGACAGCGTAAAGGTCAGGAAAAAGTCGCGTTATGGACAGGAGGAGAAGTAACAACTTAGTGTACTTAAATTGGCACTGCCCATCGCAGCTTACGTAGTAAGGTGTGATGGGTATTGCCTTTCCATTCAATGGATTTTTAACAAAGGATACTAAATCCACTGACTGGAATTGGCTGTTTTAGTTGGTAATGATTGATGCTTAATGAAGTAAAAATACCATCGAAAATAATCACCCCATTGCACGATAGGCAATGGGGTAGGTGACTCAAATTAATGTAGTACTGGCAATAAAAGATAGAAATCTAAGTCTGTAAATTACTGATGAATTACTCTCTTATTATCCTTTTATATTAGATGTGCAAGCACTTATTAATTTAATGTTAGACAGTCGACGCTATTTTTTAGCTACTTTAAATCTTTCGATAACCCGTATCGGTTTACAGGTTTATGAATTTTAAGTATCTGGTTAGATCGCATCAGCAACTTTGATTTTAACTAACTATGTCAATTTAAAGTGACTCTTACCCTGTACTCACGTTCAAAACCAACAGTATGCAAAATAAGAAAATGAAGTTTAGCTGTGATTTGTATCGGATTAACACCTACCTCAAACTAACAGCATTACATCATCTTGGTGCGCTCTAATGACGCGTACAAATCGCGGATAAGTTCATGCTTTAGACTCACTGGTGATAACACTTCAACATGAGGCATCCAAGCCTTTAAAATAGGAAGCACATCGTGTAATCGTGTTACCTGAGAGCTAATCAGTAATGAACCATCATCCATTTCTTTTAACACCTGAATATTAGGGAGTAAATCACTATCAAGAAAGCGAGAGGCCACATGAGCATCAACTTGTATTAACACATCTGACTTGTCGATATCTAACCACTGCATTCCCTGCCTAATGATTTCATCTTGGATATTAGCTTGCGGTTTATATTTATCGTCACTGAGCTTAAATTGTGAAATATAGGCAATTCTGAATGAGTGTAGGTGGTTCTGACAGACTGCGGCTAGATACCAGATACCTCTGTCATTCACTAAGCGGTAGGGCTGAACCTGTTCTAGTAATTTATCTTTATATGTAAATGAAACCTGTCGCTGTGAATGGATAGCGTTAGTTAATACATCAAATAAATCAGTGAAATTAGATACATCTTCAATACGTACATTCTTGAATAAGAACGTCGGCATATCATTGGTCTGCCAGTTGTTCATGTTGAGCTTAATCGGGATTAATGATTCCAATCCAGCATTCTGTATTAACTTATTCATGTTATTTGATGATTGCTGTCTAACACTGCTCATATCAAGAAAGTAACAACCATCTTCACGAATCAAAGGCAGATAGGAGAGCCTTTCGAAATCACGCCATATCGTCCTTTCATGGACGTTAAATTCCACTTCCAAGTCTTTCTGGCATAACCGTTCTCCCGCATTTAATCGGGCAAGGATAGTACCTAATCGCTTGGCTAATTTTTCATTTTTAATTTTCATTTAACTAGATTAAACCACCGTACTGACAGGTTGAGTCAGTCGTTATTATTTGTAGTTCAAATCCATCAGGTTAGCGGTATTGCTATAGCTTTCATTGAGTAGATACCGTAAGGCTTATAACAATAATCAATTATTTATTCAGACACTGACACAACCTGTCAGTAGCCAACTATATACTAATCTCAAGCTACTTAATCTGAGTAGCCATCACTAATAGAAACTAATAGGGAAATATCATGACAATCAAAAAAATCTTAACAGCAGTAACGACATGTCCAGCTTGTGGTCAACGTGCTTACGATGATGGTAGCTGCCAAGTATGCGGTCATTCTCACTAATCAGGAACGAGCTAACATGTCATTTTTTAAGAAGTTGAGCAGTAACCTAAAACTATGGACTTGCAATAAGTGCGGTAAGAAAACAGAAGTCACTGGTGGCACATCATGTAATAAATGCGGTAAGTGGGTATGTAATTCACATAAAGCATCTGGCGGAGTCTGTAAGGGTGGTTGTTAGCCCATTAGATTGAATAAATAACAGAACTAAACGCAGCGCCATATCAGCAATGATATGGCGCTTTTTTATATCTGAAACAAATAAGGAAATATTATGCCGCTCGTTTTCACCAATCCAATATTTGGTATTGGGTTCATCATCGGCTATGCCATCTATAAAGAATTAAACAAGGAGTAATACCATGCCATTACCATTGATTTACTTAGGGTGCGGATTGATTTCAGGGTTCTTATTTGCCGCGAATGAAACCAAGGTTACAAGTAACTATAAATCTAAACGTGCTTAATTAAACAAGCATCCGTTCGGATATTATGACGTAATGAAAAAGTCATTTCCCAGTTGAATTCAGGAAATGACTTTTATTTTTTTTTCTAGGTGATTCTATTAATGTAAAGGGAGTCTCAACTTCGTTAATCCCCCTCCCTTTACATTAATCCATATATTAGTGAATAAATTACCCACTAATACAGACATACCAATAAATCACACCCAATACCCGCTATCAACCATCACCTCTGATTTTAGCAACTGTGCTATCAAACTCTTCAATAACCTTACGGCAGCCCCAATTAGGTCGGCTAGATATACACACGATGAAGTGCGCACGAATTCTACCGATATCAGGTATAGCACCATGTACCATTTCAATGTCATTTACGATGGCATCGAATTCCTTGACCCGAGCCTTAGAACCTTGGTTCGCTTTAAGTATTACCTTTGCCTTAAACGCTTCAACAAATAAATTAAATGTACTCATTTTTTATTTTCCCTATGGATTGTATAGCCCTTAGATGAAACGTTAGGACTATTAAAATTTTAACTAATTTATTGTTGATTTCATTTGCTAGTTAAATGAGTACGTTTGATTTTTCGTTTTAGTTTATGCAGTAATTTTATTATAGTTCAGTGAGTTGAGTGGGTGTGTGATTTACACGTAGGGGTAGATATAACAATGACACTCACATGTCCAGCTCAGTGTGAGTATCAGCATGACGCTAATGTTTTATTATTCGTTAAGATAATCAATTCATGATGAACTTAGTCGGCTTTATTTTTGTTCCCTTTTTATCTATAAACATTTTCGGGACAGTTTGTTCATAGAGTCCTTTTAGGGATAGGTGCTGATGAAAACGTTGTAATGTATGTTCGACGCTGAGTTTGTCACTAAGCCCGTTTGTTGATGTTAAATCTGAGATACAGTTACTCAGTAGATTTTTTTCTACTAATGAATAAGTAATATTAGGTAGTGATGAATCCCAAAGTTCTAATTTATTAAAAACAGGCTTTCCCGTAAATGGGTTGTTCACTATAGGTTTGAATACTTGCTCTATGACTGTTTTATACGTCAAAGTACTTCGAGCTTCGTTTGATAACTTAAGCGTAATAGTTAGTCTATTCTCTTCCTTTTGAACTGTAATACTGAAATTGCTTGTGTGGTCGAATAGATAATCATATATATTTTTTTCTTTCAGTGGATTATAGAATTTTACAGGTATATATCCGTACGCCTCGGAAGGTCTTAATAGTAGACATATTGCTGGATTAGATGCTACGTCATCATCTTCATTATCATCAACATTTATTATGATTAACTCTGCACTTATTGGTGTTTTCTTCGGTCGTATACATTTATATTTTGTAAGGTGGCTTCTATACCATTTACAGTTTGGTTCAATAATATGCTGTTCGGTATTAGGTGATATATCTTTAACTGCATTGAGGAATAATTTATAGCTGTGATTATCAAATTTTTTCTCTTCAGATATCAAACCGCCTAACCTTTTTATAATTAATTTATTCTGTTCATACCATGGTGGGAACTCATCAATATTAACTGTAACAATAAGATCGATTTTCTGAAAACTATCATCATTGGCGTTATTCTGTTCGATGACTGTATTCGTTATTAGTGTGAGATTTACATTATATTTATTATCTAAACTTTTCAGTGTCTGAAATGGTGTTTTTGTCTTATACGTTGAGTGGGCAGAACGTTTTGGCCATGTACTCTCGATATTGGCTTTCTTAAAGCCGTGTATTAGTGATAATGCTGCATCATCAGGGCTCAACCCAAAAAGTCGTTTAAAAGTGGCAATGATTAAATGTTTTGAATGTGTTGTTAACTCTTCTTTTCTTCTAATAAATAGCTGAATTTTCTTTTTCATCATCACAGGCTTTTTTCTTGGCATCGTAGTTTCCAATCAAACAAAAATGTACTTATTTTTATATATTACCTTTTTATAGCTTACTAATCTTAGGTGTTTTTATTTTGATGTGGTTGGTCTATACCTTGTTCAATGGTTTTAGCATTGAAATTGTAACCGCTTGATAATCAATATTCTCTGCGCATGATTTATTTATACAGAGTTAGATTTAATGAGTAATCCCCCTATTGATTTTACCCAAAAGGTACTCAATGCCTTGATTCGCCCTGCTAAGGGTGAACAAGGTGTTGAGTATCGTTGGAATCGTAATCCCCGTCTTCGAGTTCTTGCTACTCATAAAAGCATGCGCTGGCTTGTTCGTTTTAGCTGGAAAGGTCAACGTTATTACGAGTCATTCGGTACGTACCCTGAAATGAAATTTGCTGAATTTAATCAGCTAGCTTACCAATTCATTGCTGATGTTCAATCTGGTGCTTATCAAAAAGGTACTCGCTTAACGATTCAGCAGTTCTTTGATGAACATGCAGTGCCTTATAGCCTCAAGCATCACCGCGCTCATAAAACTTTTATGTCTAGATCTAAGCTGGTCATGAAATTATTGGGTGATAAGCGTGTTTCGGATATCACTCGTCGTGATACTCAGAATTTTTTGAATAGTCTTGAAGAACTTAGTAACTCGACCGTTAATCGTTATAAGGCTTTTTTATCCAAGCTTTTTTCGTTGGCTGTAGATCTTGAAATTATCGATAAGAACCCGTGTAAAGGTATTAAAAAGTTACCTGAGAATAACTTTAAAGATCGCGTGTTATCGCCGAAAGAGGCTGAATCATTTTGTCGCCATGCTTGTAGTGATAATAATTTTTATCATGCTAGTGCGTTAATGCTGAGTTTGGTGAGCGGTATGCGCATTGGTAATGTTATCAGTCTGACTCGCTCTATGATTTCCGATGACCTTTCTTCCATCATGTTACCTATAACTAAGTCGGGTAGGTCGCAACGGATCTATTTATCTGAACCTGCGAAACGTATTTTACGTAAATGCCTTGATGTGGCTTTTAACCATTGGGTGTTTCCGTCAATGATAAATGAAGGTGAACATATTGGTGCTCCGCGTGCTTGTATGGATCGAATTCAACAACTGATGAAAGAAGATGGATCATGGGCTGGGTATTTCACCATTCACGATCTGCGTAGAACCTATGCGTCAACCATGTTGGCTGCGACTAACGATATTCGATTGGCACAACAGAGTCTTGGTCATTCGAGTGTGAGTGTCACTGAGCGTTATGCCTACCACCAAAATATTCACTTAGCTCAAGCATCACAGAAAACCGTTGATGTAATGCTACCTAACTTTACTTTTGATTAAGGGCGATAAGATGAAAAATGCATTAACTATTGAAGAATTTGCTACGGAGTACAACTTGAATCCATCGACTGTGCGAACCAATGTTACTCGTAACCCTGAGTCATTGCCTAAAGTGTTGCGTATTGGTCGCAGTGTACGCTTTCTACGTACTGAAATTGATAAATGGGAGATAGCATTGTTAGCACAAGTATAAGTGGCATTCCCTTTACCCTGTAAAGTCCAAAGGTATCGATATAGATGTCTTTGGACTTTTTTGTATCTACGTTGCAATACAATCAAACAAAAACGTACCTACTTTGTATTTATGTACTTTCTAGTTACTCGTATTTACAGGGAACCATTAATAATTATCGCCCTTTGTGGCGTCTTCTTGATATCAGCCCTACGAATAAAATATTTCCCCAATCTCTAAAATCCTTCCTTATCAACTTAAGGCGTTGCTTTTAATTTGATTTTTAGAGAGGGCGATAAATGTCCTTATTGCTCTTTAATAATTTAAACTCTTAATTGAAGGAAGACTATTATGTCGACTACAAAAACACTATTCGTTCGTACATCAAACGGTATCGTAAACGCAAGTGCAGGTACTACTGCTGTCCACTCAGAAGGAGTAACCGTATTATTTGATATGCAATGTCGTCAAATCATTTTTGATAACAGCGATAAGTCATCTGAGCTGTTTGAGAAAGTGAAGCAACGCGTTAAACCATCTAAAGACTATGCCATCGTACTTGAAAATGGCGGTTTTATTGATGCTCGTATTATTAAAGAAGCATTTGAGTCGCCGAAGACTGGTCACTTACTTGTTATTGGTCTTAATGAACGTCCACTCTATATCTTTGATAAAGAGAAATACTCGGATATCTCTGGTCTTTCTGATGCCATTGCTGAGGTGCTTATTGACATTAGCGATGATAAAAAAGTGTCAGCCATTGAATGGTCTGTATACCAAAAATAATACTTTGGTAAATAACACACTTTTTAATTAAGGCTCCCTTGCGGAGTCTTTTTTGCATCTGGGGAGCAGAAAAATGAATAACGAATTAATGGTATGGGAACAGGAAGCGCCTGTAGTACTTGATTTCAGTGATGAAGATAATGGTTCATTATCTATGTGGGGTGAAGGAAATCTTGTCGATTACGAAGCTGAGATCCCCACTGCCCGATATGAAGAAAAAGTAAATAATTCCTCTGCTAAGAGCAGGGGTAAAGATAAAGCTAAAAAGAGTAAGCGTAGAATCGGTACTAAGTTCTTTGAACGTCCTACTGTGTCGCTGGATACCGAATACACGGAATCACCCTGTGGTACTTACAATCGTATATTGAGTTATCAATTTGTGGTGCGGCATGGAGATAAGTCATCAAGCATTATCTTATACCCTGAATCAACGAAGAAGTCTGGTCGATTAGCTTTGGATAAATGCTTGGTTTTGGCATTAGAAAAAGCAATGGCTGAAGATGTATTAACATGCTGGCCTACCGATATTATTTTGGTAGCTCATTTTCTCAAAGCGGATTTATTTAACTTCAGTAATGCTTTTGAACAGCTTAAAACTCACGTCAAAGGATTACGTAAGACTGTTGCCAGTCTTGATGAACCTTACGGTCTTGATCTTGATGAGGTCTTATCTCGTCGTATCGATAAAGAACCGTTGGAAGTTTATGATAAAACCCGCAATTACCACACCTTATACATTACCTTTTACGACAGTATGTTGTTATCGCCAAGCGGTAAGTCTTTGTTTAATATCGGGATTTTGGTAAATAAACCGAAGCTTAATATTCCTGCGACATATTCAATATCACGTATGGATGAATATCGAAAAGGCGATCCAGCTGGTTTTGAAGCTTACGCTATGAACGATGCGATTATTACATCACTTCATTTTGAACGCATCTCTAAATTCTGCAAAGATATCGGTCTGAAATCTGTCCCATTCACTATCGGTGGAATTGCTGTAAAAGCCTTTGTAAATGGGCTTGCAGACAGTAAAGGTTATCGTCAGTTATTTGGTTTTATGAAAGTAACTAAAGAAGTTTGGCCTGTTGATCGTAATGAACCACTGACGCTAACTAGAGATGTTCCTGTAACGGCAAGAATGACGTTGGAAAACTTTGCAACACAGTGTTATCACGGTGGTCGTAATGAATCATTTATTTCTGGTCCTACACATATTGATACATGGAATGATTTCGATGCCCCTAGCTGTTATACAGCGATTTCCTTAGGGTTAAAAAATTTAGCGTACGATCGTATGTTTATGACCAAAAATCTTAATGATTTATTTGGTGATAAATGTGCATTGGCTTGGGTTCGCTTTGAATTTCCGGCCTCGACACGTTTCCCTAGTTTAGCTGTACGCTCAGATAAAGGCTTGATATTCCCACTTACTGGTGAAACGCACTGCACTGGACACGAGCTTGAGGTTGCATCTAACCAAGGGGCGATCATTACCATCAAACAAGCGTTCGTGATTCCTTGGGCTGATGATGTTCGTATCTTTGAAAACTTTATGGGTTGGGTGAGGGAGAACAGACAAGCGAATGAGAAAGGCGGCTTCGAGGAACGTTTATTTAAAGAGATCGGTAACACGCTTTATGGCAAGTTTTCACAATCTCTACGTCCTAAAACTGCATTTGATATACAAGCTGGTTACTCTAAACAGCTTCCACCATCAACACTAACTAATCCATTCTTTGCAGCCTATACCACGGGACTTGCTCGTGCGCTAATGGGCGAAATGGTTGCTAGTATTCCTGAACATAGAACCGTCGTTTCACTTACTACAGATGGAATGCTTACCAATGCAACTTTAGATGAGTTTGATCTTAACGGTCCTATCTGTCAACGCTTTCGTGAACAGTTTCATCGCATCGATCCTGACGGTGGTGAGATCTTGGAATTGAAACATCAAGCGAAGCAACTTATTGGGGCAAAGACTAGAGCTCAATATACAGTGCTGGAAAGTGAAGGTTTTGCGCCTATTCTAGCTAAAGGCGGTGTGATGGTTGATCGGAGAGTGGTCAATCAAAATGCTTATATGGTGGACCTTTATTTAAATCGAGTGCTTGGTCAGCTGACTGATGGTTCTTATTTGACCTCTACTCGTGAAATGTTCATTGGGCGTAAAGACATGATGAATGAACAAAGGGATATTTTATTGAACATGGAATTCGACCAAAAACGTGAACTTATTACTCCTGTAATGATTGATGTTAAAGGTCAGTCCCATATTAGTTTGCAGTCCAAACCGCATCATTCTTTAGACGATATGTTATTTACACGCTTACGATTTGATCGCTGGCGTAAGAATAATTGCTTGAAAACGATGGATGATTGGATCATTTGGCAAGACCGTCTAGCAATGGCTAAAGCATCAAAGAATAAGTCTGTGAATCTAAAAGCCGATGAAACTTCGGATAGTTTTATGGCTCGTTTGTTCTTGCGTTTTTACGGGCATGAACATGCTGGGATGCTTAAGTCAGATATTAATGCTGCTCAATTGGCACTATGGTTGACGGTTCAGGGATATCCGATTAAAGCTGCTGCTGTTCGAAGTGGCGGTCGGAATAAGTTGGTTGAAGGTGCTGTGCCTTTAACCGAGCTAACAATCAAGTTTGCTAAATTGTTGGTTGCGAAGTTTCCTCACTTCAACCCAGAACGATTGTTTGAAGCATCATCACGACCTCAATTACGTGAAGCTTTAAAGCAATAAATAATATTTCTTCGTAAATACCTATATATCGAAGCCCTTATGCGATAAGGGCTTTCTTCTCATGTGTGAGTTGAATGTAGGGGATACAGATAAACATCAACACACACATTTCAAATATCAATTAATAGCTACATCCTGTGGCAAATTTTAACTTCAACACGGAGGGACTAATCATGTCCAAAAAACCAAAATATAAATTTTACGCTGCTATTAACGATACAGAAGCTCGCGTTGTAACTACATGGGCTGAGTGTGCTGCTATCGCAATCGGTAAACCCGGTGGTGATAACAAAGGTGCTTTTACACATGAAGAAGCAGAGAAATATCTTAAGCAGTTAATTAAAGAGCGTACCGCACGACTGAAAAGTAATAAGCCTAAGCGTAACCGTTACTCTAATTCATCACCTAACCCTAAGATGGACTTATCCTATCTAGCTAAAGTTGGTGCACCTAAGCAGCCCAAAGTCGTCACATTAACTTGCAAGCTTGGTACTGGTGGTAATGGTTCCACGATTAAGAGTTTAGATTGCGATACGCATATTATTAAAACATCTAAAGGTGCTACACCTGCGCAGATGTACCTAGAGCTTGGTTATGAGGCATTAAAGCTGGCGGATAATCATA
Organism: Moritella sp. 24; assembly: GCF_018219155.1. Classification (NCBI taxonomy): domain Bacteria; kingdom Pseudomonadati; phylum Pseudomonadota; class Gammaproteobacteria; order Alteromonadales; family Moritellaceae; genus Moritella; species Moritella sp. 24. The sequence continues at coordinate 4,170,522 of NZ_CP056123.1, read as the reverse complement.
TTAAACAGGGTGCTGATACCGTTGAAATTATCGGACTGAATGCGAGTGTAGGTAATACCTTAAATAATTTCGCACCTAACTGGAAGACAAACAACTGGGTAAATTCTTCGGGTAAACCTCCGGCTAATCTTGAGGTGGTGCAATCAATGCTTGAATTATATGAGCAGATTAAGGTCAAGGTAACACTGGGCACTAAACAGTCTAAAGCAGCCTATACAGACATCTTACCGTTTTAAACATCCCATCAACTTAACCCCACGGTTGCAGAGCTTGTCGATGCAGCCTTGGGGTTATTATCTTCTTTATTTTTATTATATTTCGGAGTTACAAATGAATACTGAAAATGTACATATTGTTGATGGTGTTGAATTCGCTAGTCGTTCTGCTGCTGCCCGTCATCATGACATTGAAGCTAAATTAGTTAATGAACGAATGACTAAATTTGGTTGGTCATTAGCACAAGCTGTAGGTGCTGAATCACGGCCTAGTAAAGCGCATAGTAAACCTGTTGAGATTAACGGGGTTAAATATAAGAGTGTTAGTGAAGCGGCTAAGGCATTAAGTATGGCTAAAACGACATTAGCGGGGGAAGCTTAAGTCTGGTAATGGTATTGAAGTACGCGAACAACTGAAAGGTCAGTCAAAGCCAATGTTCTATAACGACACTCTATACCCATCTGCTCGTCACTTGTTACTGGCGAATCCTAAGCTGGTTGCTGGTGGTGATATTGATAATATGATTGCATTATTGAACCAGAAAGCCCGTAGATCTAAAGCTAAGGGGGAAAAACAGTGGATGTCGTTGGATGGTGTTAGTGCGCGATTAGGCGTTGATAAGCTACGATATATGGATGAATTTGATGCTTGGGTTGATACGGTGAGTAATCGAGTTGGTGATGCTGGAATGGCAGAGATGTTTTATTCTTATAAGCCGTAACGCTGTAGAGCTTTAAATTATTTTGAAAAGGCACTATGACTGCACTGAGCGTATGCGAGGTGTCGTTGTAGTGCCTTTTATATATTGGTTCACGTGTAAATGACTCTTCGTGTTGCACTGAAGGTGGGATCAAACCTTAAACTGTATTCATACTATTAACTCTATAATCGTGAATCCACTTGTTATAATCTGCGTATTCGTCTCTTTATTATCGTCATTTTTTTAAATTTAAAAATTAACAGTAGTGCTATCAACCTTATGCAAAAGTAGGTTTTTTGGAGATAGTAATGTTTAGGTTATAAACTTCTACTGTTGTATAGCAAATCTTAGTGCGTCGGGGTACAAAGCAAGCTAAAATGTTTTAAATCTGTTTGGTTGGGTGATCTCTTTTGATTTTTTACCAATACAAAAACCTAAAAACGTTAAGATATAGATGATAAAAAAACTAATACAATTAGAACGCGGAGATATTGACTGGAAAACATGGGCTTCTGGTAATTTATACTTTGTTTTCAAACACATATGCTTTAATGTGGACTCTGGCTTTGATGGTCCTATTAGTTTGGAATGTTTGCTTGATTTTAAGCTGCCAGTGGACTTGAACATATCAAAGTACGAGTCATCTGCTAAAAACATAATTGAGTCATACTCGCAGGAAGAACTTGAAGGTATAAGTGAGTTGGTATTTTCTTTCGCTAAAAATTATCAAAACAACTCATGCTGTTTTTTCTCTGAATTATATGAAAAGCTTAAGAAAAGAGCTTTAAAGAGTACATTCAAAGAAATTTTAACTCCGGGATCTGGTGTTAAAATACAAAATGAACGATTGTTTACCACCACGCAGTTTTTTACTGATGATTATATGGCCCGTTATCTTATTAAAGAATCATTAAGTGCAAAAGTTAAAGTTATAGATGTTGCTTGTGGTGGGGGGAACTTTTTAACTATAGCCTTAGAAGAAATGTTTAATGCTAAATGTTTGAATAGTAATCATGATTATTCCTCGATAGTCGAAAATTTATTATCAAGTCAATTGATTGGTTTTGATATTGACCAAAGTATGGTTGAACTATCTAGAATTAGTCTATACACGAAAGGAAGCACTCTCGCCAAAACTCTTCTAAAGGTTGAGCCAGTTATACAGCCTTACCGCTCGCAATATGGATTTTATGACATAAAAGAAAAAATAGAATTAGGGATCGATAAATCTCAACCAACGATGTTTCTTACTAATCCACCTTTTGCGGGAAAAAGAGATATAACGGAAGATCTGAGAGAGCACTTGAAAGGTAATTTCCCTCTATCTAATGGCGATATGTGTGTGTCATTCCTTCAGAATATGATGTCTATCATGCAAGAAAATGATGTCTTAGGTGTTGTTATTCAAAAAAGTTGGATGAATTTAAAATCATTTAATAACTTCAGAGAAATGTTTCTAAATGACTATAAACTAACTAGTTGTATAGATCTCGGTGCCGGTGCATTTCAGGCAATTTCAGGTGAAAAAGCATCTGTAGCTCTTGTATCTATACATAAAAATCAGAAACATGAACGATATAAAACCCTATTTGTTAATCTTACAGGTTTAACATTTAACGAAAAGAAAAGAATTCTAAATACTGGTGATATTAAAGATCTATCTGTTAATGTGGACTTAAAACTACTTAATATCCATGGCGATAACTCATTTAAATATCAGTTGGGATCAACGGTACTGAATATATTAAACGCTAATGGTTCTTATCGTGATTTTGCAACTCCAATGCAAGGCTCAAGTACAGGTGATCATAAAAAGTTCATAGATTTTATCTGGAAGAGAAAAGATGATAAAGAATGGAAACTTGTAAGTAAAGGTGGTGGTTATTGCCAATGGTTTGGTCTAAATCACTATTGCGTTCGATGGGGGGATAATGGGGAGCTGATTCGACAAAATAAAGGTTCAGCTTTAAGGAATGTTGATAAATTAGAAAAAACACAATTAGTTTTTAGTGATACAGGGACCTTAGGGTTAAATGTTAGGTTAAAAATTGAAGGGCAAATATTTGTTGCATCAGGGCCTGGAATTCATGTGAAAGAAGGTGATGTATATAGCCATTTAGCATATTTGAACTCAATTTTAGCTAGTTACTTGATTAGAAATTTTAGTCCGAAATTAACTATCGCAGCAGGTTATATTGGAATGCTTCCTATGACTAAGGAAATTGCATTTAATGAAGAGCTTAGTGCGCAATCTAAAGAAGTTATAAAATTAAAAAAAGTAAAGCATAATTATTTGGTTAATAATTATTTATATGAATTTGATAATTTCAACACCGACGGAAATAAAATTATTGAAGTGGTATTGTCTAACATTATTTCTGATGTGAAGTGTGCATTCAAAATTTTCCAACTGGAAGATGATATCAATAGTAAAATATTTCATCTTTTAAGTTTACCTTTAGATGAAATTGAAAATATTGATAAGAAAATGTATCCAAGGAAATACCTACCTTTTGATAGTTACAATATTACCGATTTAGATAACGTTATTTTTTCAAGTTTAGATAAAGCCACTGAATTTAAAGGTTGTAAAACAAAAGGTAATATATTAGGAAATGATAATGTAATGAGTGTTTTATCGTCTCATTTCGATCCTGACATTAATAATATAATGGGAATTTTATCTGGTAATATAAATGGTTTGAATAAAACTATCGTGCTTTACTTTGAAGACTTTCTCCATAAGCTAGTTTTAAAATGTATGGGTTTTAATGATATATCGAATTGGTCTGAAATTAAAATGAATATTAAAGATGTAGAGTTTAATTCACAAGTTTTATTTCCTAATATTCAAGTTGAGTGTGAAGAACATCTAAGCTTAAGTTTTACATCGTGGCTATCAAATAGACTACCCGTTATTCACCTTGAAGTTTTTAAAGGTGCACCAATCCTACACTTTTACGAGAATTTTTTGGAGCTTAAATAAATATGAAATATCTCATTGATGATAAAGCTTATAATGAAATTATTAGCTTTATGGAGACAAAATTATCTGACTTTATTCCGCTCCATTATATAGATGTTATTGAAGATCCCCTTGAATATAAAAAGGTTAAATACGATATTTTAGCGTCGATCGTAAATGAATTATGCCGCAGAGTTTTAGGTTGTGAGCTATCTAGTCATGCTTATATATCAACATTGCCCTTGATAATGAATGCTGACTATTATTGTGAACTAGAGGTTTTACTTACTCGTTTATGTCCGAATGAGATAAGCAGGATGTCTGAGGTCGAAGAGTTATATGAAAATATAATAGCTACTGATTTCACATTTAAAAATGGTCAGATTGAAGCAAATATATTACACGGTGGTCGGAATATTCAAGGTGCTTATTTTACACCTAAAGAATTATCAGATAATTGTGCCAGTTTTTTATTTTGGAATCATATAGAAAAATCGTTAGGATTTAAAAAAAATAAAATCAAGCACTTCAATACTCAACAAAAATCTCAAATTATAGGTTTGATATGTTCATTCAAGGTAGCCGATATATCAAGTGGTGTTGGCCGGTTTTTAATTTCTTACCTCAGAGTAATTAAAGAATTTTTTGACCTTTTAGGCGTTGAAGGAAAAGAGCAGAAAAATAATTTCAGAAAAATAGTTCAGGGTATATATGCTGTTGATATTGATTATTTAGCATTAGATATTGCAATGTTTTCTATAGCTGAATTTATAAATGACCCTTTGTGTATAGATGATATGAAAGGTAACTTTATTTTAGGGAATCCGTTGTTAACGAATAATGATAATGCTACTTGGGAAGAAAAAATAACTATTTTTAACAGTGGGATTTATTATTCAGAATCGATGGGGGTTGACCTTAAGAGACTGTTACCAAAATTAGATATCATTCTCGGTAATCCTCCATGGGAGAAAGTTAGGCTGGAAGAAAAATCATTTTTTATGGAACTCGCTCCAAGTATTTTAACATTGCATAATAAAAAAGAACGGGAAAAGTGGATTTCAGAATTATTTGTAGATAATGAAAAATTATATAATTACTATCTTAAGGCTAAGTTATCTTACGAAAAATCGAAAAAATTGATAAAAAACAATCCCTATTTCGAACATTCTAGCCATGGAGAGTTGAATACATACGCTTTATTTACTGAGTTGGCCGAGAAGTTAGTTAACTCTTCTGGAAGTGTTGGGTTATTGGTTAAAACAGGACTTTTAAGTACCTCTGTAAATAAATTCTTTTTTAATGATCTAGTTAATCGGAATAGACTTAGTGTTGTTGCTGATTTTATTAATAAAAAGAAAATATTTCAGATCGATGGTAGAGAACGTTTTTGTTTTTTAATAAATGCTTTAAATGAAAAAAATAGTTTTAGTTATGCTGGGTTGCTCCAAGAGTCAAAAGAGATCTTAGAGGATAAGTTTTGGGACTTTCCTTATCAGGCATTAAAAGAACTGAATCCCCAAACTGGTATGTTGCCTACCATTAAAGATCCAGCAGAGTTGTCTTTTTTGAGAAAAATTTACTCTAATTGTTCTACATTTAATGAAGTTTTTGGAGCCGCTCATTATGGGAGACTCGTACACTATACTAGTCATGCTGCTGATATAGTGAATTCAAATTTAGAAGGAACCTTACCAATATATGAAGGGAAATTTATCCATCAATATGATGGTAAATTTTCTACTTATCAAGGTTTGGATGAAGCAGCAATTTATTCTGGTAAGGCTTCGGCTCGTATTCTAAATGATGTAGAGAAGGAAGATTGTAATATTGTACCTCAATCTCGCTTCTTTATTTCAAAGGATAAATGGGACAGAATAACTAAGAATTACTCTAAAAATTATTCTTTAATGTGGCGCAGTATGTCATCAGCGAGTAATACTCGAACATGTCTCGCTACTATTCTTCCTCACTGTCCTGCATCACAATCAATTCAATTTCTCCAATTAGACAGTGAAATAGAACTAGCACTAGCATTGTCTATTATGAACTCAACAGTTTTCGATTATTTAGTCAGAATGAAAATGTCTGGTATTGACTTAACACAGACGGTAATTAAACAAATAGCTGTGCCATCACCTGATTTATTTCAACGTAAAATAATCGTGGAGAATATAAGCATTTCTATTTCTGATGCGATATTAAACGGTGTTGTAGGGTTATTGGGTAAAGATTATAGAAATAGAAAGTTCTGTGACGCTATTTCACGGCAGGCTGAGTTAGTAACGTATTGTGCAGATCCAATATTCTTGGACGCTTTGGTGGCCCATTGCTACGGAATTTCTATTGACGATTATGATTATATCCTTTCATCTTTCAAACTGGAGTGGGATAAACGAAAAGGAATTGATTTTTTTAAATCGTTTTAAGTTGAAATAGATACAATAAGTGGGCTATTTTTTCTAAGCCCATTTATTTTTCTAACAACATAAGATGTGTTTAAGCTGATCAATTTTTTAGTATGCCAAATTTTTTAGATTTGGCATTTGCTTTATCTATTTTGATACTCTTTGACTCTATATCCTTAATATGAGTTGCGTGATCAAAAAGTTCCATTTTGTAATGATCTGTGTCCATATAGGTAAAAATACAAACTTGATTCACAAACCCTTTCTGCTCCCCATTATTCAGCAACTTTGTAAACTTGATACCTGAATCTGATACCCCTCTAAGTGATAATCTAAGACTTCCATTCGATTTTCCTGTCACTTTTGACACAGGATAAATAATATCATTACCCTTGAACGTAACTCCTTCATAATCTATTGATATTCTTTTCAAAAGAGTTGTATTTTCATAATTATGTCTGACCTCTGATGGGGGTAATCCAAATAAACTAGATGCTCCTGGGATTATGTTATCGTGGCTACTAATACTTATATCTAAGATATTTCTTGAACCTCCAGTACTCAGACCTGTCTCAAACCAAAATTTGTGTACTAAACTAGGTAGTTTTTCTTCTGGGGTCGGCACACTAATTTTTTTATTCTTCGAAGTTTCTTTTTCCTTATCAGAAGCTTTGGTACCTACAGATCTTTCTATACTTGGGAAATCTTGTTTTAATAAATTAATTTGAGAGGCAGAGGGTGACTTTGAATAAGCTTTTCTGGTTTTAGACTCTGGTGGTACTATGCCAGAATCTAGTAGTAGTTTTATTAAGCCTTTTGTAAGCACTTTTTCATTTTCACTTAAACTTGATAACGCAGTGTTTAGTTCTTCGTAAAAAGCTAAGTCGTCTGGCTCGGATAACTTTAAATTAATCGCGATATTTGCCTCTATATTTTTAAGAAACCCACTGTCTGTTAAGTTTGATGACCCTAAAATAATTCTGCACTCTTCCTTACCTTCAAAAATATAAATTTTAGGGTGAAAAATAAAATTGGATGTAGTGTAAATGATGCTTGTGCTGAAACCACTATGAAGAAGTGCCTCTAAAGCTTCTACAGAAGTACCGCCTTGATCCACGCCAATATAAAAAGAAGTATTTAAATTACCGTGTGAAGATAGTAGTTCAGTTAATTTTGAAACTTTACTTCTAGTAGCAAATGCAGAATAAGCTCTAAACGTAGTGTAGTTATGATGTTCATTGATAATTGTTGATTCAATTGCGCTACCAATTGATTGTATTGTGCAGTTTTTACCAAACTGGCCTAATAATTCTATTTTCATAATTACTCCATATCATCTGATTAGTCAACACATCAGATGATATGGTTTCTGGCGTAACTTGTCAATATTTATCTAATCCGATTAGGTTGTTTTTTGTTGATATAGTTAATATGAAATTTTCTTATGAGGCTGATTACTTTTATTAAGCGCAATGGTTCTAGAGTTTAGTCATTTATTTATAGGTGTAATTCCTGTACGTATCAGTAGTTAACTTGATCTAATACAATCCCAAATTATGGACAAGAATATCCAACAAGATCCTAGTGTTTATAATCACAGTAAAGGCGTCTCAAGGAATTCAAAATCCTCTTCCGAAAGGAGTGATGGCTCAAGTCCGTCCTCGGGCACCATATTTAAGTAATAGAATAGAGCCTCAACGAAAATTAGCTCTCGTCCATATCCAGTACTTTTGCATACAGAATCTGTGGGTAAGGGAATCTCACTAAATTCAAGACTGTCTTGTACTTTTAAGATGGTAAGTTTTACTGGTGGCTGTTAGTGAAAGCATGGACGTGGGGTCGCTTGAATCGGTATGCGTAATGAGTTATTACTGAGGATATAGTACAGTAGCTCTGCATTTAAGCCACTACAGTACCATTACTGTTTATACTATTTTTGATGTCTTTAATGTAAGCTTGATAACGCTATGCTCTGCTGGCACGCCCAACCTAAAAGGGAATCCATAATGGCCGGTACCTCGATGTACATATAACTTGGTCTTATTTATTCCCCATAAGCCATGATCTGGCGATTTCGAAAATAGACTCAGTATCGTCGTTTTAAACCCTAGGCTCAGCAAACCTATTTGGCCACCGTGTGTATGCCCACTTAAAAATAAATCTATATCATTATTAGTTGGTAGATCTAAAACATGACTAGGATCGTGTAATAGGGCAATACGCGCGATTACCTCCCTTACTGCAGGTAAGTCCTTAACCGCTTTACTCAGTTTCGATGCTCTATCTTTAAAATGAAAATCAAATCCAATCACTTGAACAGCACCAAGTCGTGTTTGTACTGTTTGAGCTTCATCTATCAGCAAAGTAATATTATTGTTCGTCAACGCTTCCCTTACTATTTCAGGGGCTTCGTGATCATGATTGCCCATACAAGCAAACACTTTCCCATTATAATCTTTTAATGGCCTTAGCGATTGCGACAGTATTTGTGCAGATCCCTTGGACTCCATCGTTAAAAAATCACCGGTTAATAAAATGAGATCCGGTTGTTCCTTTACCGCATTTTCACAAATACGTTTAAGCCGTGCAACGGACATATACGGACCTAAATGCGGGTCTGTTAACTGTACTATATGTAGTTTGTCGTTATTATTCGAACTTGGCTTAGCTAAGTCTAATCGACTTAATTTTGATGGGTTTTCGTTATCATTAAGATCTATAAATACATTCTCTTTGGTAACTTGAAAATTTTGTAATAACCCTATCCCGCCGAGTATATAAGGGATATATAGAAAATCAGTACTATCAAGGAACAGTAAGGACAGTGCCCAAGGAAATGCAATTATAGTCGCGCCTAAAAACCACTGACCAGGCCAATTAACCAAAATTCGCATCCAAACAGGCTGCATTTTAGGCCGAACAAGAAGTAGGGTGTCGACAAACACTAAACTATATAACAGCAACACAATGAAAGGAGGGACGAAGCTAACTAAGGAGTCAAATAAAGTAAGAAAAACCAAACTGTATATTGTTAAAATAACGCCTCTAAAAATGGCAAATTCCTTCGAACGAAAGAACCAATTAATAACAAAATTAAACAACAATAAAAATAACGTTATTGTGCCGATATTATCCAAAACAATATTCAATTCATTCATCCTAGGTAGTGATTATAAATAGCATTCACAACGATATAAGGTTCAAGGCTGTATTCTTTCGATGTGCTAAGTTTACGCTAGCCAAATTAAATAACAATTGAAGTAAATTGAAAATAACTTTTACGATGGCGCAATAATGATGAAAGTATTGTAATGGTGTGCTGAATCTAAAATTATTTATTGGCGAGGGAGATCTAGATGAAGTTTTCATTGTTTTTACACAATTATTTTTACTGCTATCAAGAAAGAGCCTCAGTGTTACTGAAACTCTTTTTATTTTGAAAGTAATAAGACTGCAATCAAGTACCGATTAGCTCTGTGGCGGTGTACTTTCACAGTTAGATACAACGGCATCTATCTGTACTAAAGCATCCATAGGAATAGCTGAAACACCAATGACAGTTCTTGCAGGAAGATCACCTTTAAAGAATGTTGTGTAGATTTCATTTACTGCATCAATATCATCGATATTTTTAAGTTGGATGTTTATTTTAACGACATCGTCCATCACATGCTCAACACTTTCTAAAATTGCTTTAATATTATTTAAGCACTGCTTTGATTGGTCTTTTACATCGCCAGCTACTATTTCATTTGTTTTTGCGTCTAAAGGTAATTGACCTGCAATATGATTGTAGTGAGAAAAAGCAACAGTATGTGAATATGGTACTTCTGGGGCATTGTCGGTATTGTTTGCTTCTATAACAAGTAGGCGGCTGTCTTCTGGAAGTTGTGGCGGTGTACCATCGCCATGTGATACTGATGTATCAATTTGTACTAAAGCTCCCAAAGGTAAAGCGGAAGCGTTAACGATTGATCGTGCAGGTACATAATGGGGATAAAACTTGGCACAAACTTCGTTTATCGCTTCAACATCCGAGATGTTTTTAACGAATATAGTTGTTTTAACGACATCGTCCAGCACATGGTCGATACTTTCTAAAATAGCCTTAATGTTATTTAAGCATTGTTCAGTCTGCTCTTTTACACCGCCAATAATCAGTTCACCTGTTTTTGGATCGATAGGCAATTGAGCTGAAATATTATTGTAATGAGAAAAAGCCACAGTTTGTGTCGATACAGAACTTATTGGTGCATTCTCAGTGTTTCTTGATAGTTTTATAAGTGAGCAAGGCGCTTGTGGCGTTGTACCTTCACCGTTCGAAATAAGCGCATCCATTTGTACTAAAGCATCATTCATCGGTAACGCCGCTACTGCGACAACTACTCGTGTAGGAAGTGTACTTTGGAAAAATGTTGTATAAACACCATCTATAGCATCAATATCGGAGATACTCTTAACGAATATATTGATTTTAACAACGTCGTCCATCACGTGACCGATACTTTCTACAATTGCTTTAATATTTGTTAAGCACTGCTTTGCTTGGTCTTTTATACAACCAATTACGATATCACCCGTTTGAGGGTCTACAGGTAATTGAGCTGAAATATTATTGTAATGAGAAAACGCGACCGTCTGGGTTGATACTGCGTTTTTTGGTGCATTTTCTGTGTTTCTTGACGCTTTTATGATGTTAGTGCTCATATCGGTATACTCCTATTTGAAGGTTTATTTATTTTGTTGATTTGTAATCATTTTTGTTGAAAGAAGTATACGTAATAGAGATGAACAATCTTTGAACTTACTCACGAAATAAATTATGAGGATAGAGCTATCTGATTGATTTAAAATGACTTATTATGCTTGGCTATATTTTCATTATCATTTTTCAACGATGAAAATTGTTATTTTATTTTAAGTTGTTGATTACACTGGGTTTGATTGTTTGTTGTTTTGTTGTAATTAAGTTAATTATTTTAACTTTTAAATGTTATTCAGATTAAATGATTATATATACATAATTTAATAGTTTTTTGTTTTTGTAATTTGCTAGCTTGATCATGTTTTTACTTGAGAGGCGATTAAGTCTTGGTTATGTAGCAAATATGATGCTCATCTTTGCCGCTTCTGAACGCAGAACCTATGTGTAGGCTATCTTAGTAGATAGGGACTGGGTAAAAGGAGAGTCAATGATGAAATGTAAGATTCTATTGAGTTGGTTTTTTAGTGTTTGGTTTACTTCTGTTGCACAGGCTGGGTTTCTTGATTTCACGGAAGTTAATAACGGTTATTTGAATTCGACAACGATATCACTTTCTAATGCCACCATTAATTCATTTGGAACAGACTCTTTTGTTTATGCTCCTGGTGATTTTGGTGCTCTCGGAGGCGGAGGATTCTGTAGTATTGCTGGTGGATCTTGTGAAGGCAGTGCTGAAGTACTTTTTTCTGATTCTGTTTCTGATCTGACATTGAATACGCAGTTTTTTGATCGAGGTGATTCTGCATTACTGGAGATTTATAGCGGTGCTATTTTACTTTCTAGTATTGGTGTCATATCTGACACGATTGTTGATTTCACCGGCTTTAGTGGTATTACTAGACTGCTGATAACAGATTCAAGCACAGGTTCTGGTTTTGCCTATACTAATTTCGAATTCACCAGTGTTTCAGAACCCGGTGTATTAATCTTGATCATTTTAGGTCTTTTAGGATTCGCGATTAGAAAGAGGTTAGCAGAATGAGCGTTCGTTCTATCTGGCCTATCTTATTTCTTCAGGAATAAATTAATTCCTAATTCCTAATTCCTAACTCTTAATTCCTTACGTTATAGCTCTAAAGTGCGCTTCAATAAACGTCATACCTTCAAATTTAATTGTGAATTCCCAATAAAACCACGTCTGTTGTAAGAGGGTGTAAGGTGTTGTAAGCGATAGGCTTCAATATCAGAAATAGAACAAATAGTATGTTACGTTTTTATTCCTAGCTCGATATATAAGGGTAATCCCTGTGGGCAATAATGATGCTTTTTGAGTGAATAGTTTTATGAATTCAAATTATAATAGGAATCGCTAATATGCCACTTCAAAGTCAACCCCACTTAGAATTAGATTTGGATCTCATCAGTAATAACTTAGGTAAGGCTGGTGTATGCTCGAGAGAATTCGATAAATGGTTAGATCGGTTAGAAAAAGCGTACGGAAAACGTAATGCAATCAGAGCACTTCCAGCTTTGCAAAGAGGGGTTGATGGTGTTTACTCGCTACTTGAAGCGATGAAGTATCAGCATCATAAAAATCGCAGTAGTGCATATGAGTATGGTATATCCGCAATTACTGAGGATTCAACTTGGCAATGTCTTGTGGCTTCTGCGATGCGCCATTTTCCTGAGCAGGTTAAAGTTGTAAGACCGAGTCGAACCCCGCATGAAGCGATTCGAGATAAATGTGTTAACCGGACATTTTTTAATTTCATTTTTCAGAAGCAACGTTTAGCTGAAATAATGAAACCGAGTATTATCGCCCAAGGTGAGTTAGGTCGCCTACAAGTTCAGATTCTTGACGCTCAGATATCCTCTTTAGAAAAAGCTTATAATGAGCGAAGCCAGTTTAATGAACAAGTATGGAAAATTCTGAATGATTACAAATGTCGCCAGAGTCTTTTGAAGGCCTCTGCGAATGATGGTGGTGATAGTTATTTAGATGCGAGTGTTGAGTTGTTTGCTGGTTTAAAAGTTGAATACAGTAAGACCTGGGACTTTGCGAATATTATCCAGAATAAAGTAACAACAAAAGCTTCTATGGGTACTCACTTTAAGGCAAAAGTTAATATTGCTGATGAAGTTAAATTTGCTAGCGGCAGTGCTAAAACGAGCTCTTCTACTCCGATGCAATTAATTCCTGGTATTGATTTGGGCGTAAATGCAGAGTTAGCAGCCATGGTTGGGGCAAAAGTTACTGTTAAGCATGAGCTGACTGTGGGTCAAATTATGGCGATGACCAATGAAGCAGAGCTATTCGTTGGTGCGGAAGTAAAGGCTTATTCTAATTTTGCTTTAAATTCTAAGAATATTTATGACAAAGATGAAATTATTGTATGCAAACTTGGTGCAAGTGCGTTCGCGGGCCTAAAAGCAACAGGATCGAGTACGGTGACTTTTAAAGCGCGTGGTATTAATGCTGCGTCAGCTAAAATTTCAGGGACTGTTTCGGCAGGTATCGGCATAACAGCCGAAATTGAAACTAAAATACAAGGGTCTGGAGATATGACCCTTAAAATGGCATCTGGTGTGACAGCCGGAATAGGTGCTTCAAGTAGCTTTGCTGCCACGGTTAATCCTATCGCGCTTAAAGTGATTCTATGGGATGGTTTTGCGCATCACCTGACAACCAAAAAATATCAAAGACGCAAGAATGAAAAGCTCGATCGAAATTTAAATACAGTGGCCGTTGTACGTTGTAGTGAACATGCGCTTATGTCATTAAATATGCTAGAAAATGATTATAGAAAGATGGCTGAGGAACTTTGGCGAATTCCGGTCGATGCAAATTTTTCAAATGGTACTTATCATGATGATTTATCTCGAGGGGTTGAGCTTGATGATGCTTATACACGTTCGGTTGAGATGAATAGTGATAAAGGGATGGAGAAAGAAGAGGAGGGTATTATGCGTAGTTCTCAGGTGCTAAGTCGCTCGTCTGCCGTTAACAAATCGCATCTAAATAAACAATCTCGCGGTCGAAAAGCAATACGAAAAACGAAAGGGTTATTAGCCATACAGCCTCCGGTAGGGGCTTGGGTTTAGTACCTTGTAAATAATAACAAAGCCTCATATTCGATGAGGTCTTGTTATATATAGCATCATTTAGTCTAGACTTAATTTCGGCCAGCGATCACGCCACCGTCTACGTCCCAAATTGCGCCAGTGACCCAGCTTGATTGATCTGAGAGTAAGAAACAAATGCTATTAGCAATATCTTCAGGCGTACCCACTCGACCAATAGGGTGGAATGCGTTAAAGCTTGCTAGTGTTGCGTCCATATCTTCAGGGCTGATGAATGTTTCATAAATAGGCGTTTTCACTACCGCTGGCGATACAGCATTAACACGAATATTATGCTCTGCTAATTCCATTGCCATGTGTTGTGTTAAGGCATGTAGACCTGCTTTTGCCATAGAATACGCAGAAGAAGGCGTGGCTTTAATCGCTTGCTTACCCCACATTGAGCCGATGTTTACTACGTTGCCACCACCATTACTGATCATTTTTTTGGCAACGGCTTGTGTGATTTTGAACGTCGCTTTGTTTAATTCATGGTATTGATCATAGTCTTGCTCGCTATGCTCGATAAACGGTTTAGGATTAAAGTAACCCGCGGCATTTACAAGGTAACCGATGTTTTTACTTTGCTCGGTGATATGGTCAATAAATTGCGTGACACTGTTGCGATCATATAGATTTAATTGGATGCCTGTCACGTCACCGATTTGACTAAGTTGAGAAACAGCAGCGTCTAGTTTGTCGATATTGTTACCAACAATCGTAACGGGAATATTTTGAGCTGCAAGTTGTTTTGCTGTTTCAAATCCCATGCCACTTGTGCCACCAATGATGAGTGCGATACCTGATTGAGTAAATGTCATTTTCTTTCTCCTAAGATTTTGTATGTGGTAATCTTAGGCGCTAATTCACTTATTAAATAGTAAGTACAAATTGGTTACCTAGGTACTTATTGGTGCATCTTTATGAATAGTAACGAAAAGATATTTGTAAGAAAAACTGCGCCGGAAAATAGCGCAAGAATGGTCGAAAGTATTTATGGCTGTAAATGGTCATTGACTGTCTATCAGCTGTTGTCTCATGACATTAACCGACCGGGTGAAATGGTTCGTAATGTAGAAGGGTTAACGACCAAAGTGCTAAATCAATGTCTAAAACGAAATGTTGAATTCGGTATCTTAGATAAAGTTATCTACAACGAACTTCCGCCGAGAGTGGAATATCATGTGACGACATTTGGGCATAAATTTCTGGGTGTGTTAGCGCAGCTCGATGCTTTACAAGATGAAATTGACAACAAATACGACACGCCTCTTTAATGATGTAAATAAAAGCCTCGTATTGTATTGGGGCTTTGTTGTATCTGGTCTGATCTCATTTGCTAATCCACCCGAATTTAGCGTCGTAGTATCGAATTTTCATAAAAAAAATTTTAATACTACAACTATGTTTATCTCATGTTCAATAAATCGAATGAACCTTAACCGCTTGTGAATAAACGACAATAATTTGATCTCGATGATTTAACATATGTATATTTTCGAATAACATAGTGCGATCATTATTAATAATGCTTGTGATAATTATTATTAATAATAACTATATTTGCGTTTTAACAAGGAATTAAGTGGATGAACAATATAGAGACAGGGCTTAAAAGCCTTAATCGTCGTAAGTTTCTTAAAAGTACCGCGGCTAGTGTTGCTGTTGCAGGGCTTGGTGGTTCAGTACTTGCGAATACTGCGAGTGCATCAGAATTAGACAGTGAGTGGTTCCCGCCTGCACATAATAAACATAGCAAAAAGTTCTGGAACAAGATTCAGAAGCAATTTGTGTTAGACAAAAGAACAACTTATATGAATGTTGGTACAACTGGCTCAATGCCAAAGCATGTACTGGCTGGATTTAACGATAATAATAAAGCAGTGGCTAAATATCCTTGGGATATGGATGAAAGATTCGGTTCTTGGCCTTATATGACTGAGATGGTCGCTGATGTCGCGCCTGGTTTTGGTGCTGATGCACATGAGATTGTATTAAGCCGTAATACGACTGATGGTATATGTTCTATTATCAATGGCCTTCACTTCGAAGAAGGCGATGTGATCCTTACTACGCACCATGAACATATGGCAGCAACAACGCCAATGAATGTCGCTAAA
This sequence comes from Moritella sp. 24, assembly GCF_018219155.1. Taxonomy (NCBI): domain Bacteria; kingdom Pseudomonadati; phylum Pseudomonadota; class Gammaproteobacteria; order Alteromonadales; family Moritellaceae; genus Moritella; species Moritella sp. 24. The sequence continues at coordinate 4,154,288 of NZ_CP056123.1, read as the reverse complement.
CAGCGTTTTGGTGTGAAAATAGTTGAAGTTCAGCTTCCTGTTTATACCGGTTTTGAAAGGGTAACAGAAGAAGATTATGTGGAAGCATTCCGCACCGCACTTAATGAAAACCCGAATGTTCGTCTGATTACTTTTTCTCATATTACTTACAAAACAGGTACGAAACTACCAGCGAAGCGTATTTGTGAGTTAGCGAAGCAGTACGCGGTACCAACACTGGTTGATGGTGCACATTCTATTGGTATGCTTGATTTAGATTTTCACGACATGGATTGTGATTTTTATGCAGGTTCAGGCCATAAATGGCAATGTGGGCCGGGCGCGACGGGTATTTTATACGTGCGTGATAATGCGCAGCGTTTAAATGAATATTGGAGCGATCGTGTTAATCCACTTTGGCCTATTAACGCATCATTATCGCATGCTGATTATCTTTGCGAGCAGATGCAGTATATAGGTAACGATAACTATCCTGCGAAACAAGCCTTGGTTGATAGTTGTTTAATGTGGGATGAGATTGGACGTAAGCGCATTGAAAAACGTGTTTTAGGTTTAGGCTCACTGTGTAAATCATTATTGGCTGAAGAATTACCAAATGCATACATCTTCTCTCCGGATGTAGAAGAACTTGCAAGTGGTTTAACAACGTTTAATCCATTTGAACTTGAAGACAGTGAATTACTTACTGAATTCAGAGATCGTCTTCGTAATCAGTATGGTTATATCATTCGTACAACCAATTTTAAACTGTATAAAGAAGATACCGCTAACAGTTATGCATTAAGAATCTCAACACATCTTTTCCATGATGAAAAAGATGTCAGAGGCTTAGTGGACGCCATTAAGCAATTATACCGAAGAATGTCTTAATAGTGAGGCGTCCAGCGAGACTGGGCGCTCTCTTTAAATCAGAACAGATTATATAGAGTATGTTGATGAAAGTTTCAAAATTTAAACAAACAATAAATAATATTTTCTTCGTGTGTTCATCCATTATGTTTAGTCAAAATGCCTTAGCGATGGATTTAGAAGATATAAAAAAACAAGGTGTGCTACGTCATATTGGTGTGCCTTACGCAAATTTTGTCTCTTATATTCAAAAAGATAACTTTCAATCGTTAAGCGGTTTGGATGTCGATTTAGTTAAGGGCTTTGCGGAGTCTCTGGGTGTTGAATATCAATATGTACCAGCGAAATGGGATAACGCGATAGGCAAATTAACGGGTCAACATGCTCAGTTCAAAAACAATAAAACAGTATTCGGAGACGACTGCGAAATAGAAGGTGACATCATTGCCAATGGGGTCACTATTTTAGAGTGGCGAACTAAACTCGCTGATTTTTCAAATGATTACTTCCCCTCTGCGGTATGGCTTATTGCACGAGCTGATTCAGATTTAAAGCCAATTGAGCCTGCGGGGTCGATTGACAAAGATATTCAGAAAGTAAAACAACTTATCAGTGGCCGAGATGTGTTAGCGATGGAGCATTCTTGTTTAGACCCTAACTTATATAATCTTTATAGCACAGGCGCAAACATCATCTTGCCAGATACAGAGCGCCACCTAAATGAAATGGTGCCAGCAATTCTTAATAAGGATGCTGAAAGTACGTTACTCGATGTTGCTGATACATTGATAGCACTTGAGAAATGGCCTGGTGAAATAAAAGTGATTGGACCGATATCTCAGCATCAAAGAATGGGCGCGGTATTTAGAAAAAACTCACCAGAATTACGCGAAGCATTTAATCAATATTTAGATGGCATAAAAGAAGATGGTAGTTACTTACAGTTGGTTGAAAAGCACTATCCATCAGTGTCTTATTTTTATAGTGATTATTTTAACAATAGCAATAAGTCGGAACGATGATGAAGTTGAAGAAAAAAATATCAAGTAGTCGTTTAATTATTATTGCAGCGGTATTACTTGCCGCCTACTTAATGCTGATTTTAGCCGTGACGAACCTTGGACAAACACGGTTAAAAGAATCACAACAACGTGAGCTTAATCTTAAGGTTCAAAATTACACCAGTACTTTAGAGTACTTTTTTAATGTTACCAATGATGAACTGACTAATCTCGCTGGTGATAAGTCGATGCTGACTTACTTTGCTAATTTAGCATCGGGTATGTCAATGAAGTATGGCTTAGGATCGAGTTTATTTAAGCTTAATAAAGAGCTAACTAACTTGATCGATAATACCGAAATTGACCAACAATCCGTTTATCAACGCTTTGTTTTAATTGGTTATGACGGGACGGTTATTGCCGATACGGATAAAAATAAAAATACTGCATTCGATATGGTGAAACCTCAAGATATGGGGGCTAAAGGATTTATTATTCGCACCCACCAATATGCAGGTGATACCCATATTCAACTGATTAAACTTGTGCACTATGCAGATAAACCCGTTGCATTTTTGGTTGTTGATCTGAATAAGCAAGTTATCGTTGCACAGTTAACGGCTCAGGAACATGAAGACAGCCAGAGTCGCATGGATTTAACCACCGAAGATGGTGATATTTTTATTTGGGATTCTCTCAATAATAAAAAGCCAAGTGATCAACGTAATAAGCTCGCGAATAAAATTTATTTCGAAACGCCAATTGAAAATACACCGTTTAAATTAAGAAGTTGGTTTGAACCCGTTAATGAAAAAGATATTTTCACTTCGGGGTGGTTTATCGCTGGCCTGTCTTTTCTTGCTGTGCCCGTTGTGTTTGGTCTTTTTTATACATTCATGATTAATAATGCAAATATCGTATTAAGAACGAAATTTGAAGAAAGTCATAAGCAACGACGAATGTTGTCTTTACAAAATCAGCTATTAACCGAAGAAGTTGAAAAAAGAAAAATATCAGAGCAAAAACTTGCTCATCAAGCGGCGCATGATGCTTTGACAGGTCTGCCAAATAGAACTTATGGCAACGCTTGTTTAGAAGAAGAGTTAGCGAAGGCTAAAGCAACAAATAGTAATGTACTAGTTATGTTTATGGACCTTGATAACTTTAAGCAGATCAATGATACCTTGGGGCACTTAGCGGGAGATCAGATCTTAATGCAGAGCACTGAGAGGCTATTGGGCTCTGTGCGTAATTCGGATATTTTAGCGCGCTTGGGTGGCGATGAGTTTTTATTCGTTATTCCGGATCTAAAAGGAGTTGATTCTGCAGAGTGCTTAGCAAGAAGAGTATTATCTCTTTTTGATAAACCGTTTGTTTGGGATAACCAAGAATTGTTTATTTCGGGCAGTATCGGTATGTCTATATATCCTCAAGATGGTGATAATGCCCAGCAACTATTAGCGAGTGCTGATACGGCTATGTATCGATCTAAGCAAGATGGCCGTAACACATTTAGTTTTTATCATACCGCGATGAGCACTGATTTACAGCGTACATTAGATTTGGATGGGCGTTTACGTCAAGCGATCGCAAATAATGAATTAGAACTTTATTATCAGCCAATAATGGACTTATCATCCAATAAGATAGTGGGTGCTGAAGCGCTTATGCGTTGGTATGATGATCGGTTTGGATTTGTGTCTCCAGATGAATTTATTCTGCTTGCGGAAAAAAACGGATCAATACACAAACTTGGAGAGTTTGCTATTAATCAAGCTTGTATGCAGGCTGCAAAATGGCAAAAGATCACTCCGCTACATATTTCGATTAACTTTTCGAGCGTGCAATTTAGATATTGTGAACAGTTATTTAAGCTGATTCGTGATGGTTTAATACAGTCAGGTTTACCTGCGGATAAATTGGATATCGAGATCACCGAAAGTTTGTTGTTCAATCATAATGAAGAAGTCGTCACCTTGTTAAATCAGCTACAAGCAATGGGAATACAGCTTTCAATTGATGATTTTGGTACCGGTTATTCTGCGCTGAGTTATTTACAGAAATTCCCCTTTGATCGGCTTAAAATAGACCGCGCATTTTTACAAAATATGCATGAAAATGATTCAGACCGAGAGCTTGTTAATGCGATCATCGCGATGGCAAAAGCATTGAATCTAAAAGTGGTAGCAGAAGGCATTGAAGATCAGTGGCATGCTGATTATTTGAGTTCAATGCATTGTGAATATGGTCAAGGTTATTTTTACAGTAAACCAGTACCAGCTAAAGAGTTTGAAGTGTTGCTGAATAAAGAAAAGGGACTGGTGTAGATAGTTAAGCATCACTTGTTCATGATTGTAATGCATTAAAATCATGATATATACAAGGCTTATAGCGTGTATGTATCATGTATGTGATTGATTTCATAAATTACAAGCAATAATCATTCTTATGTATGTTTATTGTTTGTAAGGCTGGAATATTTATTAATCTAATGTACTCTTGATAAAATTTTAAACAAAATCAATAGTTAACGCTTTTATCAAGGACGCGAACATGTATTTAAAAAGAATACTCTCATTTTTGCTTTTAGCACCACTCTCGTTGAGTCAGCTTCATGCTACAGAGAACATGAGCCCAAGAATTATTAACGGTGAAAAAAGTGATATTGATAGCTGGCCATTTATGGTGGCATTAGTATCTAAACATCGAGAGGTTAATAAAGGCTTATTTTGTGGTGCGAGTTTCTTAGGTGGGCGTTATATATTAACTGCAGCGCACTGTGTCGATAGTAAAGAAAAACTGGATTTGGATGCCGTTATTGGTATTTCTGATTTGACTCAAAATGATGTTACTGAGCACCGATATAGTGTTAAAGAAATTTATGTTCACGAAGATTATAAAAATGTTGAAGATGGCAATGATATTGCGATTATCGAGCTTGAAAAAGAGGCTGCATATACATCTGTTAATTTAGCTGATCAGTATTTACGTAATAACCTTCCCGTTGGCGAGACATTAACGGTGATGGGGTGGGGCGATCAAGATCCTGCTCCTGGTCGAGATTCAACATTATTTAAAAATGAATTATATCAAGTCAATGTACCTTTAGTTAAACAAAGCTTATGTCCTGATTCCGTTAAAAATAACGATAATGCATTCTGTGCAGGGTTCGAGAATGGTGGTTATGATTCTTGCCAAGGTGACAGTGGCGGTCCGATTGTTGTGGCTAGTGGTAATGGTTATGAGCAGCTTGGCGTCGTCAGTTGGGGTCAAGGTTGTGCTGAAGCCGGAAATTATGGTGTTTATACTAATATCAGTCATTTTACTGATTGGATCTCAGCAAAAACACAAGGGTTGAGCTACCGCCAATCAGAATTTGTTGGGACTAAATATCTAGGAACCCATTCACATTCTTTTTCTATCAACAATAATACTGATCAAATAGTGAGAACATCGGGTGTAACGATACAAGGTGTTGGAGCGTTAGTGACGGCGAATACTTGTTCTGAAATTGCGATAAATGAAAGTTGTGCGATTACGGTTAATTACAATGTCGATAAATTAGATGCTGGCGCTGTCTCTGTTAAGGTGCTGACAGATCTTCCACTGACGCCTAGTTTTGATGTCGCATTATCTTATGTTGGGGTTGAAGCTGCTTCTGCAGGTCTTCGTAATATGCTCTCGATTGCTAATACCGAAGTATATGTATCTGAAAATGCATGGGTTAAAAATGGTAGTTCCATTGAAACACCAGTGTTAGGTAACGGTGAATTCGCACAATTAACAATGACAGGTTTAGCGCCGGGAAGTTTGTCTTTCAACGTAAACATATCAACAGAAAAAAATTATGATTATTTTAATATCTATATTAATGGACATTTTTATTTCCGAACAAGTGGTCCAGGTTCGGGTGTAATTACTCTCGGTTTATCAAGAAATAATAATACGGTTGTACTTGAGTACAAGAAGGATGACAATTATTCATACGGTAATGACCGAGTGACAATTAGCAAGGTAACTCATTCAGTCGATGGAAAATCTGATATACCTGATGGACATTCGACGAGTAAAAGTTCAGGCAGTAGTGGTGGTGCGATTAACTGGATTAGCGTACTTTCTTTAGGGTTGTTAGCCTTCGTGAGAAGACGTTCTGTATAAAAGATTCGTTAGTATAAGAACCATCAGCAAGCGATGATTAATGACCCAAATAATACATTTATTTGGGTCATTATATTATTTACAGTTTACAGCTAGCTGTAATATCTAAACGTGGGTTAATCACGCTACTTTCAACACCATAAAATCCCAATAAAGTATGGAATAAATTATCGTGAGAGAACGTATTCTCTTTTGCTTTCTTCATGATACAGCGCTTATCAATCCCTTTTGCATCCGCGTATTGTTGTGGTAACCACATGAAAAATGGCACTTGGGTTTGTTCTTCTGGTGCAAATGAGTAAGGTGTTCCATGCAGGTATAGCCCTTTCTCACCTAATGATTCTCCATGGTCAGAAATATACATTAAGGCAACGTTATAGTCTTTTGAATAACGCTGTAATTTCTTGATTGTTTCGGCAATCACGTAATCGGTATAAGCAATGGTATTATCATAGACATTGACAATTTCTTCATCAGTACAGTTCTCAATATCACTCTGATTACATGATGGCGAAAATAATTCTTTTTGTCGTGGGTACCTTAAAAAATAGGTCGGTCCATGACTGCCAATAACATGCATTGCGATTAATTTGTTTTCTTTCATATTCGCAACTTCATCATCAAATGACTTCAGCATCACTTCATCGTAGCAAGTCGCACCATTACACACATCGGCATGTTTATTCGCATCCATCGTGATTAAGCTAACGCCTTTAGCTACTGACTTATCACCGCCATCATTGTCTTTCCATAACACATCAACGTTGGCATTCGCTAATACATCAAGTACGTTATCTTGGCTGTTGGCGCGGTTTTTATTATAGTCGCGGCGGTCTAGGTTGGAGAACATACAAGGTAACGAATGTGCTGTTGCAGTACCGCAAGACGATACATCTTGAAACGAGATGATGCCCATGTCCTGTGTATAAGGATTAGTATTACGTTCATAACCGTTATAGGCAATGTTCATTGAACGGGCTGTTTCACCGACAATGAGTACCATTAAGTTTGGTTTACCGTTAATTGCGGGTGGTAACGTAGCATCTTCACCTTGGGGTTTATAAGTGAGCTTCTCAGTAAAGACTTCTTTTTTAATGTATTTAAAACTATTAAAAATATGTGCAGGTACGATCATCTTATTGAGATAAGAATTATTACGGCCTACAGATGCGTAATCTTTATAAAAACAAGCTGCGATTAAAACGATTATCGCAATTGCAGATAATACTAACATTAATCTTTTAAAAGCACGTTTTAGCAAAGGCTCTTGGGTTTTGAATCGAATTAAGGCAATTAATATTGCAGGTACAATACCAACAAAAAATAAGTAACTAATTGAGCTTAAATTAACATATGAGACAGCTTCACTGGTATTGGTTTCAATCACATTTTCGATCATGGTGTAGTCAAATAAAACACCGTATTTTAGGGTCGCATAGCAAGCTGCAGCTGAAGATACGAGAACCATAATAAAGAAAGGTTTAGCGAAGTAGGGTATTGCAAATAAAGAGAAAATAATGACAAATGCGCAGCTTAGTAATACCGGGGCTGTGTATACAAATAACCAACTACTTGTATCGGCAGTAATATCGATTAAACGTGAGGTGATAGGAGTGTTGAGTACGAATCCAAAATACAGTGAATACAGCAATATAAACTTAGTCATGCTGATATTAATTTGGAGTTTACGTAATTTATTGACGCTAATACTAAGGTTAGGGGCAATGCGATTGACTTGAGCGTTAAGTATATTTTTCATCGTTATAACATCACAACCATGAACCAAATAAATGCTGCTAAGCATAAGGTAACAAATACAGCGGCAGAACCGATGTCTTTGGCTCGACCACTGAGTATGTGGTGTTCTGTTCCCACTCGGTCTACAACGGCTTCAATCGCCGAGTTTAGTAGTTCTACGATGACGACGAGAACTAACGATGCCACTAGCAGTATTTTTTCGATATTACTCACATCTAATAACAGGGCAATAGGCGTGAAAATGACCAGTAATAGTAATTCTTGTCTGATCGCTGATTCGTATTTAAATGCATCGCGCAATCCTTGGAATGAATACCCTGTAGCTTTAATAATACGGGTCAAACCAGTAAATCCGGGCTTACCGGCGTTAGTTATTACATCACTTTGATTCATTCGCTTACCAATCCTATTTGAGCTAAAATAATTACCTTTATTAGCGCATCATAATAGGACAATATCTTGTACGTTACTGTAAGATACCGTAAGCTACCGTAAGCTACCGTAAGTTATTGTAAGCGATAACATAGTGTAATTATCTATTTATAATCGATATGTTTGGAATGTAAAAGATAAAACAATCGGCTTTTATGATCATCTTAGTAAGATGTACTGCATCTCAAAATTGGCAGTTACAGCAGCGGTTAGTGGTTATAATTGTGTCATAGGCACAGATTTCATGGTTTTGTATTGTGACCTTGCTAGGTGTTCGGTAGTATCCATAGATTAACAACATAAAATATTGGATGAATGACATGAAGAAAACCCTGTTTGCTGCGATCGTGATATCGGTTGCTGGACTATCAGGTTGTGCATCGACGGAGTCTGCACAAAATAATGCTCATAATACCAATGATGTTGAAATCATCGACGAAGCGACGCTGGCAATACAGAAAGTCAAAGCATTAGCTGATCGTGTTGAACAGCAGTATCAATCGGCGAAAGAACAAGACTATGTATACTTTGCACCAGATAGCTGGAAAGACGTAAATTCGTCGGTTAGAACGATGCGTACGCTCGTGACCCAATTTGATCCGAATGATCAAGGTTTTTTTGGTGGCCCTTCAGAAAGTAAAGTTATCGATAAGATTGAATACGCGCAAGAAGCGTTAGATAAAGCTGTGCGTATTAAAGCACTGGTCTCCGAATTTCTAGCGCCGCAATTGGCTGATGTTGCGTATTTATTGCCGCAAGTACATGGCCAATGGCAGAGTGAATTAACGGATATTAATGAAAGTATGGCCGATTTAATTGCTGATATTGAAGATGATGACTCAACCAGTGGTTATGACAAGCGCAGTGCGGCAGTGCAAGCTCGATTATTGCAACTCGAGATCAGGGTTGTGAAAAGTAAGTATTACACACCGTTAGTAAAGAAAATGAAGAAATTGGATCAAGATCTGATCCCACAAACTTATACGCAAATACAGCTAAGCGTAAAACAGCTGAATGATGCGATCATTTTCGCGCCAAGAGAGCATCTCGTTATCGAGAAAATTGTCACGAAAGTTGAAGATGATTTACGCCGTGCTAATAACGTGACAGCTGAAGTACGTTGGATCAACAGTGTCGATCGTTCTGAAAGTGAAAAGATTGCATTACGTTATCGAGATGCGGTTGCTACTGTCGCATTTAATTTATTTTCTGAAGATATTTCGAGCCTGACATATGTTGAGCAAGTGTCGTATTTCGAAGATGCGATCCATAATAAATTGAATCAACAAAAAGCGCTTAACGATGAACAAGCAGCGTTAATTATAACGTTAACAGAGAAAGTGAAAGCGGCTATTATTGAAGATGAAGCCGTAGAGAATGACGCTGTAGAGAGTGAAGTATTAGATGAAGAGACACTCTTGATGGATGTAGATGTTGTGGCTGCTAGTACAGATAGCGATACGGTTAACAGCGTAAGTAAAGAGTAATAAGGTGAAGATTGAGCTGCTTACTCCACATATTGGGGCGTTGATTCATAATGTTGATTTAGCTACATGTGATGATCATACATTTAATATGGTTTATCAAACTTGGCTTAAACATCAAGTCATCTTTATGCGTGAGCAAGTATTTTCACCGCAACAACATTTAGCGATTGCAGCACGTTTTGGGGCGCTAGAATCGGTACATCCTTTTTTTCCTCATGTCGCTAGTGCACCGCAGGTCAGTGTCATTGAAACGGTGAAGGGAAAGCCACCGCTAGAAAGTTTCTGGCATACCGATCATACATGGCGACAGCAACCTTCAAAGGCATCTGTTCTTCATGCTCAGCATGTGCCGACTTGTGGTGGCGATACCATTTGGTGTTCGATGACGGCTATATTTCGTGATTTACCTGAACAAGATAAAGTATTGCTAAGAGCGTTATCTGCGATGCATGCGTTATTTGCATTTGATGGCATTGAATCTAGCGAGATCACCGAGGATTGGCAAAAAGACGTTATTGCAGTGTCAGCAGAAAACCCACCTGTATCTCATCCTGTGATAACGCGGCATCCTGAAACTGGCGAAGAAATATTATTTATTAACGAACAGTTTACTCGTTATATTATCGGTATGAATCGAGATGATAGTAATACGTTATTAGCGAAATTATTTGCCATGGCAAGACAGCCTGAATATCAAGTAAGGTTTAAATGGCAAGCCCATTCATTAGCCATTTGGGACAACCGTTGCACTCAGCATTATGCCGTGATTGATTATGCTGATAACCCGCGTAAGTTACATCGAGTTACTGTCGTTTAGATAGGTTTTGGTGTATGTTTCTGTGACTAATTTCAGCCCTTTTTTTGATGATACAACAACTTGATTCCTGCCCTTGGCCTTCGCTTGATAAAGCGCTTTATCCGCCGCTTCAATAAGTTGCTTTTTATCACTTTTATCTGAAGGGATTGTCGTCGCGACACCAACGCTTACAGTAATGACATCGGCTATTTTTGAATGTTGATGGGCAATGTTCAGTGCTTCAACAGCTTGACGGCATCTATCTGCGACTGTTTCTGGCGTTGCTGTTTCTGCGAGTACGATGGCAAACTCTTCTCCACCGTAGCGGGCCACAAGGTCACCAGTTCGTCGGGGGATGCAATTGAGAATATTGGCGACTTTTTGTAAACATTCGTCCCCCATCGGATGGCCATAGTTATCGTTATATTTTTTAAAAAAATCAATATCAATGAGAATGAAAGTAATGGTTTTTTTATTTCTTATTGCACGCGACCATTCACTACTAAAAACTTCATTTAAAAACCGTCTATTGGCAATGCCTGTGAGCGCATCATAACGAGATAAAAGCTCCAAACGTTTGTTTTTTCTATGCAACGCATTATTTTTCTTTTCATGTTCACGCTGAATCATGACTGATTTACGTGTACTGACTTTAATATAATAAAATATAAATAGGCTTAATAGGAAGCCGATATTAAATACAGCGAAAGGCATATAGTTTATTTTATTATTAATATAGTGAGTCGTTGGTGAGGCGACGATTGTCCATTGCCGCCCCCAAAGAGGAGGGAGATTTTTACTGTAAACAATACTGGTATCGACAGCTGTATTTATAGTTTGCTCTGTATACAGAGCTGTTGGATTTTCTAGTGCTGTGTTATCGACTAATTTAAAGTTAACATTCGTCAGCGAACCATGATTATCTGAGTGAGCAATAATATCGTTGATATTATAAACGCCAAGGACAAACCCGAGTAAGTTTTCGTCGGCGAATATATCGAATAGATGGGTTGGAATGCAATAAATCCCTTTTTATCCTGTGCGCCCTGTACCAATGTGACGCTAGCGGTTGCTTGCGCTGTATTGCTGTCTCTTGATTTTTGTAACGCAGATAGGCGCTCAGTGTTAGAAGAGAGATCAAACCCTAATGCTGCTTCATTCCCAATAAGTGGTTCTAGATAATACACCGGAAAATATTCAGACTTTATTTTTGCCGTGATCATCTGGCCATCGCTTAATTCAGTGATTTCATAATTAGGATAGTGAGATCGTACATTCAGTTCATATTGTTTTCGATTCGAATTATCAATACGTGGCACCCAGTTTAGGGCTTGAATCCCGTTATGACGATGGCGTATTTTTTGTGCCTCTTTTTGAAAGCGGGCATGATCAGGAATGACGCTCCCATCAAATAATATCGCTAATGATTGCAGCGTTTCGAAATTGATAAGTAATTCGCGATGGATTGCTGCTGCACGTTCATCAACATTTTTTTGAAACTCACTGATGATTGATTCTTTTTGAGATGCATAAATCAGCCAACCACTTAAAGTAGCAAGCGACATAGTAATGAGGGCTATTGTCAGTAGGATGACATTTGGTCGACTATTTTCCTTCATGATACCTTCAGTTGATTCGGAATGAGCGCAGAATAACGAATTCAACTACCCACAACTAAGTATAGCGATTGTGGTCGTAATGATTAGATAAACTTGAGGATAACAAGAGGTTTGATGATTTATGTGATAACCGTTAAACCTTCATTTTTACTTTAGAGAGCTATGAGGCGTATTTATTTAGAAATAAATGATCGTACTCGATGTACTGCTAAGTGTGATAGAAGGTAAAAAAGGGGTCACGCTAACAAAGTCGTGACTGACTTCAACTTCTACTACTTGCCCTGCGTCTTTAGTGATTAATTGGTTACTGTCTCGATCCCACGTTGTCGTCACTGTAATACTGTTTAGTGGCTGGGAACGCTGTAATACATAGGTTTCGATTTGTGTTGGTGAGGTTGGTGAATCGCCTATACGGCGGTTATCTTGTCCTGCTTCTGTCCCTCTTACTACGGCGTAACGGACACCTTCTCGGGCTGCGTGGGATATTGCGCCATAGGCATAAATAAGTCGAGAACCATCTAATATAACCAGTAATAATAAGCAAAATAATGGTGCGACGATGGCCGATTCGATAGCGGCGATACCGTGTTGGTAACGTAATGTATTTTGCATGTTATTGGATCCTGATCGTTGCGCTACGTGTTAACTGTACGCTATTGGGGATTATTGGATAGGGAGCTAGAGTGCGAAAATCTCGAGTTGCAGTACTTTTTACATATACTTCAACACCCAAATTACAAGATGATGTGCTGCCGCAACTGATATTGCTTCCTCCTACGCAGCGACAGATTCGCTCGGTGGTAATGGTGACCGCGGAAGTATTGTAATCATCAACCTTAAGATTCGTTGCATCTGCTAATGCTGCTGACTTCATGCCTGTGTAATCTATGGCTGAATTGGTATTTTGAGCACCATAACCTGCAGCGGACCTCGCGGAATTTGTCGTGGTGATAGAAGCGTGCATCACTCTGCCAAAATCTAATATTGTTAACATAATAAGAATCATAATCGGTAATACTATGATTGCTTCTATGGCTATGATCCCCCGTTGGTCCGTTTTAGAGGGGCGGCTAATTGATGATCGTTTCATGCTCTGTCCCTATTATTCGACTAAGGTAACTCGTTTTAATGGCGAACCACCGGCCCCTGTGAAATTGGTGATTTCGACAGATGAGTTACTGGAAACCTCTAAAAATTTTGATACTAAAATCGCATCACTTGGGTTACCTGACGAACCACTGTGAAATTTGAGGTGCTGGTTCCATACGTAAATAGCGCCTGAAAGTATGGCATTTGAGTCACTGTCTATGCGGTTCACTGGATCTGCGCCTGGATCATCTGAAGAGGGGGCGTCACGATCAGAAAAGAAGAGTACGCCGTCAAGTGTGTTGACACACTGACTACCGCTGTTACCTCCATTACAAGGTGGTGCAGATAGATCGACAGTAGCGCTCGAATTAACATCTAATGTCGAATACCACTCTTTACCTTTATCGGGAGAATGGTCTGAATTTGGGTCGTCACATTCCCAGAAACAGGTATTGTAAATAGAGACGCTGTTACCTGTGACATCGGAGTCGCCTCCTTCTACTTTAAAGCCGCCTCCACGCATTATATATACGCCAGGATTCATTGTTACATTGCCTTTTTTAACCAGTATCCCGCCACAATATGTACCTGGATTTAACGTTTTTGAACCACTGGTATCCACGGTATAAGCTTCGTATGGACCGCCTGAATCTTTTTCTTTACCGCTACAGCCAGTTGCATCACAGGATTCATCACTTGGGCAGGCGCCAGATGTTCGATCCACTGTTGGAGTCGCTAGATTAATAAATGGATCTGCTGCTGGAAGTGGTGATAACGCCGCTGATTTACCTTTGCCATAAATAGGGCAATCACCTGCGGTGTCACATTGGTAAGCTGAACCACCAGAATCGCAATTTTGACCTGTTTTATATCCTCCAACAACAGAGATAGTATCAGCTTTAACACAGGCCCCACTTTCAACCATAGAGGCTTTCTTATTATCAGAGTTGACCCAAATACCACAGTGGGCTTCTAAAGATGAATCACTACTGACTTCTAATGCGCCTTCGTGATCATCATCGAGTACGTAGACACAATTTGACCCTGAGGCTGTATTACCATTAGCAACCGCCCTTACTTCACTATTGATCGTATTAATATTGAGTACAGGTAGAAAGAAGGTCGCGGTAGATTGATTGATAATAACTTCAACGGAATTGTTATCACCTTGATAAAATCCACTTGTTGGAGGGTTATTGACAGTGATGGTAATGCCATCGGTACCATCGGTGAAGCCATTTGTTGTTGCTTCTGCATAAGCTGCGCTGCTAATCGTGCTATCGCGCTGGTTAAATTTTTCAAACGCGCCAGCTAAGGCTGCAGCATCTGCAGCTGTTTGGGCAAGACGATGATCGGAATAGACTTTCCCTGTATCTAGCGCAAATCCGACCATCGCAATTAAGGCAATGAGAGAAATGGATGCAAGTGGAATGATAAAACCGTTTTGTCTATGGCTGCTTGAGATCATGAATCAATTCTCTTTGATGATTTCTATCAACTTGATTACTGGTCATTATAAATTTAGATGTAATTTGGCGTAGTTTCTAATTTATTTTTTATTTTTGTGTGGATTGACGGGTAGTTGGAACAAATGAATGGATTAAAGATTATCAATTACAATGATAGATGTTTAGTAAGTATTAGACTTTATTGGTAAATAACAGTCGTATTTACAGTTAGGTATTTTATTTTTAGGGCGGAAATGATTCATCTTTCATGAAATTGTCATTAAAATTTAACCGTGTTAACACTTGTGCACTCAGTGTTTTTTTGGTTTGTTGATTAATGTGTTTTTAAGTTGTTGTTTTTAAGTGTTTATTTTATTTGTTTAATTTAATTTTATTTAAGTGAAATACTGATGGATCATTCTAGTGTACACCTGTAAGCTCTTTTTAACTTTTAGGGAGAGCGCTACATGCTTAATGATTTAACCAATAAACTATCACTGACGTTATTTAATAACGATACATTTAAAGCTTACTTTGCACCATTTTCAACTAAGCCTATTGCCGTACTTATGGGTGATATGCATGCCGCAAAGGTGGTGGGAATAAAGACCGAAAACAATGATATGTACTCATTAACATTAGCAATATCGGGCAAGGTGAATGAACAATATTTTACATTCAAGCCTGGCCAATATGTTGAATTACAGGTTAAGCAAAACGGCAGTTATATTAAACGTCCTTTCACAATATCTTCACCGCTATCGCAGTTGCAGCAAGATAAGACCATTACCTTAACCATTAAAAAGCAATTTGAAGGGCGTATTACTCCTTGGCTAGAAAGTGCTGTTGAGAAGGGTGAACTATTGGGTATCTCACCTGCAAAAGGTGATTTTGTTTTAAGTGCTTGCCTGCCACAAAATGCAACAGAGCAAACAATTAAGCAAACAACGAAAGAAGTCATATTCATTGCTGGTGGTAGTGGTATTACGCCGTTTCATAGTTTGTTGCTATCACATGTATCTCATTATCCGAATATTAAATTTACACTGCTTTATTATGCCCGTGCGAATCAACATGTTTTACATGAAAACCTTGTTGCGTTAGAGGTTGAACAGGCTAATTTCAGTTTGAGAATCTTACAAAGTGAACGTGATGGCCACTGTTCTGCTACACATATTAACGCCGTGACTACAGATCTGAGTAACAGCGCGGTATATATCTGTGGTCCAAATAGCATGATGGATAATACCCAAGCATTATTCGTTGAAATGGGGTTATCTCAAGAGGCTATTCACCTTGAACAATTTGGTTTAGCCAGCTTCAGTAATGTTGATTTAAATGTTGCCCGCAAGGTTTCATTCACCACAACAAACAAAGATATTGTAGTGAATGAAGAAAATCAGCAAACACTATTAACCATTGCTGAGGATAATTATGTTCCTGCTAAATATGGTTGTCGTATTGGTATTTGCCAAGAGTGTAAATGTAAGAAGGTAAGTGGTGTGGTTTATAACAGCCAAACCAAAACATATTCAGATACGGGTGAAGAAGATATTCAGGCTTGTATCAGTGTACCAGTGACTGATGTCGTGATTAATTTATAGGGATAAGATGATGGCCACGTTAGATAAAAAATTTGGTAAAAAGTTAAATGAACAACAGTTAGAGCAGTTGGCGATAGACCTTGATGGTGTTAAAGCAAAAGCCATGAATCAAGTGGGAAGTACCGATGAACGTTATATTAAAAAGATTGTTCGTCTGCAACGTACATTAGAAATTGCAGGACGTATTTGTCTTGTACTCGGGTTTATTTCATTGTATTTCTGGGGTGTTGGTGTGCTGCTATTAAGTGCATCGAAGATTTTAGATAATATGGAAATTGGCCATAACGTATTACATGGTCAATACGATTGGATGAATGATCCTACGCTTAATTCACAAACATTTGAATGGGATAATGCGTGTAGTTCAGAATCATGGAAGCGTGTGCATAATTATGAACACCATACTTATACCAATATTATCGGTAAAGACCGTGATTTTGGTTATGGATTATTACGCTTAAGTGACGATTTTTCTTGGCGCTTGCGTAACTTATGGCAATTCGGTACGTACCTTGTGTTAAGTACGTTATTCCAATGGGGCATCGCATTTCATGAGATGGCGGGTGAACGCGTATTCTTTGGTAAGCGTAAAGAAGGTCGTGAATCTCATGTAGATATTGAGCAATTAAAAAAAGTATTTTATAGCAAATCAACACGCCAAATTTTAAAAGATTACGTTATCTTTCCTATCTTAGCAGGCCCATTTTTTGTGATGGTATTGTTAGGTAATTTAGCGGCTAACTTACTGCGTAACTTTTGGACATCGACTATTATTTTCTGCGGTCACTTCCCAACAGAAGTGTATACCTTTACCGAAAAAGAATGTGAAAATGAATCTCGTGGTCATTGGTATTATCGTCAGATTTTAGGTTCGGCTAATTTAACGGGTGCTAAATGGTTCCATATTTTAACGGGTCATTTAAGTTGCCAAGTCGAGCACCATTTATTCCCTGAAGTACCAGCACATCGCTATGTTGAAATGTCAAAAGAAGTACAAGTGATTGCTGCTAAATATGGTATTGCTTATAACACTGGTAGTTTCTTTAGTCAGTATGCATCGGTAGTGCAACGCGTGATTTATTTCTCATTCCCGGTGGGTAAAGTTTCTGGTAAGAATGCGGCTCTTTACCCGCGTTTTTAATTTGGAACACTAGAATAATACGCATAAAAAAGCCTGACTATGTTGATTCGTAGTCAGGCTTTTTTGTTCAAATATCGGTATCGATTTATTTAGGTCTAATTACTTATATTTAACTACTTATCTTTAACTATCTGCCCCAAGATAATTGTGGCCACTTTTTTTCTTGAGCATAGTTGGTTAATTGTGGGCAAGGATTTACAACATGCGGATATTGACTGAATAGACACAGTGGTAGATCGTTAATTGAATCAGTATAAAAATAAATATCAGTAAAGATTTCAGTTTGTTCTGCCAACCATGATTCTAGGCGTATGACCTTGCCTTCACGATAACTGGCAACACCAAGTATATTTGCAGAGTAATGATCATCCTCAACCAGCATATCAATGCCCATCGCATGTTCCATGCCTAATTTAGCGGCGACTTTTTTTACAATAAAGCTAACTGTCGCTGAAATTAATATCCTTGTTATGCCATCTTGTTTTAGTTGTTCAAGAAGTTGCGTAGCTTGCGGAAAAACAGTCGGCATAATGCATTTTTCGACACATTCATCAACCAAGCTATCGACTTGCGCTTGAGTGAGAGAGGCAAGTGGTGCCATTGAAAAATGAAGGTATTCTGGCATATCCAATTTTCCCGCGGCATATAATGCCATCAAGCGAGCATCCTCAGCGAGGAAAGTCGGATCGGTAATAATGCCTTTTTGTACTAAAAATTGATGCCATAAAACAGAGCTATCTGCACCAATCAAGGTTTCGTCCAAATCAAAAATATACAGTGGTTTGCTCATCGTATTCTCTCTCTTAACTTACCTGTTGTAATTCATTTAGATTAAATAGCAGCTCTAGTGGCGTGCCAGTATCAAATAATCGTTCCGATGAACGATTCAATAAATCGACCGTAATATCACAGCCTTTTACATCGACCTGATAGCGGATCACATTACCCAATAATTGATGGTTTTTAATAATACCTTGAGTCGGGGCTGAAATATGTTCGCCATAGTCTCGACCTGCTTCCCGCACATAAATAGATTCAGGACGAATAGCCAGTTTGTTATTGATTGTCATACCAAGTACATCTTGCGCTTGTTGTACTGGTTAGTAACGTTTTCATTTTCTCTATCTTCCTAGACAGGTGAGTGAATTCGCAGCTATCTTATGACTATTTTGTGACATTCTTTGTTGTTTTTTATGACATTTTAATGAAAGAAGGGTGACAATAAAGCCCTTTTTAGATGATCATATTACGTTATATGTGAATCTGTATATCTAGATTAATTGACTGTTTTTTAAGGAATTATTAACAGGTCTGACCTTTCTTATTTTTGCTGTTTAGATTTATATTGTACTGTTGTATGATTGCGCCATCTATTGTCACAGAGGATTGAACTAATAAGGATGTGAATGTTCATTAAGTTAATTAATGTTAAAAACAGTATCACTTGAAAAAAAATTATTATTAATCGCAGGCTTCTTCTCTTTGTTGTTTATAGCCCTCAGCATTAATTATTTTTTATATGTCCGAAGTAATTTAATCGATGACCGTCGTTGTGCATTAGAACCCCGTATTAATTTTATTGGCTCAATTATTAATGAGTATTATCAAAAATCTCAACGTGGTGAATTGACATCATTAGAGGCTCAATTAAAGGCCGTCGATCGAATACATCAAATCAATGAAGACAATGAAAATTATATCTTTTTGTTTACTGATGATTACCTCTTACTCGAGTCTATAAGTAATGCCAAATTACGTTATCAGAATGTCAAAGACGTCACTGATATTAATGGTGTGAAGTTGTATCAGCTTTTGCATTTGGAAGCTGTAACTCATGCCAACGGTGGGTATTCTCGTTATTATTACTATTCAAATACGACACGTGAAGAGCAAGAAAAAATATCCTACACTCAGCACTTTGCCCCTTGGGGTTGGACCTATGGCGAGGGTGTGTATATTAACGATGTTGACGACTCGATTATCAACATGCTGACTTCGCATTAGCGAGTATAAAATTCCTTATTAATGATTATTTATAATCAATGAATGTTTCATAGTGCTTTTGGCGTAATATTTGCATTGTTCGTTTGTTGATTTTAATTGAATTATTTTAAGGAATGTCCGATGAGCAGACTATTAGCATTGTCTATATTGGTAAGCACCGCACTAACAGGTTGTGGCGGCAGTGGTAGTAGTGATGCTGGGCCAACACCTCCGTCGCCCGCAAAAAAATATACATTTGAATTTGTTAAACTGACCCAAGATAGTAAATCAGAATGCACGGTCTTTGACGGGTTGGGGCAAAATTTTGACACTAAGTATTTTGCCTATAATGTACAACCGCAACGAATCGAAATTCATGATGGTAATGGTTCTTATAGTAAAGAACTGAGTTCTGAAAATGGATCTATTACTTTTACTGTTGATGATGTTCCTGATGGTGGTTATGTTTCTATCATTGACTACCGTGCAGGTTCTCCAAACTATCAAGTTTTATCTATTCAAAAACAGCTGCTTGGTGACTATTTAATTAGATTGAATGGTGACTCTTTGAATACTTGTTATAGTAAAGGGAAAGCACTTGAAACTAAATCAGGTTTTGCGTCTATTTTAGTGTCTGGTCTACCGGTAAATTACTTCCAATTTGAAACTGGATTTGTGACAACTGAGAGAAAGGCTAATAACAGTGTTAATATTAGTGCTTATGCAGATGAAAAAGTGTTAGCTAAAGGCTATGAGGGTGATACAACTAATTTAATTGCTTATGCTTTTGTGAGCGAATTAACAGCTAACGCTAATGATGATTTAACATTAATCAATGGTTTTAATGATAGTTTAAATTGGTCAACTGACTTTGATTTGAATGATCTTGATAGTTTACAAATTAGTATTAAACAAGGCAGCTATACTTACCCTTGGTTTGATGCTCAATTTGATCCAGCTACTGATACAAAAACAGCATTTCCATATACTTATGAAGAGTCTGAGTGGCTATATACAGCCATGGGAACGACGCTTAATTGGGACTTTAAACATAACTCGGCATTTTCAGATACATTAGACGCTAGTCTGATGGTTAATATTGATAGTGATGTTGCCCCTAGTATTAGTAAAAATGGTGCAAGTTATGTGTTTTCAGCTCCCGGTATTAGTTCTACAGACGATTTAGTGCAACGCAGTTATTATTATACAGAAACGAGTGGACCTAATTCGACCTTAACTCATGTAATATATAGTGTACCAAATGAGGATGGTGAAGTTGTTATTCCGGATTTGAAGCTAGATCGCTTATTACCAATTACGGCTACGTCAGATGCAATTAAAGTGTCAATGATTGCAACTAAATCTAGAAATACAGATTTTGTTGAAAGTTTTATGCGTAGATTCCAGCCTCTCGATCCAAATATAGCTTCGTTTCCTATGAATGAAGACAGTATCTCGTTATTGTTGACACCTGCTGAGCAGCTTGAGCAACGCCAATATACTAAGATGCATGACTACACTATCGTAGAACGATAAACAGAATGTAATACGATCACAAAACCTCAGCTTGCTGGGGTTTTGTTGTTTCTGGGCGCTAAGTATTGTGATGAGCAAGGCGAACCCTGTACGTAATACGATGAAAATAGTTGCCAGTGAATGAAATGACTGGGTAGACTACTTGTTAATGCGTCGATTAAAATATTGAGTTTGGTGCGACAAGGAGTTGCTGATGTTGGTGTACAGCTTAGAAATGTTATGTATTGTTGCTTTTGCATTGAGTGGTGTATTGGTCGACTCTAATCGAGGCAAAGATATTGTCAGCGTGATGATGCTCGGTTGGATCACTGCATTAGGTGGAGGCACACTACGTGATATTATTTTATCGGCTGACACCATATTTTGGATCCGTGATCCCAGTTATTTCTGGACTGCATTAATTAGCGCCATCGCCGGTTTTTTTAGTATTACGCACATGCGTAAAACGCGAATAAATAAACTTATTATTATGTTTGATACCATTGGCGTATCGCTGTTCTCGATATTAGTGACTCAGCAATTATACAGCGCGGGTTATGCAGCTTATGTTGCAGTGTCTATGGGCATGGTCACCGCTATATTTGGCGGGGTATTACGGGATATTTTAGCGCATCGTCGTACTTTATTTAATGATACCGACATGTATGCAACACCTGTTATTTTAGGCTGTTGCCTCTATATTTTATTGGTCAATGTAAATATCGACATTACAGTTGCGGCTCTTATCTGTATGGCCTTGATCGTATCAATGCGGTTGTATATAGTCGTAAAGCAGATCCGTTTTCCTGCATTTCTCGTATTAAAATAACAATGAGACATAATGATGAGTAAACCCTCAACAAGCGTAAATGAATCGAGTAATGCATCAGGACAGCCGATAATTGCTGAACACTTTCTCGTTGCACAACCGTGGCGTTTTTTATTGCTTTGTGCTGGTTGTTTAGCTGTTGCCTTGGGAGTGTTAGGTATCTTTCTCCCTTTATTACCAACAGTTCCCTTTTTATTATTAGCTGCCGCGTGTTTTAGTCGTTCTTCACGCAAGTTACAACTGTGGTTGTTTAACCATCGTTATCTTGGCCCTTATTTAACAAATTATTTGTTGCGTAAAGGCATCAGTAAAAAACAGCTATTAAGTTCGTTGTCGAGTATGTGGCTTGCGATGCTGTTAGCAATATATTTTGCGCCTATCTGGTATGTGAAAATCGGTTTATTAGTGACGGCTTGCCTCGTTAGTCGACATCTTTTATCGTTACAACGTTTACCATAACGACCTATTTTATGATTTTATTCCCGCGATTTTCCTCAAATCACTGCTTAAACTGAAGTGAAATACTAATTATTTTATATAGAACGCATTTTCTTTCTAGATCTGATAACTAACTCATACTATTTTTGTATCTTTAATGTAACACTCTTGCAGCATTAAATTTTGTAAGTTAAGAGGCCCCTAGTATGTTTAAAGCGTTAGATGCACTATCTCCGTCGTTTATAGAGCGTCCATTGGATGAACTTTGGCAGTTAATATCACCTTTATATATGGCTGATGAATCAGAATGGTTAGCTGAATTGTTACCAATGGCGACTCCATCTGCAGAAGAGAAATCTCAGATCACCACAAATGCCACGGTTTTAATTGAACGAGTGCGCGCCGATAAACAAGCTATCCAAATGATTGATGCCTTGTTGCTGGAATATAGCCTAGATACCAAAGAAGGTATTTTGTTAATGTGTCTTGCTGAAGCGCTAATGCGTATTCCAGATGCAGCAACAGCTGATGCTTTAATCCGTGATAAATTAAGTGTGGCCGATTGGAAATCACATTTAAAAAATTCTGATTCGACATTTGTGAATGCATCAACATGGGGACTATTACTGACTGGTAAAGTCGTGAGCATGGATCGTAAAGATACCAAGTCTGCTGGCAGCACAATTAGTCGTTTAGTAAATAAAGTATCTGAACCTATTATTCGCCAAGCAATGAACCAAGCCATGAAGATCATGGGACATCAATTTGTATTGGGTCGTAATATTGCTGAAGCACAAAAGAATGGTCGCCCATCACGCGATAAGGGCTTTACCTACTCATTTGATATGTTAGGTGAATCTGCATTAACAACCGCAGACGCGAAAAAATATTTTAATGATTATATTCAAGCTGTAGAAGCGGTTGGTAAAAATAAATACGGTAACGGTAAAACACCAGATCCAACGGTTTCTATTAAATTATCTGCATTGCATCCGCGTTATGAAGTAGCGAATGAAACTCGTGTTATGAGCGAAATGCATGACACTGTTTTAGAACTATTATTACGTGCACGAGATTTAGATGTGGGTATTACGATTGATGCGGAAGAAGCGGATCGTTTAGAGCTGTCATTAGCATTATTTGAAAAACTGTACCGTCACCCGAAGCTACAAGGTTGGGGTAAATTCGGT
Source organism: Moritella sp. 24 (assembly GCF_018219155.1). Lineage (NCBI taxonomy): Bacteria > Pseudomonadati > Pseudomonadota > Gammaproteobacteria > Alteromonadales > Moritellaceae > Moritella > Moritella sp. 24. The sequence continues at coordinate 4,130,951 of NZ_CP056123.1, read as the reverse complement.
ATTGTTGTACAAGCTTATTCAAAGCGCGCATTACCAACATTAATTTGGTTAGCCGCACTAGCAAAAGAGCAGGGTGATGTTATTCCTCTGCGCTTAGTGAAAGGTGCTTATTGGGATACGGAATTAAAATTATCTCAACAAAATGGCTATGATGCTTATCCTGTTTATACCCGTAAAGAAGCAACCGATGTTGCCTATTTAGCCTGTGCACGTTTCTTATTAAGTGAACAAGTTCGTGGTTGTATCTATCCACAGTTTGCTAGTCATAATGCACATACAGTATCAGCGATTGCGACAATGGCTGAACATAAAGAATTTGAATTCCAACGTTTACACGGTATGGGTGATGCGTTATATAACCATGCATTAGCGATCTATGGTGTGGATGTGCGTATCTACGCGCCAGTGGGTAGCCATAAAGACTTACTGCCATATTTGGTTCGCCGTTTATTAGAAAATGGTGCAAACAGCTCGTTTGTACATCGCCTTGTTGATGCAGACTGTCCGATTGCAGAGCTAACAGAGCATCCGGTAGAAACGTTAGAAAGTCGTCCGACTTATCACAACAGTTTGATCCCATTACCAACGAAGATTTTTGCAGGCCGTAAAAACTCATGCAATGTGAATGTTGATATTATTAGTGAAGTGACACCATTCAATGCAGAGCTTAATCTGCAAATGAAAAAAACATGGCAAGCGACGCCTATTGTTAATGGGCAAGTGATTACTACTGAGTTCGATAATGGCAAACCAGTCAGTGCCCCTTATGATCGTCGTATTCATGTTGGTCAAGTATTGTGGTCAACGCCTGAAGATGTCACTAAGGCATTAGATACTGCTGCGGATTATTTCCCAACGTGGTCAGCAGTTCCTGTTGTACAACGTGCAGAGTGCTTAAATAAGATTGCCGATCTATTAGAAACCAACCTTATTGAACTCGTTGCGTTATGTCATAAAGAAGCCGGTAAAACGATTCACGATAGCTTAGATGAAGTTCGTGAAGCAGTCGATTTCTGTCGTTATTACGCAATGCAAGCCACTGAAAATTTCTCGGTAGCGAAAAACCAAGTACGCTTTGACGGTATTGCTCAGCAAGTTACGCGTCAGGGACAAGGTGTATTTGTTTGTATCAGCCCTTGGAATTTCCCCTTAGCGATCTTCCTTGGTCAAGTTGCAGCAGCATTGGTGAGTGGTAACACGGTTATTGCGAAACCAGCAGAGCAAACAAGCTTAATTGCAGCACGTACAATGGAATTGATGTTAGAAGCTGGCGTACCGAAAGAAGCTATACACTTATTACCGGGTGGTGGTGCAGCGGTCGGTTCACTATTAACATCGGATGAGCGTATTGCTGGTGTCGTGTTTACTGGTTCAACAGAAACAGCGCAAGTGATTAACCGTTCTTTAGCGAAGCGTGATGCAAGCGTTGCAACGCTAATTGCTGAAACGGGCGGTCAAAATACCATGATTGTTGATAGTACAGCACTGCCAGAACAAGTGGCTCGTGATGTAATCCGTTCTGCGTTTGCTTCTGCCGGTCAACGTTGTTCAGCACTGCGTGTACTGTTTGTACAAGAAGATGTGGCTGACCGTATTACCACCTTGATCCAAGGTGCAATGCAAGAGTTACACGTTGGTTTACCGTATTCACATCATACAGATGTGGGTCCGGTTATTGATTTATTAGCGAAGAAAAAGCTGCAAGCGCACATTGATAAAATGCGTACGACGAGCAAACTTGTTGGTGAAGTAACCTTGACTGATGAATGTAATTTTGGTGACTTTATTGCGCCAATCGCATTTGAAATTAACAGTATTAATCAACTCGAAAATGAGCAGTTTGGTCCAATTTTACATATCGTGCGTTATAAAGCGGGTGATTTGAATAATGTCATTGCTGAAATTAATGCCACAGGTTTTGGTTTAACCATGGGTATCCACAGCCGTAATGAACGTACTTATACCGATATTGAGCGTCAAATAAGAGTGGGTAACTGCTATATCAACCGCGACCAAGTGGGTGCTGTTGTGGGTGTTCAACCATTCGGTGGACAAGGTTTATCTGGCACAGGACCGAAAGCGGGTGGTCCACACTACCTGTATCGTTTTACTAAGCAAGTGATAAGCGCTTAGGCTGTCGTCATTGTAAATTAAGGAGTTAAACCATGGTTGTAGAAAATAAATTAGTACAGACGCAGCATATGATTGAAACAGGTCTTTGTGCTTGGCCAAGCTGGAACGAGTTAGGCGTAATTGCACGTGCAGATCTAATTGCGAAATGGGTTGATATTATTAGCCAAGAGGCGGCATTAGGTAAACTGGCTGGTGAAATGGCAAAGTACCACAGACATCAAGCGGTCACTTTATTAGGTGATGAAAAATTAATGCCAGGGCCAACAGGTGAAGTGAACGAGCTTTACAGTGCGGGACGTGGCTTATTTATTGTCGCTGCGACGGATGCAGATCAAAGCGCAAACACCCATGCAATTGTTGCACACATCAGTGCTGCATTGCTGGCTGGTAATACTTTAGTGTTGGCATTACCTGAAGCATTACAACATGTATTGCTAAACACGTTGCATGCTGCGGGTGTACCTGAGTTAGTTGTACAAGGTGCAGATGAAAGCGAGTTAACAACGCTGATTGAATCACCAAAAGTCGCAGGTGTGGCTTTTACCGGTGATGAAAAAATGGCGCAATCCCTTAACCGTACTTTATCTACACGTGCTGGATTACTTGCACAGTTAGTGGCTGAAGTGAGTGGTAGTGCTTTGTCATACGTAACAGATAATCACTTTATCTTACGTTTTATTACGGAACGTACACGTACTATTAATATTACTGCAGTGGGTGGTAATGCGACACTGCTTGAACTAGGTGGTGGCGATCATTAATCGTTAATACCAATATAATAACCATATCAGGTACTCATTTGAGTGCTTGATATGGGACTCCCATCAGCGTAAGTTCATTTATTTAGTAGTATCATCATCAGTCTTATTTTCTTGAGTTATAATTTTTAAACTTTTGTCTTAAGTTATTATTTATAAATTTAAAGTAGGTCACTGATGCACAAAACTACCCGTTGCATGGCAACGAACAAACGTATCGCGCTTGTAGCCCATGATCACATGAAGTCATCGTTAATTGCTTGGTCACAAGCACGCGCTGATATTCTTCAAAAACACCATTTATTTGGAACAGGCACAACAGCGACCTTATTGACTAAACATGTAGGCTTACCCGTAAAAGCGCTCTATAGCGGCCCTATGGGTGGCGATCAGCAGCTTGGTGCTCTGATTGCAGAAGGTGAGATTGATATGATGATCTTTTTCTGGGATCCAATGAATGCAGTACCACATGATCCAGATGTTAAAGCACTATTACGCTTAGCTGCAGTATGGAATATTCCGGTCGCAACGAATCCAGCAACGGCTGATTTTATTATTGATTCTATCCATACAAGCAGTAAATACGAACATGAAGTACCGGATTATGCTCGGTATTTAGCAGAGCGTACTAGCGAGTTGTAATAACAGCGCAGTCGTTCAAAAAGAAGAGTGTGATGAAAGGTAATAACAGCAGAGTAGCTCTGCTGTTATTATTAATAATAGTGACTAGTCTTCTTTGAAATGCTTTTCTGTCATCATATGACCAAGCTTGTCTGCTTTGGTTTTCAAATAATGTTCATTGTGCATATTCTTACCTACTTGTAATGGCTGACGCGCCACAACATTAACGCCATATTCTTCCATAGCGGCTAATTTTTTCGGGTTGTTCGTCATTAATTTAACTTTGTTAACACCAAGGTGATCTAGCATCGGTTTACACATTGCGTAATTACGTAGATCAGCAGCAAAACCTAGTTGTTCATTTGCTTCGACGGTATTTGCACCAGAGTCTTGTAAATTATATGCACGGATCTTGTTTAACAGACCAATACCACGACCTTCTTGGCGTAAATAAAGAATAAAACCAGCACCCGCTTCGGTGATATTTTTCATTGCAGTTTCAAGTTGAAAGCCACAATCACAACGTAAGCTAAATAAGGCGTCGCCAGTTAAACATTCTGAATGTATACGACCTAGCGTAACGTCATCAGTCGTTAACTCGCCATAAGTTAGCGCAACGTGTTCTTTACCTGTTTCTGAGTCTTCGAAGCCGTGCATGGTGAAAGTACCAAAAGGAGTTGGTAGTTTTGAAGATGCGATAAATTTAATAGACACGGATTACCTCTTACTATCCATCCCCACAGTGATGAACGTCTAAATTGGATTACTTTGGGCTAGTTTACGCGTTTATGGCGGCAATCTGAATAGACAATTGTAAAAAGACGGGATAATTATTATTCGCTGTCATTAGCGGTGCAAAGTACATCGTATTATGTACTTTGCTGCTACCATTTGATTTATTGAGTTAATCGTCTAATGGCGCACGTAAAACTCTTTAGCAAACGCAGGGCGCGCCGCTTTAAGTGCTTGTGCTTGTTGTTCTGTCATCTTGCCTTCTGGAAAGCCTAACGCTTTATGATCGAGCAATGCACGGGCTTTAATATTAATACACAGTTTTATTTTACTGCCAGTGCCGATAATTTCTTGGCTATTAAGTGCAGGAACTAAAATACAGTTATCAATTAGGTTGGCAACAGCGGCTGCTTCTAGCGGCAGTGAAATAATATCTTTCTTCTGAAAAATAAATTCGCGAACGACCGCTTGTTCAGAGGTATTCATCACTTTCACCATTTTGTGTATTTTCTTCATCGTTTCAGTTTCGCTTTGTTTCTCAAGTACTGATTGACCTGCTTGAACGAGTAATAACGCGATAAAATAGGCGATGCCTGAAATAACAATAATAGAAATATAACCACGGTATTCAGTCACCCATTGTTCCAAGCCAGAAACTGAGAGTGCAGTGCTTGGTAGTATCAATACCAATGCCGCAGCAAGTAGTAACCAAGTGGTGGCAATGTTTATCTGTTTGTAATTTTGAATATAATGTTTTAATTCGTGCATGATAAACCTTCTGCTGATAACAGTTGTCAAAAAATTGTCTGATGTGTGACGTTATTTCTGTAAATCTTCTTAGATTTCTTATTCTGTAAATGTAAGCATTTTCTGTGCCACTAAATTAATTATTTTCTATAGTCGTGATATTGATGACTATCAACTGGTTGAGCCGTATACTAAGTGCTGTTTATGCACTTTTAAATGGATGTAACATGCAGTATTTGCCAATTTTTATGGATATAAAGAATAAGAATGTGTTGGTTGTTGGTGGTGGTGAAGTCGCGAGTCGAAAAGTTGACTTGTTATTAAGTGCCAGTGCTAAGGTGACTGTCTTATCTCCACGCTTAAACGAGACGTTAGAACGCTATCGTGATGATGCCAAAATTACGGCGGTCATTGACGGCTATAACAGTGATTATCTTGGTGATTACGTTATGGTATGGGTAACAACGGATGATACCTTACTCAATAAACAGGTATGGCAAGACTGCTGCGAACGTAACTTATTAGTGAATGTTGCAGATCAACAGGAACTGTGTGAGTTTATAACGCCTTCAATTATCGATCGTTCTCCTTTGCAAATTGCTATTTCAAGTGGTGGTGCCTCGCCAGTATTGATCCGTTATCTTCGAGAAAAATTAGAAGCGTTGTTACCAGAAACGCTGGGCTTATTGGGTGCTTTTGCGGGTCAACAACGTGGACGTGTGCAGCAACAATTTAGCACAGTGACAGAAAGACGTCGCTTTTGGGAACGCTTCTTCACGTCAACCGCAGTGACGAGTGCTACAGATACACAGCAATTACAGACAGAATTTGATCTCTTGATTAATACACCTAATACCGATGTAGGTGGTGATATTTATATTATTCAATTACCTGATGAAGTCGATTTATTACGCCTAAGAGCATTACGCTTAATGCAACAATCTGATGTGATTTTGTATGCGGAACACAGCCATGATCATATGGATGATTTTATTGAGCTATGCCGTCGTGATGCCGAACGCCATCCAATACAGAATACTGACTTTGTTGTGCAAGCGCAAACGCGTCAACAGCAAGGTGAACGTGTTTGTTTATTGGTGAATAACGCACAATTTGATTTATTAACCGCAGAACTTAATGCCGTTAGTGTTGTAGCTTAATTATAGTAGGACTGATTTTAAAATGTATTCAGGTTTTCTCATTGTTATCATTCCTTTGGTGTTTGGTTACCTTATTGAATTAAAGCAAAGTAAACATATTCATTGGGTAAATGTTTGCACTAATAAAATGATCTATGTGATCTTATTTTTGATGGGCATTAGTTTGTCTCATTTAGATAACTTTGCTCAAAATATCCAAAACATTGGTATTTATAGCTTTGTTGTATTGAGCTGTGTATCACTCGCGAACCTACTTGCACTGTGGGGACTTGATAAACGCTTATCGAAAACGGTTGAAGGAGAAGGGCAGTCGTTGAGTAAATGGCACCTGATACTTGAATCGTTACAGTTAATTTTGGTGATTGCCGCAGGTTTTGTTATTGGTTTATTTATTCCGTCTGAAATGATTGATATTGATGCTATTAGCGAAGGTGCGCTGGTCTTATTATTACTATTTATTGGGTGTCAGTTACGTAATAGTGGCATGCAGTTACGTGAGATCCTGCTTAATACCTGGGGGATTAAAATTGCCATTGTCATGATGCTGAGTTCATGGATTGGTGGTATGGTCGCGGCGTTATTTCTGGATATCCCATTAACGCATGGCTTAGCATTGGCATCAGGTTTTGGCTGGTATTCGTTATCGGGTATTTTGATTACCGATGGTTTATCACCGGTATTTGGTGGGGCTGCATTTATCATTGATTTAGGTCGAGAGCTGGTGGCTATTTTAATTATTCCATCACTGATTCGTTTACACCCTTCAACGGCGATTGGTTATGCGGGCGCAACGGCGATGGACTTCACGCTACCTATGATTCAAAAAGCGGGTGGTAATGGCTATGTTCCGCTAGCGATTGTGAGTGGCTTTATTTTAAGTTTATCATCACCGTTATTTATTAGTTTGTTCTTGGCACTTTAAACACACTCGGCTCCATCATCAAATAAACAAAAGGGAGGCGCTGTAATACAGCGCCTCCCTTTTTGTATCTATTAGTGTAATTATTAGTGTAATTCGTCTGAATTAGCTAATCTTACCTTCTACTAATAACTGACGAATAAGTGGCGCACAGATTAACTCCATCGCCAGTGCCATTTTTCCGCCTGGAACTACCAAGGTATTTATACCTGAAATAAATGATCCTGAAATCATGGTTAGCAGGTAAGGAAAATCGACATTCTTTACGCTTTGAAAACGGATCACCACTAAACTTTCATCCAATGTTGGGATCGTTGTCGCACTAAATGGGTTTGATGTATCAACGAGCGGGACACGTTGAAAGTTAATATGGGTGCGCGAAAATTGTGGCGTAATAAAGTTAATGTAGTCATCCATCGAGCGTACGATAGAGTCCGTTACTGCTTCACGAGAGTGCCCGCGGTCTTCTGTGTCACGGACTAATTTCTGGATCCACTCTAAGTTGACGATAGGTACCATGCCGATAAGTAGATCAACATGCTTTGCCACATCATTATCTTTTGTGGCGACACCACCGTGTAGGCCTTCATAAAATAAGATGTCAGTACTTGAATCGATATCTTGCCAAGGTGTAAATGTACCCGGCATTAAATTGTACGGTACTGCTTCGTCAAAAGTATGTAAGTAGCGTCGGTATTTACCGCTGCCATCACGGCCATAATCTTGAAAGAAGTTTTCGAGTAACTCAAAATCATTGGCTTCGGGGCCAAAATAGCTGATGTGTCGACCTTGTTCACGTGCTTTGCGGATCGCGACATCCATCTCTGGACGTGTGTAGCGATGAAAACTATCACCTTCGATAAAAGAAGCTTTGATATTTTCTTGCTGAAACATGTGTGCAAAGGCCAAGCTAGTGGTAGAAGTACCGGCGCCTGATGAACCTGTCACAGCAATAATAGGATGTTTTGCTGACATTTGATCGACCAACTAGTTGAATTTGAATAGTGAGAGCTATGTTATACGAGTTAAATGGGTTTAGATCAAGTATAAAATTTGCACGATTATTGTGGGTTTTTAAGAACTTCGCTCTTTGGCAGTATGTTCACACTGTCGTGTAATTCAGAGTAAACAATAACAACATCACCACTGTCTAGTTGCTTTGTTACCTGACAGACTTTTTCAGACATCGTCATCTCTAAGGTGCCATAATCAGTGCCCTCGCGTAATACGAAGTGCTCTATTAATGTGTTAAGTGTGTTTTTATCTAGCTGTTGATATGGAATAATCATAATTAAGCTCTTCATGGTTGTTACGGATAATGGCCATAATATTAACATATTTTTGGTTATTGATTGCTAAATACAATCAGCTAAAATACAATAATTCTCATTTAGATTTAATGTTGGCATGTTAGCTAACGTTTTCATTATTTTTAGTCGCAGTGGAATAACATGAACTATTCAGCAATTTGGTCAATTGGGTTACTTGCGAGCGTCTTGGTTATGCCAGCTCAGGCTGCACCAACAGCGAGTGAACTTAATTCGATTATTAGTAGTAAACAACAATCACAAGCGCAAGCACAGCGTACGCAAGATCATATTGCTGAGCTAGATGATAAGACGAACGAAACCGTGAGCGAGTATCGTGCATTGCTACGTGAAAATGCTGTATTGACTGCTTATACCACGCAACTGGCTAAACAGGCCGATCAACAACAGCAGCTATTAAACAGTTTAGAAAATAATATGGCGAACGTGCGAGAAACCCGCATGGAGCTAACACCGTTAATGCAAGAAATGGTGCAAGTATTAACGCTATTCGTACAGCAAGACATTCCATTTTTATGGCAAGAACGCCAGTTACGCTTAGCTGAATTAAATCGCTTATTAGATAATCCTAATATTATTGTTGCCGATAAATACCGTCGAATTTTAGAAGCTTATCAAATTGAAACTGAATACGGTGACACCATCGAAACATGGCAGGCACAATTACCGTTAAGTGATGCAGATAAAACGGTGCAATTAATTCGAGTCGGTCGCGTTGCTTTGTATTACCTCACGCCAGATCACCAAAATGCAGGTTATTGGGATAATAGCAGTCGCTCTTGGTTGGTGTTACCAGCAAGCTGGTTACCAAAAGTAAAGCAGGCTTATGAAGTTGCGGATAATAAAACTGTGCCAGCATTATTAGCATTACCCCTCTTAGAGACATCGGTTTATTCCGCTTCAGAAACTCAACCGCAGGAGGCACTATAATGACTCGTATCCTATCTGCACTGACGACTTTTGCTCTGCGTTTTAGCGCTTACATCATGCTTGTGATGAGCTTATTGATGTTCGACGTCTACGCAACGCCATTAGATGAACTGTTAAAACAAGTGAAACAAAGCAATGTTGCTGAAACCAATATCGATAGTGAAGCGCTTACTCGGTTTAAAAATAATTTTGCCACGCAGCAAGCTAATTTAACCAAACAAACTAAGCGTAACCAAGCCTTACAGTTACAAATGACGCAGCTGCAAGATAAGATCGCTGCGAATAATAAACGGATCCTCGCCAAACAAAAATTAGCGAACAGTGAAAAGTCTGATTTAGATAAAGTCTTTAGTGAATTTCGTCGTGCTAGCCAAGACTTACGTGGTCAACTTAAAAAAAGCCCGTTAAGTGCAACTCTTTCTGGCCGTTCTGCACAATTAGCCCCGTATAGTGAAGCTGCATTTGAACCAGATATTGTTGCGATTAAACATCTTTGGCTAGTGTTCACCGAGCAAATGGTCGCGAGTAGTAAAGTCACGAAAACAGACACACTTGTCACGATGGCTGATGGCAGTAAAGACACATTAGCAGTGACACAAATAGCAGGTTTTACCGCGTTCACTACGCAGGGACCTTTGTTGTATCAACCTGCCAGTGAGAGCTATCAATTATTAACACCAACGTCAGCGGACATGACTGCGCGTATTAACGCATTTTCGCAACCGGTTGATGGCTTTGTTAGCACGCTGATTGATCCTTCTGCGGGCGCGTTATTAGAGCGTGCAACACAGACGAGCGCGTGGTGGCAGATATTTTCTGATGCGGGTGTCGTCGGTGGTTTGATTGTCGTGGTCGGTATTATTGGCATGGGTATTGGTTTATTTCGCTTATTCGTACTGACTCGAGAAGCGAAGAAAATTAAATATCAGAAACAGCATTTAGGCACCTTAACGGATAATTCGTTAGGCCGTATTGTTAGTGTGGCAGATCGCCATCAACACAGTAACGCGGATGAATTATCGCGTTTTCTTGATGAAGCAATTTTGGCTGAATTACCAGAATGCCGTAAAGGGTTAGGATCATTAGCCGTTTTAGCAACTATCGCACCATTGCTGGGGTTATTAGGGACAGTAGCCGGAATGATCGAAACATTCCAAGCCATTACCGCATACGGAAACAGCGATCCTCAAGTATTATCAAGTGGTATCTCACAGGCCTTATTGACCACTAAATTTGGTTTGATTGCCGCTGTACCTTTAATGTTATTACACAGTCTATTAAGCAGTAAGAGCGACAGTATTTTACATGTGATTGAACATCAAAGCGCAGGTTTGTTAGCACAGCGTCAACAGCGTCTTAATCTATATGTGAATAATGATGCCTCAGCCCCCGTTGCTGTAAATAAACAGCAAGTGACAGGTAACGTATAAATGTTAGGGTTTATGGATTTTCTTGGCAATGCATCGGTGATCTTTTGGGTCATCATGGCATTGTCGGTTGTCATGTGGTGGACAATAGCTCGTTGCTATTTACAGTATGGATTGCAGTATCCAGCCTTGTTAGTACATTACCAAGCTGAGTGGGCGCAATGGCAAGATCAATCACACTTACTCGCGATGGCAGTGCGAGATGGATTCATTTCAGAACTGCAAAGCCAGCTCACCCGTAAGCTTATTTTTATTAAAACCTTAACGGGTGTTTTACCTTTATTGGGCTTGCTGGGTACGGTTGATGGCATGATCGATAACTTTGCTGTGCTGTCTGACAGTCTTGGTGTATCAGAATTATTTAGCAGTGGTATTGCGCAAGCGTTACTCACCACATTAGCAGGGCTGGTGACTGGGTTATCGGGGTTATTTTTCTGTCACAGCTTAAACAAACGAGCAAATTTATTAACCTTGGATTTAGCGCAAAAATTAGTGGTTAAAGGGATATAAATGAGAACACGATTTAGCCGAAATAACAGTGATGCAGTTACGGTCGATTTAACGCCAATGATTGATATGGTATTTATTTTACTTATCTTTTTTTTGGTTACTGCTTCATTTAATAAAATGAACGCGATTGATATTCAACGCCCGGATGGTGCAACGAATGATCAGCAAGGCGCTGTTAGTTTAGTGGTGTCTATTGATGCTGAAAATGGCGTTTGGATTGAAGGCGAACCCGTTGATATTCGTAAATTACGTAGCCGAGTTAAAAACTTAAGTGGTGGTGAACATACTTCGGTGATGTTGAATGCCGACCGTACCGTTGATACCGGACGTTTAATTGAAGTGTTAGATCAAGTGAGATTAGCTGGGGTGGACAATGTTGCAGTTGCAACAGCGGGGCAGTAAGCGTTTTCGTCTATTGGCGTTCTTGCTTGCGGTGCTGGTTAACATTAGCTTGGCGGCTTTAATTTATGGGTTAACCATTGGTAGCAATAAAGCACCTGTGAAGGATCCTATCACGATTAATTTTCGTCAGTTTACTGATTCAACCGTAGAAGAACAGGAACTCACGCCTGAATTAGAAGTGATACCTGAGCCAAAACCACAACAAGACATGGTGGCGCCTGCACAGGTTGTTCAGCCGAGTTTTGATGTGCAAAATATTAATTTAAATAGCAGTATCACCTTACCTGCGTTATCGATACCAACTTTTGATGTTGCACCGCAATTGGTTGATGTTACCAGTTATATTCAACCACAAGCTGTTGTAGCACCTGTCGCAGTTAGCGCTGTTGAGCAAGCAAGTGTTGGTGAGCCTGAAATTGGTTTTGCTAAAGTACTACGTAAAACTAACCCGCAATATCCGTACAAAGCTAAACGCCTCAAAATTGAAGGGTCTGTGTTATTACATATCCTCGTGAATGATGATGGTCGTGCAGAAGAGATCAAGGTTATCGAAGAAACCCCCCGTGGTTATTTTGCTAAAGCATCACGTAAGTCAGTGCGCCGTTGGCAGTTTGAAAAAGCCCCAGCAGGCACTGAAGTATGGAAAAAATGGAGAATGGTTTTTGAACTTAATTAAAGTGAAGCAGCATTTTTCATTACTGTTATTCGTTATTTTGTTGTCACTATCGATATTACCATCGGTGCAGGCGCAGCAAGTGCCAGCAGCGGTATATAGCCGTTATGTCACGTTGACGACTGCCTTTACTAAAATGACAGCGCAAGACGATAGCCAGCGTAAAGAAAAAAGCGAAGCGAATGCTGGTCTTATTAAAGGTATTGCAGCGTTTTATCAGCAACAGCGAGAATACAGTGTTGAACGTCAATTATTAGCCAGTAATTTACAGCTGCAAGTATTGCTTATGCAGCAAGATTACCAGCAAGGCTATCAAGTAGTGAGTCAGTTATTAGATTTGTCGTTAGCACTTGAACAGCAACTGAGCTTTCAGCAGTTGGCCGCACAGTTAGCTGCGCAATCTGATTCGTATAAAACATCAAAAAATAAATCATGGCAGCAGGCCACTCAGCACCTTAAAGCTTGGTTTACGCTGGTGGATAACTTGAATGATAAACAACGTATCGAATATAACATTACCACCGAACAGGAAGCTGGTAATGCGGCATTATTAGCACAAGGGTATTATTTACAAGGTCAATTAGCATCGGCTTTAGCACCTGCAAAACGTGCTTATAAGCTATTACCTAAAAATGAATCCTACTTGCAATTATTACTCGCATTGTTACAACGTTTAGAGCGTCATTCAGCATTAAATAAACACCTTGAAATTGCGGTGGTAGATTTCCCTAATTCAAAAGATTACTGGGAGCGTTTGGCGTATAGCTACCTGACATTGGAACAGCATAAATCAGCGTTATCAACACTGGCTATCACCCGTAATCAGGGCTTACTCACCACACAAGGGTACCGTGTATTAGCCTCGTTATATCTACAGCAGCAGCAGCCTCGATTAGCCGCTCATGTTTATTTAGAAGGGGCAGATAAAAAGTTACTGAAGCAAGATAATGCGTATTTTAAAGGTCTGAGTAATGCATGGTTGATGGCTCGTGAACGCAGCAAAGCATTAGCGGTATTAGCACAAGCGGAAGCTGCGGGCATTAAGCTAGCTAAACAGGCACAGCAACAAGCCCAGTTATTATATTTGGAAGCGCGTTGGTCTGAAGCGGAATTAGCTTATGCCGCCTTATTGGATCATGGTGCTAAGGGCAAAGATCAAAAGACCTTACTTATGACTGACAAGTGGCGTTTTTTACTCGCAGTTAGTCAGATTGAACAAGGTAAAAAATCCCAAGCGAAAGATAATTTACTGCTGTTACAGACCAAGCAATATCAGGGTTACAGTAAAGGCTGGATGGCGCAGTTGTAACGCCAAATCACCGCCAGAAAAAGATGCTCTAGATCACACTTTTATCTAATTGTGGCTAGGGCAGGGTGATTGAATGACCTCTATAGTTAGATTATAAAAAAAGTTAGATTATAAAAAATATAGAGGGAAGCCTTAATGAAGTTATCTCATATAGTGCAACGTGGCTGGGAAGCTGTTGATAAAGGTGATTTTGATACCTTAATTACAGATTATACTGATGATATGACATTCGTCATGCCGGGTCAGGAAAGTATCATCAGGGGACGACGGACATTTCGTCGTGTGCTAGATAAGTTGGGCGACTTACTTCCTCCCGGTTTTGAGATCACTGAGCTCCGCCACATTGAAGGGGAGAATGAAGTCGTCTCAATTGTTGAGTGGAAATCAAATAAAATAGATTTCTCCGCATTAGCCGTCTTGTTTCGATTTGAAGATGACAAAATTTATGAAGAAAGATGGTTTATTGATACTGAGCAATGGAAAAGTTTATTTTGACCCGTTGAGTACATCATGATTGAAAGCGGGGCTTACATTGTAAACTTCGTTTCGCTACCCATTTTAGTTATAACTCTTTTATTTAAATATCTCATGTAACTTTATCGTGCAAATCGGCATACATTAAATTACGATTTGATGATACGAATACGCCCCATTATTTAATTAAATAAGAGTTAATAATTATGGCTTTAGTACCGATTAAAACAGCCGTTATCGGCTACGGATTTTCTGCAAAAACGTTTCATATCCCCTTTATTACTAGCTTACCTGAATTTGAATTAGTTGCTATTAGTAGCAGCCAACGTGACGCGGTCGAGCATGATTGGCCTGTAGTCGATCATTACTTGTCTGCTAATGATCTCCTTATTAATTCTGATGCAGAGCTTGTGATTATCACTGCGCCAAACGATGTGCATTTTTGTTTAGCAAAGCAGGCTCTAGAAAATAATAAACACGTTGTCCTCGAAAAACCGTTTGTTACAAATATTACTGATGGTGAAGCGTTAATTAAACTGGCAGCTGAAAAAAGCTTAACGCTAAGCGTTTATCATAACCGTCGTTGGGATGGTGATTTCCTTACCGTTAAAAAACTGATTGAAGAAGATCGTATTGGTGAGTTGAGAAGCTTTGAATCTCACTTCGATCGTTTTCGACCTAATGTACGTCAACGTTGGCGTGAACAGGCTGCTAATGGTGGCGGTATTTTATTTGATTTAGGCCCACACCTGATTGATCAAGCATTAATATTATTTGGTGTGCCGAATGCGATCACTGCACAATGTTTAATTATGCGAGAGGGATCGACGAACGTGGATTATTTTAATCTTGTCCTACATTACCCTAATCAAGTCACCACGTTACACGCAGATTTATTTAGTGCGGGGCCAAATAAGCGTTTTAGTATTAAAGGGACAAAAGGCAGCTATGAGAAATATGGGTTAGACCCACAAGAAGCACGTTTAATTGCGGGTGTATTACCTGTTGATGCATCTTGGTCGGATGAAAGTACAGATCAATATGGCTGTTTATATAACGCTGAAGAGATTGACATTGTGACAACAGAACGAGGTTGCTATCAGCTGTACTTTACTGCAATGGCTGATGCGATTAGGTTGAAAACAAAACCACCAGTAACAGCGGAGTCAGCGTTGTTGAACATTAAATTAATTGAACTGGCTATGGAAAGTAGCCGTTTAGGTGAGACGTTAACGGTGACCTTATAACTATAAAAAAAGGCTGATATAAAATCAGCCTTTTTTATTTCAGTAACTTAAATATTTAAAGTTAAGCTTGTTCGCTTTCTTCAATCATTTCTTCAAGCTGTTCATTTAATTCCATCCAAGTGGTTTCAGCTTCTTCAATCGCCACAACAAATTTAGCTTGATCACCTAATGCGGTTTTTAGCTTGGCTTTGTTTTGATCTTCATAGATGCTGGTTTCACTGAGCTGTGCTTCAACGGCAGCGAGTTTGTCACCTAACGTTTCAAGCTGCTTGTCTAGCTTTTCAATTTGCTTGCGTACTGGTTGTGTTAGCTTACGTAATTCCGCGGCTTTACGCTTTTGATCTTTCTTACCTTGTGCGCTATTTACGCCAGTATTAATGACTTGTGTTGCTTGCTTCTCAACTTTTTGTTGCTCGCTTAACCAACTGTGATAATCATCTAAGTCACCGTCGAACGGTAATACTTTCTTATCGTGTACCAAGTACAACTCATCAGTCGTAGAGCGTAATAAATGACGATCATGCGATACCACTACCATCGCGCCTTCAAAGCCTTGTAGGGCGACTGACAGCGCGTGACGCATTTCTAAATCCAAGTGGTTGGTTGGTTCATCAAGCAATAATAGATTTGGTTTTTGCCATACGATCAGCGCTAATACCAAACGTGCTTTTTCACCACCCGAGAACGGGCGAACAATATCTAACGCTTTTTCACCGATGAAACCAAAACCACCTAAGTACTTACGCAATTCTAATTCAGTTTTGTCTGGTGCAAGGCGAACCATGTGTTGCAGTGGGGTATCGTCTAAACGTAAAAATTCTAATTGGTGCTGAGCAAAGTAACCAACTTTTGAATTTGGGTTAACTTCTAGGGTACCTTTGATAGGTTCCATTTCAGCAGACAATAATTTGATTAGCGTTGATTTACCTGCGCCGTTACGACCCAATAAACCAATGCGACTGCCCGGAACTAGATTCAATTTAATGTTATCTAGAATAAGCGTATCGCCATAACCTGCGCACACATCTTCCATTGTTAATAATGGTAGTGGCAGGGCATCAGGTTTTAAGAAGCTAAAGCTAAATTGTGAATCTGCATTGGCTGCAGAAATAAGCTCCATACGTTCCATTGCTTTAATACGACTTTGCGCTTGTTTTGCTTTTGATGCTTTATAACGAAAGCGGTCAATGTAGCTTTGCATATGGGCAACTTCACGCTGCTGCTTTTCAAACATTGATTGTTGTTGTGATAGTTTTTCAGCACGTTGTTTTTCGAATGAGGTGTAATCACCTGTGTATTCGTTTAGCTTTTGATCTTCAACGTGAATGATTTTAGTAATAATGGCATCGAGGAAATCGCGATCATGCGAGATTAACATTAATGTACCGTCATACTGCTTTAAC
This sequence comes from Moritella sp. 24, assembly GCF_018219155.1. Lineage (NCBI taxonomy): Bacteria > Pseudomonadati > Pseudomonadota > Gammaproteobacteria > Alteromonadales > Moritellaceae > Moritella > Moritella sp. 24. The sequence continues at coordinate 4,114,178 of NZ_CP056123.1, read as the reverse complement.
CATTTCTCTAACCAGATAACCGCATCCAAATCCAAGTGGTTTGTTGGTTCATCAAGGAGCAATAAGTCAGAACGGCATAATAGCGCCTGTGCTAAGTTTAAACGCATACGCCAACCACCCGAGAAACTCTGTACTGGTAGTTGTTGTTTTTCTTCGCTAAAACCTAAACCAGATAACAGTTCAGAACAACGCGCGTTGATGCTGTAAGCACCAATAGCATCTAGCTTGCCGTGGATTTCTGCAATTTTGTTGCCGTTATCTGCAGCTTCAGCTTGTGCAAGATCCGCTTCTAATTGGCGGAATTCAATATCGCCATCAAGCACATAATCATGCGCACTGCGATCGAGAGCAGGTGTTTCCTGTTTTACACTCGATACTTGCCAGCCTGTTGGATAGGTTAGGGTACCGTTATCCAAGCTGATTTCGTGACGAATTAAGGCAAATAAGCTGGATTTACCACACCCATTTTTACCTACTAAACCAACCTTTTGACCAGGATTGATTTTGGCACTGGTGTTCGTAATAAGTGGCTTGCCACCACGCAGAAGTTCAATATCGCTAGCTATGATCATATGAGGGCTATTAGTAACTATAATTGCCGCGATTTTAGCCGATTTACGCCCAGTTTAAAATGTTAAACTTTGAAATTTGTACCAAGAATAAAGTACACTCATAGCTAAACGATGCGAACGAGCCAAAGATCAGCAATGATATACGGATGATCACATCGTAAATGACTAGGAGGTCGCCGTGGTTGAACGGAAGAAAAGACGCTTTGTCGCGGGTGCTAAATGCCCGACGTGCAATGAAATAGATGTGATCCAGCTATTTCAAGTGAATGGGGTAGAAACAATTGAATGTGTCAGTTGTGGCTATACTCAGGCGCAAGCAGACGGAGAGGTGAGTACCGCCACCCGCGATTTCGAACAAATGATAGGTGTGTTTAAGCAATAGCCTTGTTTAAAGCATGCTTTATATAGTTAATCAGGAATGAAGAGAATAAATATGTTTATTGAAGCAAACTCAGTTGTAGTACTACACTTCGCAGTAACAGACGATAAAGGCGAACTTATCGATGATACACGTGATTCATCACCTCTAGAATTTTTAATGGGTTCTGGTTACCTTGTTCCTGGTCTTGAAGCTGAGCTTGAAGGTCTTAAAGTTGGTGACGATTTTGACGTTAAAGTTGAACCTGAACAAGGCTATGGCATCTACGATCCTGAACTAGTTCAAGAAGTACCTGCAGAACTTTTCGAAGGCGTTGAAGGCGTTGAACCTGGTATGGCATTCAGTGCTGAAACAGATGCGGGTCACCGTACTGTTATCGTAACTGCAGTTGAAGACAACATTATTGTTGTTGATGCTAACCACCCATTTGCTGGTCGTACACTGCAATTTAACGGTGAAGTAATGGGCATCCGTGAAGCAACTGAAGAAGAACTAGAACATGGTCACATCCATGGTGCTGGCGGCTGTGGTCACGACCACGGACACGAGCATGATCACGAAGGTGGCTGTTGTGGTTCAGAAGACGAAGCGCCAAAAGAAGAGAAAAAAGACGGTTGCTGCGGCGGCGGTTGTCACTAGTCTTTAGTGCTTTTTAGGGTTGGTGATTTGTGCTGACCCGATATAATGATTAAATTTCGATTTAATGAAAGTAAAATGCCAGTCTCGATGACTGGCATTTTTATTATTGATGGTAAATCGTTTACCTCAGCAGTTTGTTACCGACTCATTCCGGCATTAATAATGCGGTGGTGGAGTTTCGTCTGCTTCACTTGCTAGACCGCTGCCAACTTGCATCGTTTTTATTCGGCTAATTAAAAAAGTCAGCTGTACTTTCTGATCTTCAATAATTTTTTGTTGTTCGATAATGGCATTGTTTAATTGTTCAATGGTGTCGTCTTGAAAACTTAATTTCATTTCTAAGTCACAAACACGTTCATCTAACTGCTGAATTTCCATGTTTTTCCGCTATATCTATAGTTTTATGAACTAAGTTTAACATGTAATGTCGATTTATTTGAGCTGAAATACTAGGCTAGATAAGATGTAAAACTAAGTAAAGTAGGGTGATTTATCATTTTTTGCATTTATAGTTGTTAATATCTTGTATGGAAGCATCAAATAGTTATGATAATACTACTAAGTAGTTTAGGTATAAGTAACTTAGAACGTAGTTGTGGAATTACACTGCATTATTTTAATTAGGTATTTCGATGAAAAAATTTTTTAAAGTAACAATACTTGCTTCGGCAGTATCTCTGTTAGCAGCATGTGGCCAAGAAGCACAAGCAGATAAAGTAACAGACATTAAGACATACAGTGAAGATCAACAAGCGGCTTATGCAATCGGTTCAATCGTTGCCCGCAACTTGGTTGCACCACTTAAGCGTCAAGAAGAGCTAGGTGCACCATTAGATAAGGAAATCATCGTTCAAGGTATTACTGATGCGTTAAACGAAACAACCCAGTTATCTGATGAAGAATTACAAACTGTATTAAAAGCTTATGACGAAAAAATGAATAAGCTATCAACTGAAGCCGCGCGTGTAGAAAGCGAAAAATCAGAAGCTGAGTCAGCGACTTTCTTTGCTGAAAATGGCAAGAAAGAAGGTATTACTACGACTGAGTCTGGCCTTCAATATGAAGTGCTTACAGCTGGTACAGGTAACATCGCAACGCCAAGTGACACTGTAACTGTGCATTACACAGGTACATTGTTAAACGGTAAAGTATTCGACAGTTCAGTTGAACGTGGCGAACCAGCAACATTTGCGCTTAACCGTGTTATTCCTGGTTGGACAGAAGGTGTTGCACTAATGAATGTGGGCAGTAAATATAAATTATACATCCCATCTGAGTTAGGCTATGGCGCACAAGGTGCGGGTGCTGACATCCCACCAAATTCAACGCTTGTATTTGAAGTTGAATTGTTAGAAATTGCTGGCCAAGCAAAATAATATTGAAGACGCAACGACCTAATTATTAGGTCGTCGTTGTTGGACAGAAACCCATTCATATTTTGTAATATGAATGGGTTTTTTATTGGGCTTAGTTTAATGCTTTTATGTCAGACCCGTTAATGTAGGATCTGCTTATTTGAAACAGTTAATTTATTCTGCGTCGACTACTTCTCGGTGATAAGTCGCTAAGGTATAAAGCAACTTGTCTTCTAATTCAAAACGTCGTTCTAATAGTTCACCTACTTTTGACATGTCATTATCTAAAGACAGTAGTAGGGTGTCATCGTCTTCTTGTGCTTCTGCGTATTTATCATTGAATTCAACAAGGGCTTCTGTTGTTAGTACGATTTTAGGTTGGATTTCTTGTGCGAGAGTAAGGCTTTTTGCACTGTATTCTGCACATTGGGATACGATTTGGTCATAAACTTCAAAATGGCCTGTCGATAAGTAATCAATTAATATTTGGCAGAAAGCTTGTAGCTCATCTTTGCTGGGTAATGCGGCTTTTTTTTCAAACGGGGGTAAGCCTTCGAGTTTGCAATAATCGACGATTAATTCTTGTCGCTCTTCTAGCCAGTGATCGATGGCGTTGTGCGTGCCGCCCCAAGCTTGTTGCGCTTGTTCTAATTTGGTTAACATATGACTTACTCCATGTACCCTTAAAAAATTAAGGTTTCCTATTACTAAATTTTTTACTGTAAAACGTCAACACTATTTTGTCTGGTCAAACCTGATTAATTAGACCTGCAATAATATATTTATCTACTAAAGAACACGACCAGCTTTAAACTGACTGTGAGTTTAATCATAGCATATAAGTACTTGTTATGACTGATTTTTGGTTTGGCCTGATGAGTGAGTTGTTTAATTGTGATTAATGTCTCTGATTCAGTTAGTGTTAATTGCGTAAATTAATTGCCTTAATTGGAACCGTGTTTCGATGATGAATTTTGAGTGCTTTCAAGCTGGTGTTTTTTTCTCCATAAAAGCCTTAATCATGGTTAATTTTTTTATGTTTCACGTAAATCCCCCCGTTATGATCAACTTGTTGTTAAATTCGTCATGAAAGTGGCGTCAGATATTTTGTCAATTGTTGAATAATGTTACAATCACGCCATATTAGAGCCGCAATTCAGGAAAGGATATGAGCGAGTTAAAGAATGATCGTTATTTACGTGCGTTAGCCAAAGAATCGGTAGACCAAACACCAGTATGGATGATGCGCCAAGCAGGCCGTTATTTACCAGAATATAAAGCAACGCGCGCAGAAGCGGGTGACTTTATGTCTTTGTGTAAAAATGCAGAGCTTGCTTGTGAAGTAACGTTACAACCACTACGTCGTTTCCCACTTGATGCGGCGATTCTGTTTTCAGATATTTTAACTATCCCAGATGCAATGGGTTTAGGTCTATACTTCGAAGAAGGTGAAGGTCCTAAATTCGCACGTCCAATTACGTGTAAAGCTGACGTTGATAAGATTGGTATCCCAGATCCAGAAGGCGAATTACAATATGTAATGAACGCTGTTCGTACTATTCGTAAAGGCCTAGATGGCGCTGTGCCACTTATCGGTTTTTCTGGTAGTCCGTGGACACTAGCAACATACATGGTTGAAGGCGGCGGTACTAAAGCGTTTACTAAAATCAAGAAAATGGCATTTGCTGAACCACAAACGCTACACTTATTATTAGATAAGTTAGCTGACTCTGTTATCTCTTACCTAAATGCGCAAATTGCTGCTGGTGCACAATCTGTCATGGTATTTGATACTTGGGGTGGCGTATTATCACCACGTGATTACAAAGATTTCTCATTACAATACATGCACAAAATTGTTGATGGCTTAACGCGTTTCAACGATGGCCGTAAAGTACCAGTTACTTTGTTCACTAAAAATGGTGGTCAATGGATCGAGCAAATCGCTGCAACTGGTTGTGATGCGATTGGTCTTGATTGGACAATTGATATTGCTGAAGCAAAAGCGCGTGTTGGTGATAAAGTTGCACTTCAAGGTAATATGGATCCTTCAATGCTTTATGCATCGCCAGAACGTATCCGTGAAGAAGTAAGCACGATCCTATCTGGTTTTGGTAAAGGCAATGGTCACGTGATGAATTTAGGTCACGGAATCCACTTAGACGTTGACCCAGACAAAGCGGGTGTATTCATCGACGCTGTTGGTGAACTAAGTAAGCCATACCATAAGTAATATATTACTTATTAGGGTCCAATAGACAGTCATTTGGATCCAATTAATCATAAAAAACGGCGCTTATTTGCATAAGCGCCGTTTTTTTATGTTTATTTTAATGCGTTATAATCGTGAGTGAATGCTCTGATTATTAACTTGCATTAACCGCCAATATTTTTTCTGCATTCGCTTTTAGCTCAGGCTGTTCTAAAATATCATACGCTTTAATCATCACTTTTAATGCGCCAGTACGTGATTCTGTATCCGCAAAATTGTCGATAATATGCTGTGCACGCTGGATTGCAGCGATATAGGCCTTACGTTTCATATAATATTCAGCTGCAGATAGTTCGTAGCGAGCAAGGCGACTTTTAATTGAAATCGCACGCTTTTGCGCATCAGCCACATACTCACTTTCTGGGTAGCGTTTGATTAAGCGAGTGAAGTCATTAAAGGCTGCATTTGCATAACTTGGGTCTCGATCTGAACGATCTATATTAAAGAGGGCATGAAATAGGTTATAATCCGCGCCCATATTGGTAAGTCCACGCATATAGTAGACATAATCAATGTCTTTATGTGTTGGATTTAAGCGGATAAAGCGATCTATATTGGCCAATGCTTGTGCTGTGTCACTATTCTTGTAGTAAGCATAGATCAAGTCTAGCTGCACTTGTACAGTGTGCGGGCCAAATGGATAACGCGTATCAAGCGCTTCAAGCGTTTCAATTGCGGAAACAAAGTTACCCGCTTGTAACGATTGTTGAGCGATGCTGTACAGCTCAATGGCTGGTTTATCTGGTACGTTTGGTTCTGATTTCGAAGAACAACCGCTAGCCATAACCAGTGCGAGTGATAAGCTTATTGCTAATTTTATTGATTTTTTCATTAGGTTGGATTAATTCCAAATTGCTTAATGCGAAAATAATTACGTAGCTAATATGCTACAGCAAAATAAAAGGCTAAAATAGCCTGAATCCTGTAATTATACTGAAAATTAGGACCGAAGAGGGTCCCTGCTACCTATGAGCCAACATATAGAACTTTCTGCCGTTGTTGCAGAACACCAAGTCGGTCAACGTTTAGACCAAGTTTTAGCCGAGATGTTCCAAGATTATTCTCGTTCACGTCTGAAGGAATGGATTCTTGCAGGATTTGTTAATCTAAATGGCAAAGTTGTCGTTAAAGCACGTGAAAAAATGCAATTTGGCGACAAAGTTATCTTAAACGCTGAAGTTGAAGAAGAAGTTCGCTACGAGCCACAAGATTTACCACTAAATATTGTTTATGAAGATGATGATATTATTGTAATCAACAAGCCAGCTGGTTTTGTTGTACATCCAGGTGCTGGTAACCCAGATGGCACAGTGCTTAATGCATTGTTATTCCATTACCCTGCGATTGTAGACGTACCACGTGCTGGTATCGTTCACCGTCTAGATAAAGACACAACTGGTTTGATGGTTATTGCTAAAACAATTCCAGCACAAACGCATTTAGTGACAGCACTACAAGCGCGTCGTATTACACGTGAATACGAAGCGGTTGTAGCGGGTACTATGACTGCTGGTGGTTTTGTTGATGAGCCAATTGGCCGTCACGCAACTAAACGTACACACATGGCCGTTCGTCCACTGGGTAAACCAGCTAAAACGCATTACCGTGTTGCAGAAAAATATCGTGCACATACGTTATTAAGATTACGTCTTGAATCAGGCCGTACTCACCAAATTCGTGTACACATGACACACATTACTCACCCTATCGTTGGTGATGCTGTGTATGCTGGTCGTCCAAAGCCACCGGGCAATGCAACTGATACATTAGTATTAGCATTACGCGGTTTCGGTCGTCAGGCACTACACGCACGTATGTTGAAATTAGAGCATCCAGTAACGGGTGAAATGATGATGTGGCGCGCAGAACGTCCGTCAGATATGAATACATTAATTCGTATCTTACGTGAAGATACTGCGTTAAACATGATTGATGATTTCATTAGCTAATCATTGATTATGCCTCGTTTGATTAAACCTAACTGGCCAGCGCCTGCCAATGTTCAGGCGCTAAGCACTACTCGTTTGGGTGGTGTGAGTCATTTGCCTTATGCTGGACTTAATTTAGGTTTGCATGTGCAGGATGATAGTTCGTTAGTGTGGCAAAATAGACAGTTGTTAATGACAGCGGCTAATTTGCCACAGCAACCTTATTGGTTGAATCAAACGCACAGTTCGGATGTTGTTAGTTTAGTGGGGCAATCCCACGATGCCGAGCAACTTCCAGCTGCTGATGCGTCTGTCACTATGATGACGGGGCAAGTTTGTTTAGTGATGACGGCAGACTGTTTACCTTTATTGATTTGCGATAAAGCGGGAACACAAGTCGCGGCTATTCATGCGGGCTGGCGTGGGTTACTCGATGGCGTGATTGAAAACACCATAGATAAATTATCCGCAACACCCAATGACTTGTTAGTGTGGTTAGGGCCTGCTATTAGCCAAACCTATTTTCAAGTTGGCTGTGAAGTTCGTGATGCGTTTATTGCGCACGATAGCCAAGCAAGTGATGCATTTATTGCAGATGGTGATAAATGGTTAGCCGATCTTTATTTATTGGCTCGAAAACGTCTACAAGCGTTAAGTATTAACGCTACAGATATTTACGGTGGTGATTACTGTACATATCGTCAAACTGATTTATTCTATTCTTATCGACGAGATGGCCAAACAGGGCGTCAAGCAAGTCTGATTTACCTTGAATCTCAATAAATAATCCCCAGATTATAAGTATGGGATGTAGTGCCTTACTGCATATTCCTAGACCAATTAAATCGCTATCATTATACCGCTATAATCACATGATTATAGGGCTCAACAACATAGCTCAACTATATTGCACGACTGATAGGACATCGTTATGCGCTTAGATCAACTCACCACTAAATTCCAAATGGCTATTTCTGACGCTCAATCACTTGCGCTAGGTAAAGATAATCAATTTATCGAACCTATTCATTTGATGACTGCGTTATTAAACCAAGATCACTGTTCTATTCGCCCGTTACTTACCGCCGCTGCGATTGATGCCAATTCGTTACGCTGGCAGCTAGCTGATGAACTTGATCGTTTACCACAGGTGAAAGGCACACAAGGGGATATTCAATTATCGTCAGCGTTAAATATGCTGTTAAACCTGTGTGACAAGTATGCGCAAAAACGCAAAGATAAATTTATTTCTTGCGAGATGTTTGTTCTTGCTGCAGTTGAAGATAAAGGCCGCTTAGGTGATTTATTACGAAAAGCTGGCGGGACACGTAAACAGGTTGAAGAAGCAATTGATGTGATCCGTGGTGGTGATAAAGTTGATAACCAAGGCGCAGAAGAACAGCGTGAAGCATTAAGTAAATACACGTTAGATCTGACTGAACGTGCGGAAGTCGGTAAGTTAGATCCCGTTATTGGCCGTGATGATGAAATTCGACGTGCTATTCAGGTATTACAGCGCCGAACGAAAAATAACCCTGTATTAATTGGCGAACCTGGGGTGGGTAAAACCGCTATTGCCGAAGGTTTAGCGCAACGTATTGTCAATGGTGAAGTACCGGAAGGGTTGAAAAATAAACGCGTATTATCGTTAGATATGGGGGCGTTAGTCGCAGGTGCGAAATACCGCGGTGAGTTTGAAGAACGTCTAAAATCAGTGATCAAAGAGTTGGAGCAAACTGAAGGCCAAACGATCTTGTTCATTGATGAACTACACACCATGATAGGGGCGGGTAAAGGTGATGGCGCAATGGACGCGGGGAATATGCTTAAGCCCGCATTAGCGCGTGGTGAGTTGCATTGCATGGGGGCGACAACCCTTGATGAATATCGCCAATATATTGAAAAAGATGCTGCACTTGAGCGTCGTTTCCAAAAAGTATTAATTGAAGAACCAAGTGTTGAAGATACTATTGCGATCTTACGTGGCCTAAAAGCACGTTATGAATTGCATCATAATGTGGATATTACCGATCCAGCAATTGTTGCAGCGGCTACATTGTCACATCGCTATATTTCTGATCGCCAGCTACCGGATAAAGCGATTGATTTGATTGATGAGGCTGCCTCGTCAATTCGTTTACAAATGGATTCAAAACCAGAAGCGTTAGATAAACTAGAACGCCGTATTATTCAGCTTAAAATTGAACAGCAAGCGTTAGAAAAAGAAGACGATTCAGCCAGTATCAAGCGTTTATCGACGTTAGCTGAAGAGTTGGCGGAAAAACAAGATAAGTTTAATGAGCTTGATGAAATATGGCGTACAGAAAAAGCAGCTCTCTCGGGTACTAAACACATTAAATCGGCGTTAGATAAAGCGCGTGTTGAGCTAGATATGGCACGACGTGCGAGTGATTTAAATAAAATGTCTGAGCTGCAGTATGGCACGATCCCTATGTTAGAAAAACAATTGGATCTGGCTGCACAAGCTGAAATGCAAGATATGACATTACTAAAGCATAAAGTGGGTGAAGCTGAAATTGCCGATATCTTATCACGTTGGACGGGGATTCCCGTTAACCGTATGCTGGAAGGTGAAAAAGAAAAATTGTTAGCAATGGAAGCTAATTTACATCAGCGTGTGATTGGTCAAACCGAAGCGGTGAGTGTTATCTCCAATGCAATCCGTCGTAGTCGTGCAGGTTTAGCGGATCCTAATCGTCCGATGGGCTCATTTTTATTTATGGGACCAACAGGCGTGGGTAAAACCGAAGTATGTAAAGCCTTGGCTGATTTTATCTTTGATTCTGACCAAGCCATGATCCGTGTTGATATGTCTGAATTTATGGAAAAACACTCGGTTGCACGATTGATTGGTGCGCCTCCGGGGTACGTGGGTTATGAAGAGGGTGGTTACCTGACCGAAGCCGTACGTCGTAAACCTTATTCGGTTATCTTATTAGATGAAATTGAAAAAGCGCACCCTGATATTTTTAATATTTTATTACAAGTATTGGACGATGGTCGTCTAACCGATGGTCAGGGGCGTACAGTTGATTTCCGTAATACCGTGATTATCATGACCTCTAATTTAGGGTCAGATATTATTCAGGCTGAATATGGCAAACATGATTATGAGACGGTGAAGACACAGTTGTTAGATCTGCTGGGTCAGAGCTTCCGTCCTGAGTTTATTAACCGTATTGATGATACTGTGGTATTCCACCCGTTAGGGCGTAATCACATTGAAAAGATTGCTGCGATCCAGTTAAAGTCATTAGAAGCACGATTAAAACAATTGGGGTATAGCTTGTCGATCACAGCGGGTGCATTAGCTAAATTAGCTGAAGCTGGATTTGATCCTTTATTTGGTGCAAGACCATTAAAACGTGTATTACAACGACAGGTTGAAAACCGCCTTGCGAATGCCATTCTTGCGGGTGAAGTTATCCCTGGAAAGCCAGTTAAGATAAGTGTGGTTGACGATGAGTTAAGCGTGAGTCAATAACTTTTCATTGAACGAATAATAAATGAATAAGCGAAGAGCCCTGCATGACAGGGCTTTTTTTCATCTACAGATTAACTTTTAATCATTTGAACTGGCCCTGGTCTTTTCATTGAAGTTATACGTGCTAGTATCCTCTGATTCGCAGTATTTAATGCTGCGGTATATCCACACTAAGTTCGGATGAAGGTAGCAGGAGAGAGGCTTAGGCCCGCCGAAGAAGTAAATCTTTCAGGCATCAACATAGGTTGGTAAGGACTGTTACTGGACGAGCCTCTGGAGAGATCCATTAAATTGGACGCCGAAGGAGCAAAGCGACATTGTCGTTGAAACTCTCAGGTACAAAGGACAGAGGATAGGATTATTTTTTTTGCGACCTTACACGTCTGCTTTTTGCTTGGTTTTTATTTAGGTGCTTACTTTGGTATTCACTTAGATAGTAATCTTTGGCTTTTTGCGTCGACGTTTGTATTGTATCTGCCCATCTTAAATAATTACATCCTCCTCAGACTACTATCGTTCTCGAGGAATATTTTTAAATGCAAACAGCACAACCTTCTTTACTGGAATCGTTACAAGATTCTTTATTATCTTTACTACAAAATTTTTCATTACAACCTTTGCAAAATATCCTGCAAGCCATCGATCATTTTATTTGGGGCCCGCCATTATTATTACTTCTGGTCGGTACCGGAATTTATCTCACCCTGCGTTTAGGTTTTTTACAAATAACGAAATTACCATTAGCGCTAAAATACCTGTTTTCAGGTGATAAAGGCAACAACAGCAAAGGTGATATCAGTAGCTTTGCTGCGCTGTGCACCGCACTTTCTGCCACTATCGGTACCGGTAACATTGTCGGTGTTGCGACCGCGATAAAAATGGGTGGTCCGGGCGCTTTATTTTGGATGTGGGTTGCTGCTTTTTTTGGTATGGCGACTAAGTATGCCGAATGTTTATTAGCGGTGAAATATCGCGTTGTGGATGAAAAAGGGCAAATGGCTGGTGGCCCGATGTATTATCTTGAGCATGGCTTAGGTAATCGTTTTTTAGCGAAAGCGTTTGCACTATTTGGTATTGGTGTTGCGTGTTTTGGTATTGGTACCTTCCCACAAGTGAATGCGATCACGGATGCAGTGCGTATTTCATTTAATGTGCCAGTATGGTTATCAGCTAGTTTGCTAACTGTCTTTGTTGCTATGGTGACGTTAGGAGGTATTCGCTCCATCTCTGCTATTGCTCAACGTACAGTGCCTTTTATGGCAGTTCTTTATGTGCTGGCGTCGTTACTCGTTTTATTACTTAATGTCGATGCAGTGCCTGCGGCTATTACACTGGTGATCAGTAGTGCATTTAATTCGACTGCTGCAACGGGTGGCTTCTTAGGGGCAACAGTTATGCTAGCGATTCAGAGTGGTGTTGCACGTGGCGTGTTTTCTAATGAGTCTGGTTTAGGCAGTGCCCCGATTGCTGCTGCTGCGGCAAAGACAGACTCTTGTGTTAAGCAGGGCCTTATCTCGATGACGGGAACCTTCTTCGATACCATTATTATTTGTACGATGACGGGACTTACACTGATATTAACGGGTGTATGGAGTGGCGAAACGTCTGGTGCAGAGATGACTACACTGGCTTTTGAACAGGGGCTATCTCCGTTGATTGGTCAATATGTGGTGACGACTGGTTTAGTCTTTTTTGCCTTTACGACCATTCTTGGTTGGAACTATTACGGCGAGCGTTGTGTACAGTACTTATTTGGTCAAAAAGGCATTAAGCCTTACAAGTATTTTTATATTTTGTTAGTGGCTGGTGGTGCATTTTTACAGTTGGATCTTATTTGGATCTTGGCTGATATTGTGAATGGCTTAATGGCTATCCCAAACCTGATTGGTTTGATTGGCTTACGCCATGTGGTTATTGCTGAAACGCGATTATTCTTCGAACAATTAAGCATGAATCAGCAAACGGCATAAGTGATATTGAGAAACGGTAAAATAGTATGACTTATCGTTTCTCAATTTAATCAGTATGATTACTCCTTCAATTATCTTCCTCTAAATCTGCGTTAGCAAACCCCTCAAAATAAAAACGTCATTCGGTTAGAACAAGCGTCACGTTTCTTCCCAATTCTGTAGCTCGTAGTTGTTTCCGCAATACTGAAAGAGTAACTGCAGCGAGAGAGCTGTCACATCCTATTAAACATCTATGGTTATTATCGTCTCTTGGCTAGTGACTTTAGGGAAGTAATGATAATGTTACAAATGTGTTTGTTTTGCCTTTCAGTGTAAGTTGTTGATATTAACGCTATTTGATGGCGTTTCGTTTGTAGGTCTATATCTGTAATAAAATAACGTAATAAAAGTACGTACATGTTGTTTTATTACGTAATTGTGTAAGGGTTAGTTAAAGCTATGATTCATAGGCATAAAAAAACCAGCAGATAAGTGCTGGTTTTTTCATTTGTCATTGTTTGTTATGCGTTGATTATATTTTGAAGCTAAAACACGAGGTTATTAATTGGCGTTACAGTTGATATGAATAACGCCTATTTGCAGTGCTAATTTAATCCATCAAGCCATGATTAATGGCATATTGGATCAGCTCTGCACTGGTTTTTGCATTAATGAGTTTCATCATTGAATATTTATGGAACTCGACAGTGCGAGGAGAGATAAATAACTCATCAGCAACTTGGCGTGCTGATTTTCCCTGTGCCAATAAACGCAAGACGCTGATTTGGCGAGATGATAATTTGGGTTTGTCGATGTTGACTGTAATAGAGGTCGAAATATAATTGTTTCCCTCTAAAACTTGATTCACAGCTTCGACTAAACTTTCGCTAGCTTCATGTTTTAGTACATAGCCTTGCGCTCCAGCTGCGATGGCACCTTCTGCATATTCCTGTTCGTCATGCATCGTTAGGCATATTATTTTGACTGTTTTATTAATGCGTTTCAATGCAGCAATCGCGGCGATCCCTGTCATGTCTGGCATGCTAATATCTGTGATAACTAAATCAGGCTGATGCTGTTTGACAAGTTCGACTAACTCTAAGCCATCTTTGGCAATCGCTAAAATCTGATGCTCTGGTTGTAAAATACTGGCGATGCCTTGCGCTACAATCAGATGATCATCGGCTAAAACTATATTACTCATAATATTCCTTTAAGGTAGGGATCATTATATCAACGATAAAACCGCCGTCTTCTGGAGAAGTGAACACCGCAGTACCGTTAAATAATTGCGCGCGTTCTTGAATGCTGATTAGCCCGATACTCCCTCTTGCTTGGTTTAAAGCTAGGTTGCAGCCAATCCCGTCGTCGATAATTTGAAAGTGAAGATTACCTTCATTGCGTTGCATCAACACAAATACAGCAGATGCTTGTGCATGCTTGGTAACGTTGTTTAATGTTTCTTGTAATATACGGTAAAGGTTGAGAGATAATTCTTTATTAAGCGTTGGGATGGGGTCAAATAAAGTTTGTATATCAATCCCTTTAATTGTTGATATTCGTCGGCATTCTGATTTTAATGCGGTGATCAAACCGAGATCCTCTAAGATCGCGGGATGTAAAGATCGCGATAAGGCTTGCATATCTTTCGCTAGACCTTGGATTTCGTGGTGCAATGCATTCGCAGATTGTTTTTCACTGTCGGTAATTAAGGCCTGTGAAAGTGACGATGCTTTTATGGTTAATAGTGCCATGCGTTGCGAAAAATTATCGTGTAGTTCACGGGATAGCATACGACGCTCGGTTTCTTGGCTATCCATTAAATGGTGAGATAATAGTTCAAGCTTTTCATTTTTATGCTGTAACTTTTCCCAATAAGCGTAACGCTCGTAAGTTGACGCGAGGATCTGGCCAAAACTTCGGATCCCTGTGATGATATCTTTATGCCAATGTTCCGGTGCAATATAGCGGCTCGCAGTAATCCCCCCCCAAATTCGTCCTCGTACACGGAAGGGCACGACGATATGAGAAGTAATGCCAGCCATTTCTTTAAGCAGTAGTTCATCATGATTGATGATATCGAGTAAATTACCTTCTGCAATAATGAGCTCGCCTTTACTCACTTGATCTAAGTAAGGTGAGTAGAGCCCTTGTGCGGGTAACGATACAGGTTTATAACCGGGCGCGGCCACTGCCACAGCACCTTCAAAGCGATTATCTAGGGTGAGGCGAACCAATGACATACGTTGCACTTGAATATAAGGTAAAAAAGCAGTTAACGATGACTCAATCGCACTCGGTAAATCAACGGTATCGTTTTCCAATAACCAGTTGGAAACTTCAATAGTAAATTGCTCGATACTTAAGTTAGCCTCGTTTATCTTCGGCAGTGCTCGCATAGGCATTTTCCTTATCAAGTTTAAGCTATATGGAAATCGTATCATTACAGTCATATATTATGGGCTTACCGCGTGCTATTTGGCTATAAAAAAATAGCTAATACGTGTAAATCTAGCAATTCTACGAGTACCTTTTCACTTCCTTTCCCGAATATAATCGGCCTCAATATTCATTATTGTTATTTACTTTAGATCTAATTTTTAGGTACTGAATTAACTAATTGAGGAATTAACCTTTGAGCTTAATATCTATGCCTTTTGTGGGCACTGGCTTTGATACGGGATTACATATTGTTGCTGCTGTTGTGCTTATTGCGACGGTGGCTGCTGCAGGGATTGGCTTTTGGAAATTCCATGAGGTGCCTATTCATCAGGCTCACAAAAATGGTCATCAACAATTAACGTTGATTACTACTTTAACGTGGGTCGGGTTTATTTGGCATTGGGTGTGGGTATTAGCCGTGATTGTTGCGTTTGTCGATGCCGAACAAGCGATTGCTAAAGTGCGTGATATTTGGAAATCAGAGGAGAATAAATAATGTTAGAGGGTTTAGCTGTCTGGGCATTTCTTATCTATTTACTGCGTTTAATTGGTATGCCGTGGAATAAATATTCGAAGGGTTTTGCGTATATTGGCGGGTCTGCGTGGTTGCTATTTGTATGGGTGGGTTTAATTACGTATACGCCAATGGATTTATCTGGTGGTTCATTAGTGCAATCTCCGCATATTCAATTACGTCCTGGATCAACACAGGTGACGGGTAATATTAAAGCTATCCATGTCAAACCTAATCAGAAGGTAATAAAAGGTCAGCTTATTTATGAACTTGAAGATCAGGTTTATCAAATAGCATTAAATAAGTCTGCAGCACAGGTAAAAAGTGCTGAAGTTGCATTAGCATCGTCATTAGATGATGTGCGTATCAATGAATCTAAATACGCTATCGCAAATAAAGACATTACAATTAACTTTGATCAGCAAGCCGAAATTGAAGCAGATCTTACTTGGAAAAAAACGACGTTACAACGCTATATTGACCAGAATAAAGTGGCAGAATTTACTATCACAGAGAGCAAGTTAGATGAGCAGAAAACAGCTGTACAAGTGGCTGATGCAAAATTAACAGTACTGCAATCACAAGCTGAAAAATTAATGTTAAATGCACAGCAGGCACAGCTTAATACGATCAAAGCAGGGCATGCGGTAAATAGCCGTAAAGCTGATTTAGCAAATCAAACTGAAGTCTATGCACAAGCGCAGTGGAACTTAGATAATACCCGTGTTTATGCGCCAACGGATGGTTACTTAACTAACTTTATTGTTCGTGAAGGTCAGTACATAGGAACGATGCCGCGTATTCAAATGTATACTAATGAGAAATACGTATTAATGCGTGTTAATCATCAAGCAATTCGTAACATTGAAGTGGGTCAATCTGCTGAATTTGCGTCTGCAGTTTATCCGGGCCATATTTTCTCTGCTGAAGTAGAGGGCATCGTTGAAGCGACGGGTGAAGCGCAGGGGTCATTACTTGCAAAAGAAACGTCGGTGAGAGCAACTACCGGTCAAAATGTTCAGAATAAGCATCACTTTGTTCGTTTAAAGTTAATCGAAACGGAAGACTATGATATTCCAGTGGGCTCTGTCGGTCTGGCTTGGGTAAGTGGGGCTAAACCGATTGCGTTCCTTGGTTTTCTTGATGTTATACGCGGTATAATTATCCGTATGAAATCGCAAATATACTATTTTTATACCATGTAATTGATTTTCGGTGACATGTATTTAACCGTGTGCCTTTGGTACGCGGTTTCGTTTAATACGATTACAGGAAAAATTACGAGTCGTTATAGCAAGCATAGCATTAGATAATTACCTCATCATTACTATTGAGGTTATTTAGATGAACATGATTATTAAATCTGTTGGGCTATGTTGTGCTTTCCTTCCTTTATCTGGCATTGCCGCTGATTCCGATATAGAGACAATAAGTACACAGTCATCGTGGGATTTTAGTGTCGAGGTTTATGGTCAACTCACTAATATTGACGGTTCAACTCAAGTGGGTTCTGGCCGAGTTGATGCGTTAACGACAGATCTTAATTTAAGCAGTAATGACATTTTTTCTAAATTGAAAATGGCTGGGATGGTTCACACTGAGGGTCTTCATCGTAGTGGTTTTGGTTATTCGTTTGATTATGCCTTTATGAATTTAGATTCTTCGCCTGTTAATGCCTTACTCCATCAGGGCGTACTCGAAGCCAAAGGTTTTAAGCGTTATGAGTACGACTTTGGTACGCTTGATTATATGGCGGGAATTCGCTGGTGGGACATAACCCTTGATGCAGGGAATGTTGAACCTGGTGTTGATTGGATTGATTATGTTGTGGGTGTTCGTTATCGCAAGCAACTCGCAACAGATTGGACATTTGAAACCTTGGTTGATGTTGGCGCGGGCAGTGATACTCAATTTACTGGGCAGATCAATTCCGGTGTACGCTACGCAATGACGGATTGGTCAGAACTGCACGTTGCCTATAAAGCGGTGTGGGTTGATTATGATAATGGTAATAATGACATACTTAATGATGGCATTGCTTATCGCTACGACACTGTGACTCATGGTTTGATTGTTGGTTGGAATATTAAGTTTTAACCTGTCGTTTTAACCGCGAGTTTAAGATTAAGCCAGTATCTGTAAATATAATCTTTAGACCGAAATTTTCTAATACGCTATAAATACATAAAAAAATTGAATATAAATATGAGATTTGCGATCTTGGTTAAATTCTTGAGTGGGCTGTGTGTTTCTCGTTATCCTATACTCAATTAGTGGGGTCATAGGAGATGGGTTTAGCTATGTATAAAGATGTTATCAAGTTTTGGTTTGAAGATATTAATCCAACCAAGTGGTGGATTAAAGATGAAGTATTTGATCAGACAATTATTACCCGTTTTAGTGAATTACATAAGCGTGCAACGGCGGGGGAATTATTTCATTGGCGTCGTAGTGCTGAAGGGCGATTAGCTGAAATTATCATTTTGGATCAATTTTCTCGTAATATGTACCGAGATTCTGCACGTGCGTTTTCTTATGATGGTATGGCATTGGCGCTCGCGCAAGAAGCGATAGCATGTGGTGCAGATAGAGAATTAACACAATTGCAGTGTAGCTTTCTGTATTTACCTTTTATGCACAGTGAATCACCAGTGATACACCAACAAGCTGTCTATTTATATCAAGGTAATGATATTCGTACTAATCTTGAATTTGAGTTACAACACCAAGCTATTATAGAACAGTTCGGGCGCTACCCTCATCGTAATGATATTTTAGGACGAGAGTCGACAGCAGAAGAGTTGGCTTTTCTTGATACACCGGGTTCCAGTTTTTAATCACTAGGCAAAGATACTTAATATCTGTTCAACTTGTGTCGATACTTGTTGTTGAGCTGATAGGGTTTTACGGCGTGTATCTTCGCTGTGATTTTGCAGTGCTGTCATTTGTGTATTGACGGCGCTAATATGACTGACTTGTTGGCGGGTATTTTGACTACTATTCGCTGCATTTTGTTGTGATTGCTCCGATTGTTGAATCACACTGTTTATCTCTTTATGCATTTCTTTCGCATTGGCTAACTGTTGCTGGCAACGTTCAGCAATATGATCGATCTCTTTTTCTAATGACTGACTTGAATGATTTAATTGGCCTAAGAAATTACTGATTTGTTCTAGCGCTTGCTGCGTTTTTTTCGATAAGTTACGTACTTCATCAGCAACAACCGCAAAACCTCGTCCTTTTTCACCCGCTCGTGCAGCTTCAATGGCCGCATTAAGTGCCAATAAATTCGTTTGATCAGCAATATGATGAATAGACGTTACGATCGTTTCAACATTCTCCATATTAGTATTTAATGTTTTGATTGCTTTTAAGCTTGCAGTACCTGCTTGTCTCGTTTGTTCTGTTGCAGCACTAAAGTCAGTGATTTGATTCGCTGCTTTATACATCTGCTGGTTTGTTTGTTGTGTCAAACTATGAACGGACTGTGTATCGGTATCGACTTTTTGAGCGAGTGAATTAATCTCGGATACACCGCTAGATATGTCACTAATCGCAGAGCTGCTTGCTTGAGAATACTGGCTAATAGATTGGAAGTCTTCTTGCAGTAAATTTAATGCGTGCGTGACTTGTTCTATTTGATTGTGTTTAGTGACTTGCTCTTGTTTTACATTATCGAGTAATTGATTAAAGTGCAGTGCGATTAAACCTATCTCACTTTTATGATCTGCAAAGGTAAGGCGTTCGCGTGTATTAGTCTCAACTAAAGAGGCCAGTGCTTTGTCTAATTTGATTAACGGTTTTACCACCCAGTATTTTTCAGCATAAAATAAAGCGATACCAAATAAGATCAAGCTGAGTGCTATCAAAGCAAGGTATAAGTAAGAATCTTGTCTTTGTGTATTTGCGTAATCATTCACGGGCTTTTCAAGGTCTAAGATTGCTGCTTGGATATTGTTAATTGCGGTTAATACTAACTGCTGGTTATCGCTTTGCTCAGATAGTACTATTTTGGTGTTCAATAACTCTTTTGGATAACGACTAATAAGGCTGCTTAACTCATCGGTTATATCAACAATCAAAATTGTTTCTTCACCTTCTTCGTCATTTAAAAAGTTGTCGTCTTCAATGGTCATTTCATTCGCTGTGTCATAACGGGTGAATTGTGTGAGTTCGTTGATAAGCTGCGACGTTTCTTTTACTACCAGTAATAGTTCTTGCCATTGCGATGATTGGAATTGATTAAAGTAGCGTTGTCGCTGATTGGTTAAATGTGCCAGGCTGGCTTGTATATCGCTGATCAGGATTAAATCTTGCTGACGTATCGGTTGGTCATTCTGTAATAGCTGGCGTTTAAGCAGTGATAAATTATCGGCCAGTTCTTTTTCGTTATAATTAAGTAGTTGGAAATTGTCAGAAGCAAACTTACCTGATGAACGTAACGGTCCTTCTATTAATATTGCAAATTGATTGAGCTCGTTAGTGAGGGTCGTCGTATCAATGGCACGGGCCAATTGGTCGAGTGAGTTAATCAGTTGCGCGATGACCTGCTCTGCTTGTTGTAAATCAGCTGCGTTACCTTGCTGTAAATAATCTGAAATAGAATGATTTAATTTAATGGTGACTTGTTCTTTCATCTGCGCAAACATCGAACTTTGTATATCAAGCCGATTAAGCTGCTGGTGGCTCGCGTAGAGGGTATAGGTCATTAAGAGTGAAAGGCAGATCAGAGTAAGAGAACTGATTCGAGAAAAGGTTGTGATACGCAAGGTCATCATCCTGATTAGCATCTATGAATGTGAGCAGTGTAAAAGTGAAAGATGACAATTATATGAATATGTCTTTATTTATAGAAATTTGAAGTAATAGGGAAGTGTTAATTACTATTTGTAGTGTTTTAGTGCATTTAGACTAAGCTAAATCAGAGGGTGTTCTCTATATCGATACTTTAAATACCATATTTGACTGCTGAAAAGTTCGAAAACACCGTGTTTTGATTGTTTTTTAGTCGAATTGAATAAAACTGTCATAAATTTTAGTAAAACACTTGCCAATAAAGCGCTGTTCTCTATAATTGCTCCCACTGACACGGCAACAGTCGTTCAGTATGTTCTTTAACAATTTATTCAAGCAATCTGTGTGAGTACTTACAGAGATATAATGACCAAAAATTATATCAATGTAATTATGAACATTAAATTAAATCGAAAGATTTGGTTTTATAAACAACAAGCTTCGGTTTGTTGTTGAAGTACAGAATTCATTGAGCCGACTTGATACTTATTATCAGTAATGATTTTAGGCATCAGTCAAAAAACTTTTAATTGAAGAGTTTGATCATGGCTCAGATTGAACGCTGGCGGTAGGCTTAACACATGCAAGTCGAGCGGAAACGAAGAATAGCTTGCTATTCTGGCGTCGAGCGGCGGACGGGTGAGTAATGCTTGGGAATCTGCCTAGTCGAGGGGGACAACAGTTGGAAACGACTGCTAATACCGCATACGACCTACGGGTGAAAGGGGGCCTCTTCTTGAAAGCTCTCGCGACTAGATGAGCCCAAGTGGGATTAGCTTGTTGGTGAGGTAAGAGCTCACCAAGGCGACGATCCCTAGCTGGTCTGAGAGGATGATCAGCCACACTGGAACTGAGACACGGTCCAGACTCCTACGGGAGGCAGCAGTGGGGAATATTGCACAATGGAGGAAACTCTGATGCAGCCATACCGCGTGTATGAAGAAGGCCTTCGGGTTGTAAAGTACTTTCAGCGAGGAGGAAAGGTAAGTAGTTAATAACTGCTTACTGTGACGTTACTCGCAGAAGAAGCACCGGCTAACTCCGTGCCAGCAGCCGCGGTAATACGGAGGGTGCAAGCGTTAATCGGAATTACTGGGCGTAAAGCGCATGCAGGCGGTTTGTTAAGCGAGATGTGAAAGCCCCGGGCTCAACCTGGGAACTGCATTTCGAACTGGCAAACTAGAGTTCTTGAGAGGGTGGTAGAATTTCAGGTGTAGCGGTGAAATGCGTAGAGATCTGAAGGAATACCAGTGGCGAAGGCGGCCACCTGGCAAGTAACTGACGCTCAGATGCGAAAGCGTGGGTAGCAAACGGGATTAGATACCCCGGTAGTCCACGCCGTAAACGATGTCTACTCGGAGTTTGGTTCCTTGAGAACTGGGCTCTTAAGCTAACGCATTAAGTAGACCGCCTGGGGAGTACGGCCGCAAGGTTAAAACTCAAATGAATTGACGGGGGCCCGCACAAGCGGTGGAGCATGTGGTTTAATTCGATGCAACGCGAAGAACCTTACCTACTCTTGACATCCATAGAACTTTTCAGAGATGAATTGGTGCCTTCGGGAACTATGAGACAGGTGCTGCATGGCTGTCGTCAGCTCGTGTTGTGAAATGTTGGGTTAAGTCCCGCAACGAGCGCAACCCTTATCCTTATTTGCCAGCACGTAATGGTGGGAACTCTAAGGAGACTGCCGGTGATAAACCGGAGGAAGGTGGGGACGACGTCAAGTCATCATGGCCCTTACGAGTAGGGCTACACACGTGCTACAATGGCGCATACAAAGGGCTGCAAACCAGCGATGGTAAGCGAATCCCATAAAGTGCGTCGTAGTCCGGATTGGGGTCTGCAACTCGACCCCATGAAGTCGGAATCGCTAGTAATCGTGAATCAGAATGTCACGGTGAATACGTTCCCGGGCCTTGTACACACCGCCCGTCACACCATGGGAGTGGGCTGCACCAGAAGTCATTAGCTTAACCTTCGGGAGGGCGATGACCACGGTGTGGTTCATGACTGGGGTGAAGTCGTAACAAGGTAGCCCTAGGGGAACCTGGGGCTGGATCACCTCCTTACGTAAAGTTGTTAATTTTTGTAAGTGCCCACACAAATTGCTTGAATAGAAACGTTAAAGACAATCTTATGAAAATAAGATAACGACTGAGTTGAAGTCCAGTCGTAGAAAGTAAATTGTGTCCCGTTCGTCTAGAGGCCTAGGACACCGCCCTTTCACGGCGGTAACAC
Source organism: Moritella sp. 24 (assembly GCF_018219155.1). Taxonomy (NCBI): domain Bacteria; kingdom Pseudomonadati; phylum Pseudomonadota; class Gammaproteobacteria; order Alteromonadales; family Moritellaceae; genus Moritella; species Moritella sp. 24. The sequence goes on along the minus strand of NZ_CP056123.1, from coordinate 4,091,588 downwards.
GAGTTCAAATCTCGTACGGGATACCACTTTTCTTTCTGATTAAAAATCAAAGCTAAGCAACAATGTTTATCTTTGCTTTTTAGCAAATTGCTCTTTAAAAATTTGGAAAGCTGAATAAATAAAGAAGTTCTTAAAACACGTTACGATTAAGTTCGTAACAATATAGTGTTCTTGAGTATTCTTGAGGCGAAAAAAACTAGATAATACCTAGTTATTTCAATTGTACGGTCGACTTTAGATTGTATGGTTAAGTGACTAAGCGTATACGGTGGATGCCTAGGCAGTCAGAGGCGATGAAGGACGTGTTAATCTGCGTTAAGCTGTGGGGAGTTGATAAAAAGCGTTAATCCACAGATTTCCGAATGGGGGAACCCACTCTACTTTGTAGAGTATCGTAACGTGAATACATAGCGTTGCGAAGCGAACCGGGAGAACTGAAACATCTAAGTACCCCGAGGAAAAGAAATCAATAGAGATACCCTTAGTAGCGGCGAGCGAACGGGGTCTAGCCCTTAAGCAGTTTGGAAGTTAGTGGAAGATTCTGGAAAGTTTCACGATACAGGGTGATAGTCCCGTACATGAAAACGACCTTACTGTGAAATCGAGTAGGACGGCACACGTGATATGCTGTTTGAATATGGGAGGACCATCTTCCAAGGCTAAATACTACTGACTGACCGATAGTGAACCAGTACCGTGAGGGAAAGGCGAAAAGAACCCCTGTGAGGGGAGTGAAATAGAACCTGAAACCGTATACGTACAAGCAGTGGGAGCAGACTTGTTCTGTGACTGCGTACCTTTTGTATAATGGGTCAACGACTTAATTTCAGTAGCAAGGTTAAGCGAATAGCGGAGCCGTAGGGAAACCGAGTGTTAACTGCGCGAATAGTTGCTGGGATTAGACCCGAAACCCGGTGATCTAGCCATGGGCAGGTTGAAGGTTGAGTAACATCAACTGGAGGACCGAACCGACTAATGTTGAAAAATTAGCGGATGACTTGTGGCTGGGGGTGAAAGGCCAATCAAACCGGGAGATAGCTGGTTCTCCTCGAAAGCTATTTAGGTAGCGCCTCGCGTCTAACTATTGGGGGTAGAGCACTGTTAAGGCTAGGGGGTCATCCCGACTTACCAACCCTTTGCAAACTCCGAATACCAATAAGTTCAATCGCGGGAGACACACGGCGGGTGCTAACGTCCGTCGTGGAAAGGGAAACAACCCAGACCGTCAGCTAAGGTCCCAAAGTGTATGTTAAGTGGGAAACGATGTGGAAAGGCTCAGACAGCCAGGAAGTTGGCTTAGAAGCAGCCATCTTTTAAAGAAAGCGTAATAGCTCACTGGTCGAGTCGGTCTGCGCGGAAGATTTAACGGGGCTAAACATACCACCGAAGCTACGGATGCAAGACTTGTTCTTGCATGGTAGAGGAGCGTTCTGTAAGCCGTTGAAGGTGAGTTGAGAAGCTTGCTGGAGGTATCAGAAGTGCGAATGTTGACATGAGTAACGATAATGGGGGTGAAAAACCTCCACGCCGAAAGACCAAGGGTTCCTGTCCAACGTTAATCGGGGCAGGGTGAGTCGACCCCTAAGGCGAGGCCGAAAGGCGTAGTCGATGGGAAACTGGTTAATATTCCAGTACTCACTTATATTGCGATGGGGTGACGGAGAAGGTTAGGCTAGCATGGCGATGGTTGTCCATGTTTAAGGTTGTAGGCTGTATTCTTAGGCAAATCCGGGAATACATTAAGGCTGAGAACTGATGACGAGTCTCTACGGAGATGAAGTAGTTGATACCCGGCTTCCAGGAAAAACCTCTAAGCTTCAGATATAAGAGAATCGTACCCCAAACCGACACAGGTGGTTAGGTAGAGAATACTAAGGCGCTTGAGAGAACTCGGGTGAAGGAACTAGGCAAAATGGTACCGTAACTTCGGGAGAAGGTACGCCAATGATGGTGAAGGACTTGCTCCGTAAGCTATTGTTGGTCGCAGAGAAATGGTGGCTGCAACTGTTTATTAAAAACACAGCACTGTGCAAAATCGAAAGATGACGTATACGGTGTGACGCCTGCCCGGTGCCGGAAGGTTAATTGATTGGGTTAGACTTAGGTCGAAGCTCATGATCGAAGCCCCGGTAAACGGCGGCCGTAACTATAACGGTCCTAAGGTAGCGAAATTCCTTGTCGGGTAAGTTCCGACCTGCACGAATGGCGTAATGATGGCCACGCTGTCTCCACCCGAGACTCAGTGAAATTGAAATCGCTGTTAAGATGCAGTGTACCCGCGGCTAGACGGAAAGACCCCGTGAACCTTTACTATAGCTTGGCACTGAACATTGAACCTACATGTGTAGGATAGGTGGGAGACTATGAAACATTGTCGCTAGATGATGTGGAGTCTATCTTGAAATACCACCCTTGTACGTTTGATGTTCTAACGTAGGCCCCTTATCGGGGTTGCGGACAGTGTCTGGTGGGTAGTTTGACTGGGGCGGTCTCCTCCCAAAGAGTAACGGAGGAGCACGAAGGTTGGCTAAACATGGTTGGACATCATGTGGTTAGTGCAAAGGCATAAGCCAGCTTAACTGCGAGACAGACACGTCGAGCAGGTACGAAAGTAGGTCTTAGTGATCCGGTGGTTCTGAATGGAAGGGCCATCGCTCAACGGATAAAAGGTACTCCGGGGATAACAGGCTGATACCGCCCAAGAGTTCATATCGACGGCGGTGTTTGGCACCTCGATGTCGGCTCATCACATCCTGGGGCTGAAGTTGGTCCCAAGGGTATGGCTGTTCGCCATTTAAAGTGGTACGCGAGCTGGGTTTAGAACGTCGTGAGACAGTTCGGTCCCTATCTGCCGTGGGCGTTTGAGAATTGAGAGGAGCTGCTCCTAGTACGAGAGGACCGGAGTGGACGAACCACTGGTGTTCGGGTTGTTATGCCAATAGCATTGCCCGGTAGCTAAGTTCGGAACTGATAACCGCTGAAAGCATCTAAGCGGGAAGCAGGCCTCGAGATGAGTTCTCACTGGGACTTTAAGTCCCCTGAAGGGCCGTTGGAGACTACAACGTTGATAGGCAAGGTGTGTAAGTGCTGTGAGGCATTGAGCTAACTTGTACTAATTACCCGTGAGGCTTAACCATACAAATTAAAGTATGATTAATTGAAATATCGACTTAAGAATTGATTGAACACTACTATTTATCGAAAGATAGGTTTTAAAGACTTCTTTATTTATAGCTTTTCAGATTTTAGAGATACAACTTGAAAGCAAACTAGATTTGCTTGGTGACCATAGTGTTACGGTACCACCTGATCCCATTCCGAACTCAGTAGTGAAACGTAATAACGCCGATGGTAGTGTGGGGCTTCCCCATGTGAGAGTAGGGCATCGCCAAGCGCCAAACAATGTCGAAAGACTATAATTTAGACTGATAATATCAGCACAGATTGTGCGGAGCGGTAGTTCAGTTGGTTAGAATACCGGCCTGTCACGCCGGGGGTCGCGGGTTCGAGTCCCGTCCGCTCCGCCAACAAATAAAAAAAGCCTGAATCTTACGATTCAGGCTTTTTTTATGCCTGAAATTTGAGTTGAAAGAAATACAGATTGTGCGAATGCCACCCTCATCTCAACCTCTTTATCATCCCCATGATAGAATTAGCTATGGCTAATTACAGCCCACTTAATTTATTCATAACGCAATTAAAAGGACACGGATTGGAATGATAAATAATGAGTTAATCGATCAGTTAGCTACACTGGCTGTGATGCCTGTTATCCAAATTGAAAATGCCGATGATGCGGTAAACCTAGTTGAAGTATTGTCTGAGAATGGCTTACCAGCGGTTGAAATTACTTTCCGTAGTGCAGCAGCTGCGGAGTCTATTCGCCGTATTCGTAATGCGTTCCCTGATGTGATCTTGTGTGCTGGTACAGTACTCACCATAACGCAAGTTGATGAGGCGATTGCAGCAGGTGCCGATTTTATTATTAGTCCTGGTTTTAACCCAACGACAGTGAACTACTGTATTGAGCATGGAATTAAAATTATTCCTGGTGTTAATAACCCAAGCCAAATCGAACAAGCACTAGAGTTGGGCATTCATCTCGTCAAATTTTTTCCAGCTGAAGCGTCTGGTGGCGTAAATATGGTGAAAGCACTTGTTGGACCTTATAGCCAAATTAAACTGATGCCAACAGGTGGGATTAAGCCAAGTAATGTATTGGATTACCTTGCGATACCACAGGTCGTTGCTTGTGGTGGCAGCTGGATTGCGACACCGTCTGCGATCACTGAACATGATTGGGATGGCATCGCTAAAAATGTGCGTGATACTTGTCAGCTAGTCCAAGTTTAATAACGCATAAAAAAGCCCAAGTATTTTTAATATACTTGGGCTTTAAATTTTTAACGTAAATAATGTAGCTTTGTTAAATCATTATCTTACGTGTTGATTTGTTCTTTTTTCGTGACCGATTGTTGACGTTGGTCCATGCCCCGGGAAGAACACAGTCTCTTCTGGTAACGTCCATAACTGGCCTTTGATTGCTGTCATTAAAGTATTAAAGCAACCTTGTGGGAAATCAGTACGACCAATAGAACCACTGAATAACACATCACCAACAATAACTTGTTTAGTATTTGAGTGATTGAATACAACATGACCCGGCGTATGACCTGGTGTATGTAGAACGGTTAACTCTTGATGACCAAATGAAACTGTATCACCGTGTTCTAACCAGCGTTGTGGTTCGAATGGTGGTACTTGTGGAAAGCCAAACATTTGTCCTTGCATCGGTAGTTTATCTAACCAAAACTTATCAGCAATATGTGGACCTTCAATTGATACGTTTAATGCTGCTGCTAATGCTTCAGTGCCGCCAACGTGATCAATATGTGCATGGGTTAATAAGATCTTTTCTACTTCAACGCCTTGCTGATTGATTTGGTTAATAATTTTTTCAACATCGCCACCAGGATCAACAATTGCTGCCTTCTTGGTTTCAGGGCAGATTAATAGACTGCAATTTTGTTCAAAAGGCGTAACTGGAATGACTTTAACTTGCATTGCTCATCTCTCTTGGCTAGATAGTCGTGTTTGTTTAGCTATATATAATATAGTTGCGGTAGTTTACCTATTTGTAAGACAAGAGTACATGCTTTGCAGAACAAGAGTATATAGTCTAAATTGTTGCGCAATTGTTACGTCTTGATCTGTATCAAAACAGTGATTTAATTGGCCGTTATGATAACAGTCCTTACTTCTCTTATTTCACGGAATTGTTATGTATCCACTGCTATTGAAAGCGCACTTAGCTTTATTGTTAATTAGTTTACTCAGTTTTGCATTACGTACGTTTTGGGCAATTAAAGGCTCTGAATTGATTAATAACTATATACTTTTTAAGATCCACAAGGTGCTTAACCTAGTATTAATCCTCTCGGGTTTTGCGTTATGTGCGACGATTAATCAATATCCGTTTGTTGATGCTTGGGTAACTGAAAAACTTGTGCTGCTATTTGCTTATGTTGGTTTTGCAATGCTTGCGTTTAAACCTAAGATGAATTTAAAAGTGCGCCAAGCCTGTATCGCAGTGACGATGGTGTTTTTTGTTACTATCTTCTATATAGCGAAAACAAAAGTCGCATTATTTATGTAAATATAAATCAGATTGTTTGAAATGATAAAAATGGCACTTTAAAAGTGCCATTTTTATTGCTCTGTTGTGCTTAGCTGTATTTATAACGAATGACTAACCAGACGTTTAGCCTGATATTTTTTCGTAATGAGAGCATGAACGAATACTGCACCGAATAATAAGAAAGACAATATTAATAAAGGCGTATTACCGTAACGATTAAACGGTGTTGTACCCTGATAAGGCGTTACTTCCGCACGTAATACCGCTTTTTCAAATTGAGCAATACGACCAACCTCTTGACCTTGAGCATCGTAAATCGCAGTAATACCAGTATTAGTGCTACGAATGACAGGACGTTGAAATTCGAATGCCCGCATTCTCGCTATTTCTAAATGTTGGTCGGGACCAATAGAAGTACCAAACCATGCATCGTTACTTACTGTTAAAATAAACCCTGTATCAGGTGTTACCGTTTTTACTAAGGTTTGGTTAAAGGCAATTTCATAACAAATAGCTGTGGCAATATGCACATTACTTGCGGCTAGATTTAATTGTTCTTCACCACCACGTTGAAATGACGACATGGGTAAATTGAAGAGTGGTGCAATTGGTCTGAGTAAGTCTTCGAAAGGCACGAACTCACCAATTGGTAATAGTTTGTTTTTGTAATAACGATCATTAATTGGTGAATGATTTTTATGCTCTTGAGGCTGACCCAGTACGATCACTGCATTGTAATATTCATCAATGTTATCAACACGCTGGTAATTAATAATGCCAGTGATGAGTGTCGTATTACTCTCACGCATCAGTTCTGATACATAGTCTAAGTAACTTTTAACTTGAAACTCTAAAGCTGGAATTGCCGATTCTGGCCAAATAATAATATCAGCATCGGTATGATCTAAACTTAACTTTAGGTATTCATTAAGAATGTCTGTTCGTTTTTCAGGTAACCATTTTTCATCTTGTTCTGTATTACCCTGTACTAATGCAATTGATTTTGATGCCTGTGGCGTTGTCCACTGTTGGCCTTGTAACGCCATCGCTGAAAATACGATAACCGAAATAACTGCTGCGGAGATGATAAATTTACGTTCGCGATAAGCATAGTATAAGCTTGCCGTGATTAAACAAACTGCAACGGTGATCCCCTCTACGCCAAGCAGCGGTGCGTAGTTAACGAGTGGGGTATCCATTTGGCTATAACCAAATTGCAGCCAAGGAAAACCGGTCATAACCCAACCACGTAACCAATCGGTAATTAACCAAATAGCAGGAAAAGCGATAAAGTAGCGTAGCAAGCTGGAGTGTGACGTAAATCGGTTAAGTAGATAAGCACAAAGTGCAGGGTAAATAGCAAGATAAGCACAGAGTAATACAACAAGTAGCCCTGCGACAGGCACGGGTAAACCACCGAAGTCTAAGATGCTTACTGCAACCCAGTGGATGCCTGCTATGAAGAAACCGAGTCCCCAAAGAAAACCGTATCCGGCTGCGTGTTTTGCTGATTTATTATCAAGAATAAAGAGTAGGGCAAAGAGTGAAACGTATAAGCTAATGGTGTAGTCAAATGGAGCAAAAGCAAAAACGCTAAGCGCGCCAGCAAGTGACGCGCCTATTTTATGAATCAGTGGTTTGATAGGTTATTCCTTTGTTGCAATATTCAGCGACAAGCGGAGTAACCTGTCACTGAGACGGTTAAGCAGATTCAGCTAAGCGATCAAGTTGTGCTTCTGGCACCTTCACTTGCAGTTGAATAATACGACGGCGATCTGCTGAAATGACTTTAAATTGATAGCCTTCAACAGTGATTATCTCACCCTGCTCTGGTAAATGGCCAAATGCATGGGCAATCATACCGCCAATTGTGTCGACCTCATCATCTTTAAACATAGATGAAAAGTAGTCATTAAAATCATCAACAGGTGTTAATGCCTGCACTGAAAACACGCTTTTATTAATACGACGAATATCTTCTTGTGCCGATTCATCTTCATCGAATTCGTCTTCAATTTCGCCAACGATTTCTTCAAGAATATCCTCAATGGTAACAAGACCTGATACACCACCAAATTCATCAACCACAACGGCCATATGATAGCGTTCAGAACGAAACTCTTTAAGGAGTTTATCAACACGTTTACTTTCTGGTACAACAACTGCTGGGCGTAAAATAGAAGACAGCTCAAAGCTATCTGGTGTGCCAGCAAACACAAATTTAAGTAGATCTTTAGCTAACAAGATCCCCTCGATATGATCTTTATCTTCATTGACGACTGGAAAGCGCGAGTGCGCAGAGTCAATCATGATAGGTAAAAACTCTTCTACCTTTTGGCTTTTATCGATCGTAATGATTTGTGAGCGTGGAATCATAATGTCCCTTACTTTCAGTCCAGAGACTTCGAGTACACCTTCAATCATATCTTTTGTGTCTTGATCTATCAGTTCGCGGTTTTCTGCATCCTGGATCACTTCTACAAGCTCTTCTCTGTTTTTCGGCTCACCTTGGAATAATTGAGAAAATTTTTCAAAAAAACCTTTTTTTGATGAACCGTTTGTCGAGTGAGGTTTGTCGTCGTTCATAGTTTGTTGTACCTAAGTTATTTAACGTTAATGGTATTAATACTACTTTTCAGTAATATAGGGGTCTTCAAAATCGAGTTTTAGCATAATTTCGGTTTCTAGCGCTTCCATCTCGTCTGCTTCTTCATCGATAATATGATCATAGCCGAGTAAATGTAAAGTTCCATGAATAACCATGTGCGCCCAATGTGCGGTCAGTGGTTTTTGTTGCTCTTGTGCTTCGCGTTCAACGACTTGTTTACAGATAATTAAATCGCCAAGCAAATTTAATTCAATACCTTCTGGCACCTCAAATGGAAATGACAGTACATTCGTAGGCTTGTCTTTACCACGGTAATCGCTATTAAGTTGTTGGCTTTCTTCGTTATCAACAATACGAATAGTGACTTCAGCACTTTCTTGAAAGAGTTTAACCGCAGCATCAAGCCAGGTTGTTAGTTGTGCTTCAGTTGGTAATTGCGATTCGTCTTCCGTCGCGATTTGTAAATCTAGTGTAGTATTCATGAATCTTTATCCTTACGGGCAATGCTATTTTCAAAGTTTTCATAAGCATCGACAATTTTTGCAACAACAGGATGACGCACCACATCATTAGATATGAATACGTTAAAGCTAATGTCTTTTACTGGTTCTAAAACATCCATCGCATGACGTAAGCCTGACGTTATGTGTTTCGGTAGATCAACTTGCGTAATATCACCTGTGATCACCGCTTTAGAATTAAAACCAATACGGGTTAAAAACATTTTCATTTGTTCGATGGTGGTATTTTGACTCTCATCTAAAATAATAAACGCATCATTGAGTGTACGGCCACGCATATAGGCAAGTGGTGCTATCTCTATGACATTACGCTCAATTAAACGTTCCACTTTTTCAAAACCAAGCATCTCAAATAACGCATCATAAAGAGGGCGTAAATATGGGTCGACTTTTTGGCTTAAATCACCGGGTAGAAAACCAAGTTTTTCACCTGCTTCAACGGCTGGGCGAGTCAGTAAAATTCTACGTACCTCTTGACGCTCTAAGGCATCCACAGCTGCTGCAACGGCTAAATAGGTTTTACCTGTACCTGCTGGACCAATACCAAAGGTGATATCATGCGTTAAAATATTCGCAATGTAATTGGCTTGGTTGTCACCACGCGGCTTAATCATGCCACGCTTGGTTTTAATCACAGTATTAAAACTCGCGACTTTTGGTGCTGATACTGGTTCTGGTTCGAGTAAACGGCATGCTTGTATTGCAAGGTGGATTTGCTCAGGCTCAATATCGCTTACTTGGCCTTTAACAGGCTGAGTTTCAATATAAAGATTTCGTAGAATATCCATGCAACTGTGCGCGTTAACCGGATTACCGGTAATATGGAATTGATTATTTTGATAAGTAATTTCAACCTCTAAACGACGTTCAAGTTGTTTAAGATTGTCATCAAATGGGCCACATAAATGAGCTAATCTCGCCCCGTCAGCCGGTTCTAAAAATATGTCTAGCGTTGTGGTGTTCTGGTTCAAAATAGTCTCATTAGGCAGAGCCATTAATGGTCTTAATGGCTCTTAGTCTATCTCTTATGGGTTGAACTTAGCAACACCTAGCTCATCCGGTTGATTTGTAGCACGCGCCAAGATATCACTTGGTTTAACGTCACTACGTAGACCCATTTCATCTTCACCACGGATAAATACACCACGGATAGAGTTAGGGAATACATCAACAATGTCGACATCAACAAAGGTACCGATTAGATCCGGAGAACCTTCGAAGTTAACAACACGGTTGTTTTCAGTTCGACCAGTCAGTTCCATGATGTTTTTCTTCGACGGACCTTCAACTAAAATACGTTGTGTAGTATTAACCATATTTCGGCCAATTTTTTGCGACATTTGGCTAATACGAGTTTGTAGAATAGCCAGACGCTCTTTTTTCTCTTCTAATGATACATCATCAGGTAAATCTGCTGCAGGCGTACCAGGACGTGCACTGTAGATAAAGCTGAAGCTGATATCGTATTCAATATCTTCAATCAATTTCATGGTATCAGCGAAGTCTTGTTTGCTTTCACCTGGGAAACCGATGATGAAATCTGAACTCATCACTAGACCCGGACGTGCTTTACGCAGTTTACGGATTAATGATTTGTATTCGATTGCAGTGTGCGAACGTTTCATTAGCGTAAGGATACGGTCTGAACCTGATTGCACTGGAAGATGTAAGTGCGATACAACTTCAGGTGTGTCTTTATAAACTTCAACGATATCACTTGTGAATTCAATTGGGTGGCTCGTTGTATAGCGAATACGGTCAATACCATCAATTGCAGCAACATAACGTAAAAGATCTGCAAATGAACACATATCATCGTCATCGTGCATTTCGCCACGGTATGCATTGGCATTCTGACCAAGTAGATTTACTTCACGTACACCTTGCTCTGCAAGTTGTGCTATTTCGTAAAGGATATCGTCAAGTGGACGACTTACTTCTTCGCCACGCGTATAAGGTACAACGCAGAACGTACAGTATTTTGAACAGCCTTCCATGATAGATACGAATGCTGATACACCTTCGGCACGTGGCTCTGGTAAGCGATCGAATTTTTCAATTTCAGGGAAGCTAACGTCAACAAGCCCTTTTTTACCCGCTTGTGCATCATTAATCATTTCTGGTAAACGGTGTAAGGTTTGTGGACCAAATACAAGGTTTACGATAGGTGCGCGTTTTTGAATTTCAGCACCTTCTTGTGATGCTACGCAACCGCCTACACCGATCACTAATTTTGGATTACGCTTTTTAAGTTTTTTCCAACGACCTAGTTGGTGGAATACTTTTTCTTGCGCTTTTTCTCTGATAGAACAGGTGTTTAATAGAAGAACATCCGCTTCCTCTGGGTTTTCAGTCAGTTCAAAACCATTTTCGGCATTTAACAAGTCTGCCATTTTTGATGAATCGTACTCGTTCATCTGGCAGCCCCAGGTTTTAATGTGCAGTTTTTTACTCATTATCCACGTTGCTCTTTATTATTTATTGCGATATTCAAGTTGTGTGAAAACACACAGAAGATCGCGTATTCTACTGCCTTAATAGTCTGTTGACTAGACGTGATCGAGTCTTCTGTGCATAAATTTACTGTAATTTTCATTGGGCAAAGCAATCATTTCGGCGTAAAGCTTGTTAGAATTCTGATTCGATAAGAATTTATCCTTAAACGGTTCAGGAAGCATGATGCAGGAATTTGATGTAATAATTGTTGGTGGCGGAATGGTTGGTGCTAGCACCGCTAATTTACTCGCGCCTTCGGGACTTAAGATCGCAGTAATTGAAGCACAAACACCGCCCGCTTTTTCATTCGAACAGCCGATGGATCTGCGTGTTTCAGCGATTAGCTTAGCGTCTCAACAATTACTCGTTGCAACTGGTGCTTGGACTAATATCAGCGGAATGCGTTTGTGTCCTTATCGTCGTTTAGAGACTTGGGATCAAGGTGGTTGTGAAACTAAATTTCACGCTAATGATATTGGTTACGACAAATTAGGTTATATCATTGAAAATCGAGTGATTCAACTGGGCTTACTTGAAGCGATGAAGCGCCATTCTAATGTGCATCTACTTTGCCCTGAAAAAGTTGCAACGCTAGAGCAGTGCAGTGAATACGCTCAAATAACGTTAACTTCTGGTACGAAACTGCAAGCTAAGTTAGTTCTTGGTGCTGATGGTGCTAATTCGATTATCCGTCAACAAAGTAATATTGGTATTAGTAGTTGGGATTATCGCCAAAGCTGTATGCTCATTAATATTGATACCGAGCAGGCACAGCAAGACGTTACTTGGCAGGAATTTTCGCCGACAGGACCAATGGCGTTATTACCACTACCAGGACATAAAGCCTCTTTGGTTTGGTATCATCAGACCGCACAAATAAATCATTTGAGTAAATTATCGAATGCTGAACTGAAAGTGGAAGTGCAAAAACATTTTCCTGATCTGATCGGTGAATTTGAAATTACTAATCATGGCTCATTTCCGCTGACTCGACGTCATGCACAGCAGTACTATAAAGGTCGAGTTGTTTTACTTGGTGATGCTGCACATACAATTAATCCATTAGCAGGGCAGGGCGTTAATATCGGGTTTAAAGATGTGAACGTGCTATGTGAACTGATTCGAAGTGCAGTGATAGAAGGTGAAGCTTGGGATACCGAATTATTATTAAACCAATATCAGCGTAGTCGTAAACCAGACAACCTATTAATGCAAACCAGCATGGATCTGTTTTATTCTGTATTCAGTAATAACTCTGCGCCCGCTAAAGTGTTGCGTAATCTTGGATTAGCTATCGCACAGCGCGCCGGACCATTAAAGCGTCAGGCGCTACGCTATGCCATTGGGTTAAACTAATTCTAGCGTGTTAACTTAGTTTAAACTCTTTTACTTTTGTCAGTAGTTCAGTGGAATGGGTTAATAGTTCCTGACTGATGCTATTGGCATGGGTAGCGACGACTGTTGTTTCGTCGGAATGAACGGTAATCGTCTCTATATTATGTTGAATATCAGTAGTTAAGTTCTGCTGTGTTGCAGATGACTCGGTGACTGAATCATTTAACTGATTAATTTCCTGCATTTCTCGTGCAATCTCATTCAACATTTCAGCTAATTGTGACACTTTTATCGCACCTGATGCCGCGGTTGTTTTTGCGGTGTCCATCGCCTTAAACGAACTATTCGATGTTTCGGTTAATGTACTCACAATTGCTTGTATCTCGTGAGTCGAGTTATTTGTCTTTATGGCTAATGCACGAACTTCTTCTGCAACGACAGCAAAGCCTCGTCCTCTTTCTCCTGCTCTGGCTGCTTCAATGGCGGCATTAAGCGCTAATAAATTGGTTTGTTCGGAAATAGAGTTAATCACACCTAATATTTTTGTCACATTATTGGTTTGCTCACCAAGTTGATGCATTTTATCGACAACATGATCGAGTTGCGTTGTCAGCGTGGTAATTTCATCAATTGTTGCACTTGCGAGTAAATTACCCTTGTTTGTTTCTAATGCGGCCTGTGATGATGCTGCCTTGGTTAGATTGGCTTTAGACTGAATATCTTCGACTTGAATCTGCATATTAGCAATACTGGCGTTAATTGTTTCCGCTTCTTGTTTTTGTTGATGTGCAGAGTTGTAGGTTTGTGTTGATGCGGTGCTTAATTTAGTCGATATATCTTCTAAGTTTTCTGCGGTATTTAATACATGGGTTAAGCTGTAATGGAAATTACTCATCATGTAGTTAAACGATGTCACCATACGACCAATCTCATCATGATTTTTGACTTCAATGAGTGTCGTTACATCTTGAGTATCGCTTGCAAGCTCCATACTGTTAGTTAGCTCATTGATTGGCATTAAGATGACTTTACGAATAATGAGCAAGGTAAGTAAGAGTCCTGCAAATAATACGACAGCTAAGATTGCACTTGAGCGTAAAATATTTTGTTGTACTTGCTGGTAGAAACCTGTCAGAGAGTATTCGAGTCTTACCGCGCCGAGTACATCGCCTTCTTTTGCATTGTGGCAAGCGGTACAATCAGTGCCACGGTAATTTTTTGATGCAATGAGTGGTTTGGTGATCATTAATTTTTCACCTTCTGGGCTGCTTACCACTTGGCTTATTACTTCTCCGGTTAATGCTCGTCGGTCAAAGTCATCTTGTATCTGCTCACTCGCGAACCCTGCTCCGTATAGTTGATTAACTTTATCGCCACGGATCACGCGTATATCTGCAATATTTTCATTCTCTAGCATCTTGTGGCGTAATGTTTCACGTTGATTGATGCTACCGGTTAGCATCATGGTATTTAAGCTATCAAAATAAGTGTCGGCTTGTTCATGTGCTTGTTGTTCTAGAATGGATAAAACAAGATCTGTTTCTTGTTTACTTTGTGATAATGCTGAAATAGCCAGGATCAGAATAAAAAGGGTACTTAATGCGAGGTTTATTTTTTTAGTGATAGATAAGTTTCGTAGCATCTTTTTTTCCCATCATAAAATCAATCAAATATCTCAACGACTTAATGACAGCTATTGGTATTTAATTTCACTGTATTTAGTCGAATTAATATTAACAAAATAACGCTTATACATATGTGATATCGACCATAAGGGGTATTTATTTAGAGGGGGATTGTAAATAGCGGTGAATTATCTGCGGTATCAATTTAAATAAAATAAATGATAGATATGAGGGGAGTTTATAGTTTTTTGTTTGTGTTAGTCAGTTGGGATTAAAATACTGAAATTAGAAATTAGAAATTAGAAATTAGAAATTAGAAATTAGAAATTAGAAATTAGAAATTAGAGGAGGTATTCATGGGGAGAAGTTGGAAAGAAGTGGCAGGGATATGAGGATTTGAACCTCAGAATCCCGAGATCAAAACCCGGTGCCTTACCGCTTGGCGATATCCCTACAATTCTTTGCTACAGCATTGCTGTATTGTGCAATAAAACATGGTGCGGAAGGAGAGACTTGAACTCTCACACCTTACGATACTAGAACCTAAATCTAGCGCGTCTACCAATTCCGCCACTTCCGCAATGTTTTATTTTAAAATAAGAATGGTGGCCATGACGGGACTTGAACCTGTGACCCCAGCATTATGAGTGCTGTGCTCTAACCAGCTGAGCTACATGGCCATTCTTACTTTTTTTCATCTTATCCGTATAAATACGAATTAGATAAAGTGGCAGGGATATGAGGATTTGAACCTCAGAATCCCGAGATCAAAACCCGGTGCCTTACCGCTTGGCGATATCCCTACAAATCTTATATAACCGAAGTTATATTTAAAGCATGGTGCGGAAGGAGAGACTTGAACTCTCACACCTTGCGATACTAGAACCTAAATCTAGCGCGTCTACCAATTCCGCCACTTCCGCACAATATTCTTTATCTTTACAAGGTTGGTAGTATTGAATGGTTAGAGTTCAATAAACCTTACAAAGTTAACACTGACTAAGTCTGTGTTGGTATATGGCAGGGATATGAGGATTTGAACCTCAGAATCCCGAGATCAAAACCCGGTGCCTTACCGCTTGGCGATATCCCTACAATTTGTTCATGACAATGTCATGTTAAAGCATGGTGCGGAAGGAGAGACTTGAACTCTCACACCTTGCGATACTAGAACCTAAATCTAGCGCGTCTACCAATTCCGCCACTTCCGCACAATATTCTTTATATTTATAAACTTGGTAGTGTTAATCAAATTAATGATAAACAGTGTTTATAAATTTAACAATCCGCTAAATAGCCAATCGTTATATATAATGGCAGGGATATGAGGATTTGAACCTCAGAATCCCGAGATCAAAACCCGGTGCCTTACCGCTTGGCGATATCCCTACAATTCGAATTAAGATGGTGGCCATGACGGGACTTGAACCTGTGACCCCAGCATTATGAGTGCTGTGCTCTAACCAGCTGAGCTACATGGCCATCTTAAATCTCATTCCGACTAGCAGTTACCTGTTTCGTTGGAACGGGGCGCATTATGCTAATAACAGCCAAGTTCGTCAACTATTTTTTAGTTAAAAAACATTTTTAATGACGCTTGTTGAATTTGTGTACAAATCCTGTTGTCACTCTATGCTATTTGTATCAAAACTGCAAACATTGATAATTCAACGTAGTTATTACGTGTTTTTATTAATTGCGCCTAAGCTTCGCGATTTCACTATAATTCGCTTATTTAATTCATATAGTGCAGATTTATTTACATTAAGCTCGTTTACAGACGCCAGAAACAACAAACGCCGGCAATTGCCAGCGTTTTAGTGTGCTTACTTTAGATATAAACTAAGGTACTTAGCTTAAGTAAAGTTATACGTTGAAACGGAAATGTACAACATCACCATCTTTAACGATGTAATCTTTACCTTCTAGACGCCATTGACCAGCAGTCTTAGCGCCTGCTTCACCTTTGTGCTCAATGAACGCTGCATAAGGCGTTACTTCTGCACGGATGAAACCTTTTTCGAAGTCAGTGTGGATCTTACCTGCCGCTTGTGGTGCAGTTGCGTTTACAGGGATAGTCCATGCACGTACTTCTTTAACACCAGCTGTGAAGTAAGTTTGTAGTGTTAGTAGTTCATAACCAGCACGAATTACACGGTTAAGACCCGGTTCTTCGATACCCATGTCTTCCATGAACTCTGCACGTTCTTCATCTTCAAGTTCAGCAATATCTGCTTCCATTGATGCACAGATCGCAACAACAACTGCATTTTCTGTCGCTGCAAGTGCACGTACTGCATCTAGATGCTCGTTATCTTCAAAACCATCTTCATCTACGTTAGCGATGTACATTGTTGGTTTCAATGTTAAAAAGTTCATGTATTCAATCGCTGCAATCTCTTCTTTAGAAAGTTCTAAAGAACGGATCATTTCACCTTCAGCAAGGTGAGCAATGATTTTTTCAACAACAGGTACTTCAAATTTAGCGTCTTTATCGCCGCCTTTTGCTTTTTTAGCTAAACGTAGCAATGCGCGTTCACAGCTATCTAGATCCGCTAGAGCAAGTTCTGTGTTGATGATTTCGATATCATCTAATGGTGCAATTTTGTTGTTCACGTGAATGATGTTTTCATTTTCAAAACAACGTACAACATGACCAATTGCATCTGTTTCACGGATGTTTGCTAGGAATTTGTTACCTAGACCTTCACCTTTTGATGCGCCAGCTACTAAGCCTGCGATATCAACGAATTCCATTGTAGTTGGTAATACGCGCTCAGGGTTTACAATTGCAGACAGTGCGTCTAAACGCTTATCTGGCACTGGTACTACACCTGTATTCGGCTCGATTGTGCAGAATGGGAAATTGGCAGCTTCGATACCAGCTTGTGTTAATGCATTAAATAGTGTTGATTTACCTACGTTTGGTAAGCCTACGATACCGCATTTAAAACCCATGATTTTTACCTTCTTTGCTATGTACTAAAATTGGTTCACACAGCTAAATAATTTATCTGTGTGTGTTTAATTACTTATTTTTTATTAATTAATCATTGTGCTTTAAACGTATGTAAACGACTCATCGCTTTAACCATACCGTCTTTAGCTAAAATATCGATACAGCGGACTGCTTCATCAATTGCTGCATCCATTTGTTCTTGTTCTATTTTTTGTGCTTTACCAAGTACGTATCCGGTTACTTTTTCTTTACTGCCCGGGTGGCCAATGCCAATACGTAGACGGTAGAATTCTTTGCTGTTTGCCATCTTACTAATGATATCTTTAAGACCATTATGGCCACCATGGCTACCGCCTTGCTTAAATTTAGCGACTCCAGGTGGTAAATCGAGTTCATCGTGAACAACTAAAATCTGTGTGATTTCAATTTGGTAGAATTTTGCCAGTGCAGCAACTGATTTACCGCTTAAATTCATGAACGTAGTCGGTACGAGTAAGCGTACATCTTGGCCTGCCACATTAATACGGGCTGTATGACCAAAATATTTTGTTTCTTCACGTAACTGTGTGTTGTGCCATTTTGCTAATTCGTTAATAAACCAGGCACCAGCATTATGACGTGTGCGGCTGTATTCTTGTCCTGGATTTGCCAGGCCGACAATTAAACGAATGTCGTTGCTCATGGTATACCTATAATTGCTGTAATGATTGCGTAATGAGTTATCTAGCCAATAGCTTCGTTACTCATTGAATAAAAAACGCGCTATTTTACCCTGTGTCAGGGAAAACCTCAACTGACGAGTGAGTGAAAGGTCTGAACGTGAGTTGTTACGTTATTATTTGGGGAAGTGGTAGAACTAAAAAACCGAGTCTGGCATCACCAAACTCGGTTTTATTGCAGTGCTTAAATTTAGTTACTGAACGTTTTAAAGAGTCTTAACAGATGCTTTAAAAAGTAGTCTAAATTATTTAAACATTGCCGAAATAGATTCTTCATTGCTAACGCGGCGAATTGATTCTGCAAGCATAGGGCTTAAGCTTAATACGCGAACGTTTGGTAGAGCAGCAATTTCTGGAGATAGTGGTACTGAGTCTGTTACAACGATTTCGTCGATACAAGAATCACGTAGGTTCTCTACTGCATTACCAGAGAATACTGGGTGAGTCGCGTAAGCAAATACACGTTTCGCGCCATTTTTCTTTAGTGCTACTGCTGCTGCACATAATGTACCGCCAGTATCGATCATGTCATCAACAAGGATACAGTCACGGTCTTTAACATCACCAATAATATGCATTACTTGTGCTACGTTTGCTTTTGGACGACGTTTGTCGATAATCGCAAGGTCAGCTTCGTCAAGTAATTTAGCGTTAGCACGAGCACGTACAACACCACCGATATCCGGAGATACGATCACTGGGTTTTCAAGATTCTTTTCTTGCATGTCTTCTAATAATACTGGCGTACCAAATACATTATCAACAGGCACATCGAAGAAACCTTGGATTTGTTCAGCATGTAGATCAACCGTTAATACACGGTCAACACCAACACTTGAAAGGAAATCTGCAACAACTTTAGCTGTAATTGGCACACGAGAAGAACGTACACGACGATCTTGACGAGCATAACCAAAGTAAGGGATTACTGCAGTAATACGGCCAGCAGATGCGCGACGCATTGCGTCAACCATAACGATCAATTCCATTAGGTTGTCGTTAGTTGGTGCACAAGTAGACTGTAGGATGAAGATATCTCCACCACGTACATTTTCTTCAATTTCAACACTAATTTCACCATCGCTAAAGCGACCAACTTTGGCTTTGCCAAGTTGAATGAAAAGGCGGTCTGCAACTTTCTGTGCAAGTTCTGGTGTAGCGTTACCAGCAAAGAGCTTCATGTCGGGCACGGTGTAACCTCAGGTAATCGATGTATTTGGCCGGGATATAATTATACTCCTAAACAGCGAACTGCTTAGTAGAGATCCCCAGCGTTAATCTCTTAGAATTTGGTAACAACTTAATAGCTAAGATTCAAGTATTGCATTTATTTTCTAGTGTTCATTATTATTGCGCAGTGTTTTTCAATCATGCAATAGTCGCGTTTTCTAAATCACGTAATAATGGTGATTTATTTAAGCTCTTCGCGATATAAATTTGCATGCCTTCAGGCGCTTTAGCTAATACTGTTAATGCATCAGACTTAGTTTTAAACTCAGAAAAAACGCAACAACCGGAACCTGTCAGTCGAGATGGCGCATATTTTAGCAACCACTCTAATGCTTTTGCAACCTCGGGATGACGTTTTTTCACAGTTGGCTCAAAGTCATTTTTCCATTCTTCTTGTAACAACTGATGCAGCGGGCGTTTTGGCGTATCGCGGATTAACTCTGGGTCCGAAAATAATTTTGCAGTGTTGACCTGTGTGTCAGGTACTGCAATAAGATAATACTTCTCTTCTACCTCTATTGAGGTGAGAACTTCACCAATTCCTTCTGCAAATGCTGCATGGCCACGAACAAAGACTGGCACGTCTGCACCAAGTTTGACTCCTATTGCAGCTAATTGATCTTCATCCAACTGTAACTGCCATAATTTATTTAGTGCGACTAAGGTCGTTGCAGCATCTGAAGAACCACCACCTAAACCGCCACCCATAGGTAGGTTTTTGGTGAGCTTAATGTCAGCACCTAGTGGTAATGATGAATGTGCTTTAAGCGCCATGGCTGCTTGATAGATGATATTTTCGGTAACGGGTACACCCGGTATCTCAGGGGTAATCGTTATATCATCATTTAGATTAGGCGAGATGACTAACTCATCACCAATATCAACAAATTGAAATAATGTTTGTAACTCATGATAACCGTCGGGACGGCGACCATTTATATAAAGAAAGAGATTTAGTTTTGCAGGTGCTGACCAGTGGCTAATCGTATTAGTTTGTTGCATTTAACTTCCAGTTTCGAGTCGATATTTTTATACGCATGTCATCATTTTTGATTTCAATATTTTTGGGTAACCACATATTATCGATGCGTTGATATTTAGTATAGCGGAGCGTCCAGCCTTGTGGATGAGTCGCTTTAGTTACTCGGCCAAAGCTATCAAGGGTAATATCGTCGGTAAGCGGATCACCTAAGATCCAAGAACGTAACTCGCTTACCGGAATAGGTATTGGACTGAGTTGGTTAATAAGCGCTTGCGTATTATTACTTTGATATTGACTATCATCGTCTAGAATTAGAGTCGAGATATTATCACTGCGCTTAATCGTGAGCACATGAATACCAAATGGCCCCGTTAAATTGATGTTGAAATCGTTAGTATATTGCTGCCAGTTTAACGTGGCAGAATGACGAGAGTCAGGACTAATAAACGCAATTTGTCCTTGTAGTTGCCAAGTTTTAATTTTTTGTAATTGCAACTGATGTTGCTGCCATAATTGTTCTGGACTACCCGTTGGCGCTTGGTACTGTGTTGTTGTACTACAGGCGCTGAGTAATACACTCACAATTAAGATGTAAATAGAACGCTGAAATGTCATAAGATACTCAAAAAAATAAAGTAATGATGATAAAGAGCAAGCATGGGCTTATAAAAACAGATATGCATGGTTTTGTCACTTTAAAAATTCATACTTTTTGCGTAGAATGAATGTTCTATTTGTTTTTATAACTATTCACTGTAAGTAATACATGACTCTGTTAGCACTTGGTATAAATCATAATACGGCACCTGTATCACTACGTGAAAAGGTCGCTTTTTCACCCGACAATATTGAAGATGCCTTTACCAGCATAATTGCTGAGGGCGTTGCTTCTGAGGCGGTGATAGTTTCAACTTGTAATCGTACAGAGATATATTGCAAGATTGAGCAAGGCCAACCTGAGCGTGTTACGCAGTGGTTAGTTGACTTCCATCAGATACCTGCTGATGAGCTTGCATCATGTACTTACCGTCATTACGATGCTGATGCGGTTCGTCATTTAATGCGTGTTGCAGGTGGTTTGGATTCACTCGTATTAGGTGAACCTCAAATTCTGGGACAGATAAAGCAAGCGTTTGCAAAAGCAAAACAATTAAATTCTGTCGCTCAGACCCTCGAAAAGCTATTTCAAAAAACATTTACAGCGGCAAAACGTGTGCGCACCGAAACTGAGATCGGTGCTAATGCGGTATCAGTCGCATTTGCAGCGGTGAGTTTAAGTAAACATATCTTTGATGATTTGTCGAAAACACGCGTGTTATTGATTGGTGCTGGTGAAACAATTGATCTTGTTGCTACCCATCTTGCAGAGCAAAATGTGAGTGAGATGATGGTGGCTAACCGTACCGTATCTCGTGCACAAGCGCTGGGTGAAAAGTTTGGTGCGACAACCTTTACGTTAGAAGAAATTCCTCAGCATTTACACAATGCCGATATTGTTATCAGCTCAACAGCAAGCCCATTACCGATAATAGGTAAAGGAATGATTGAAAGTGCGTTGAAACAACGTAAACAAAAACCGATTTTCTTGGTTGATATTGCGGTTCCGCGTGATATTGAAGAAGAGGTGGGGGAATTAGGTAACGCTTATTTATATACAGTGGATGACTTGCAAGGCATCATCGAACAAAATAAAGAAGCACGCCAAGATGCAGCGCAACAAGCTGAACATATTATTACTGAAGAAACATTGTTATTTTCTGAATGGATAGCATCATTATCAAGTGTTGATTCAATTAAAGAATACCGCACCTCTGCAATGGCTGAAAAAGAAATATTACTCGAAAGGGCAATCGCTGCGATGCAAAATGGCACCGACTGTGAGCGTGTACTGACCGAGTTAGCGAACAAATTAACGAATAAACTTATCCACGCGCCAACTCAAGCGTTAGTGAGTGCTGGTAAGCGTAATCAAGATGACGAACTATTATTAGTGCGTCGTGTTGTTGGTCTTGATTAGTAATTCTTCCTCTAAATGTAATAAATATTACAGTTGCTGATAATTAGTATTCATTAGCAACTGACCACTCTATTTCACCTGTTTTGGTACATATTAGGTATATCAATAGTAAATTATCGGAAAGCAATCGACTATTTCCTTACATATAGGTATCCTTGCCGATCACAACAAAGAAATAATTCATATTCAATTGCTGAAGCTGTCTGTAAGACTTCGGTGATCTATTTAACGGTAATACGAGAGTAAAGATGAAAGCATCGATCATTACAAAATTAGAAGCCCTAATCGAGCGTCATGAAGAAGTTCAGGCATTATTAGGTGAGCCAGAGATCATTAGTGATCAAGACCGTTACCGTGCACTGACAAAAGAATACGCGCAACTAGAGGAACTTGTTTCTTGCTTTAAAGAATATCAAGAAGCGAAAGATGACTTCGATTCTGCAGAAGAAATGCTAAAGGACGATGATCCTGATATGCGTGAAATGGCTGTTGAAGAATATAAAGAAAGCAAAGCAGCGGTTGCTCGTATTACTGATGAATTAGAAATTCTATTATTACCACGCGATCCAAATGACAGTAATAACTGTTTCTTAGAGATCCGTGCGGGTGCTGGTGGTGATGAAGCTGCAATTTTTGCAGGCGACCTTTACCGTATGTACAGCAAATATGCTGAGAAAAAAGGCTGGCGCTTATCAGTAATGAACTTAAGCGACAGTGATCAAGGCGGTTATAAAGAAGTTATCGTTAAGATGGAAGGTGAAGCTGTATTCGGTACGATGAAGTTTGAATCAGGTGGTCACCGTGTACAGCGTGTACCAGAAACTGAATCACAAGGCCGTATCCATACATCTGCTTGTACTGTTGTTGTTATGCCTGAGATCCCTGAATCTGAAGCGATTAGCATCAATACTGCAGACCTTAAAGTTGATACGTTCCGTGCATCAGGCGCGGGTGGTCAGCACGTAAATAAAACCGATTCTGCAATCCGTATTACGCATATTCCAACGGGTACTGTTGTTGAGTGTCAAGACGAACGTTCACAACATAAAAACCGTGCACGTGCAATGTCAATTCTACAAGCGCGTATTCAAGCAGCTGCAGATGAAGTTGTTCGTTTAGAAGAAGAAAGTACACGTCGTAGCCTAGTAGCAAGTGGTGATCGTTCTGAACGTATCCGTACTTATAACTACCCACAAGGCCGTGTAAGTGATCACCGTATCAACTTGACGCTTTACCGTCTAAACGAAGTAATGGAAGGTGAATTAGATGTATTGATTCAACCTATCATTCAAGAACATCAGGCAGATCAATTAGCGGCACTTGCTGAAGCTGATTAATATGTCGAGTACTGTGAAAACAATCGCACAACTACTGCAGTGGGCTGTTACTCAGCTTGCTGACAGTGAAAGCCCTAAACTTGATGCTGAAGTCATCCTTTGTTCTTTACTCGAAAAAGATCGCAGTTATCTTTTTACTTGGGATGACAAGGTATTGGATGATGACGTTATTAGTCGTTTTTCTGCCCTGATCTCTCGCCGTCAAGCGGGTGAACCTGTCGCGCATATTCTTGGTTTTCGTGAATTTTGGTCATTAGAATTAGAGGTGTCACCTGATACGTTAATTCCAAGACCTGATACGGAAGTGTTAGTGGAACAAGCGCTGGCTATTATGCCAACTTCTGCTTGTCAGGTATTAGATTTAGGGACAGGTACGGGCGCTATTGCGCTGGCACTTGCCTCAGAATTACCACAAGCAACAGTGACAGCGATCGAATATAACCAAGGTGCAGCAGCACTAGCGCGTCGAAATGTGAAACGCTGTGGATTGGATGTAACTGTGTTACAAGGCAGTTGGTTTGAACCGTTAGATAGCGAACAACGTTTTGATGTGATTGTGAGTAATCCGCCTTACATCGAAGAACATGATCCACATTTAGCGATGGGTGACGTGCGTTTTGAACCGCTAACTGCGTTAGTTTCTGATGATGATGGACTTGCTGATCTTAAGCACATTATTAACCAAGGTTATCAGTTTTTAACAACAGATGGCTGGTTATTAGTCGAGCATGGTTTTGACCAAGGTGCTGCAGTACGCGCGTTATTTAACGCATCAGATTATCATCAGGTTATTACTCATAAAGACTATGGTAATAACGATCGTATTACTGTCGGACAACGAAAAGAAGCCTAATCAATGGATATTGTTATTCCGCTGCATATCGCGACGCTGCTATTAAGCGTAGTCATGTATTTTGTAAATTTTGCCTTCACAGTGAAGCAATCACCATATCTTGAGCACGCCGGTTTTATTAAATCGCGTCAAGTGATCGATATGATCACCATCATGATGATTGCGTTAGTGTGTATGGTTTCTGGTCGTGCGCCATTTGATGATACGGTCATGACAGAAAAATTATTGTCGACACTCTCTATCGCCTTTATGGTGTACATGTCACTACAGCAAGGTAAGAATTTATTTTTCCGTTGCTTTGCATTTGTAGGGAGTATTGGCTGGTTATTTTATGTGTATTCACTGGCCGTTAACGGCGAAGCATATTTGCTGAGGTAATGATGGAATTAGATGCAAATGCAGCGCTGACAGACACTGAGTTGACTGACACGAACACTGCAGAGAATGATAACGACGAGATGCAGGTTGATGAATACGATGATGAGCTTGCTGAAGAAGTACTCATGATCGACAACGTCATGCTAGCGAGTTTGTCTGCCATTGAAGAAGTGACAGAAAAAGCGTTATTAGAAGACGCGATTATCGAACTTGATGCGTTGATTGAGCTAATCGAAGTTGATATGCAAGGCTTTACTTGTGAAGCAGAGAAGCGTGACCAGCTATTGTATCTGTTTTATCAACAGCTTGGTTTTTCAGGCGATTGGCGTAAATGGCTTGAACTCGACAGTGTATTATTACACAAGGTAATTAGTACGCGTAACGGTGTGCCGCTGTCGTTAGGCACGGTATTTATGTACTTCGCTGAACATTTTGAAGTCGATGTGACTGGTATTTTATTTCCAGGGCAGTTTGTTTTACGCTTTGGCAGTAAAGATGATGGTAAGTATGTTGACCCAGCTGATGGGCAAGAGCTTGATCATCATAAATTACAGGTGTTATTACGTGGCATTGAGGGTAATCACGCCCTGTTATCAGACGATGATTTGTTAGAAGCCACTAATGAAATGCATTACTTGCGCTTATTACAGGTACTAAAAGCAGCCTTAATACGTGATGAGCATTTTTCTTACGCATTACGTAGTATTGATCTTATTTTAGAGCTTGAACCTGATGAGCCTTACGAGATCCGTGACCGAGGCTTTTTGTTACAACAACTAGATTGTAAAAAGCTAGCGAGCGAAGATTTTTCTTATTTTATTGAACAATGTCCAGATGATCCGATTACTCGGGTGTTGAAAGCGCAAGTTGAAGAACTCGCTGCGGCTAATGATACGATTCATTAAAATTAACCGATTTGAAATGGACCCTTTAAGGTAACAATTATGAATGCAAAAATAGTAAAAATTGGTAACGATATTATTTGTGCCAACGATCTACCATTTGTGTTATTTGGTGGTATCAACGTATTAGAAGACGAACTAACGACGCTACGCGCTGTTGAAGCGTATAAAACGGTGACTGATAAACTAGGTATCCCTTTTGTATTTAAAGCGTCTTTTGATAAAGCAAACCGTTCAAGCATCCATTCTTTCCGTGGTGTTGGTATGGAAAAAGGTTTAAACATTTTCCAACGTGTTAAAGCTGAATTTAATGTGCCAATCATTACTGACGTACATACTGAAGCACAGTGCCAACCGGTTGCTGATGTTGTTGATGTTATCCAATTACCGGCTTTTCTTGCTCGTCAAACTGACCTAGTGCAAGCAATGGCGGCAACTGGCGCTGTGATTAACATTAAAAAACCACAGTTTATGTCTCCACATCAAGTGGGCAATATCGTTGATAAGTTTGCTGAATGTGGCAATGAGAAAGTGATCTTATGTGAACGTGGCCATTGCCATGGTTACGATAACCTTGTGGTTGATCCACTTGCATTCGGTGTAATGAAAGAGCTAACTCAAGGTACGCCAATCATCTTAGACAGTACGCATGCAACGCAACAGCGTGATGCAGGCAGTGCCGCTTCTGGTGGTCGTCGTAAGCAAGTACCTGAATTAAGTTATGCGGGTCTAGCGACGGGTATTGCGGGTTTATTCATTGAAGCACATGAAAACCCAGCACAAGCACGTTGTGACGGTCCATCTGCATTACCTTTTGCTAAGTTAGAAGCATTTTTATCACAAGCAAAAGCGATTGATGATGTAGTGAAGAGTTTTACTGCGATTGATATCGATTAATTTTAGGTATAAAAAAAGCGCTGTAATGATACAGCGCTAAAAATCTTTGACCAAATAATACAAGTGTATTAAGAATATTATCAAAGCTTTGAAAATAAGTAATTATTACTTAAAGGCCTAAACCAACAAGTTTAAGCAAACAAACACAACATTACATAACAAAGACTAACTCATATAAATAATACTAATTAACAAAAATCAGTACAAATAAGTATTATGTCCTATATACATACGTGCACTATAGTTATTTTCTAGCATTCTGACAATTGACAAATTATAATGTTTCGCATTAGTTTTACTTATCCAATTGGACACCGATATGTCACGTAGACTTCCGCCATTAAATTCATTACGTGTTTTTGAAGCCGCAGCAAGGCATTCGAGCTTTACTCGCGCATCTGAAGAGCTATATGTTACACAAGCTGCTGTCAGTCACCAGATTAAAGCATTGGAAGAATATTTAGGCATTAAGCTCTTTCGTCGTCAAAACCGCGCGTTATTTTTGACGGAAGAGGGACAAAGTTATTTTCTTGATATTAAAGACACCTTTACATCATTAGTTGATGCAACAGAGCGTTTGTTAGCTCGTGGTGCTAAAGGGTCATTAACAGTTAGTTTGCAACCGAGTTTTGCTATTCAGTGGTTGGTACCGCGTTTATCTTTATTCTCTGAACTGTATCCAGATATTGATGTGCGTATTAAAGCCGTTGATATGGATGATGGTTCATTAACTGATGACGTTGATGTTGCGATTTATTATGGCCGAGGAAAGTGGAAAGATTTACATGCACAGAAGTTGCATACTGAATACTTAGTGCCTGTTTGCTCGCCACGATTACTTAATGGGGCAAAACCATTAAAGACCCCCGGCGATCTGAAGCTACATACATTATTGCATGATACTTCACGTCGAGATTGGAGCGCTTGGTTTAAACAAGCAAACATTACCGATGTAAATGTGAATCAAGGCCCTATTTTTAGTCATACGTCGATGGTATTACAAGCCGCTGTGCATGGCCAAGGTGTTGCATTAGGACACAGTGTACTTGCGCAACCAGAGATTGATGCTGGTCGTCTTGTCCGTCCTTTTAATGAAGTGTTAGTGAGCAAGAATGCCTATTATGTCGTATGCCGAGAAGAACAAGATGAACTTGGTAAAATTGTGGCATTTAGAGATTGGATGTTGTCTTTAGTACAGGAAGAACAACAAGACTTCGTGGATAATTAATTCACCATGAGGCGACTAAATCCTTGGTGTTATATCGTCAAGGGTTTAGACTGTGCGACTTTGTATTCAAACCAGTTCAAGATTAAGTATTATTCTGCACTGGCTTGGGTATATTTTATGTATTTGTAGTCTCAGTATTGTATCTATACTGAGTATATATCGTCAGCAGTGTTGATGACGAAAATGAGGTTATTAGAAAATGAATGGTATTTTATTATATTGCCGTCCTGGTTATGAAAAAGAATGTGCCGCTGAAATTCAAGCACGAGCGACTGCCATGGAGGCGTATGGTTTTGCTAAAGTAACGCCGAATTCGGGTTATGTTGTGTTTGAATGTCACTCTGCGGAAGATGTCGATTCACTAGCGAAAAAATTACCACTTTCATCATTGATCTTTGCACGTCAAATGATCGCATTACACGCACGTGTTGATGATATGCCGCTTTACGATCGTGTTAACCCTGTTGTTGCTGCCTGTGAAGGTATTGAAGCGATGGGTGAGCTACGTGTTGAAATGCCTGATACTAATGAAGGTAAAGAGCTTTCTAAGTTCTGCCGTAAGTACACTGTGCCACTACGTCAATCATTACGTAAAAACGATCATTTATTAGCAAAAGAAAATAAAAATCGTCCAGTATTACACGTATTCTTCATTGATAACGTAAGTGTTTATATCGGTTATTCATATAGCTTTAACAATTCGCCATTACCTATGGGTATTATGCGTCTTAAGTTCCCAGCGAAAGCGCCAAGTCGTTCTACGCTAAAACTTGAAGAAGCATTCCATACATTCATTCCAGCAGATCAGTGGGATAGACGTATTGGCGGTGCAATGCGTGCCGTCGATTTAGGTGCTTGTCCGGGCGGTTGGACGTATCAATTAGTACAACGTAGTATGTTTGTTGTGTCGATTGATAACGGTGCAATGGCTGAGAGCTTGATGGAAACTGGTCAAGTTAAGCATTATGAAGAAGATGGTTTTAAATATGAGCCAGCTAAAACGACAATTGCTTGGACTAACCGTAAGTTAAACGGTAACAAAGTGAAGGTTCCTGAGAATCCACCAGTTGATATGCTGGTATGCGATATGATTGAAAAACCGGAACGTGTTGCGCGTCTTATGTGTAAATGGCTATTGAATGCATGGTGTAAAGAAGCGATCTTTAACCTGAAATTGCCACTAAAACGTCGTTATCATACACTTGAAGATTGTTTAGAAATTTTAGACAAGCAACTTGATGATCGTTTTGTTGTTCAAGCTAAGCACCTTTATCATGATCGTGATGAAGTGACTGTACATGTAGCTTGGACTCACTTTATTCCAGAAGACAAATAATAAGCTACACGCTTTATCGTTGTTTGTATAAAAGCCATTAAGTCGTCATTGATTTAATGGCTTTGTTATTTAAAGCGGTAGCGAAAGTACATATGCGGCTCTTCACCACGTACTTTAATACCAATAACAGCCCCTTCAATATTCATATTATAATAAGCCTCGTGCTGCAACATACCGTTTGATTTTAGCTTCGTCTTGATAGTGATACGCTCGTAATCGAGTAATAGATAGGGACTGCGCTTCAAACTATAGTGTAAATTTAAGCTGAGTTTGCCGATGTCTTTGAGTCTAGGAATAAATAATCGAGTGATATCTGGATCTATCCACATATTAAGTAATTGTAGCTGCGCTGTTCGTTTATGTTTTTTCTTGGTCTTTTTTATTGTAAATAACGTTTGTTTAAATTCGAATCGAGGCGTTGGTGTGGCGGTGTCTGCATGTAGAGAGTAAGAACTTGTATAAAATGTGTTTTGTTCTGAGGTATAGGGAATTAACGGATTTTCTTTTGCTACGGTCATTCCGCTTAAGAGGCTCGTTGATAATATCGTTAATAACAATTTATGTAGCATGTATCACCAAGCGGATGATGAAAATATAACTATAGCTCGGTATTTATAAATTACTAGGTACGGCAATGACTATTTAAGATACGTTATTAGGTATGGGGAAGGACTTGAGTTATCAATGGATATGAAATGTAAGAAAAGAATATCAGTTGCTCAATACTATCAATATTAAGCAACTGAATCGGCTAACGAGTTTGTCATCATGACCAAACTCATTGTCGCTATATAAATGGCTTACAGACGTTCTAAAATAGCTTGAGTAAAGTCTGTTGTACCGTGCGAACCACCTAGATCTCGGGTTGTTCTGTCGCCAGATTCAATGACATCACGAACAGCATTACGGATGTTATCAGCTTCTGTTTTCATTTCTAAGTGCTCTAACATCTGGATAGATGCAAGGATAACTGATGTCGGGTTTGCTAGGTTCTTACCTGCGATGTCTGGTGCACTGCCGTGAACAGCTTCGAAAATCGCAATGTCTTCACCGATGTTTGCACCTGGCGCCATGCCAAGACCACCAACTAAACCTGCGCATAAATCAGATAAAATATCGCCAAATAAGTTTGTTGTTACGATCACATCAAAGCGTTCAGGATACATAACAAGATTCATACATGCCGCATCAACGATCATTTCTTCTGATTCAATTTCAGGGTAGCGCAGTGCAACTTCACGGGCTACTTCAAGGAATAAACCTGATGTCGTTTTTAGGATGTTCGCTTTATGGATCGCGGTTACTTTTTTACGGTTTTCTGATTTTGCTAATTCGTATGCTGCAACACAAATGCGTTCTGCGCCTTCACGTGTAATGATACTTTTTGCTTCAGCTTCACTGCCATCATCAGAAATGATTTGACCAGCACCAGAGTACATACCCTGTGTGTTTTCACGTACTGTAATAATATCGATATTTTCGTAGCGACTGCGCGTACCTTTAAAAGATAATACAGGACGTAAGTTAGCGTATAAATTGAAGTGCTTACGTAATGACACATTGATTGATGTAAAGCCAGCACCTACCGGTGTTGTTAAAGGGCCTTTTAATGCCACTTTATTTTTTTCAATAAGGTCTAATGTCGCTTGAGGAAGTAGTTCACTTGAAGTTTGTAGTGCAGCTAAACCTGCATCAGCAAAGTCATATGCGAAGTTACAGCCGGCTTTGTCTAAAATTTGAATTGCAGACTCAATAATATCCGGACCAATACCATCACCCGGGATCACTGTAATTCTTCTTTGTGTCATACATATTCCTTATTTAATTAGCGTACTTTCAAATGAAAATGTTTTGTTGCCGTATGGTAACAAAGTATTGATCAATTGTTAATGTAGTTACTTCTGTTATTTGGCTAAATAAAGGGTTTAACAGGGCATAAAACTGATTTGTTAGAGATAGCTCTAGATTTTAACTTTTTTTTTACTATTAACGCTTAGGTGACCCCAAGCGCTATAGTGATAATGACTACGTTAATGATTAAGGTTGATACCTGAGGTCTTTTAAGTTAAATCCTAACGGGATATCTATCTTTAATTGCGCTAATTGCTGGGTGATATAAGCCATGTCTTTATGCGTATCTAGTTTCTCACGAAGTTTCGGCTTTAGTGCTTCACTTGCATAGATGGCATCTAAATCAGGGTGTTCGTTTAATAGTTGCGTGGCTGTTTTTGGGCCAATACCTGCGACGCCTGCAAGATGACTACCGCTGATCCCTGTTAAAGCCCAGTAGTCGACAAGCTGCTGTGGTTGAACCCCAAATTTTTCGTCGATAAAATGTTGGTCTAACCAACGCTTATTAAAGTAATCTCGAATTTGAATATAGGGGGTTAGTAGTTGGCAATAGCCTTTATCTGTTGAAATGATGGTGACTTGTTGTTGTTGTGTTGACATCTTTATCGCGAGTGTCGCAATTAGATCGTCAGCCTCATCTTGCTCTGTTAATAAAGAGTCGATGTTTAATTCCCAAAGGTCATCTTGGATTAAGCTAAGAGCTTGCTGCAAGCTTTCTGGCATCGGCTTACGGTTCGCTTTATATTCTGGATAGATTTCATGACGCCAGCCTGTTTGCTCAGCATCAAATACAGCCACGACATGGGTAGGAGCTGTAATCGATAATAGTTTTCTGACGGCGTGTTTAATGGTTTCACGCGTTGCACTTATTTGTGCAACGGGATCGTTACTTTGATTTAGTTGTACTGCATGTACTCGACGGATCAGGTTTAATGCATCGATAATTAATAAGTGATTTTTGGCCATATCCGTGTTTCATCAAAGTTAGTTGGGTTTAATTATTTCATAGCAAGGCTCATACTTACTACCTGGAAGCTTCATTCTATTCTGTTTTATGAAACTTTTTAATAAATTGTCCATTAATTGCATTAATTTTGCGTCGCCCTGTAGTTTAAACGGACCATTCTTCTCAATCGATTTAATTCCAGAGTCTTTCACGTTACCGGCGACAATACCTGAGAATGCTTTGCGTAGATTCATTGCTAACACTTCAGGTGCTTGTTCAAGGTTGAGGTTTAACGCAGCCATATGCTGGTGGCTGGGGATAAATGGCATTTGAAAATCTAACTCGATTTTTAAACTCCAGTTATAGGAATAAGCGTCGCCAATCGCACGACGATATTCAAATGTTTTGTGCATGGCTTTTTTCATCAATTGCGCTGCACTAGAGGCGTCATCAATGATTATTTGATAATATTTTTGAGCTTCAAAGCCAAGTGTTGCACCGATGAAATCATCAATGGTTGTAAAATACTCTTCACTTTCCTTAGGGCCTGTAAGTACAATCGGCAGTGGTTGACGCTTATTTTCTGGGTGCATCATGATGCCTAATAAATACAGTAACTCTTCAGCTGTTCCTGCGCCACCAGGGAAAATGATGATACCGTGAGAAAGGCGAACAAAGGCTTCCAGACGCTTTTCAATGTCGGGTAAAATAACTAATTCATTAACGATTGGGTTTGGTGGTTCTGCCGCAATAATACTGGGTTCGGTTAAACCAAGGTAGCGTCGCTGCTTCACTCGTTGCTTCGCATGGCCGACAGTAGCCCCTTTCATTGGTCCTTCCATTGCGCCTGGTCCACAACCGGTGCAGATATTGATTTCCCGTAATCCAAGTTCGTGGCCGACAGCTTTGGCATATTCGTATTCTGGAGAGCGAATAGAGTGACCGCCCCAGCATACGACCATGTTGGGATCCGAATCAGATTTGATCACGCGTGCGTTACGTAAAATAGAAAAGACTTGGTTGGTTAAAAATGAAGAGAGATCTTTTTTGGGTACGGGGATTTTGTCTATGTAGCTATTCACATAAAGAATATCACGCAATACCGAAAATAAATGTTCTTGAATGCCTCGGATTATCTCTCCGTCGACAAATGCTTGCTCTGGTGCATTATGTAATTCGAGTTTGACGCCGCGTTCCTGTTGGACAACACTGATATCAAAATTACTGAATGCTTTTAAAATTTCAGTACTGGAATCGGTACGAGAGCCGGAATTTAAGACGGCTAAGGAACAATTTCGAAATAGTAAATATAAATCGCTGGTGGCTGTTTGTTGCAGTCTATCGACTTCGAGTTGTGACAGTAGGTCCATGCTGCCCACTGGTTTGATATGAGTGATCATAAGCTAAACTCCATGTCAGAAAGCAGGCGTTGAGCACATGTAACGAATCAATATTAAGTGAATATACTCGTGCTTATCGCCGCAGGTCTAACTAAGTTTAGTGCTTAATGATAACTTTATCTCGTCCTGAACTTTTTGCTTCATAAAGTGCTTTGTCAGCGCGTTCAAAAGGATCTACCGCGTCTTTATCTTCTGCTGTAAAGCGAGTTGCACCAATTGAGATGGTAATTGATATCTGTTTGCCTTTAAATCTAAACGGAATACTTTTAATGGTGTTACGTAGTTTATCTAAAATAACTTGGATTTTATCTGGTTCTAACTCAGCAAGTAATAATACAAACTCTTCACCACCAAAACGGGCAATAAAGTCTTTTCCTTTGATTGATTTTTGTAATGCGCGCGCGACAATCTTAAGGGCTTTATCACCAGCAATATGACCAAACGTATCGTTGATATTCTTAAAGTGATCAATATCGATAATAGCGATAGTTGTGTTGGTCTGGTAGCGTTGCCAGCGTTTAAATTCAAGCTTAAAGCGTTCGTCTAATGCGGTACGGTTATACACTTGTGTTAAAGAGTCGAGATAGAGTTTGTGCTGTTGCGCCTCTAGTCGTTGTGTATGCAGCAAGGTTTCTTTTTTCAGTTCTTCGAGTTGTTTTTGAACGGCTTGTATTTGTTGTTCTAATAATATCTTTTCTTGTAACAACTGTTCTTGCTGTTGAATGGTACTTGAAATTATTTCTAAACCTTGTTGAACGTGTAACTTTGTTTCTTCTAAGTTTTCACTGGTACTGATATCGAGATCTAAAATATCAATACGTTCTTTTAGGCCTTCTAATAAACTCAGCTGTTTTTTATTGATGTTGCTGTTATCGACGAGTGAGCTATCAAACTTATAAGCGATGTTATTCAGCTCTTCGACAATCGCATGTAAAAAAGTCTTCGATGCGAGACGTTCTTCGCGGGCACCTTCAATAATGTTATTGATGATCTGTAAGCAAATATCAACGAGCTCATGATTCTCAACGCCTTGTAATAAGCGTTGACGAATTTTTTTAAGGTTTGAGCCAAAACCACCGGCGAAATCAAGTTCATTGATTAAGCGCTGTAAGTCATCACATATTTTTTTGTGAACAGCAGAAGTAATGTTTTCATTACCATTACTTGCCATTTTTAAGTTTTTAATTGCGCTGTGATAAATACAGAAAAGAGATTGTACTTTAGTTTGTAATGACGCAACGGCTGTCGCTTTAGGCTCTGCTAATATTAATTGTAATTCTGCAGTTAGTTTAGGATCGTGCTGTAATAAGTTTGCTAATGATTGAGCTGCTTGAACCGTAGCGCTGTCACCTGTTTTTAAGGTGTCAGATAAAACGGTAGGATGGAGCATTACCTGACGCTCAACCTGTTTGATTTGTGTGATAAGTTCATCGTCAGACGCACTACGCTCCAGCGTTGCTTTCAGCTTAGCCACTTCAACATTTAACTCATTGTCGATTCCTCGTGTTGCACTAAGCAAACGATTAATGAACGCCAATAGCATTGCAGTGTTAATTTTTGTGTAGCCGCTGGCATCATTTTGCTTTGTTGCTGAATGTGCGTCTTGTGATGTCTGCATGGATACTTTTCACATAGGTTTAATCAAAGGTGAATATTAGCTTACCATTATTATATACATCTATAAAATAGTTTGGCTTTAAAATCTAACCTTAGAGCCAGTTAATGTCATTTTTGTCACTTGACGACGTCACTTTGACTAAGCCTTTTTCTATGGCTTGTTTTGAACGGTTCCAAACATCACCATGAAAAAATGCAGGTTGCGTATAGGTTAAAGCACTTAATTGCACCCAACTATTTTGTTTATGTTTACGACTAAGTTGGTTCGCACCTGATAACGCTAAGGTAGCTATATTTAACAACTTTTTACTGTCTATTGCGGTAGGGTATTTGAATAAGAAAGGATGAGACACCATGCCAATTGAAATCTCTTTATCAAAATTAAGCTGACAATCAAACTGTTCAAACCAGTCCATAATGTTATTGGCAATGATGGCTGGGTCATAATTTTTGTTCACTTTTCTAACTAATAATAACTGTGTATCATTTAATTGGAATAAGTGTTCTGAATCATGCAGTTGTTTTAATAAGTAAGTACCTAATTCCCTTTCTATTTGATTTACCATCGAAAGGCTACATTTCTGACGCAAAGGCTGTAAGAAATCGAGGCTGATAATGGCACAGCTATGCACGCTGTTTTGCTTATCAGAGTATTCCCAATCAGAATAAAATCGGGCTTCTTGTAATGGTGTCGGTATATATTGTTTTAGGCTGTTGATGTTATTCAAGCCAGTGTTCGAGTGAATATTGTAATTATTCTCTAATTGGTCAACCTCTTGCTTTTGTAATTTCATCTTTTGCGTATTGATATAATACAAATAAAGAATAATGAGCATGATTGAAGCCAGCAAGAATACATTAATAACCAAGTTATGCTTTGACTGTGTCAGCTTGGTTACTTGTGTTTGTAATTGGTCTATTTTTTGAGATTTTATTTCATTGTTTTCTTTGTGCTGATTTGAGACTGGTAGCGCTTTTTTAGAGTCAAAATTAGATAATTTGTTGTAACGTACAAACTGTTTGTAGCTATCGAGTGCTTTGGCGTATTGGTCTGTTTCTTCGTAAGCGGTCGCAAGATACAGGTAGACAGTTTCAAACTGCTTACTGTTGTTAAGTTGTCCTGCGATGGTCAGTGCTTTATTTAGTTGAATTAACGCTGCGTCATAGCGTTGTTGTTGAATCGCTAAATTAGCTAAATGCACCAGTGATTCAAGCAGTAAGTTATTTTGACCATTGTTGTAAAACAGCTGTTCTGCATTAGTGAGGTATTGCTCAGCTAAGCTAAAGTTACCCATTTGCAAATAAGTCTTACCCACTTCGAAATAAACGGCGTTTAATCTATTTTTTTCATCAAATACTTTTAATAAATCTAAGGCATTAAAGTAATAAACGAGCGATAAGTTATATTCTTTAATTTTACGATGCATGCTAGCCAATGCTAATAAAGAGTCTGATAATTGCAGTTTGTTACCAAGGTTTTGATAATACTGAGCTGATTGATTGGCAAAGCTGATCGCCAATTTAAAGTTATCTTGGGCAATATAGGCAAGGCTCATTTTTTTAGTGAGCAAGCCATTTAGCGTATCTTGGTTATCAAGTAGCTTTTGCTGTGCCTTGTTATAGAAATTAATCGCTAAGGCTAATTTGTTTTGTTGTTGGTAATTGTAACCAATCGCGTAAGCAGCCCAAGCCGCGTTATTGGTTAGGGGAGTCTTAAGGCCATATTGTTCTGCTTCACGGAATAACAGCATAGATTCGTCATAATTATTGAGATTGAGCGCAATTTCTCCGGCAATAATTTTGAGTGCGAAGTAGCCATTTGCAGTTGGGTTGTAGGTGTTGTCATCCACATTTTCGATGACCTGATCAATTGTTTCTTGAGCAAGTTGATAATTCGCAAGCGTTGTTGATTGCGCAAGAATATGACTTTTGATTAATAAGCTTTGCTGTCTTAAGTGCAGAGGAATGGAACTGGATTGATCTGCGAGCATTTTATCGAGCGTGACAACCGCTTGGTCTATATTATTAGCGTAGAAGTAACAAAGGGCTTTCTGTTGTTTTATTAGTGCAAGATCGGAAGGCGTAACCGATTTTTCTCTGATTTTACTGACGCGAGATACTTCGGTGATCACATCTTTATTATGGCGTTGCAAAAACTCATCAATAATTTGAATGCATTGATAAGGTTGACTGTATTGCACTGATTGACTGTGTTTTAGCTCATTGGGCAAGATCAGCTGATCAAATAAACTGGCACCTGCAGTGGTGCTAAAGAGAAGGAATAAAAGAGCATAAGCAAAACGTAAAATCATGTGTTTGATATCGACTAGAAGGGCTGCTATCACATACTTATGATTACATGTCCCTATTAATATTAGCGTTCCGTTGCTAATTCAGGCCTTCACCTGAGTGAGGTCGTTGTTGCAACATTTGGCTCGTAGGTAACTTTTCCGACCGAATTAATTGCAACATTTAAATCTTAAACTATTTTACCTGCTTTGTTAATGACTGGATATTTAAAAAATACTCAGTCTAACGGATGCTACTGGCGAATTAAGCGAATATTCTCTATTTTAGCATCACAATTGGTTCTAAATGGATTGATATCCAGCCCACCCCTACGGGTATAGCGTGCATATACAGTCAATTGCTCTGGTTTACAAAAGTGCATGATGTCGGTGAAAATACGTTCTACGCACTGTTCATGAAATTCATTATGCTGACGGAATGAGATTAAATAGCGTAATAACGCTTCTTGATCTATTTTTTTCCCTTGGTAAGCAATATAAACACTGCCCCAATCTGGTTGGTTCGTTACCAAACAATTTGATTTCAATAAATGGCTGTAAACGACTTCATCAACGATTTCATTACTTTCTGCAGCCGACTTTAATAGGTCAGCATTAAATTCGTAACCGTCGACATCAATATCAAGATGGTCTATACAGGTGCCTGATATTTTTGTTATTTGACTTGGCGCAGTATCTAAATCATCAAACATGACTACTTCAACAGGGCCTTGAGCACAGTTCGCTAGATCGCGCTGTAAGGTTTCAGTTACTTCAGTTGTTGAGCTAAAGCGTGTTTGGTTAAAGCTGTTTAAGTACAGTTTGAATGATTTTGATTCGATTAAATTTACTGATGTCGCACAAACTTTCACTTCTGCAACGGCAACGATAGGTTTCCCTTTGCTATTTAACCAAGACAGTTCATATAAATTCCATAGGTCACAACCAGTGAATGGCAGTTGATCTGATAATGCCAGATCATCACGATTCAGTTGTCTTGGTACTGGTTGTAACAAGCTTGGTTGGTATTGAGAGATATACTCCGTTTTTTGCCCTAGGTTTAACTTGTCTAGTGCCGTTGAATCTTGGTAACGGTTTGCTGGTGTCATGGTTAATTCTCGTCTGTTGCAGATAATTCACTTATCAATAGCGAGATTGTAATAAATTTTACTGCGGAGTGATATGCTATAGCGGATTTAATCATTTTTATGGGAAATATAATGACTGTAGCTGTAACCGATGCGCTTATTGCTTTTTATGCACGCTGTGAACAACTTTGGCAAGCACAAGATTTCGTACCACAACAAGAATTCGATTCGGAGTGGGATTCACCGTGTTTTATTGAAGCATCGAGTAGTATGTCGTTACTTGCTGGTCATAAAGCGTGGTTGCCAGTAAAGCGTGAGGAGATAACGTCATTTAATAATATTGAGTCAGCGCTAAATATCGATCTTGACCCACAGATAGCTGATTTTTTTGGTGCTTACTTTAGTGACCACATGCCTGCGAGCTTTAATGATGAGGTCATTGAGTTGGTGCAAGTGTGGAGTGCTGATGATTTTGATCGATTACAAGAAAATATGATTGCACATTTGATGATGAAAAAAACATTAAAGCAACCACCAACCTTGTTCATTGCGAGTTGTGCTGATGATATGCAAATTATTGCATTAGACAATGTGAGTGGTGAAGTTGTACGTGAAACATTAGGTAAAGGTATTACAGCGGTATTAGCGCCAGATCTGGCTAGCTTTATTGATATGCTAACACCGGTCTTACCTGTTCAATAAATAGCATTGAACAATAAGTACTTTATCGTAAGGTGAGGTCGATATTGGCGCTGTTACTATATTGATTATAATGTTGATCATCATAGTAGCAGCGCCATGATATTTAGTTTACCAAGGTAGATTCGATAATAAGCGGCAAGGCTCGCATTTAAAATCAAAAATACCGTGTAATGGTGTTGTCAGTTTCCATTCATCACCACAGCTTGGACAACAGCGCGGTTCAGTTTTCACATCACTTTCTGTTTCAGTTTTATCTGCTAAATGGTAAAGATAATAATACGTTGGAATGTTGGTTTGTTGTTCTATATTTTTAGCCAATTGCCAACCGGTATTATTTAAAGGGCTGTTTATATCTGTTAATACATCA
This sequence comes from Moritella sp. 24, assembly GCF_018219155.1. Taxonomy (NCBI): domain Bacteria; kingdom Pseudomonadati; phylum Pseudomonadota; class Gammaproteobacteria; order Alteromonadales; family Moritellaceae; genus Moritella; species Moritella sp. 24. The sequence continues at coordinate 4,052,268 of NZ_CP056123.1, read as the reverse complement.
CTACATGCTTGTTGTAACGTGGTGCCATGCATTTGCAATTCATCTGTTGAACTCCAATCTACTTGCCAACGTAATAACGCTTGGTGATCGTCTGCTTTCGGATTCGGTATTTTGTAAAGTGGAATTGGTGCAAGGTGTTCACCACAGCGCAGGGGTGAACAGGTACTGAGGTAATGGGTGTATAACACTTGCCATTCAGGGTGCTGGCAAGGATCGGTATTATCAGAATGTAAATCCATGCCTGTCAGTCGAATTTTAGGTGCAAGTAATCCGGCTTCACTTAAATTTTGTAAGCGCTTCTCAACAATTGAAGAGTGATTTCGTGGGTGTAAACTTTCTTCCTCTGGACACACCACGCGGGTGATAAATACGCCATCATCCATACTGGTCGGAAATTCACGTCCTAATATTTGTCCGTTGTAACGTAATGCATCAATAAGTTGAGTGATGGCACCATCAACAGCATCAATGGTGGTGTCTTGGTAACATTCAAAAGTGAGTTCAGCAGTAAACAAAGTAGTCTCTCATGACGACTACTGATTGTTGTATCACTTAGTGTTAAGTCATACTCATCAGTAGCGTGTTGGTTGGGTAATTGTATTGGTCGTTATTGTGTTAATAGGGCTTTTTTTAATGCTGCTATTTCAGCTTTTAGTTCTGTCACTTCTTGGCGTAGTGGCGCGAACTCTTCACGTACAGACGCGATTGCATCAGCAATAAGCGCAGCAGTTGGGTCTGCTACATCCGTTGTTGTTACCGCAGGGCTGTCGTTTGTTGGTATGTCCGCATTTGGATTAAACTGCCATGTTTTCAATGTTTCGATAATCTCGCGTAAACTGGCTGGTTGTGAGATCCGTGATTTAATCAGTGCAACAGAGGGTTTTTTTCCTTCTCGAGCCAATTGGTTTGCGGCATCAGCAATATGTTGTAGGCTCATGGTATTCCTTCCTTAGTTTCTCGGTTGTGTGATTTAAATTATTTATAATGAACAGAGGCGTTACTTGCGTAGCATGACATCAAGTTGGTCAATTATCTCGGCCCAGTCCGCATCTTCATAAATAGCTTCTTTAATAAACATTGCTTGTGAGTCATTCCAAAACGGTGCTTCAAATAATAAGACACCTGCGTTGAGTTTATGCTGATGAATAAAACGTTTTATGCTTAATTCATCATTATCTAACCCGAGTTGCGCGAATAACATCTCTAAGGTTTGCGTGGCTAAAAACATCATCTGGCTCCGCTGTTTTTTTTCAGTATAGCCAGAGATGCGCAACAACGTTAGTTAATCAAGGCTAATCTATTGCATAAGGAGGGACAACAAAGTGTAAAACCGTTGGCCCTGCCATGATCAATGTTCCTTGATAAGCGTTCTCGCCATTGCTGCTAAAGTCGAAATTAAACTTATAACGGAATAAGCTTCCCTTATGTGGGAACCAAGAAATACCCGCTTGTGCTGTTGCTAGCCATTGTAATTGTTGTTGTTCACAATACTGTTTAATCAATGCGTTGGCTAATTCGGCTTGTTTACGCAGGTGTATAAAGATCACCACACCTATAAATCCAACCACAATGGCTAACAAACTTCCCATATTAAATTCACTCCGTAATTGCGACTGTCTTATTTGGTATTGCGCTAATGATTAGCTGCGTTTTGCGAAACAGCTTATTTTCTTTAACTACGTTTTTGGCGAAACAATAGGCCAATAGCACTGCCAAGCGCATTACTGCGATTTGGGTTACGTAGCATGGCTAATACTTTGTTACGTAGGCTTGGTATTGCAACAAGGTCTGAAAAGAGGTAAATGAATAACTCTTCACCTTGCTGCTGTTGTACTGCGGCTTCAAAGAAGGCAATAAGTTGTGCTTCGTCAGCCAAATCGTGCCAGCAACGGCCAGCTAATGCGACGATTGTTTGGCTAATATCTGTGTGCTTAAATAAAGCAGGATAAAGATCGGTACGTAACCCCTGTGCTGGCGCGCTTGATAAGGCGCGAATGAGCATTGATAACCGTACATCATTTGGTTTTTCTAAGGCTGTTTCTTGACTAATCAACCTTGCTAACGCTTCGCTTAATACGGTTGGTAATGCTTCGTTTTCAAGAGCAAGACACAGCGAATATAGAGGTTCAGTTGGCAATTTTGGTAATGCTGCGGCAAGGTTAGCGGTGTTATTATCACGATCTAATCGCGCGGCAACATCACAGATACCTTGTACACCGACTTCTTGCCATTGGTCAAACCCAAGTTTATTGGCGAAGTAACTATGCGCAGTAGGGTAATATTTACTTTCTGGACGAATAAAGTCACGATTAATGACGGCATTTAGCATTGCGACTTTATCTGTGCTTGGTTTAAACACGTATGGATTTGTTGCTAGGTGCTCTTGCTCTTCTTCGCTGGGGGTTTTTTCTAACATCAAACCAAGTGATTCAACCACCATGTTTAGGAAGGTATTACGTGTACCTTGTATCAGCAGGCCTTGTTCGTCGAGTGGGAACTTTAAAAACCAGATGTAGTGTTGGTTATTCTCGTTCTTATTCCAGAAAGTAATGGCAAATTGAGCATGGCGTTGCAGTGGTGCAGGGTAAGGGCGTTGTGCCGATTCAAACTGCATAAAGTCGTCGGTAGAAATTTTGCTGATCTTACGACCCATATCATATACGCGAAATTGGGTTTTTGCTTGTAACAGAAATTCTGATAGCGTATTAAGGGTATGCATATTTGCCATGTTCTAATGTGTCCAAGTTAAAAGTGGAACTGAATGTAGCTTAAGTATCGGAGTATTATACGCAAACCCTATCAAGATGCGAATTGAGATTATTATGCGCTTTTGTATCTTACCCTTGCTGACGTATAATGCCGCTAAATTTATTTCGTGAGATAATATTATGACGACCTATCTGCAAGTTCAGCAGTTATTAATAGCCATTGAAGCTGAATTAAAAAGCCAATCGTTATGGAATGAGGTGATGCCGAGCGCAGAAGCATTGGCGAGTACAACCCCTTTTTGTATTGATACTTTGCATTTTACAGATTGGTTGCAGTTCATTTTTTTAGTGAAGATGAAACAGCTGGTGGTCATGCAGATGCCGTTACCAGAGAATATGGCTATTCACCCGATGGCGGAAGAAGCCTTTAAATCCCTTACTGTGGATACGCGAGAGTTATTAGCCCTGATCTTATCGTTTGATCAGCTGTTAAATAAAAAGAACTAAATACAAATAGTTAAATAAAGCTAGTTAGGTAATAGAGCATAATGTTAGATATTTTATATCAAGATGAATACTTGGTCGCGATTGATAAACCCGCTGGCTTGTTAGTTCACCGCAGTTGGTTAGACAGTCATGAAACTCAGTTTGCGATGCAAATGGTGCGCGATCAAATTGGTCAACATGTTTTTCCTGTTCATCGTCTAGATAGACCAACATCTGGAGTATTGTTATTTGCCTTATCAAGTGAAGTTGCAAGGCAGATGAGTGAAATTTTTCAAGCGCATGCGCTAACTAAACGTTACCTTGCCGTGGTTCGTGGTTGGATTAATGAAGCGGGTACGCTCGATTATGCGTTAAAAGTAGAGCTAGATAAGATTGCAGATAAACAAGCAACGCAAGATAAAGAAGCACAAGAAGCGGTGACGCATTATAAACCGCTACATCAAGTTGAAATCCCGTATGCGGTGAGTAAAAATCACCCGACGAGCCGCTACTGCTTAATGGAGCTTGAGCCACAGACGGGTCGTAAACATCAATTACGTCGTCACATGAAGCACTTGTTTCATCCTATTGTGGGTGATACTAGCCATGGTGACGGGCGCCATAATGTATTTTATCGTGAGAATTTTGAATTGTCTCGTCTACTACTGGTTGCCAAGTCACTGTCTTTTGTTCATCCTGTGACTGAACAACCGGTACATATCGAAGCGGCTGTTGGTGAAGAAGTATTAGGCTTATTTGAGCAATTTGGTTGGCCGGCACAAGAAAGTGACTATTTACCAAAATAGTCACAAAAGACGCTAAAAAATAGCTGATTTTCGCTTGTTAACGTACAGATAAACTTAGGTTACACTTTGTTACGTAAGTTTATCTGTAAAACTGTTACCATTAACGGTTAATTTCTATTTCATTTATTCGTCAGAAATAAACCAAACCCCCTGTTTTTATAGTCTCTAAGGCTAAATACTCCCTTTCTAGCGTGTTATCGGAAACAAATTCCGTACTCTGCGTTATTCCTCTTATCGTGATTGTTACATTTACACTAAAAAGTATCCTCAATTGTACCGTTTTGTACCATTGTGAGTGGCTATTCAAATCTAAACAGCCGATTCGTTAATAGTTATGAGTATTGTTTTGCACCAGCTATAGTTAACTCAATAAAGGAGGCTAACCATGCGTCCGAAACAAATTCCACTGTATCAGTTTACTGTTGCAGTACTATTTAGTTTGTTCACTTAGGAGTGAGAGATGAGTAACGCGTTTGCAAATCTACAGAAAGTAGGTAAGTCGTTAATGTTACCAGTATCGGTTTTACCGGTTGCAGGTATTCTATTGGGTGTTGGTGCTGCGAAATTTAGCTGGATGCCTGAAATCTTGTCTAGCATTATGGAACAAGCTGGTGGTTCTGTATTCGGCCAGATGGCATTACTATTTGCCATTGGTGTTGCGCTAGGCTTCACTAAAAATGATGGTGTAGCAGGTCTTGCTGCTATCGTTGGTTACGGTATTATGACTGCAACGCTAGGTGTAATGGCTGGCGTAATGGGTGTTGATAAAATCGATACGGGTGTACTTGGTGGTATCCTTGTCGGTGGTCTTGCTGGTTGGGTATTTAATCGTTTCTATACAATCCGCTTACCTGAATACCTAGGCTTCTTTGCGGGTAAACGTGCAGTACCAATCATTACTGGTTTTGCTGCTATCGCATTAGGTCTTGTTCTATCTGTTGTTTGGCCTCCAGTTGGCAGTGCAATCTCTGCATTCTCTGATTGGGCTGCTTACCAAAACCCTGCAATGGCATTTGGTATCTACGGTGTTGTTGAGCGTGCGTTAATTCCATTCGGTTTACACCATATCTGGAACGTACCTTTCTTCTTTGAAGCGGGCGCATACTGTAAATCAATTGATGGCTCTACTATCGCAGCTGCAACTGAAACATTATGTACAGCAGCAAACGGCGAATGGTTTACTGGTGAAATCTCACGTTATGTAGCTGGTGACCCTACTGCCGGAAACATGGCTGGTGGTTACATGTTTAAAATGTTTGGTCTACCTGCTGCTGCTATCGCAATTGCTCACTCAGCTAAACCTGAAAACCGCGCTAAAGTAATGGGTATCATGGCATCAGCTGCGTTAACTTCATTCCTAACGGGTATTACTGAACCAATTGAATTTGCATTCCTATTCGTTGCACCAGTACTTTATGTTATCCACGCTTTATTAGCTGGTTCTGCTTTCGTAGTAATGATTTTACTTGGCATTAAACACGGTACTACGTTCTCACACGGTTTCATTGACTTCACTGTACTATTTAGCCAGTCAACGAACGGTATCTGGTTACCTGTTGTTGGTCTTGTTTACGCTGCGATTTACTACACTGTATTCCGCGTAGTGATTAAGATGCTAGACCTTAAAACACCGGGTCGTGAAGATGAATCTGAAGAAGTTGCTGCTGCGCCAGTATCAACAGATGCAATGGCTGCTGAATTAGTTGCTGCATTTGGTGGTAAAGATAACATCACTAACTTAGACGCTTGTATCACTCGCCTACGTATCAGTGTTAACTCTATCGATGACGTTGACCAAGATAAACTGAAAGCGTTAGGTGCACGTGCTGTCGTTGTTGTAGGCTCAGGTATCCAAGCTATCTTTGGTACTAAATCTGATAACCTACGTACTGATATGGAAGAGTACATTAATACACTATAATCAGTAATACACTAGAATCACTAACCTGATTGAGTTAAGCCACTGCACTTGCAGTGGCTTTTTTCGTTCTGTGATAAAGTAAATTGAACCAGTCGTCATGATGTTGAAGTAAATGATACGGTTGACGAAGTGATTCGCATTATTTAGTGAGCCGAATAGGAATTTATTTGACTCATTGATGCCGCTAAGTGATTTTAAGGCACAAAAAAGCCCAGTATAACTGGGCATTATTATCACGCTAACACTAAGAGCTACTTATTTAAAAGCATCAATCAAAACCAAGAATTAGTTGTTTGAGTGTAGCTCTGCGTTTAGTTCAACCGCTGATTTATTGGTTAAACATTCGATCGTGCCTGAGATTGAATTACGACGGAATAACAAGTCATCTTTACCTGCTAAGTCACGTGCTTTAACCACTTCAACTGCTTGGTTGTTTGCATCTAGCATTTGAACTTTAGAACCCGCTGTAATGTATAAGCCTGATTCAATTGTGCAACGGTTACCCATTGGAATACCTAAGCCAGCGTTTGCGCCAAGTAAGCAGTTTTCGCCCATTGAGATAACTAACTGACCACCGCCACTTAATGTACCCATGATAGATGCGCCACCACCGATGTCTGAACCGTTACCAACCATAACACCCGCAGAGATACGACCTTCAATCATGCTTACACCTTCTGTGCCAGCATTAAAGTTAACAAAACCTTCATGCATGATTGTAGTGCCTTCACCAACATGTGCACCTAAACGTACACGCGCTGTGTGAGCGATACGTACACCTGTTGGTACAACGTAGTCAGTCATTTTAGGGAATTTATCAACACAGCTTACCGTTAATACTTCACCTGCAAGACGGGCTTCAATTTGACGGTCTGCAAGTTCAGGTAAATCGATAGGGCCTTGGTTAGTCCAAGCGATGTTGTGTAATAAGCCAAAGATACCGTCTAGAACAGTGCCATGCGGCTTAACTAAGCGATGTGAGATGAGTTGTAGCTTTAAGTAACCTTCGGCAACAGATGCAGGCTTTTCGTCTGTAGCAAGGATTACAAGTACAAGTGGTTGTTTGCTTTTCGCTGCTGCGTTAGCAAATTTAGCATTGGCTGTATCATCGTTTGCTGTAAATACTGTAGCAAGTTGTACAGCTTGTGCTGACGTTACTTCAATAACTTCATTTTTACCTTGGTAATTAACGGCTTCGCTAATGTCGGCAACAAGTTTATCACTTGGGTTTAGCAGAGGGTTAGGGAAAAAAGCTTCGATAATTTTACCAGCAGTATTTTTAGTAGCACTACCGAAAGCGAGTGAAAAAGTTGCCATAGCTGAGAAATCTCCATTTAGAATAAAGGCGTGATATTCATACATCACGCCGGATCTGAGTATTTATTTTTTAGATGTAACTGTTAGTTCTATCACACTTGTCTTTATGGTTTCAAAGAAAAGTTGTCTTTGTTCTTTCTCTAGCCGTTAGTTGTCTGCTAATTCGGTGATCAGGTTATGACGTAATTCAGCTTGTTGTTCTGGTGATAGTGGTTGATTGTTATTACCCGAAATAATAAAGAAATCTTCAGCGCGCTCACCAATCGTTGAAATTTTAGCATTATGCAAAACGATATTTTCAGAACTCAAAATAGCACTGATACGGGCAAGTAGTCCCGGTGTATCTAAAGTGATAATTTCAACAAAAGTACGCTTTTTCTTCGTGGCTAAAAAGGTCACTTTGGTTTTCACTGAGAATTGCTTTATTTGTCGCGGAATACGTTGCTTTCTTAACACGGGTGCTTTTGCGGCGGTTAAGACAGTCTCTAATGATTCTTGCAGAGCATAAACACGATCAGGGGCTAGGGTATCTCCGCTTTGGTCTAAGATTACAAAGCTATCAAGAACATAACCATTACGGCTTGAGGTTATTTTAGCATCGTGAATATTTAAACATTTATTGCCCAATGCGGATACGGCAGAAGCAAATAGGTGCTTATTGTCTTTGGCATAAATAAAAATTTCATTACCGCCACGGCTACTGTTCTGACTAATTAGTACTAATGGCAGAGCTGGGTCCTCATGATTGAGGATACCTGTGGTATGCCAGCAGATCTGACTCGGATCGTTACGTAAAAAATATTCCGAACGGAATGTGCTCCACAGAGCTTGGATCTGTTCGAGACTAAATCGGCTATTTTCTAACAAGGCCAGCGCGGTATCTTTATTATTCCTAATTCTGAACTTGGCATCGAGCGGGTTTTCTAAACCACGACGTAAAGCTTGTTGGGTAAGGAAATATAACTCACGCAACAGTGAGCCTTTCCAGTTATTCCATAATGTATCATTTGTCGCACAAATATCTGCTACGGTGAGGCAGTATAAGTAATTCAAATGCTCTTGATCACCGATGGTACGAGCGAACTCGGTAATGATCTCTGGATCGTGGATGTCACGACGTTGTGCCGTTACTGACATAAGTAAATGATATTTTACTAGTCGAGCAACCAGTTTGCGATCTGCTTTATTAATACCGTGTTTTTTACAAAATGCACGTACATCAATGGCTCCAATTTCGGAGTGATTACCTTTTTGACCCTTACCTATGTCGTGGAAGATAGCTGCAATGAGCAGTAGTTCCGGTTTTTCTAAACGCGGGTATATTTCACAGCACAGAGGATGTGTTTCTTTGGTTTCTTCACGCTTATACGAGTTGATGATTTTAACTAAGCGATGGGTGTGCTCATCTACTGTATAGTTGTGAAATAAATCAAACTGCATTTGCCCAAGAATACGACTCCACTGTGGAATGTAAGCGGCAATGACGCCGTGCTTATGCATGAATGTAAGTGCTAATCCAGATGCGTTCGGGTGCTTCAGTAATAACATTAACTGTTCACGACATTCAGGAATGTCTTCTAGCCAAGTCGTGAGTTTACGTCTTGCGTCACGTAGTTCACGTATTGTTCCGGCATAAATACCCGTGATTTGCTCGTTGTCAGCAATATGATAAAACAGCTCAATAATGGCACTAGGACGACGCGTAAAAAGGTCTGTACAGGTTGTATCAATCAAGCTACCACGAAGTTGGAAATCAGGGGTGATGTTACGTACATCCATGCCCACATGACCAAGAATCGCTTGATTAAACAGTTGCAACAGCATTTCATTTAATTCAGTCACGCGTCTTACTGTTTGATAAAACTGTTTCATCATCATTTCGACGGCTTGGTTTCCCTCACCACGATAACCTAATGCTTCAGCAACCGTTGTCTGTCTATCGAACAGTAAGCGGTTGTCACAACGTTTTAAGCCAAGGTGAAGGGCAAAACGAACCCGCCACAAGAAGTTCTGACAATCTTCGAGTTCGTGATATTCACCTTTAGTTAAAAAGCCGTGGTTGGTTAGCTCAAAGAAACTGTTAGACCCAAAATGACGACGTGTGATCCATAGGATGGTTTGTAAATCACGTAGTCCGCCTGGACTGCTCTTTAGATCGGGCTCTAAGTTGTATGAGGAACCTTTGAATTGATGATGGCGAGCAAGTTGTTCTTCATGTTTGGCTTGAAAGAAATCTTGGCTTGGCCAAAATTTTTCTGGTTCAATAATATCTTGTAGTTGTGCGTAAGTATCTTCTGAACCCGTGATTAATCGCGATTCTAGTAAATTAGTCGCAATAGTGATATCACTTAAACCTTGCTCTAAACATTCCTCAATGGTGCGTACGCTATGACCAACTTCTAGGCGAAGATCCCATAACATGGTAATAAATTCGGATATACCCTGTTCTTGTTCTGTTGTTAATGGTGATGTAGTGGTGATCAATAAATCAATATCTGATTTAGGATGTAATTCACCACGACCATAACCACCAACGGCGACGAGAGCTAATTTTGGATGTGTTGATAATCCAAATTTTTGCCAAAGTCGATTGAGCAATTGGTCCATATATTCAGCGCGACAAGATACTAACGCAATAATATCATCACCATCAAAAAAGCGTTGTTCAAGCCATGCCTGAAATTCTTGCATGTGTGATTTACAATGACTAAGTGTTAACTCTTCATCTGAGAGTAATGCGGGGACATATTGAGTTGGATCCATGCGACGCCTTCCTGGAGTTCGATAGAGAAATGAGAACAGCGGGGCGCTGCTCTCATATTAACTAATCGTGTATTAGTTTTATGTAATATTTAGTTTTTTAAGATACGTGGGATTGTTTCTTCATCACGTAATGTCAGAATTTCACAGCCATCTTTGGTTACAACAAGTGTGTGTTCCCATTGTGCTGAATTTTTATTATCTTTTGTTAATACTGTCCAGTGATCATCTGCAACTTCATTGTGTTTCTTACCTGCATTGATCATAGGTTCAATCGTGAAGCACATGCCTTCTTTAAGCACTAGGTTCTGATTGCTTTCGTTGAAGCGAGATTTGTAATGTAATACTTGTGGTTCTTCATGGAATTTTTCACCAATGCCGTGGCCACAGTATTCTTCTACGATTGAGTATTTACGTGTTGGATTTGCTTTATTGTGAGTCTTGATTTTTTTCTCAATGATCTCGCCAATACGGCTTAAACGTGTACCCGGTTTTACTTGACGTAAACCGTCGTATAATGCTTCTTGTGCAATTCGGCAAAGTTGTTTGTTACGTGGTGATACTTCACCAACGAAAAACATTTTAGATGTATCGCCGTGGAAGCCATCTTTGATCACGGTAATATCAAGATTAACGATATCGCCATCTTCTAAAGGACGTTCATCAGGTACACCATGGCAAACAACGGTATTAATTGATGTACAGATTGATTTTGGAAATGCTGTGTCATCATTTTCATCGTAGCTAGGGTAAAATAGCGGTGCTGATAATGCATCGTTTGCTAAAGTGAATTCATGGCAACGATCATTTAGCTCCTGAGTAGTCACACCGGCAACAACAAATGGTTCTATCATTTCTAGTACTTGTGCTGCTAGACGGCCTGCAACACGCATTTTTTCGATTTGATCTTCAGTCTTAATGATTACGCTCATTTTTCACTCTTTAAATATATTGGGTGTTTTGTCTTATAACTATTATTGTAACGCTAATGAGAGTGAGAAGCATAAATTTTTTCTATGTATCAAAGGCTCTATTCACGTTATTGCTCTTTATGGGTATTTGTCTGTGGATTAATAATTAATTTTAACGACAAGAAAATTTCTTATAACCCGCTAAAATAAAGAGTGCGCGTAACTTCATCGCTCATTTTTTGCCGTAAAAGAGTGTCGCAAAATTTGTGCTATTTATCTGAATATGGTATAAAGCGCGCAATGAATTGGCAAATTCCAGTTACTGGCTGTTTGTTTAATCTCATACACACATATTTTATATAAATCACACACACATCGTCACATTTATCGGGGTGCTTTTGCTTTGTTTGATAATTGCTTGATTTTCTTGCGATTATTTAGAGGTTGAGGTCGAAAAAATGGGATGTGTGGAGGCCTAACCCCATACAAAACAAAGGAAATTTATAATGGCTACTGTATCAATGCGCGATATGCTACAAGCTGGTGTTCACTTCGGTCACCAAACTCGTTACTGGAATCCAAAAATGAAGCAATTCATTTTCGGTGCTCGTAGTAAAGTACATATCATCAACTTAGAACAAACTGTACCTATGTTCAACGAAGCTCTTGGTTTCATCAAGAACGTTGCAGACAAAAAAGGTAAAGTTCTTTTTGTTGGTACTAAAAAAGCTGCTGGCGAAACAATCAAAGAAGCTGCACTTTCATGTGACCAGTTCTACGTTGATCACCGCTGGTTAGGCGGTATGTTGACTAACTGGAAAACAGTTCGTCAATCAATCAAACGTCTAACTACTCTAGAAGCACAATCACAAGACGGTACATTCGAGCAACTTACTAAGAAAGAAGCTCTAATGAACACTCGTGAAATGGAAAAACTAGAGAAAAGCCTTGGTGGTATCAAAACTATGGGCGGTTTACCAGACGTTATCTTCATTATCGATGCTGACCATGAGCACATCGCTATTAAAGAAGCTAACAACCTAGGTATCCCAGTAGTAGCTATTGTTGATACAAACTCAAACCCAGACAACATTGATTTCGTTGTACCTGGTAACGATGATGCGATCCGTGCTATCAAACTTTATGCGGGTGCTGTTGCAGCAACTGTAAATGAAGGCCGTAATCAAGACATCGCTGCACAAGCTGAAAGCGACTTCATCGAAGAAGCTAAATAATAGCTTTTCGATTTAATCGATGCTCTTATTAACTAAGTGCACTATTTAGTTAGCAGGAGCCATATGGCTCCTGTTTTTTTTTGTATAAGAATTGAGGAAATTACCCATGGCAATTACTGCTGCAATGGTTAAAGAACTGCGCGAACGTACAGCTGCAGGCATGATGGATTGTAAAAAAGCGCTTGTTGCTTCTGAAGGCGACATGGAACTTGCAATTGAAAATATGCGTAAATCAGGCGCGATTAAAGCTGCTAAAAAAGCTGGCCGTATCGCTGCTGAAGGTGTTATCAAAACTAAAATTGGCAACGGCGTTGCTATCTTAGTTGAAATTAACTCTGAAACTGATTTCGTTGCTAAAGATGCAAGCTTCCTAGCATTTGCTGATCAAGTTGCAAACGTTGCACTTGCTGGTGAATTCACTACAGCTGAAGAACTTCTAGCTGCTGAATTTGAAGCGGGTCAAACTGTTGAAGAAGCACGTGCTAACCTGATTGCTAAAATCGGCGAAAACATCAACGTACGTCGTGTTCTAGTAGTTAAAGGTGACAACCTAGCTGAATACGTACACAGCGGTACTATCGGTGTTGTTACTTCTCTTAAAGGCGGCGACGCTGAATTAGCTAAGAAAATTGCTATGCACGTAGCAGCAGCTAAACCAGAATTCGTTAAACCTGAAAACGTTCCAGCTGAAGTTGTTGAAAAAGAACGCGCAATTCAAATCGATATCGCAGTTAAAAGTGGCAAGCCACAAGAAATCGCTGAGAAAATGGTTGTGGGCCGTATGAAGAAATTCACTGGTGAAGTTAGCCTTACTGGTCAAGCTTTCATCATGGAACCTTCAAAAACTGTTGGTCAACTTCTTAAAGAAGAAGGCGCAGATGTTGAAACTTTCATCCGCATCGAAGTTGGTGAAGGCATCGAAAAAGCTGAAGATGATTTCGCAGCTGAAGTTGCAGCTACAGTAGCAGCAGCACAAAAAGCATAATTTAATTATTGCTTAAGATTTAATATAGACCGCGGCTTAGGCTGCGGTTTTTCCACAATTAGGATAGAGAGATCATTATGACTACCAACCCGAAACCTGCATATCGTCGTATTTTATTAAAGCTTAGTGGTGAAGCTCTGATGGGAGACGAGAATTTTGGTATTGACCCTAAAGTTCTAGATCGCATGGCGCAAGAGATTAAAGAAATTGTTGAGCTAGGTGTTCAAGTTGGTTTGGTTATTGGTGGCGGTAACTTATTCCGTGGTGCAGGTCTTGCTGAAGCGGGTATGAACCGTGTAGTGGGCGATCACATGGGCATGTTAGCAACTGTGATGAATGGCTTAGCAATGCGTGATGCACTCCACCGTGCTTATGTGAATGCTCGTTTAATGTCTGCAATTGAATTACGTGGCGTATGTGACAGCTATAACTGGGCTGAAGCAATTAGTTTATTAAAAACAGGCCGAGTAGTAATCTTCTCAGCTGGTACAGGTAACCCATTCTGTACAACAGATTCTGCAGCGTGTTTACGTGGTATTGAAATTGAAGCTGATATCGTATTAAAAGCGACAAAAGTTGATGGCGTATACTCTGAAGATCCAGTTAAAAATCCAAATGCTGAATTTTACGATACGCTTGAATATCGTGAAGTTGTAGAAAAAGAACTTAAAATTATGGATCTATCTGCATTCACTCTTGCACGTGACCATAATTTACCTATGCGTGTATTTAACATGACTAAGCCAGGCGCTTTACGTCGTGTTATTATGGGTGAAGCTGAAGGCACATTGATTTCAAATGCAGCAAAGAAATAAAACTGAGTCTCAAATTCAGTAAATAAATACAATAGTTTAAAGTTTAGAGGGATTATAACAAGACCTCTAAATTGAATTGATTTACACTAAGTAAGTAAATTCTCATAAATAAGACAGTGTTTAGCACTGCTCGACAAATTTAAGGAAGACGTTGTGATCAACGAAATTAAAGATGACGCTCAGACCCGCATGGGCAAAACTATCGAAGCATTAAAAGGTCAACTATCTAAAGTTCGAACTGGCCGTGCACACCCAAGTATCCTAAACGGTATTACAGTTTCTTACTACGGTGCTAACACGCCACTTAACCAAATTGGTAACGTTGGTACTGAAGATTCACGTACATTAAGCATTACAGTGTTTGATGCAACGATGGTTCAAGCTGTAGAAAAAGCAATCATGATGTCTGATCTGGGTCTTAACCCACAGTCTGCTGGTACGAATATCCGTATCCCACTACCTGCGCTAACTGAAGAACGTCGTAAGAGTTTAATCAAAGTTGTACGTGCAGATGCTGAACAAGGCCGTGTTGCTATTCGTAACATCCGTCGTGATGCAAATGGCGATATTAAAGCACTATTAAAAGAAAAAGAAATCGGTGAAGATGATGATCGCCGTGCACAAGACGAAATCCAAAAACTGACTGATGTCTATATCAAGCAAGTTGATACTGTATTAGCAGATAAAGAAAAAGACTTAATGGAAGTGTAATTTATTTTACACGCTTAAAATGCCGTGTTTTGACACGGCGTTTTAATTTATAATGGATAGAAATAGTAATGGTAAACTCCAGCGAACTCGAAGCGTTAGTGAATGACTCGAAACCTAAGCACGTTGCAATCATCATGGATGGCAATGGGCGTTGGGCTGAACAGCGTGGCAAAATACGTATTAAAGGCCACCATGAAGGTGTTAAGTCTGTTCGTCGAGTTGTAAGTAGTGCATTAACTATTGGGGTTGAATCCTTAACGCTATTTGCATTTAGTAGCGAAAATTGGCGCCGACCTGAAGCTGAAGTTAGCATGTTGATGAAGTTATTCATGACAGTGTTAACGCGAGAAGTTAAAAAACTACACAAAAATGAAATCCGCCTGAAAATCATTGGCGATACCTCTGCATTTAGTCCTGCTATTCAAACCAAAATTGCTGACGCTGAAGCGTTAACTCGCCATAATACCAAATTAACCCTCAATATTGCAGCCAACTACGGTGGGCAGTCTGATATTGCTCATGCCGCTAAGCAGATTGCAATCGCGGTTAAAACGGGTGAAATTAGTGTCGATCAAATTGATGATAATATGCTCGGCCAACATATTGCAATGGCTGATCAACCCGCGGTAGATCTCATGATCCGTACGGGTGGCGATCATCGAATTAGTAACTTTTTATTGTGGCAATTGGCTTATGCGGAGCTGTATTTTACTGATACGTTATGGCCTGATTTCGACAATGTTGCGTTTGAAGATGCAATTGTTAGTTTTGTAAATCGAGAACGTCGTTTCGGCGGTACTGGTGAACAAGTCAGAGCTATTTTAACACAGCAGAAATAAACATAAATTAAGTGAGTACTGAGATAAATTCTGAGTACTTTTCAATAGGAGAACAACTTTTGCTTAAGCAACGAATTATCACTGCGCTAGTATTAGCGCCTTTAGCTCTCGCAGCTATCTTTCTGTTACCACTGCAATGGTATGCACTTGCAATTGCAGGCGTATTTATCTTAGCAACAAAAGAGTGGGCGGTATTGGTTGATAAAAACAATACTAAATTACCGAATGCGTTGATTGTGGGTTATTCACTTATCCTAGGTGCAACATTACTCGTTATTCCACCGGATGTACGTAATATTTGGCATGTGAGTGACGGTGAAATTGTCTTAGTACCTCTAGTAAGTGCGATTTTAAGTATTGGCGCTGTGTGGTGGGTAATTTGCGCTGCTTTAGTATTAACATATCCAAATAGTGCAAAAGCATGGACTAAGAATACGTTGGTTAAAGTTGTGTTTGGTATTGTTACCTTAGTGCCATTTTTCTGGGCTATGTTAGCACTGCGCTCTTATGATTATGCGCATGATCAGTTGTCTGGCGCATGGTTAGTGATGCTTGTTATGTTCTTGGTATGGGGTGCAGATTCAGGCGCTTACTTTACTGGTAAGAAATTTGGTAAAAATAAACTAGCGCCTAAAGTTAGCCCTGGTAAAACTCGCGAAGGCTTTTTAGGTGGCGTTGCTGTATCTATGATTATCGCGTTAATTGCTGCGGTTGTGATGGCTGTTTCACCTTCTGGGGAACTTGATAGCACTAAGCTTGTCATAGTTTTGTTCACGTGTTTTGTAACGTCAATTTCATCAACATTGGGTGATCTTAACGAGAGTATGTTTAAGCGTGAAGCCGGTGTAAAAGACAGTGGTACGTTATTACCTGGTCACGGTGGTATTTTAGATCGTATTGATAGTTTAACTGCCGCATTACCTGTATTTGCTGTTATTTATTTAGTTTGTTTTTAAGGGAGCGTTATTGTGATTGGATTAACGATATTGGGTGCGACTGGATCGATCGGTAAAAGTACCCTTGCAGTTATTCGTCAAAATCCTGAGCGCTTTCGGGTACAGGCTTTAACTGCGAATAGTAATGTTACTGAGATGCTTGCACAATGTTTAGAGTTTAAACCTTGTTATGCAGTGATGCTTAATGACGTTGCCGCAGGCCAGTTAGCGCAACAACTTAAATCACTTAATTGTTCTACAGAAGTACTTTCTGGCATAGATGCGTTATGCCAGGTCGCAGCGCTTGATGATACAGATATGGTTATGGCTGCGATTGTGGGGGCTGCAGGGCTAATGCCGACATTAGCTGCTGTTCGTGCCGGTAAGCGTATTCTTCTGGCAAATAAAGAAGCACTCGTTATGTCTGGTGCGTTATTTATGGAAGAAGTGAAAGCGAGCGGTGCTGAATTGTTACCGATTGATAGTGAGCACAATGCTATTTTTCAATCAATGCCGACTGCGGTACAAACAAATTTAGGTTTTTGTGATTTAGTTGCAGAAGGTATTAGCAAAATTTTGTTAACGGGCTCTGGTGGTCCGTTCCGTTATAGTGATATCGCGGATTTAGCAAATGTAACACCAGCGCAAGCTTGTGCTCATCCTAATTGGTCAATGGGACAGAAGATCTCCGTTGACTCTGCCACTATGATGAATAAAGGCTTGGAGTATATCGAAGCTAAGTGGTTATTTAATGCTGACGAAGCGCAGATTCAAGTTGTTATTCATCCTCAGTCTGTGATCCATTCAATGGTGAAATATACTGACGGTTCGGTATTAGCACAGATGGGTGAACCAGATATGTGTACGCCAATTGCACATGCGATGGCTTATCCACAACGTGTCCCTTCTGGTGTTAAACCATTAGATTTTTTTGAAATGGGTGAACTGACTTTCTTAAAGCCTGATTATGCACGTTATCCTTGCTTAAAATTAGCGATTGATGCTTGTTATCAAGGTCAAGCTGCTACTACAACATTAAATGCAGCCAATGAAATTGCAGTTGATGCTTTCTTAAATGGACAGATTGGCTTCACTGATATTGCTCGTGTAAATGAAACCGTATTGAATGGTCTTACTATTTCAGAACCAGATAATATTGATGCCTTAATTGATATTGATGCAATCGCGCGCGTTGAAACACTGCAAACAATAAATAGAGTAACAAAATGATATCGTCTTTATGGAACCTAGGTGCATTTATTATTGCCCTTGGTATTTTAGTTGCTATACATGAATTTGGTCACTTTTGGGTTGCACGTCGATGCGGCGTGAAAGTATTACGTTTTTCGATTGGTTTTGGTAAAACCTTATGGATGCGTACAGGTAAAGACGGCACTGAATATGTCATCGCAATGATCCCACTTGGTGGTTTCGTTAAAATGCTTGATGAACGTGTTGATGACGTACCTGAAGAGTTGAGATCACAATCGTTTAATCGTAAACCTGTGTTAGCTCGGATCGCGATTGTTGCCGCAGGGCCTTTAGCAAACTTTGCGTTAGCCATTGTTGCGTTTTGGTTTATGTTTATGATCGGTGTTCCTAGCGTGAAACCGGTTATTGGTGAAGTTGCTCCGCAGTCTGTTATGGCGCAAGCGGGCGTGACGAATAGAGCGATTATTACCGCGATTGATGGACAAGATGTTCAAGACTGGAATGATGTTAGTCTTAAATTAATTGAACACATGGGTGAACCATCGATGTCTGTTCAGTTATATCTTGAAGAGACAAATTATACGGTATCTCGACAAATTGATTTACGCGACTGGCAGTTTGATCCTGAGCGCGAATCACCGATAACAAGTGTTGGTCTAACACCTTATCGACCAGCTGTTAGTCAAGAGTTAGCGCAAGTTATGCCTGGTAGTGCCGGTGAACGTGCTGGATTATTAGCAGGTGATAAAATTATAGCGGTAGCGCAACAGCCTATTGATAGCTGGTTAGGGTTGGTTGACAAAATTCAAAATAGCCCTAATTCAATGTTAGTTGTGACCATTCTTCGTAATGGCCAGCAGTTAGCATTAAATGTTACACCGGAAGGTAAAACAGGACCAGACGGAGTATTAAAAGGTTATTTAGGTGTTGCTCCTGTTGTTGCTAGCTATCCTGAAGATTATCTTGTTGATATTCAATATGGTATTCTAGATTCAGTACAACAATCGGTTGAGCGTACTTGGCAACTTACAGCACTCACATTTAAGATGATTGGTCGCTTAGTCACAGGTGATATTTCGTTAAACAACCTTAGCGGACCGATTTCGATTGCCAAAAGTGCCGGAGCCAGTGCCGATTATGGTTTGGTTTACTTCTTAGGTTTCCTTGCCTTGATTAGTGTTAATCTAGGCTTAATGAATTTGATGCCACTTCCTGTATTAGACGGTGGCCATTTGGTGTTCTACACATTTGAACTTATTACTGGTCGACCTGTATCTGAAAAGATTCAAGAAGTCGGTTTCAAAGTAGGTTCAGTCATTATTATGCTATTAACGGGACTTGCCTTATTTAATGACTTTGCTCGTTTATAAGTCATTGAATTGCGTTTTAGGGATTATTTAATCAGAATGATAATTAATAAATATTTAGCTGGCGCACTACTTTCTGGTGCCTGCTTATTTACAAGTGCAACCGCAGTTGCTGCAAATAGCTTTATTATTAAAGATATTCAAGTTGAAGGCTTGCAGCGTGTCACATTAGGTGCCGCACTATTAAATATTCCCCTACGAGAAGGGGATAGTGTTAGCAGCAGTGATACCGCATTAGCAGTGAAAAAGTTGTATGCGTCTGGTAACTTTGATGATATTGAGTTGTACCGTGATGGATCAACGTTAGTATTTAAAGTCACTGAATTACCAACGATCAGCAGTATTGAATTTGTTGGTAACGAAGCTATCCCTGAAGAGCAGCTTAAAGAAAGCCTTAATTCATCTGGTATTCGTGTCGGTGAACCGATTGATCGTACAATTATTCGTTCGGTAGAGCAGGGTTTACAAGAATTCTATTATGGTGCTGGTCGCTATAGCGCAAAGATTAATACAATCATTACGCCGCTACCACGTAACCGTATCGATATTAAATTTAGTTTCGTTGAAGGTAAATCAGCAGAAATTAAACAGCTTAATATCTTAGGTAATACAGTTTATTCAACATCTGCATTAAAGAATTTGTTTGAGCTGAGTGATCATACGCCGTGGTGGAACTTCATGGCTGATCAGCAGTATCAAAAACAGCTGCTTGCGGGTGATTTAGAGAAGCTACGCAGTCACTATGTTGATAACGGTTATATCCGTTTTAAGACAGAATCAACACAGGTATCAATGACACCTGATAAGCAAGGTATTTATATTACGCTTAAAGTTGATGAAGGTGAGCAATATAAGCTTGGGCATATTACTTTAACGGGTGACTTACTCGATAAAGAAGAAGAGTTACGTGGTTTATTAGCGTTAAGTTCTGGTGAACTCTATAGCGGTGCTACAGTCACAGCAACAGAAGAGAGCTTAAGTCGCTACTTAAGCCGTTTTGGTTATGCTTATCCAAAAGTATCGACGTACCCAGAAATCAATGATGAAGACCATACGGTTAACTTGACCATTGCGGTTGAACCGGGCCCTCGTATTTATGTTCGCCGTATTAACTTTGCTGGTAATGATGTTACTAAAGATGAAGTATTACGTCGTGAAATGCGCCAAATGGAAGGTACTTGGTTATCTAATCGTTTAATCGACCGTTCTAAAACCCGTCTAAATCAACTTGGCTTCTTTGAAACAGTAAATACCAATACTGTTCGCGTACCGGGTGAAATGGATATAGTTGACGTTAATGTTCAAGTTAAAGAGCAACCTGCAGGTTCATTTAATGCGGGTATTGGTTATGGTTCTGAATCGGGCTTAAGTTTAAACGCAGGTATTCAGCAAGATAACTTCTTTGGTACAGGTAACAAAGCAGGTATTAGTGTCAGTACTAATGACTACTCTAAAAATGCCAGCATTAACTATACCGACCCATATTTCACGGTAGATGGTGTGAGCTTTGGTGGAAAGCTTTACTTCACTGATTTTGAAGCATCAGAAGCGGACATTGTTGATTATAACAACCGTACTTATGGTGTATCGGGTACATTAGGTTTCCCTGTAAATGAAAATAATACTCTGAGCTTTAGTTTAGGCTATGAGTGGAATAAGATTTCTCAAACAACCTCTTATGCACAAACAGATATTTTCTGGGATATTTATCAAGATGAAGTTGATAACGATGGTAGCTTTGTTGTATTCCAAGGTTTTGATGTATCTGCCGCTTGGCGTCGCCGTACCTTAAACCGTGGTGTATTTGCGACATCTGGTTCAGAGCAAAAAGCGAACTTCACGATGACTGTGCCGGGCTCTGATGTACAGTACTTTAAAATGAGCTTTGATAATAAGTATTATATTCCAATATCAACCAATCACCGTTGGTCAGTCTTAATGCGTGGTCGTATAGCTTATGGTAATGGTTATGGTAAAACATCAAATGGTGACGATCATGTCTTACCATTTTATGAAAATTACTATGCTGGTGGTTTCTATTCAGTTCGTGGCTTTAACAGTAATACCATCAGTCCTAAAGGTTTGCAGAGCTCTAATGCCCCAGGCAGTGGTAATAAAGGTTACGTAGCAACTGATTCATCAATTGGTGGTAATGCACTTGCTACTGGTAGCGTTGAATTAATTTTCCCTACGCCTTTCTTAAGTGAAGAGTATGCTAACTTAGTTCGAACGACAGTATTTGTTGATGCGGGTTCGGTATGGGATACTGAATTTGATGCTTCTACATATGCAAATCAAGCATGTTTGGGTGGTTGTGAATACTACGGTGACTATTCTGACCCTTCACGTCTACGCGCATCGGCTGGTGTGAGCTTGCAATGGTTATCGCCAATGGGACCACTAGTGTTCTCGTTAGCAACACCACTGAAAGAATACGAAGGCGATAAAACTGAAGTATTTACCTTTAATATTGGTACCACTTTCTAAACTAACTCATATTGATTAATGCATACTTTCCTGATGTGAAAGTATGCTTACAAGTTGTAATCTAACTAGGGATTAAAATGAAAAAATTTATTAAAGCAACAGCATTAGCACTGGCTCTTGGTGCATCATTTACTGCAAGTGCGGCTGGTTACGCTGTTGTTGATGCAGGTAAAATATTACAGCAATTACCACAGCGTGAAGCGATTGGTAAACGTCTAAATGAAGAATTCCAAACACGTGCGATTGAACTAAATAAATTACAGAAAGAATTGGTTGAATTGAACGAAAAACGTCAGCGTGATGCAGCGTTAATGACACCACAAGAGCAAACTAAATTAATTCGTAAATTAGAAGAACTTGATGCGCAACTGAAATTAAAAGGTAAAGCGTTTAAAGAAGATCAGCAGCGTCGTGGCCAAGAAGAAAATAACAAATTGTTAGTATTATTACAAAACGCGATTGAAACTGTGTCTAAGCGTGACGGTTATGATCTTGTGATCACGAAACAAGCTGCTTTATTCTTAGATCCAAAATTAGATATTTCTGACAAAATCATACAAGAATTAAGCAAGTAATCCTATTTCGCGAACGTAAAAGTGTAGTAAAATAGTATAAAATTATTTATAGGTAGAAAGGTTTAACATGGCAATGACGTTACAAGAAATAGCAACAGCAATTCAAGCTGAGCTACACGGCGATGGTAGCATCGAGATTAGTTCGATTAATTCGATGCAAAATGCACAGCCGGGTAGTATTACTTTTTTAAGTGATAGTAAATACAGCGCACAATTAGCGAATGTTGCAGCGTCTGCAGTGATTGTTAAACCTGATGACTTGGCTGCATGTAATACCAATGCGCTCGTAATGAAAAACCCGTACGTTGGCTTTGCGCTAGTCGCACAATTGCTTGATACGACTCCTGCACCTGCAACTGATATTGCACCAAGTGCTGTCATCGCGAATGATGTGATATTGGGCAAAAATGTGGCGATTGGTGCGAATGCCGTTATTGAAACTGGCGTATCATTAGCGGACAATGTGATCATTGGCGCAGGCTGCTTTATAGGTAAAAATACTAAGATTGGTCAGAGCACTAAATTGTGGGCAAATGTTACTATTTATCATGATATTGAAATCGGTGCTGATTGCTTGATCCAAAGTGGCACTGTGATTGGCGCAGACGGCTTTGGCTATGCGAATGACGGTGGTAAATGGATCAAAATCCCACAATTAGGGCGCGTGATTATTGGCGACCGTGTTGAAATCGGCGCGTGTACAACGATTGATCGTGGTGCATTAGATAATACCATTATTGCTGATGGCGTGATTTTAGATAATCAGTGTCAAGTTGGCCATAATGTTGAAATAGGTGAAAACACCGCTATTTCTGGCGGTACTCTGTTAGCAGGAAGCTTAAAACTAGGTAAACAATGCATGATTGGTGGTGGTAGTGTTATCAATGGTCATATGGAAATAACCGATAACGTTAATATCACTGGTATGTCGATGGTAATGCGCCCTATTGATAAAGCGGGCCTTTACTCATCTGGTATTCCAGCACAAGCTAATCGTGACTGGCGTCGTCAAACTGCCCGCGTAATGAAAATTGATGATATGCATAAACGCTTATCTAAACTAGAAAAATCAAGCTAGAAAAACGAAGTAAAGCTTTCGTTGCTACAGGAAAAAAAATTTTGAGTGAACAACTAAATACAATTGAAATACAAGAAATCATGACTCTTCTACCGCACAGGTATCCGTTCTTACTTGTAGACCGTGTATTGGATTATGTACCGGGTAAATCGATACATGCAGTTAAAAATGTATCGGTAAATGAGCCTCAATTTACTGGCCATTTCCCAACTAACCCTATTTTTCCGGGTGTATTGATTTTAGAAGCATTAGCACAAGCATCGGGTTTACTCGGTTATAAATCTGATGGCGGTCCAGCAGACAATGAACTGTATTATTTTGCTGGTATTGATAAGGCGCGTTTTCGCAAGCCTGTTGTGCCTGGTGATGTTTTACATCTGCACATCGAATTAATTAAAGAACGCCGTGGTATCGGTCGCTTTACTGCAATTGCAAAAGTTGATGGCAAAGTGGTTTGTGACGCAGAGATCATGTGCGCGAAACGAGAGGCTAACTAGTGATCCATGAAACAGCTATTGTGCATGAAAGCGCAAAAATTGGTAACAATGTAAAAATTGGTCCTTGGACTATTGTTGGTGAGAATGTAGAGATTGGCGATGATTGTGTTATCGCTTCTCACGTTGTTATTAACGGTCCTTGTAAAATTGGTCAAGGTAATCGCTTTTTCCAATACGGTTCGATCGGTGAAGAATGCCAAGATCTAAAATATGCGGGTGAAAACACGCGTCTTGAGATCGGTGATAATAACGTCTTTCGTGAAGGTGTCACCATTCACCGCGGTACCGTACAAGATCAAGGTTTAACCAAAATTGGTAGCAATAGCTTATTCATGGTAAATGCCCACGTTGCACACGATGTGATCATTGGTGACAACTGTATCTTTGCTAATAACGCAACATTAGCGGGTCATGTACACATCGGTGACTTTGTTATCTTTGGTGGTCATGCTGCGATTCATCAATTTGGTAAAGTGGGTTCTCATGCTTTTGTTGCTGGCGGTTCGGTTATCATTAAAGATATCCCTCCGTATGTAATGGCATCGGGTCATCACGCTAAGCCTTTTGGTATCAACTCTGAAGGCCTTAAGCGCCGTGGATTTGATGCTGAAGCGATTAAAGCTGTTAAACGTGCTTACCGTGTATTATTCCGTCAAGGTAACACGGTTGCTGAAGCATTAGCAGCATTAGAAGAAAGTGCAAATGAACAACCAAGCGTTGCTTTGTTTACAGAATTTTTAAAAACCAATGAACGTGGTATTATTCGTTAATCGTATTCTTCATAGATAGCTTACAATGACAACGAAACCATTACGTATTGGTATTATCGCCGGGGAAGTCTCCGGCGATATTTTAGCTGCCGCCCTGATCAAAGAAATTAAATCTCGTCATCCTGATGCCATTTTCGAGGGTATCGCTGGACCACGCATGCAAGCGCTTGGTTTTAATACCTTGTTTGAGATGGAAGAGTTATCTGTATTCGGTCTTGTCGAAGTGCTTGGTCGTCTTCCTCGACTGTTTAAAGTCAAACGAGAAGTACTTGCCCATTTTAAACAAAACCCGCCTGATATCTTTATTGGTGTTGATGCGCCTGATTTTAATATTCCCATTGAATTAAAGCTAAAAGCTGACGGTATAAAAACCGTGCATTATGTCAGCCCGTCTGTGTGGGCATGGCGTCAAAAACGTGTATTTAAGATTAAAAAAGCAGTGGATATGGTACTTGCTTTTCTACCGTTTGAAAAAGCATTCTATGACGAATATGATGTGCCTTGCCGTTTCATTGGCCATACGATGGCTGATTCTATTCCATTAGCAGGCGCAGATAAGCAAGCTGCAATAGCACAATTAGAACTTGTTCCTAAGCAACGTTATGTGGCGATTTTACCTGGTAGCCGCGCCGGTGAAGTCGGGCTGTTATCAGCAAGTTTTCTAGAAACTGCCGTTTTATTAAAACAGCGTTTTAGTGACTTACAGTTTGTTGTACCTATGGTTAACGAACTGCGCAAAGAACAATTTCTCGCAATTAAGCAAGAAGTAGCCCCTGATCTTGATGTGATCGTTTTAGACGGTCATGCGCGTGAAGCGATGGCGGTTGCAGATGCGGTGTTATTAGCATCAGGTACAGCAGCACTCGAAACCATGTTGATGAAGCGTGCTATGGTTGTCGGGTATCGTGTTAAGCCAATGACGTACCAAATCATGTTACGTCTGATGAAAGCACCATTTGTCTCATTACCAAATTTACTTGCGAAAAAAGAGATTGTTGCAGAGCGCTTACAAGATGATTGCCAGCCTGAAATACTCGCTGACGAGATGGCAAAGCTACTCGAAACAGACAATGCAGATTTGATCGCACACTTTACTGAGTTACATGAACAAATTCGTTGTAATGCAGATGAAAAAGCGGCAGATGCTGTACTTGAATTAATTAATAATACCCCAGCATTAGAGCAGGTAACTAAAAATGTATGATGATGTAATTTACCCTGAAGGAAAACTGGTTGCTGGTGTTGACGAAGTAGGTCGTGGCCCATTAGTGGGTGACGTTGTTACTGCGGCAGTTATACTTGATCCGAATAACCCGATAGTGGGCTTAACGGATTCGAAAAAATTAAGTGAAAAAAAGCGTCAATTACTGTTTCCTGAAATTAAAGAAAAAGCACTAGCGTGGAGTATTGGCCGCTGTAGTCCAAGTGAGATTGATGAACTGAATATCTTACAAGCAACCATGGTTGCGATGCAACGTGCTGTTGCTGGATTATCAGTACAACCAGAACATGTGTTTATTGATGGTAACCGTTGTCCTGCATTACCAATGACCGCTGAAGCGATTGTCAAAGGTGATTTACGTGTAGCGGAAATAAGTGCTGCGTCTATCTTAGCAAAAGTGG
This sequence comes from Moritella sp. 24, assembly GCF_018219155.1. Lineage (NCBI taxonomy): Bacteria > Pseudomonadati > Pseudomonadota > Gammaproteobacteria > Alteromonadales > Moritellaceae > Moritella > Moritella sp. 24. The sequence goes on along the minus strand of NZ_CP056123.1, from coordinate 4,026,230 downwards.
TTCGTGATGCCGAGATGGAAGAACTTGATCAACGTTACCCTGAATATGGTTTTGCGCAGCATAAAGGTTACCCAACCAAAGCGCACATGGAAAAATTAGCGGAACTTGGACCAACTGAAGAGTACCGTAAAAGTTTTAAACCTGTGCAACGCGCGCTGGGTCTATTAAAATAAGGTAGGTGGCCTGGCGCCACTTTATCGTTATTGTTTCTCGTTTTATTTTATCTACTCTCAATTAGCAGAAAGTCTTATTTATGGCAGAACCTCGTTTTATTCACCTGCATTTACACTCCGAGTTCTCGATGGTGGACAGCTTAGTACGTATTAAACGTCTTGCTCCCCGCTTACAAGAGCTCAACATGCCCGCAGTCGCATTAACCGATCAAACGAATATGTGCGCATTGGTTAAATTTTATGGTGCAATGCAAAAGTCAGGGGTTAAACCCATTCTTGGTGCTGATTTTTGGGTGCAAAGTGAAGAATACCCTGATGAACAGTTCAAGCTAACCGCGTTAGCAAAAGATAATAAGGGTTATAACAACATTACGGTGTTGATCTCTAAAGCATACACCCGGGGACACGTTGACGGTCGTGCAATTATTGATAAAGCATGGCTAGCAGAACATGCTGAAGGGGTGATCTTATTATCTGGTGCGCGTAATGGCGATGTCGGTAAGGCTTTATTAAAAGGCAATGCTGCACTTGCTCAGCAATGCGTTGCTTTTTACCAAACCCATTTTCCTGATAGTTATTATCTTGAGTTAATTCGTACTGGGCGTCCAGACGAAGAAGCTTATCTGCACATGGCTGTTGATTTTGCGGCTCAGTATCAGTTGCCTGTTGTGGCAACAAATGATGTGGTGTTCTTACATGAAGATGAATTTGATGCGCATGAGATCCGCGTATCGATTCATGATGGTTATACACTAGAAGACAAGCGTCGCCCTCGGCTATACAGCAAAGAGCAATACTTACGCAGTGAAGATGAAATGTGTGAGTTATTTGCTGATATACCTGAAGCGCTGGCTAACTCTGTTGAAATTGCCAAACGTTGTAATGCGACAGTACGCTTAGGCGAATATTTCTTACCTAACTTCCCAACAGGTGAGCTTTCTACTGAAGATTTTTTAGTTAAAGTATCTGAAGATGGCTTGGTTGAACGTTTAGACTTTCTGTTTCCTGATCCCGTTGAGCGTGAACGTCAGCGCCCTGCTTATGAAGAGCGTTTAGATGTTGAGCTTAAAGTAATTAACAATATGGGATTCCCTGGTTACTTCTTAATTGTAATGGAGTTCATTCAGTGGAGTAAGGACAACAATATTCCTGTTGGTCCTGGTCGCGGGTCCGGCGCTGGTTCATTAGTGGCTTATGCGCTTAAGATTACCGATCTTGATCCGATTGAATATGAATTACTGTTCGAACGTTTCTTGAATCCTGAACGTGTCTCTATGCCCGATTTCGATGTCGATTTCTGTATGGATCGCCGTGATGAAGTCATTGATCACGTAGCGGAGCTTTATAATCGAGATGCGGTAAGTCAGATCATTACTTTTGGTACCATGGCGGCAAAAGCCGTGATACGCGATGTTGGACGTGTGCTTGGTCATCCGTTTGGTTTTGTTGATCGTATTTCTAAGTTAATTCCCGGTGATCCTGGAATGACCTTAACCAAAGCGTGGGACGTTGAACCACGTTTAGATGAAATGTATCAAGGTGATGAAGAAGTACGTGCACTCGTTGATATGGCACGTATTCTGGAAGGTGTTACACGTAATGCCGGTAAACATGCTGGTGGTGTTGTAATTTCACCTACCTTGATCACTGATTTCGCGCCCTTGTACTGTGATGATGAAGGTAATAACCCCGTTACACAGTTTGATAAGAATGACGTAGAAGAAGCCGGGCTGGTTAAGTTCGATTTCTTGGGTCTAAGAACCTTGACTATTATTCAGTGGGCGCTGGATATGGCAAACCCACATTTAGTCAAGCAAGGTAAAGAAGCGATTCGAATTGAATCGATTGATATTACCGATAAAAGATGTTTTGACTTATTGCAACGTTCTGAAACAACCGCGGTATTCCAGCTTGAATCCCGTGGTATGAAAGATCTGATTCGACGCCTTAAGCCCGATAGTTTTGAAGATATGATTGCACTGGTAGCTTTGTTCCGACCTGGTCCATTGCAATCAGGCATGGTAGATAATTTCATTGACCGTAAACATGGTCGAGAAGAAGTGTCTTACCCTGATGCGCAGTATCAGCATGAATCGTTGAAAGAGATTTTAGATCCGACTTACGGCATTATCTTGTATCAAGAACAAGTAATGCAGATTGCCCAAGTCTTATCTGGTTACACCCTAGGTGGCGCCGACATGTTACGTCGTGCTATGGGTAAGAAAAAACCAGAAGAGATGGAAAAACAGCGTGGTACCTTTAAAGAGGGTGCGATAAACAATGGCGTCGACGGCGAACTGTCGATGAAGATCTTCGATCTGGTAGAGAAATTTGCGGGTTACGGCTTCAACAAATCTCACTCTGCTGCATACGCGTTAGTATCGTATCAAACGTTGTGGATGAAGACCCATTATCCTTCTTATTTCATGGCTGCTGTAATGTCAGCGGATATGGATAATACCGAGAAAGTCGTTACCCTTGTTGATGAAGTTGAACGCATGGGGCTGACAATATTACCGCCTGATGTGAACAAAGGTCTATTCAAATTCAATGTTGATGAAGACCATACTATTATTTATGGTATTGGTGCGATTAAAGGCGTGGGTGAAGGCCCAATTGACGCGATTATTGCAGCACGTGAAAGTGGTGGTGAATTCTCTGATTTATTTGATTTCTGTAATCGTGTTGATTTGAAAAAAATCAATAAAAGAATCATGGAAAAACTGATTTATGCCGGAGCATTAGATAAATTAGGTCCTCATCGCGCGGCCTTGCATGCTACATTACCTGAAGCGATGAAAGCTGCTGCACAACATGCAATGGCGGAATCTCATGGCCAAACCGATCTGTTTGGGATTTTAACCACAGAACCGGAAGAAGTAGAAAGCAAGTTTGCTGATGTACCTGAATGGCCTGATAAAGTGTGGCTAGAAGGGGAACGTGAAACGCTGGGTCTTTATCTTACTGGTCATCCGATTAATCAGTATATTAAAGAGGTTAAGCGTTATTCGAGTAACCGCTTGAAAGATGTAAAACCGACCGAACGTGGTAAAGTTGTTACTGCAGTTGGTTTAGTTATTTCTGCGCAAGTAAAAGTAACGAAAAAAGGTACCCGTATGGGGATCTTAGAAATAGATGATAAGAGTGGCCGCTTAAGTGTGATGTTCTTCTCAGAAGCGTTTGAACGTTATGAGGAATACATAGCTAAAGATCGCATTTTAGTGATTACTGGAGAGGTCAGCTTTGACGATTTCAATGGCGGGTATAAGATGACCGCCAGAGAAGTTATGGATATTGAAGCCGCGCGAGAACGTTATGCGCGAGGCCTCACATTGCAATTAAATGCAGAAAAAATAAATGATAAGTTTATGGGCAAGTTTATGGAAACACTTGAACCTTATCGGGCAGGTACTTGTCCCATAAATATAGTTTATCAACGCGCTGATGCTAAGGCCAAATTAACCTTAGGTGTCGAATGGCGAGTATCCCCTACAGATGAGCTCTTATATGGATTAGAGCTGATGTTAGGGTCGGGAAATGTTGATCTTGAATTTGATTAGTGTGGACGTTAACTGATTGTCGTCATTAGCCATAATATTTAGATAAGGAAATAGTGCCTCATGGCCATAAATTTTTTAGATTTTGAACAGCCTATTGCAGAATTGCAGGCTCAGATCGATGAATTAAAACTTGTGACTAACAATTCTAATGATGTAGATCTACAAGATGAGATCTTTCGTTTAGAAAAGAAGAATGCAGAGCTAACAACCAAGATATTTGGTGATCTAAAACCTTGGGATGTGGCGAAGATGGCCCGTCATCCGCAACGCCCGTATACGTTAGATTATATCGAACATGTTTTCACTGATTTTGATGAGCTAGCGGGCGACCGTGCGTTTGCAGATGATAAAGCAATTGTTGGTGGTACAGCACGTTTAGACGGTATGCCTGTGATGATTATTGGCCAGCAAAAAGGCCGTGATACAACCGAAAAATTAAAGCGTAACTTCGGTATGCCACGTCCAGAAGGTTATCGTAAAGCATTACGTTTAATGAAAATGGCTGAAAAATTCAACATGCCAATCATTACTTTCATCGATACTCCGGGTGCATACCCTGGTGTTGGCGCTGAAGAACGTGGTCAAAGTGAAGCGATTGCACGTAACTTAAAAGAAATGGCTGAGCTAACAGTACCGGTTATCTGTACTGTGATTGGTGAAGGTGGCTCGGGTGGTGCATTAGCAATTGGTGTTGGCGATCGTGTTAACATGCTGCAATACAGTACGTATTCGGTTATCTCTCCAGAAGGTTGTGCATCAATCTTATGGAAGTCTGCTGATAAAGCGCCATTAGCTGCTGAAGCAATGGGTATTACTGCAGAGCGATTAAAGAGCTTAGATTTGATTAATACAGTGATTACTGAGCCGTTAGGTGGTGCACATCGTGATGTACCGCTAATGGCTGCTAACTTGAAAGAGCGTATTAAAGCGGATCTTGCAGAGTTATCTCCACTGAGTCATGAAACGTTATTAGATCAACGTTATGAGCGCTTAATGTCATTCGGCATGTAAGACGTCATATAACGGATTTTTAGATTACAAAAACATGTTAAACCGCGGATAGCAATACCCGCGGTTTTTTTGTATCTCCTGTTTTTGTGGGTATACTATTCTCGTCTATTTTAACTGTGATAATACTTGTGGCCGTGAACATCGATCTATTCTCTACATTCCAGCATTCGTTACACTCGCTAACGACGAAACCTTTGCAAATTGTACTCGCGTATAGCGGAGGTCTGGATTCTCATGTGTTATTACATTTAATGGCTCGCTATCAGCAGTTATATCCTCAGCATGATTATCTTGCAGTACATGTCCATCATGGCTTAAGCGACAATGCTGATGATTGGTTAGTGCATTGTGAGCAAACCGCGAAGGCTCTCAATATTAACTTTGTCGCAGAAAAAGTCGTGCTGAATCTTGGTAATAGAGAAAGCTTAGAAGCAAAAGCACGGGATGCGCGTTATCAAGCGATAGCGAAGCACTTAGGCGATGAATCCTTACTATTACTTGGTCAGCATTTGGATGATCAGCTTGAAACGTTCTTATTACAGTTAAAGCGCGGAGCTGGGGTGAAAGGTCTTTCGGCAATGGCGGCTACAATGCCGTTTTTATTACATAACAGCTGCCAGATAGTACGTCCTCTATTAACCCTACCACAGCAAGCGCTGGTGGATTACGCCACGGATAGTCAGCTAACTTGGGTTGAAGATGAAAGTAACAATGACCACAGTTATGATCGTAACTTCTTACGTCATCAAATTATTCCTAGTTTAAAACAGCGTTGGCCGGGTATTGCTAATGCCGTACACCGTAGCGCTGAATTATGTGCAGAGCAACAAGCATTAGCAGATGAAATCGCACAGATAGATGTGGTTATTTGCGAGGATAGTTTAGCTGGATTAAAGATCGTTGAACTACAGCAATTATCAAAAATACGCCGTAATAACGTCATACGATTTTGGTTAGCGAAGCAACGATTACCGATGCCAAGTCGTCATCATCTCGATAAGGTATGGGATGAAGTTGTGAATGCAGTAGATGATGCTAATCCACAGTTGAGTTGGCAAGCTGGTGAGTTTCGTCGTTACCAAGGTGTGCTTTATAACCAGCAGAAATATGCTGAATTAAAAGACGTCGTTATCATGCTTGAACATACCCAAAATCAAGTAATCCCATTACCGGATAATATTGGGCTATTACATTTACAGGGGGAACTAAAAGATACCTTACAAGCACAGTCGCCAAAGAATTGTGGGATTGATACGAGTAAAGTGTTTGATGTAAACCATATAGGCATATGTATAAAGCGCCCATTGGATGATGAGAAGGTGACAATTCGTTTTCGTGGTGAAGGTAAATGTCATCCTACTGGCCGTAGTGGCTCGCGCAGTATTAAAAAATTATATCAAGAATACCGGGTTGCCCCTTGGTTACGAGATCGTATTCCACTGGTTTATTATAATGATAAGTTGGTGTGTGCGGTTGGGCTGTGGGTATGCAAGGGATATGAAGCGCAAGATGGTCTGTATTGGCACCTCACTTGTTAGTCTGTATTCATGATCACAGCGGTTGTTAGATACAAAAAGCAGATGAATCAATTCATCTGCTTTTTGTTTTATTATTCGTTACAGTTCAGCTTTTAGCCAATAACTGATAGCTATCAGTTAATTAAGCGTTAACTTCTTCTTTGATTTGCTTGTGACCTTGCTCTAAATGTACGAAGTCAATATCGTCATTACCGTTAACTGTATAGGCTTTACCGAAACCCCTGACATAGCGACCTGTTTGCGGTTCGATACGGAATAGGCGGAAATCACTTAATCCACTTAGGTTCGTAATTATGTCACCGAAACGTGCTTCTAGCGCTGGAATTGCGATAGCCCAAGATTCGCTATCGCGAGACATTACTTCAGCATTTGCTTTGTATGTTAGACGGTGACGAGCAAAAATTTGTTTACAGTTTTCTTCATCTTCTAACAGCATGAATGATAAATTCTTATTCACTAGTAAGTTTTGCGTATGTTCAGCAATCTCACTGATTAAGATATAATAGCCATCTTCTAAGCGAACAAATGGTGCATAGCTGATATGCGGAAAACCATCTGCACTTAGCGTTGATAAAAGTAACGTTTGACGCTCTTCTCTAAACTCTGCAATCTTTGGTTGTAAGCGATTTTCTAAACGTTCTTGTTTGTTTATCATAATGACCTTCATGTCCGTTATTTATGTTTAATTAGTATAGTATCGAAAGCGGTGACTTAGTTGCTGACGCCCTGTGCTGATAGCGTGTTAAAACGTTCTATTTGTTCAGGTATAACTTCGCCATCTTGATTACGGCCAAGGTAAATTTTAAATATACTATTACCATCATGATCAAAAAACTGAGTGTAGTAGCTTAATTTGCCTTGAACTTTACGCGTTAGCAAACCTATAGCTGCCACATTTTCAAGCTTAAGGTGACCTTGTAAGCCTTCACTGTCATGAGAGAGGTTATAATAACCATAAGCATTTTTTCCTTTTGGAAATGGCGCTTTTACTTCAAAAATAAAACCTGACACTTCAATAATACAAGTTACCTTTCCCCAATCAGCTATATCGGTTAATAAGCTGTGTGTTTGGTCTGCTGGCAGCATATTTACTTGTTCTGGTAATGCTTGAATCACTTGTAATTCACTACAGTTAAGTGCTCGCGCAATCTCAATTGTTCTTAATCTTGGCTGCTCAACCATTAACTGACGAATCTCATTATGGGTCGTATTTTCTTGCATACTGTTTAGCCTTTTAAATGACTTTATCGTTGAAGTTAGGGGAGCAGATTAATATAACTGAAATGATAATGCAACCAATTCTCATTTGCATTGTAAGGGTTTGTTATTTACACTACCGAGCAAGTCTGAGTTAAATTTAGAAGTGTTTTATCTATCTTTATTTAACTATAAATATCATTAAATTAATACGGGTTGGAATTAAGATGAATAAGGTTTTGATTAGCGTTTGCTGTTTATTATTGTCATTTGGTAGTACGGCCGGAGAACGTATTATTAGCGCGGGTGCTGGTGTCACTGAGTTACTCATAGCCTTAGATAAGCAAGACGATTTGGTTGCTGTCGATTTAACGAGTCGCTATCCAGCCGTATCAAAATTACCTGTGATTGGTTATCACCGTCAGTTATCAGCCGAAGGATTATTGTCATTAGCACCAGATACGTTGATCGGTAGTAGTGAAATGGGACCACAATCAACGCTGGATCTGTTATCGCAAAGTGGTGTTGAAGTGATGGTTCTACCGACAGAAACAACGACAGCTAACTTACTTGATACGATCACCTTGCTTGGTGATAAATTAGATCGCAAATCACAAGCTAAGCAATTAATAACTAAATTAGACAGTGACATAAAGCAGCTAGAAGAGAATAAGCGAGCAATTAAAACCACGAAAAAAATGCTGTTCTTACTGCTAAATGATAAAGGAACTTATACAGCGGCTGGTAGTAATACGACCGCTCACTCGGTTATGACGTTAGCTGGTGGCGTAAACCCCGCTGCAGAACTTAATTCTTATCAAGCGTTATCAGCGGAAGCATTTTTAGCGATGGCGCCTGAAAGTATTCTAGTCAGTGGTCGCCATTGGAAGAAGTACCAAGATATCGATACTTTAATTGCAGCCATGCCATTATTAGCGCAGACACCAGCAGGTCGTAATAAAGCAATTTATGTGATTGACGGTAGTGCATTAATTGGTGGTTTAGGACTAAATAGTATCGAACAAGCAAAGCAGCTACAGGGTAAGTTATACCCTTACTTATCTGCCAACCTAGATTAATTAAGGGCGTATATGTTTGTGAATAGCCGATGGCCATTATTGTTACCTAGTCTTGTTTTACTCTGTCTTGCATCGATGGTGGTGTTATCTGTTTCTGTTGGGCCAATGGCGATCTCGTTTGCTGACAGTATCAAAGCGTTATTTACCGATTGGATTAATTGGCAAGCGCCTGTCAGTGCGCAGAATGCCATTGTCGTCAGTAATATTAGACTGCCTCGTACATTGCTTTGTTTATCTATTGGCGGGATATTGGGATTAACAGGCGCTGTGATGCAAGGGGTCTTTCGTAACCCGCTTGCGGATCCCGGTATTATTGGTGTAAGCAGTGGTGCAGCGCTGGGTGCTGGCCTGGGTATTGTTATTTTTGCTGATGTGATGGTTGATTTACCTGATTGGTTACAATTAAGTACAGTATCATTTTTTGCATTTACGTTTGCATTAGCTGTTTGTTTGTTGGTGTATAAGCTTGGTACAAGCAGTCAAGGTAGTTCTGTGGTAGTGATGCTACTTGCGGGCGTGGCTATCAGCGCGATCGCTGGTGCGGGCATGGGCATGCTAACGTATATAGCCGATGATCAAAGCTTACGTGATTTAAGCTTATGGCAGATGGGGTCAATGGCTGGCAGTAATTGGATCAGCATTAGTATCAGTAGCATGACGCTTGTATTTCTGCTGGTGGTCTTTATGTCATCGGCTAAATCATTGAATATTTTATTGTTAGGTGATGCAGAAGCGGTACACCTTGGTATCGACATTGTACGTATAAAACGTCGTTTAATATTTTGTTGTGCAGTCGGTTTAGGTGTTGCGGTATCTATCGCGGGTATGATTGGTTTTATTGGCTTGATTATTCCGCATTTGGTTCGCCTATTAGTAGGGCCTGATCATCAACGTTTATTACCATTGTCGGCAATGTTAGGGGCTTTATTGCTATTACTTGCAGATATATTAGCACGTACTGTCATGGCCCCAAGTGAAGTACCTGTTGGTATTATTACTGCATTACTTGGTAGTCCTTTCTTTATTATTTTACTTTTACAACAACGCTCTAAATTAGGGATATAGTCTGATGTCAAATATGACTGCACCAGTACTGCATTGCCAGCAACTTAATTATAATATTGCAGGAAAATGTATTTTTAATGATCTTAATTTAACATTGGGTGAAGGGGAGTTCTTGGCTGTACTAGGTCCTAATGGTGCAGGTAAAAGCTCATTGTTCAAAGCCATTACTGGTGAGTTAAAGCCGAGCTCTGGGTCGATATTTTTAAATGGCGAACTGCGCAGTACGATTAGCATGGGTGAGATCGCTAAAACACTTGCTGTATTACCACAAAGTGCCAGTTTAAGTTTTTCATTTCAGGTTATTGATGTTGTGTTAATGGGTGGGCTACAAGCAGACTGCGGTAAAGCTAAAGTACAAACGCTTGCTGATGCTATTTTGGTTGAGCAAGAGATAGATCATCTCAGAATTCGCGCTTACCCTACTTTATCTGGTGGTGAAAAGCAGCGCGTTCATTTTGCTCGCATACTATTGCAACTTGCGGTGGGTAATAAAGATAAACCTCAGTTACTATTACTTGATGAGCCAACGGCAGCCCTTGATATTAATTATCAGCATCAATTATTGAAGAGTGCGAAGCATTTAACGAAAACGGGTGTCGCGGTTGTTGCTGTGCTGCATGATCTTAACCTTGCGGCAAAGTATGCAGACAGAATTATCTTATTAAAGGAAGGTAATATCTGTGCCAATGGTAGCGCGAAACAAGTAGTAACAACCGATAATATTAGAGACGTTTATGGTTATGAAAGTACGGTGATTAACAATAATGCGTTTTCGCACCCTATCATCATGTAGTGCTATTTCTTTATACAGTTTGCCGTTATAATCACCTAACCAATAAGTGATAGGTGGCTAAATGTAACCATGGATGATGACGTTAGTGGATACATAACTAATAACAACGCTGTTATTAGTTATGAAGAACAAGCTGCCATTACGCGTGTTATCGCGCGTGTAGGGCAGTTATTACAGGCGTATAACGCTGAAAGCAGATTGATAGAACAGACAACAGAGCGCCTTGGCATCGCGTTTGGTTTAGAAAGTGTTGAAATTGCACTGACCTCCAAAGCCATCATACTTACCACCCGATTTAACGATCACTGTGTGACAACAACACGAACGATGAAAGCGCATGGCATTGATATGGGGATCGTTTGCGAAGTGCAGCGAATTTGCATCCTTGCGGAAAGAAAAATCTACGATCTAGACCAAATAAAAACACGATTAGATAATTTGGATGTGCCCAGATATAACGCTGTATTGGTTGCCTGTTTTGTCGCATTGTCTTGCGCCTGCTTTAGTCATCTATTTGGTGGCGATAATATTATATTTATTTGTACTTGGTTGACGAGTTTCATTGCGATGCGTATTCGTCAGTGGTTAACTCAATTGCATCATAATTTACTTACCGTGTTTTTCATTACTGCATTTTTCGCTACTTTTATTGGTAGTTTTGCGACAGGTTTTGGGTGGGGAAATAACCCAGAATTAATTATGATAACCAGTGTATTACAGCTCGTACCGGGCTTTCCGTTAATTAATGCTGTATCGGACATGGTGAAAGGTCATGTCACCATCGGCATGGCAAGGTGGATGACCGCTACATTATTAACACTGTCTTCAGCTCTCGGTATTGTCTTGGCTGTACAACTAGCATTACTGGGAGGTTGGTTATGAATACACTATTAATGATGTTGGTTGATGATGCCGTGTTTGCTGGTATCGCTGCATTTGGTTTTGCGTTGTTATTTAATGTCCCTCGACAAGCTTTATTAGCCTGTGTGTTATTTGCCGCCAGTGCGCATGCGATACGTTCGTTGTTGTTACATTTTAATGTTCCGATAGAGTGGGCATCGTTTATTGCTGCGACATTACTGGGGCTGGCAACAGTACCTTGGTCTAGAAGGGTGGTTATCCCACGGCCTGTTGTCACGGTTGCTGCGATAATTCCGATGATACCAGGTGTGTATGCTTATAAGACAATGACTGGGTTGATGACTCTACATCATCAAGGTTACAGCGTGGAATTACAACAACAAGTGGTTGAAAACGGCTTACTGACACTTTTTATTTTAACTGGCTTGAGCTTTGGTCTGGCGATCGCCCCTGTGCTGGTGTACCGTAATAAGCCTATTGTTTGATTAAGGAGTTGTTGTGATTATTTCCATGATTGCCGCGCTGGCAAATAACCGAGTGATTGGTTTAGATAATAAAATGCCGTGGCATTTACCTGCTGAATTACAACTGTTTAAACGTGCGACGTTAGGAAAACCTATCGTGATGGGGCGTAATACCTTTGAATCAATTGGGCGTCCATTACCTGGGCGTTTAAATATTGTGTTAAGTAGACAAGCAGATTATAAGCCTGAAGGTGTTACTGTTGTTGCAACATTAGAAGACGCTGTTACAGCTGCGGGTGAGGTTGAGGAGTTAATGATTATTGGTGGTGCAACCATTTATAACCAATGCTTAGCTGCGACAGACCGTTTGTATTTGACTCATATTGAATTAACGACGGAAGGGGATACTTGGTTCCCTGATTATGAACAATACAATTGGCAAGAAATCGAAAATGAGTATTATGCGGCTGATGATAAAAATCCGCACGATTACCGCTTTAGTTTACTTGAACGAGTGAAGTAGTTAGTTGTTCGTAAGCTGAACGACGATGTAGAAAATAAAATGCCGCGCTAACCCTTTATTTATAGGGATAGCGCGGCATTTTTATTGTTAACATTTATTGCTGGTGGTTATTACGCCATTGTATCTAAGCTAGACTCGAATTCGTCATATTGCTCTTGAATACTGTAGTCGTCTTTTTTACCAACGAGTGAGATAACAACAATTGCAATAGAAGCAAAAATGATACCCGGTACGATTTCATACAGGTCAAAGATACCGCCACTTAGTTGTTTCCATACCACAACTGTAACCGCACCAATAATAATACCTGCAAGGGCACCGTTACGCGTCATTCCACGCCAGTATAATGAGATGATTAGTGCAGGACCAAATGCAGCACCAAAACCAGCCCAAGCATAAGACACTAAACCAAGTACTGAGCTGTCAGGATTCAGTGCAAGTAGCAATGCAATGATAGAAAGACCAACAACACCGTAACGACCTACTTTTACAAGTTCTTCACTGCTTGCTTGTGGGCGAACAAGTTGTTTGTAGAAATCTTCAGCAAGTGCTGATGATGATACAAGTAGTTGTGAATCCGCAGTACTCATGATTGCGGCTAAGATAGCTGCAAGTAGAATACCAGCAATAACAGGGTGAAATAGGCTGTTCACTAATAACATGAAGATAGTTTCAGCGTCAGCGATAGTGATGTTATTCGTATTCGTGTAAACAAGACCCACTAAACCAACTAACATCGCACCAAACATAGACAATGAAGTCCAAACAACGGCAATACGACGTGCTTTAACAAGATCTTTATTGCTACGTGTTGCTTTAAAGCGAGCCAGAATATGTGGCTGACCGAAGTAACCTAGACCCCAAGCTGCTAATGAGATAATAGCAATCATACTCAGGTCTTCACCTTTGCTATTCTGCCACATAGTCAGTAGTTCTGGGTTAATGTCTGCCATTGCAGCACCTAGATCGCTAAAACTACCGTCCATTGCGCTTAGCGGCACGATTAATAGTGCTGCTGACATTAATAGTCCTTGTACTAAATCAGTCCAAGATACTGCTAAGAAACCGCCAAATAACGTGTAAGAAACAACACAAACAGTGCCGATTACAACAGCAAGTTGATAATCAAGGCCGAATACTGTTTCAAATAATTTACCGCCAGCAACTAAGCCTGAACTTGTATAGAACAAGAAGAACATCAGGATAAAGAATGCTGAACAAATTTGAATTGCTTTTGAATCGTCTTTAAAACGACGTGATAGGAATTCTGGTAACGTGATTGATTTGGTTACAATACTGTACGTACGTAAACGTTTTGCACAGATTAGCCAGTTAAGCCAAGTACCAATTAATAAACCACCTGCTAACCAGATCGCTTCCATACCAGCTGCATATGCATAACCAGGTAAGCCAAGTAGTAACCAACCACTCATGTCAGAAGCACCAGCAGATAACGCTGCAGGCCAAGGACCTAAGTTACGGCCGCCCAAAAAGTAGTCTGTTGCATTACTCGTTTGTCGATAAGCATACACACCGATACCGAGCATAACAGCAAGGTAAGCAATGAATGTAGCTGAAATCATGAAATTATTTTCAATCATGTATATAAGCCTTAGTTGTGAAGTTGTTATTTATTTTTATTGTTTTTTATTATTAAACTCAACCAAGCCACGTCAATATACTTGTCTGCGGTAATATTGATGTGGGTTGGCTAAAATTTAGGGGGCAGTATATACGAACAGCAATGTTATTACTTAACATTGGAGTAACACTGTGATAACCCGCTTATTATTTAATCTTATTTTAGTTAATTATGTCGCATATATGGGGCAGGGGACTGAAAAAACTGCCTTATCTTCCCATCGTAACATAGTCAGGCTATTTCCCCATACACAGCCAGTATCAAGTGTTGTGGCATTTTCATGGCTACATTCGCCTTCTAACGCAGCCCAGTGACCAAAGATCACATGAGCATCATCAAGGTGTGGGCCTGCAACTTCATACCAAGGGATATGCTGTGTATTGCTATTTGTTGCTGGCGAATGTTTGTTATGGAATTCTAACTGTCCGTCAGAAGCGCAGAAGCGCATACGGGTAAATGCATTGATAATAAAACGCAAACGATCGAAGCCTTGTAATCCTTCAGACCAATAATCAGGTTGTGCGCCGTACATATTTGTTAATAATGCGAGATAATCATCACCGCGCAATTGTGCATTGACCTCTTGAGCATATTGTTTGGCTTGCTGTTGAGTCCACTGAGGGCTGATACCAGCATGCACCATAATAATGTTATATGCTTCATGGTGAGCCAAAAGCGGCTGTTGTCGTAGCCACTGTAACAATTCATCTTTATCGTCGGCATCAAAGATAGGTTGCGTTTTATCCTTGGGATTTAGCTTAGCTAATCCTGCGTCAATTGCGAGTAAATGTAAGTCATGATTACCGAGTATCGTTATAGCTGAAGTCCCAAGTCCTTTTACAAAGCGTAGCGTTTCTAATGATTTCGGCCCTCTCGCGACGAGATCGCCAGTCAACCAAAGTTGATCTTGCTGAGGATCAAAATCAGCTTGTTGTAATAGGTGTTGTAGATCATCGAAACAGCCTTGAATATCACCAACAAAATAAGTTGCCATGTATTAATTACCTTTCTTACTGAACTAGCATAATGAAATATGTGAGTTAATGCGTTTAATCTATAATGCGTTTAATCTATTAGTGCAAAAGATTAGGTGTGACAAGGCGAAATGGTTCGATAGTAATCACGACTAATTCACTTGCGTTGAGTCTTAATTCAATCTTTCCTTGAACAATACTCAATGGAGAATGGGTAATTATATCATTGCTATAGCAAAAATCTTGCTGTGAAGAGATAAGATAGTCATTATTTTGAAAGGGATTATTTAATTCGCTAACCGTACCGTCACCATCAGTGAGTAATAATTGGATGGCAGATACATTAACTGCTTGGTCTAATGGATTGGTTATGGTGATCGTATAAGTAAAGAAGTACCTGAGCTGAGTAGGTACAGATACTTCTTCGATATATTCGGTATCAATGATAAGAGTGAATGAATCAGCTAAACTTATCATTGATACGAGCGCCTATTAATCCGCTGCTTGCATTGGATTATCTGCTACGAAGTTAGCTATCGTAACATAATTTTCTAGCGTTAAGTTCTCTGGACGTAGAGAAACATTAATACCTAAAGCTTCAATATCTTCAACCGAAATTACTTTTTTCAAGCTATTACGGATTGTTTTACGGCGTTGGTTAAATGCACTTGTTACTACGTGATTAAGTACTTTTAAGCTTTTTGCTGGGTATGGTAAAACAGCATGTGGTTCTAAACGAACAACGGCTGAGTCAACTTTTGGTGCAGGTTTGAATGCACCAGGGCCAACTTCAAGTACTGGAGTTACATTACAGTAGTACTGTGTCATCACTGTTAAGCGGCCATAACTTTTAGTGTTGTGGCTTGCTGCTAAACGTTGTACTACTTCTTTTTGTAACATGAAGTGCATATCTTGGATATCTTCATGAAACTCAAATAAGTGGAACATTAATGGCGTTGAAATGTTGTATGGTAAATTACCAAATATACGCATTTTCATGTCTGGTTTGATTAACTGACGGAAATCAAAACGCATTGCGTCTGCTTGGTTAATATCTAATTTCTTAGATAATACTGGGTGTTCCGCTAGACGTTCAGCAAGATCTCTATCAAGCTCAACAACTGTCATTCTATCTACACAATCAGCTACTGGCTCGGTTAATGCTGCTAAACCTGGACCAATCTCAATTAGGTTTTGACCTTTTTGCGGATTAATCGATGCAACGATTTGACCAATTACATATGCATCATGTAAGAAGTTTTGACCAAAACGTTTTTTCGCGGTGTGACCTAAATGGACCTTGTCGTTCATGCGTTTTTCTCTACCATTTCTATTGCTTGGTTTACTGCTGTAAACATACTGCCGGCATCGGCTGTTCCAGTTCCTGCAAGTTCAATTGCAGTACCGTGATCAACTGATGTACGGATAAAAGGTAAGCCTAAGGTAATATTTACCGAGCTGCCAAAACCAACCGATTTCAATACCGGTAATCCTTGGTCGTGATACATTGCGAGTACAACGTCAGCATCGTCAAGATACTTAGGTTGGAACAAGGTATCAGCAGGGAGGGGGCCTGTTAAATCCATTCCCTCATCACGAAGTTTCATTAACGTCGGAGAGATAATTTCAATCTCTTCACGACCTAGATGTCCATCTTCGCCTGCGTGTGGGTTTAATCCACACACATAAATTTTTGGTCGTTCAATACCAAATTTCTTTTTCATCTCAGAATGAAGAATACGAATAATATTACTTAATCGTTCTTCGGTGATAGCTTTTGCCACGTATGCTAATGGAATATGCGTTGTGACTAGTGCAACACGTAAACCTGTCGTTGCCAGTAGCATCACGACATCAGCTGTTTCTGATTGTTGAGCAAAAAACTCGGTATGGCCACTGAAAGAGACACCGGCTTTATTAATGATGCCTTTATTAACAGGGCCTGTTACAACGGCGCTAAACTCTGCTGACATGTTTTTTTCACATGCAAATTGCAGAGTATCTAATACATAGCGGCCATTCATTTCATCAAGTTTACCCGGAATAGCCGGAGCAGCCATTTTCATTGGCGCGATAGTTAGCGTGCCAGCGCGTTGTGGCTGTGCTGGCGTATTTGGATCATAATCGATTAATTCAATCGATTTTCCAAGCGCTTTTGCACGGTCTAAAATGAGTACTGGGTCTGCACAAAGCACTAGCTCTACCGGCCAGTCTTGTTTAGTCAGTTCTAGTACGAGGTCTGGGCCGATGCCAGCTGGCTCACCTGGTGTTATTGCTATTCGATGAGTCACATTTCCACCTGTTACGATTCATTATCTAAAATACGAATATAAGCTTCTTGTTTTAATTCATTCAACCAAGCTTGGCTTTCTTCTGCGGCACGACGATTATACAACAATTGCCATGCTTTTTGGCGATTTGCTTTATCTGTTGTGTCTTGTGTACGTCTATCAATGAGTTGCACTATATGCCAACCATGGCTAGAGCGGAATGCAGAACTAATTTCACCTTTTTTCAAATCTTTCAGTGCTAATTTAAATGCTGGCACATAGATATTTGGATCTGCCCAACCAAGCTCACCGCCTTTTACTGCAGAGCCTGTATCATCTGAATAAGCTTTAGCAAGATCTGAAAACTCTGCGTCACCTGATTTAATGCGAGTTAAGTATTCGTTTAATAATGATTTCGCTTTGTCATCACTTAAAATAACAGATGGTTTAATCAGAATATGACGTGCATTAACTTCTTTTGTTAATACGGTTTCAACACCGCGCATATCGGCAACTTTAATAATATGTAAACCAGCGCTGCTGCGGATAGGACCGATAATATCGCCTTTTTTCGCATTCGTGACAGCTTCGGCAAATAGCGTTGGCATTTCATTAATATTCATCCACCCCCAATCACCGCCATCAAGCGCCTTTGGACCAGCAGAAAGTGCTAATGCAAGATCGGAGAATGGTTTACCTGCGTCGACCTGTGTTTGTATATCTGCAATTTTAGCCTGTAGCTTTTCCATCGTGGCATTATCAGCCTCGTTAGGAACACGCAGCATGATATGATTAACACGGTATTGTAGATTTTTTTGACCTTGTTCGTTAATAATGGCTAATAAATTATCAACGTCTTGATCTGAAATAGTAATACGACGACGCATTTGCATGCGTTGTACTTCGTTGGTTAATATTTGGATTCGAAGATCTTCTTTATAATTGTTAAAGTTACCACCATCTGCGACAACACTTTGACGTAGCTGTTCAACAGTTTGATTATTACCTTTTGCAACGTTATTTAATGTATCTTCAAGTTGAGCATTGCTAATACGCATACCCATCTTTTTTGCCATTTGCAGCTGTAAACTGTCAATGATGAGCTTATCTAACGCTTGCTGTGTCAGTACATCTTGCGCTGGTAAGGTTTGCCCTGCTTGCGTCGCTCGTTTTTTTACCGAGCTAGTTAATGCGTTGACATCACTTGCTAAAATGACTTCTTCATTAACAATCGCAATGACTTCATCAAGCTTCGTTAGCTCTGCCTGAGCTTGCCAACTCGTTACAACTATGACTCCAGATAATAGAGTCTTAAGCACTTTTTTAATCACTTTATGAATTCCTATTCAATATCGACTATAACTGAGACAGCAGTAGGCTGAAAATTATCAATTTTTACCACGGGAAATGTGAGGATTGTGTCGTTTTATGAAAACCGAGGCTAAAAAGTAAGCGGAAGTATACCTTGTCAGGGTTTCAATGCAATCTTCATGGGGTGTAAATCATCATTCAACTGATAACCGCTGTATTTAGTTAAACTATTTATAGCGGTTATCATGTTCGACATGTATCTATTTATAAACCAAGCCTATTTACGTAATTGGAATGGTTCACCGTATTCAAATAAACTTGATGTACCGATGTTGTTCATATCATTACCAATACCGCCAAGACCTTTCAGTTCAAACATCAATGTTGGACCACGATCAAAGGTTGTTTCATTGGTATTCGTATTATGATTTTTCAAACGATAGCCATAATCGAGGCGAATCGCCCAGCAGCATGACTCATACTTAATACCAACAAAGGCATCTTGTGTTATTTCATTTTCAACATCGTAGTAATAGCTCGCGCCCATATCCCATTGATGATTAATCGGTAATATAAACTTAGAACCAATTTGGTTTATTCTTGAATTAATTTCTTTATTTTCGTCTTCTAATATAGAAGCTGTATCTTCAATATAGCGATAGTTAAATTGTATACGCTGACCTTGATCGAAACGGTATTCAATTGCGGCATCAGAACGACTTATCTTATTATCATCAACGGCATACTCTACGCTATTGTTAAATAATAGGTTGTCACTGATCTTAACGTCGGTTTCTAGCACAAAACTTGATGAGGTGACTGTCGATGGGTCATTCACTTCTGCACCGACTGTTGTGTCGTCAAAATAAATAATTTGCCCTAGCGCTAATCTGAATCTTTCACTTCCTATTGCATCATAGACTCGACTTGTAAGACCGAAGGTGATTTGGTTGGTTTCGGCAATACGATCTAGGCCACTGTATTCTCGGTCTCGAAACAGGCCTAAGAAATCTTGCTGCATAATCGCTGAATCATAAATACCAATATTATCTTGGTTTTCATGCGGGATGTATAAATACTGTATTTGCGGTTCTAGGGTCTGTGTTAACGAGTTACTAAACCAAGTTGCCTCACGTTCAAAGTTTAAACCAGCATGTAGCCTTGCAGTGGGGATAACACGAACCACTTGCTCTTCTAACTCACCTTTGTAGCCATTTGCAAAGTCACCATTACTATCAAATGATTGGCTGTAATAAGTCATTGGTAATTTAAACTCGGCAACCGCAAATCCTTCAGGACGTTGATAAGGGAAACTAATTGCAGGTTCAATATGGCTACGTATGGCGCTGTACATTTTGCTATTGTCATGCGTAAAGTTGGTTATTTCACTATAGACAGATAATTCTATAGGAGTTTGGCCGAAATCTTTGTAGCCATTAAAAGAAATCTTAGGTAATACTTTATGCGGTGCGACATCAGAATAGTCGTTTAAAATTTGAAAACCTCGGACTTCAATTTCTGATGCTGTATTATCTGTATTGTAATTAATAGCGGCTGTTTGAAGTAACGTATTACTATCTCGAGAACCTGCAGAAGCATTTAGATCTTCAAAATAATTATCATCACTTACTTTTGTGTAGTTCGCTGACACACTTAAGTTATCGTTAAAATTACCGTTATGGCTCCAGTGGTACAAGCTACGATCTGTATTGGTTTTTTTGTCATTAGCAAGGTATTCAACATTGATATTACCTTGTTGTCCATCGATTAAATATCTGAACTTAGTCGTTAATTCTAGCCCGCGCTCTGACATATAGGTCGGAATAATTTCCATGTCATAGTTAGGGGCTATATTCCAGTATATTGGCTGAGAATAAGTGATCCCGTTCTCTAGAGAGCTTTCAAATGACGGGAAGAGTAAACCACTACGGCGTTTATTTGAGATAGGATAGGTAAAATACGGCATATAGAAAATAGGCACGTCTTTAAAATACAGGGTTGCATTATACGCTTCAGCTGATTCATCTACGTTATCAATGTCGATAGCTGATGCACGTAATACCCAGCTATTATCGCCTGTCGGACACTCAGTATAAGTCGAACGCTGCATTAAAATACTGTCACCGCTATCTGTGATATATATTTTTTTAGCTTGGCCGTTACCAGCTTCGCCATTCAATAAATATTCAACTTGCGATAGCTCTGCGTCTTTAGTATCTAAGTTCGCCTTTAAACTTTGGCCTTTAATTGTGGATGTCGTATCAGCTAAGACGACATTACCTTCAGCTGTAAGGATGTTCGTGAGTTGATAAAGGATGACTTCATCTGCAGATAGCTCTCGATTTCCTTGAGTGAAATTAACTTTGCCGCTAAAGACAGCCTTGTTGCCTTGAATTACCGATGCATTATTTGAAAGCAACTGGATCCGTTGAGAATCGGTGGTATTTGCAACGGGTGGTTTTACTGGTGGTACATGCGAATAGCATTGATTAAATAGATCTGCTGAGGCTAGTTCCATTGCAGATTTAGTGATAACCGTTGAAGAACCATCGTCATTTGTAATAAGTGTTGTTGCGCTCGCTGAGAATATGACACTGCTGAGTGTTGAAAATAAGGTAAAAAGGCGCATGTTAACAATCCATTTTGTCATCGATAATTTCATTCAAATTTAAAAATAGCTGAATATAATAATGCATATTACAGCGATAGACCATTTAATGGCTGGTTTTATCCCTTAAACCTGTAAAAAGATGATGAGATTGATTGATTTGTTACATTTTAAACAGCCATAATACAAATCTTATATAAATATATGTCATTTTTGCTTGGTAGCTACTTTTATGAATATGTTGTTTTACATTTTATTATTCGCCATTGGTATGAAGTTTGGTGGATTTTTTGGTGCGATCTTTATGGTCTGGGTTGGCTCGATATTAAAACGTCAATTTGGTCCTCGACTTGGTATTGATACACGACCTGCTGCGCATAAGCGTCAGGATATATTTTTACATACGTCATTTTCAGTGATGGGACACATGGCAAAAGCGGATGGTCATGTTACCGAAGCTGAAATTCATGTTGCAACACAGCTTATGGACCGTATGCAGTTGACCGGTGAAACGCGTCGCGCTGCTCAAGCGTCATTTAATCAAGGTAAGTCGGCTGATTTTCCCTTAGAGCAAACGGTTAGAGACTTTCGTCGTGTGAGTGTGCTACGTCGTGATCTGATTAAAATGTTCCTTGAAATTCAAATTCAAGCGGCTTTTGCTGATCATGAGTTATCAGATGCTGAACGCACTATCCTTCATCGCATTGGTTCAATCTTAGGTGTCACGACCCAAGATATGGATAATTTACTACGTATGATGGAAGCTGAAATACGTTCTCATCGTCATGGTAGTAAAGTCAGTCGTGAAGAAGCATTAACGAATGCGTATCAACAATTAGGTGTAACAGCTGAAGATGATGATAAAACCATTAAACGTGCTTATCGTAAGCTGATGAATGAGCATCATCCAGATAAGTTAGTATCTAAAGGTTTACCTGAAGAGATGATGATAATTGCTAAGGAAAAAGCCCAAGATATTCAAGGTGCTTACGATTTAGTTAAAGAATCAAGAAAAATGCGTTAATACCAGCCCAGCTTAACCAGCCAGCCATAAATTATTTGGCTGGTTGCGATTTGTGTTTCAACTTGTCCTTGTAATCCGATTACTACAGTTTGTCGATAATTGATATTGTTGACACGCCGTGCACTCGTTTTTCTTAATCTTGCCTCATCAATAATGGCTAAACTGTCCGTCTGTGAAAATAGATCCAGGATTGGTGTTTTCAATTGATTTATTTGCTCGTTTAATTGAGATGCTAACTCCGTTGTTGGACTGTGTGCACTGAGTAATACAATCGCGTCAACAAACACGTCAGGGTTATTGATTAATATATTTATCATCGCCTGAGAATTAGCACCCTGCAAGATAAGTAAGCGCTTACCATCTTGACTGACTATTTTTTCTTGTAGGATCCGTAATTGGGCTTGTAAACGTTGTTCTGCTTGTTCGGAATTTAATCGTTGGCTTAGTGGGGATATCGAGTAAGTATGTAAACCTTTATCAGTCAGTTTATAGCGCAGTGTTTGGATAATATTCGGATTATTTGCAGAGGTGTAAGTATCGGGGAAAATCCAGGTTGTTCCTGTTACTTTTGCGGTAGTTTGTTCACGCCATAATGTTAAAAATCGCGTATCTTTATCACCTAGCCACGCTACCTCATCTGCATCGTAGTATTTTGTTAAATCTTGATCAAATACGCGTTGCTGTGAAACTGGGAATGTAAGTGTTGGCTTATCCGTATTATTAGTCTGCTCGTCCTCTTTTACTGCGTCTTTTGCATGTAATGGCAAGGCTAATAAAAGTAATAATACGATAGACTTAAACATTTATAATTCCTAAAAATAATCAGTGTTAATCGATTGAAAAGGGCGGTTTGACTTTAAATTGTATTTTTTCTTCGGTCAAAGGGTGGTCAATTTCTAACATGGCAGCATGTAATTGTAAATGTTCTGCGGCCGCGACACCTTGTGCCGATGCATACAGTTCATCACCTAAAATAGGAGTGCCTAAGGCAAGCATATGCACTCGCAGTTGATGTGAACGGCCTGTCACTGGTTTTAATAGTACGGTCGCACTTTCAAGATATGTGTCGTTATTCTCATCCGTGATTTGCTGTTTTGAAATGATGTTCCAATGTGTTAAAGCGGACTTTCCGTCAATAAAGTCAACCATTTGCCTTGGTCTATTTGGCCAGTCGCAACGTAGTGGTAAATCAATACTGCCATTATTTGCCGTTGGAACGCCTTCTAAACGCGCGTAATAATATTTTGATGTTGAACGCTGCTGAAATTGGCGACTAATATGACTTTGTGCCGCTTTCGTTAATGCCATTAATATAACGCCAGACGTACACATATCTAAGCGGTGTACAATCGTTGCGGTGGGGAATTGCTCTTGCACACGGCTGGCAATACTGTCGTTATGTTCAGGTAATCGCCCTGGTACACTCAATAGCCCACTTGGTTTATTTAAAACAATAATGGCATCGTCTTGATAAATAATGTCTAACCAAGGTTGTTGTGGCGGAGCATAAATAAAATTTGACATAGAATGAATACAATATGATGAAGAAATGTGGGTTGAAGCTTTAAATATCATTTATTAATAATAAAGGGGTTAACCGAAATTAACCCCTTTATTGATTTTAATTATAATGTGTTTTTATTAGCTTGGTGTTACAACGATAAAGCGTACAGCATCTAGTTTTAGCTGTGCATTATTAATATGCGTTGTGAGTTCACTCGTTTGCTTTTCAATAAATGCTAGCTCTTCATCACGTACGTTAGGGTTAATCTTTTGCAATGCTTGTAGACGTTCAAGTTCGACACTCATGCGTTGTTGCATACTTGCAAGTGCAGCGTTAGTGATTGCTTGCTTTTGGTCTTCAGCTACAGCTGTTGATTTACCAATAAGGTCGTGAATAACGGTTTGAGATGCTGATACTAATTTGGTCGCAACATGACGATTAATCGCATTAAGTTGACGATTGAAACTATCAAAATCTACTTTTACCGCTAAGTTATTCGCGTTTTTATCCAGTAATAAACGAATCGGTGTTGCAGGTAAGAAACGATTAATCTGGCAATAAGACGGTGCTGATGTTTCTACGACATAAAGTAGTTCTAATAAAATAGTGCCTGCTGGTAGCGCTGGATTTTTTAATAGTGAAACAGCAGTGGAGCCTGTATCTGAAGTCATGATTAATTCGATACATGCACTAATTAAAGGGTGCTCCCATGTAAGGAAGTGCACATCGTCACGAGATAATGCAGTTTCACGATCAAATGTTACTGTAATACCATCTTCACTAAGATGCGGTAGACTTGGTACTAACATTTGATCTGTTGGTTTTAATACCAACATGTTTTCACCGCGATCTTCTTGATTAATACCAATAACATCAAATAAACGGATCGCAAAAATTGGCAATACAGGGCTATCATCATTTGTTTTTAGCTGAGCGATAATATCGTCTGACTTACCTAAACCATTAGAATTTAATTCGAGTAAACGGTCTCGGCCACTTTCCATTTTTGCTTTTAATGCATCGTATTGACTACGTGTATCAGTGATTAAGGTTTCTGTCGCAGTTAGATCAATTTCTTTTGCTGCTAGTTGAGTAAGTAACTCATCTTTTACTTCAGCGAAAATATCACCACCGATAGGGCAGGTATATTCAAACGCATTTAGACCATTGTGATACCAGTTTTGTAAAACATCTTGCGCTGTATTTGCGAAGAAAGGTACGTGAATACTGATATCATTCTTTTGGCCGATACGATCAAGACGACCAATACGTTGCTCTAATAAATCAGGGTTTAGTGGTAAATCGAATAATACGAGGTGTTGTGCAAATTGGAAGTTACGACCTTCAGAACCAATTTCAGAGCAAAGTAACACTTGCGCACCAGCATCTTCTTGAGCGAAGTAAGCACCTGCTTTATCACGCTCGATAATTGACATGCCTTCATGAAATACGGTACCACGTATACCTTCATTAACACGCAGTGACTCTTCAATAGACATAGCTGTTTCAGCATTGGCTGCAATCACTAATACTTTTTCGTTTTTATTTGCTAATAAGAAGTCTTGTAACCATTCAACACGAGGATCGAAACTACACCAAGATGCATCTTTACCTTCGAATTCAAGGAAGATTTCTTCTGGATATAAACCACGGCGAGCAGCTTCAGCAAAACTTGCAGTGCCATTCATCATCTGTGCTACTTTTAATGACGTCTTATATTGGTCTGGTAGTGCTAATGAAACCGGGTTGTAGCAACGAGTTGGAAACCCTTTAATTGCAGAACGCGTATTACGGAATAGCAAGCGACCTGTACCATGGCGGTCAAGTAATTGGCTAATGATTGATTCTTTTGCTTGTTGCGCTTCTTCTGAATCTGGCGAAGTTTGAATTAAAGCCAGCTTGTCAGATATATCAGCTTCACTTAATAGGGTCGTTAATGATGTTGCAGTTTCTGCTGACACGATTGGTGAATCTAATAGCTCTTGAGCTGCTTCTGCGATGACAGAATAACTATTTTCTTCAGCCACGAATGCTGCATAATCATAAAAGCGGTTAGGATCTAATAAACGTAAACGTGCAAAATGACTTTCATGACCAAGTTGATCAGGTGTTGCTGTTAGTAGTAGTACACCTGGCGATTTTTGCGCTAATGATTCTACAACCTGATATTCACGGCTTGGTTCTGTTTCACTCCATATTAGATGGTGTGCTTCATCAACAACTAATAAATCCCAATCGGCACCGACAGCTTGTTCAAAACGACGACGTTTCTTACGTAAGAAATCGAGGCTACATAAGATGAGTTGTTCAGTTTCAAATGGGTTATCCGCTTCAGCAAGTGATTCGATGCAGCGTTCTTCGTCAAAGATACTAAAGTGTAGGTTGAAACGACGCATCATTTCGACTAACCATTGGTGTTGTAATGTTTCAGGTACAAGAATCAACACGCGTTTAGCGAGACCAGCTGTTAATTGCTGATGGATAATTAAACCTGCTTCAATGGTTTTACCTAAACCTACTTCATCGGCAAGTAAAACGCGAGGAGCATGGCGCTGACCAACTTCAGTCGCGATATGTAACTGATGTGGGATCAAGCTTACACGTGGACCTTGAATACCATTCAATGCAGATTGTTGCTGAGAAAATTGATGTTGTAATGTTTGGTGGCGTAAAACAAAGCGATCCATACGATCAATTTGACCAGCAAATAAACGATCTTGTGGTTTATTAAATTTGATAAAGTTATTCAGGAATGTTTCACGTAATGAAACTTCTTCACCTGTATCTTGATGAATACCTGTATAAGTAATGATGCCTGAATTTTCTGTCACTTCTGTAACGGTTAAACTCCAGTCCTCATGAGAGAGAACTTGATCACCTATATTAAACATTACACGCGTGATTGGCGCTTCGTTACGAGCATATAAACGGTTTTCACCACTTGCAGGAAATAATAGCGTTAACATTCTGCCTTCGATGGCAACTATTGTTCCTAATCCTAATTCTGATTCCGTATCGCTGATCCAGCGCTGACCAAGTTGGAAGGGCATTGTATATTCAAACTCCAAAACCGTAAAAAGGGCGCATGTTACCTAAACCAGAGTGTTAGGTCACGTATAAAGACAAATTAAATAATAGTTTAAAATGACTTAGTAAGTAAATGTCTTGCGGCATAAGTAATGTGAAATATATATTTTAAGTAACGGAGGTAGTAATTCTGTAATTCGATGTATAAATGATGAGAATAAGCATCGGTTGAATTGTCTATCGTTTATATTTGTTCTGTTTTGTTTGAAATGTGTACTGGTTTTGGGCTTTATCTTTTAAAAATGATGAAATTTACAAAATCACTTGCGGATTTAACTGATATATCTATAATTCGACCCCACTGACACGGCAAGCGTCGTTCAGTATGTTCTTTAACAATTTATTCAAGCAATCTGTGTGAGTACTTACAGAGATATAATGACCAAAAATTATATCAATGTAATTATGAACATTAAATTAAATCGAAAGATTTGGTTTTATAAACAACAAACCTCGGTTTGTTGTTGAAGTACAGAATTCATTGAGCCGACTTGATACATATTATCAGTAATGATTTTAGGCATCAGTCAAAAAAACTTTAATTGAAGAGTTTGATCATGGCTCAGATTGAACGCTGGCGGTAGGCTTAACACATGCAAGTCGAGCGGAAACGAAGAATAGCTTGCTATTCTGGCGTCGAGCGGCGGACGGGTGAGTAATGCTTGGGAATCTGCCTAGTCGAGGGGGACAACAGTTGGAAACGACTGCTAATACCGCATACGACCTACGGGTGAAAGGGGGCCTCTTCTTGAAAGCTCTCGCGACTAGATGAGCCCAAGTGGGATTAGCTTGTTGGTGAGGTAAGAGCTCACCAAGGCGACGATCCCTAGCTGGTCTGAGAGGATGATCAGCCACACTGGAACTGAGACACGGTCCAGACTCCTACGGGAGGCAGCAGTGGGGAATATTGCACAATGGAGGAAACTCTGATGCAGCCATACCGCGTGTATGAAGAAGGCCTTCGGGTTGTAAAGTACTTTCAGCGAGGAGGAAAGGTAAGTAGTTAATAACTGCTTACTGTGACGTTACTCGCAGAAGAAGCACCGGCTAACTCCGTGCCAGCAGCCGCGGTAATACGGAGGGTGCAAGCGTTAATCGGAATTACTGGGCGTAAAGCGCATGCAGGCGGTTTGTTAAGCGAGATGTGAAAGCCCCGGGCTCAACCTGGGAACTGCATTTCGAACTGGCAAACTAGAGTTCTTGAGAGGGTGGTAGAATTTCAGGTGTAGCGGTGAAATGCGTAGAGATCTGAAGGAATACCAGTGGCGAAGGCGGCCACCTGGCAAGTAACTGACGCTCAGATGCGAAAGCGTGGGTAGCAAACGGGATTAGATACCCCGGTAGTCCACGCCGTAAACGATGTCTACTCGGAGTTTGGTTCCTTGAGAACTGGGCTCTTAAGCTAACGCATTAAGTAGACCGCCTGGGGAGTACGGCCGCAAGGTTAAAACTCAAATGAATTGACGGGGGCCCGCACAAGCGGTGGAGCATGTGGTTTAATTCGATGCAACGCGAAGAACCTTACCTACTCTTGACATCCATAGAACTTTTCAGAGATGAATTGGTGCCTTCGGGAACTATGAGACAGGTGCTGCATGGCTGTCGTCAGCTCGTGTTGTGAAATGTTGGGTTAAGTCCCGCAACGAGCGCAACCCTTATCCTTATTTGCCAGCACGTAATGGTGGGAACTCTAAGGAGACTGCCGGTGATAAACCGGAGGAAGGTGGGGACGACGTCAAGTCATCATGGCCCTTACGAGTAGGGCTACACACGTGCTACAATGGCGCATACAAAGGGCTGCAAACCAGCGATGGTAAGCGAATCCCATAAAGTGCGTCGTAGTCCGGATTGGGGTCTGCAACTCGACCCCATGAAGTCGGAATCGCTAGTAATCGTGAATCAGAATGTCACGGTGAATACGTTCCCGGGCCTTGTACACACCGCCCGTCACACCATGGGAGTGGGCTGCACCAGAAGTCATTAGCTTAACCTTCGGGAGGGCGATGACCACGGTGTGGTTCATGACTGGGGTGAAGTCGTAACAAGGTAGCCCTAGGGGAACCTGGGGCTGGATCACCTCCTTACGTAAAGTTGTTAATTTTTGTAAGTGCCCACACAAATTGCTTGAATAGAAAATTAAAGACATGTCTTATTAATAGTAAGACAATCTTATGAAAATAAGATAACGACTGAGTTGAAATCCAGTCGTAGAAAGTAAATTGTGTCCCGTTCGTCTAGAGGCCTAGGACACCGCCCTTTCACGGCGGTAACACGAGTTCAAATCTCGTACGGGATACCACTTTTCTTTCTGATTAAAAATCAAAGCTAAACAACAATGTTTATCTTTGCTTTTTAGCAAATTGCTCTTTAAAAATTTGGAAAGCTGAATAAATAAAGAAGTTCTTAAAACACGTTATTGCTTAGGCAATAACAATATAGTGTTCTTGAGTATTCTTGAGGCGAAAAAAACTAGATAATACCTAGTTATTTCAATTGTACGGTCGACTTTAGATTGTATGGTTAAGTGACTAAGCGTATACGGTGGATGCCTAGGCAGTCAGAGGCGATGAAGGACGTGTTAATCTGCGTTAAGCTGTGGGGAGTTGATAAAAAGCGTTAATCCACAGATTTCCGAATGGGGGAACCCACTCTACTTTGTAGAGTATCGTAACGTGAATACATAGCGTTACGAAGCGAACCGGGAGAACTGAAACATCTAAGTACCCCGAGGAAAAGAAATCAATAGAGATACCCTTAGTAGCGGCGAGCGAACGGGGTCTAGCCCTTAAGCAGTTTGGAAGTTAATGGAAGATTCTGGAAAGTTTCACGATACAGGGTGATAGTCCCGTACATGAAAACGACCTTACTGTGAAATCGAGTAGGACGGCACACGTGATATGCTGTTTGAATATGGGAGGACCATCTTCCAAGGCTAAATACTACTGACTGACCGATAGTGAACCAGTACCGTGAGGGAAAGGCGAAAAGAACCCCTGTGAGGGGAGTGAAATAGAACCTGAAACCGTATACGTACAAGCAGTGGGAGCAGACTTGTTCTGTGACTGCGTACCTTTTGTATAATGGGTCAACGACTTAATTTCAGTAGCAAGGTTAAGCGAATAGCGGAGCCGTAGGGAAACCGAGTGTTAACTGCGCGAATAGTTGCTGGGATTAGACCCGAAACCCGGTGATCTAGCCATGGGCAGGTTGAAGGTTGAGTAACATCAACTGGAGGACCGAACCGACTAATGTTGAAAAATTAGCGGATGACTTGTGGCTGGGGGTGAAAGGCCAATCAAACCGGGAGATAGCTGGTTCTCCTCGAAAGCTATTTAGGTAGCGCCTCGCGTCTAACTATTGGGGGTAGAGCACTGTTAAGGCTAGGGGGTCATCCCGACTTACCAACCCTTTGCAAACTCCGAATACCAATAAGTTCAATCGCGGGAGACACACGGCGGGTGCTAACGTCCGTCGTGGAAAGGGAAACAACCCAGACCGTCAGCTAAGGTCCCAAAGTGTATGTTAAGTGGGAAACGATGTGGAAAGGCTCAGACAGCCAGGAAGTTGGCTTAGAAGCAGCCATCTTTTAAAGAAAGCGTAATAGCTCACTGGTCGAGTCGGTCTGCGCGGAAGATTTAACGGGGCTAAACATACCACCGAAGCTACGGATGCAAGACTTGTTCTTGCATGGTAGAGGAGCGTTCTGTAAGCCGTTGAAGGTGAGTTGAGAAGCTTGCTGGAGGTATCAGAAGTGCGAATGTTGACATGAGTAACGATAATGGGGGTGAAAAACCTCCACGCCGAAAGACCAAGGGTTCCTGTCCAACGTTAATCGGGGCAGGGTGAGTCGACCCCTAAGGCGAGGCCGAAAGGCGTAGTCGATGGGAAACTGGTTAATATTCCAGTACTCACTTATATTGCGATGGGGTGACGGAGAAGGTTAGGCTAGCATGGCGATGGTTGTCCATGTTTAAGGTTGTAGGCTGTATTCTTAGGCAAATCCGGGAATACATTAAGGCTGAGAACTGATGACGAGTCTCTACGGAGATGAAGTAGTTGATACCCGGCTTCCAGGAAAAACCTCTAAGCTTCAGATATAAGAGAATCGTACCCCAAACCGACACAGGTGGTTAGGTAGAGAATACTAAGGCGCTTGAGAGAACTCGGGTGAAGGAACTAGGCAAAATGGTACCGTAACTTCGGGAGAAGGTACGCCAATGATGGTGAAGGACTTGCTCCGTAAGCTATTGTTGGTCGCAGAGAAATGGTGGCTGCAACTGTTTATTAAAAACACAGCACTGTGCAAAATCGAAAGATGACGTATACGGTGTGACGCCTGCCCGGTGCCGGAAGGTTAATTGATTGGGTTAGACTTAGGTCGAAGCTCATGATCGAAGCCCCGGTAAACGGCGGCCGTAACTATAACGGTCCTAAGGTAGCGAAATTCCTTGTCGGGTAAGTTCCGACCTGCACGAATGGCGTAATGATGGCCACGCTGTCTCCACCCGAGACTCAGTGAAATTGAAATCGCTGTTAAGATGCAGTGTACCCGCGGCTAGACGGAAAGACCCCGTGAACCTTTACTATAGCTTGGCACTGAACATTGAACCTACATGTGTAGGATAGGTGGGAGACTGTGAAACATTGTCGCTAGATGATGTGGAGTCTATCTTGAAATACCACCCTTGTACGTTTGATGTTCTAACGTAGGCCCCTTATCGGGGTTGCGGACAGTGTCTGGTGGGTAGTTTGACTGGGGCGGTCTCCTCCCAAAGAGTAACGGAGGAGCACGAAGGTTGGCTAAACATGGTTGGACATCATGTGGTTAGTGCAAAGGCATAAGCCAGCTTAACTGCGAGACAGACACGTCGAGCAGGTACGAAAGTAGGTCTTAGTGATCCGGTGGTTCTGAATGGAAGGGCCATCGCTCAACGGATAAAAGGTACTCCGGGGATAACAGGCTGATACCGCCCAAGAGTTCATATCGACGGCGGTGTTTGGCACCTCGATGTCGGCTCATCACATCCTGGGGCTGAAGTTGGTCCCAAGGGTATGGCTGTTCGCCATTTAAAGTGGTACGCGAGCTGGGTTTAGAACGTCGTGAGACAGTTCGGTCCCTATCTGCCGTGGGCGTTTGAGAATTGAGAGGAGCTGCTCCTAGTACGAGAGGACCGGAGTGGACGAACCACTGGTGTTCGGGTTGTTATGCCAATAGCATTGCCCGGTAGCTAAGTTCGGAACTGATAACCGCTGAAAGCATCTAAGCGGGAAGCAGGCCTCGAGATGAGTTCTCACTGGGACTTTAAGTCCCCTGAAGGGCCGTTGGAGACTACAACGTTGATAGGCAAGGTGTGTAAGTGCTGTGAGGCATTGAGCTAACTTGTACTAATTACCCGTGAGGCTTAACCATACAAATTAAAGTATGATTAATTGAAATAATCGACTTAAGAATAGATTGAACACTTTATGTTTTAAAGACTTCTTTATTTATAGCTTTTCAGATTTTAAAGATACATTTTGAAAGCAAACTAGATTTGCTTGGTGACCATAGTGTTACGGTACCACCTGATCCCATTCCGAACTCAGTAGTGAAACGTAATAACGCCGATGGTAGTGTGGGGCTTCCCCATGTGAGAGTAGGGCATTGCCAAGCGCCAATTACTTTATTTACTTAAGATATAAGTAGATAATAATTATTTAAGACGATGTCTTAAATAGAAAGTTTTAGGGGTGTAGCTCCAACGGCAGAGCAGCGGATTCCAAATCCGCGTGATGGGAGTTCGAATCTCTCCACCCCTGCCAATTTTATAAGTACGATCAAATCAAAGAAACAGATTTAACTTTAATGATAAATTAAGTTATAATCCTGTTCATCTTGTAGGGGTGTAGCTCCAACGGCAGAGCAGCGGATTCCAAATCCGCGTGATGGGAGTTCGAATCTCTCCACCCCTGCCACTTTCTTTAGTAAAACTCCATGATGTGGCCATTTATGAGTAATTTTTCACGCTATTACTTACAGCAAATGGGCATCACATTATGGCAATGTCATAAACCTGAACAATTTCCTCATCTAGCTAGCCAAGCAGAAAAAATTCCATTGCCAAAGAACTGCAGAATTTTAATTATCGCCAATGATAAACTTGCTCCACATACTCAATTTATCAAACAGATATTACGACCATTACAGCTTGAACTTAGCCAGAGCCATATTATTACTGAAGATGAATTACAGTATTATTATCAAGCTCCTGAGTGGATCTGGACGATTGGTTGTAAACAATCAGAACTTGCTGCAAAACAACAGCTTTCATCACCTAATTTAGATGTGTTGCTACATTCTGCTCAAGCAAAAAAACAGCTTTGGCAACAAATCGTTAGCTATATGTAACCTTATTTATAATAACGGATCCATTAATGCCAAAAATTATCCCTTTAACGTCTGAACACCTTCCTTTAATCAAATCAATAGAAACCACAAGCCATGCTTTTCCTTGGTCTGATAAGGTCTTAGCAAGTAACTTTGGAGCGAGATACTTCAATTTCTTACTCATTAAAGATGAGAAAGTATTAGGGTACTACTTTGCTAACCAAGTTGCTGGTGAAGCGAGCTTACTTAATATTGCTGTTGCACCAGAGGAGCAAGGTAAAGGGTATGGTAAGTTGCTTATTAATCACCTTATCCAGGAATGTCAGCAGCAAGATTTGTTTCAGCTGTGGTTAGAGGTACGAGAGTCTAATCATGGGGCCTATCATTTATATTTGAATGTGGGCTTTAACGAAGTTGATCGCCGTATTGGCTATTATCCTGCTGCATCAGGCAGAGAAGATGCAATTATGATGTGCTACATTGTTTGAAGATAAGACAGGGTGATTCTTTAGCATGTTTGCTATAGGGAAAGCCTATTGGTTGTATACTTATCCCTGATTAATGATTACTATCCGTGATTATATTATGCGCTTAATTCTATTTATGGGTAATCAGGGAAGCTAATGACACAACATTTAGTAAACAGTTTTAGAACTAAATTTGCAGCACGTAAAGCGACAACCGCAATTCGTTTTCAAGAAAATGGTGAGTGGAAAAATACCACTTGGTCAGAATTACTTGATAACTCAGACTGTGTTGCTAAAGCATTATTATTTCTTG
The DNA here is from genome assembly GCF_018219155.1 of Moritella sp. 24. Lineage (NCBI taxonomy): Bacteria > Pseudomonadati > Pseudomonadota > Gammaproteobacteria > Alteromonadales > Moritellaceae > Moritella > Moritella sp. 24. Next base: position 3,992,399 of record NZ_CP056123.1, on the reverse strand, counting down.
GCTGTGAAGTTCAAGCTAAAGTTGGTATCTTTGCCAATAATCGCCCTGAGTGGAGCTTTGCTGATTTAGGTATCTTGGCGGCACGCTGTGTCACTGTGCCTATTTATCCCACCAATACCACAGAACAAACACGCTACATTGTTAATAATGCAGATATAGACTACCTATTTGTTGGCGGGCAAGAGCAATTTGATAAAGCACTGGAATTATTAACTTTTGGTGATTTAAAACTGATTATTGCGCTGACTGATTCTATTGATTTAAAAGACGAATCAAACGCGATGCACTTTTCTGATTTCATTCAGCAAGGTGATGAAGCATCTGAAACTGAATTTCAGCAGCGGCTTACTGATACAAGTATGGATGATCTTGTTACCCTTATCTATACATCTGGAACAACAGGCCAACCAAAAGGTGTAATGCTCGATTACACTAACTTTGCTGCTGCATTCAGTAGTCATGATAAAATGATTGAAGTATCTGAAACTGATACGTCGATTGCCTTCTTGCCATTAAGCCATGTGCTTGAGCGTAGCTGGTCTTTTTATCTTATGCATTGCGGTGCTCAGAATGTGCATTTAGAGAATCCTAAACTCATTATTGATGTAATTGCTGAAGTAAAACCAACATTATTAGTGGCTGTACCACGCTTATACGAAAAAATATACAGCACTATCCATAGTCGATTAGAATCAGCATCAGCAGTTAAAAAAACACTGTTTAGCTGGGCAACAAAAGTGGGTTTAGCGCACTTTAAAGTTATTCATGATAATCAAAAACCATCATTGTTATTGTCTACTCAGCATAAGCTGGCTGATAAACTTATCTTTTCTAAGTTACGTGGTATTTTAGGTGGTAACACTCGATTCTTACCTTGTGGTGGTGCGAAAGTTGATCCTGATATAAACCAATTTTTCCAATCAATCGGTATTCAATTACAAGCAGGCTATGGTATGACGGAAACAACTGCGACTGTGTGTTGTCATCGTGGGACCGGTTATGACTTTGGTTCTATTGGCTTGCCTTTGCCTGATATGGAAGTAAAAATTGGGGACGATAACGAGATTTTAGTGCGTAGTGCAACGGTGATGAAAGGTTATTACAATATGCCTGAAGAAACCGCAAAGAACTTTGTTGATGGTTGGCTAAAAACAGGTGATGCAGGTGAGATATTAGCAAGTGGTGAAGTTGTGATGACTGAGCGAATTAAAGAGCTAATGAAAACATCGAATGGTAAATACATTGCACCGCAATTGGTTGAAGGTACATTAAATAAAGATCACTTTATTGACCAAGTTGCGATTGTCGCTGATTCACGTCATTTTGTTAGTGCGTTAATCGTGCCGTCATTTGATGCATTGGAAGAGTATGCAAACTCCATCAATCTGCAATTCTCGAGTAAAGCAGAGCTGCTACGTCATAGCCATATTGTGACTATGTTCGAAAAGCGTTTACACGAACTTCAGGGTGAATTAGCTAACTTTGAAAAAGTGAAAAAATTCAAATTATTGAACCGTGAATTTTGTATGAAGAAAGGTGAGATCACACCGACATTAAAATTACGTCGAAAAGTAATTGAAAGTGAGTACAAAAAAGATATTGATGAAATGTATAAAAGCGACACAAAATAACACGATAAATGAATAATAAAATGGGAGCTAATTAGCTCCCATTTTTGTATCTATCACGCACTTTTCACTGTAATAAGAGTCTATTAAGACTTACTTAAATTGTGTTTGTAGCGGTGGTAATACTTGTTTTTTACGGCTTACAACATTTGGTAGATCAATCAATTCATCGATAAATGTACCACCTAACGTTTCAGCTACTAACGCACTTTCTTCACTTTCGATTAAAGCAACAGAATTTAGGTTTGTAATATCAGTAAGTAATACTAAAGCTGTGTGGTAACCGAACTCAGCTTTGTATTTAACTAGTTCAGCTTGTAATTCTTCTTTACGTGCTAGTGCAGAATCAACATTTGTGATTTCTACTTGTGCAATTGAGAAGTCTTTTTCACCGATAGTGTAAACCTTAAGGTCACGTAGAATTAATTCTTCAGAAGGCACTGCTGCAATATCAGATTTTGCTGCAAATTGTGCTGTAACGAAAGCATCAATATCATCGATACCAGCGATTTTAGCCAGCTCGTGTGCTGCATCGATATCGATTTGTGTACATGTTGGTGAGTTGAAGTGTACTGTGTCACTTAAGATTGCACCTAACATCATTACAGCTACTTTCTGATCGATCTCGATGTTGTGGATCTTGTACATGTTGTACACAATCGTGTTTGAACAGCCACAAGGCCAGATCCATGCTTCAAGTTGTTCGTCAGTTTCGAAGTCACCCAGTTTATGGTGATCAACAATACCGCGGATTTTTGCTTGGCGCGCATCTTTCGGTGCTTGGTTGAAATCTGAGTAATCAATGATCCAAACTTCTTCACCAGCAATAGATGTACGGATTTCAGGGCACTCTAGTCCAGCTTGTTCAAGCAAGAAAAGACCTTCTGCATTCGGTTCGCCTTGCATGATTGGTGTAACTGTTTTGCCATCGCGTTTTGTTAAAAATGCAGATAGAGAGATTGAGCCTGCTAAGCTGTCACAATCAGGGTTTGTGTGTCCTAGTACTAACATCATTGCTTCCAAATTAATTATAGGTTTATGGATTAACGAACATAATAGTGATCTCGGTTAAGCTCTGCAACCTAATCTGGCTAATCCCAGTATTATTTAGCTAGATTACTTGTAATCACTAATTTGCTTACTATCTCTAATTTAAGTATAACACCGGATTTTTTATGTGATCATGCTTGCAAATTAAGATAATTAGTCGGTAATTCTGATATGAATCAAGCAAACGACTATTTTGTTGCTAAATGCTTTGACCTTGATTGTATCTGCTGTAAAGAAGATTATAATTGCGTGATCTAATTAACAGTTTAAGGCAGTATAATGCAGCAAAGGGCTCATCTTTTTTCGTTACGTATTGCACACGCGCTACGTGAGTCGTTGGACCGAAATGGTTATAACTCGACTAAGTTCGGAAAAGATTTATTAGCGGGTATTACCGTTGGTATTATTGCCATTCCATTAGCGATGGCACTTGCTATAGCAAGTGGTGTAGCCCCTCAATATGGACTTTATACTGCAATCATTGGCGGTATCATTATCGCGATTAGTGGTGGTAGCCGTTATAGCATCTCTGGACCAACTGCAGCATTTGTTGTCATTTTATATCCTATCGTACAGCAATACGGCTTTGGTGGTTTATTATTGGCAACTATAATGTCAGGGCTGATCTTGGTATGTATGGCTGTATTACGTCTTGGTCGTTTTATTGAATATATACCTGAAGCAGTGACATTAGGTTTTACTGGCGGTATTGCTGTCGTGATTGCTACCTTACAACTTAAAGATTTTTTTGGTTTACCAATAGAGACTTTACCTGAGCATTACTGGGATAAGCTAGCTGTATTAGCAAATGGATTATCTGAGTTACATGTCCCTAGTTTTGCTGTTGCAGCATTCACATTATTTATCATGTTAGTCTGGCCTAAATTGAAAACGCCTGTTCCAGCTCATTTACCCGCTGTTATTCTAGGTAGTTTATTTGCGGCTGTATTAAACGATATGAGCATGGATATCGCGACGATTGGTAGCCGTTTCCATTACTTATTACCTGATGGGACTCAAGGCGCGGGTATTCCACCTTATTTACCGAGCTTTGAATGGCCGTGGCTACAAGCTGGTGTTAATGGTCAACCGCTTAATTTAAGTTGGAAACTTGTTTCGGATTTATTACCGGCTGCTTTTGCTATCGCTATGCTAGGTGCTATTGAATCATTATTATGTGCCGTTGTACTCGATGGCATGACTGGGAAGCGACACAGTGCGAACAGTGAATTACTTGGTCAAGGTATCGGTAATATCATCACGCCATTTTTTGGTGGTATCACCGCGACTGCTGCGATTGCGCGTTCTGCTGCGAATGTTAAGGCAGGTGCTCAAACACCTATTTCAGCTATCATTCATGGTTTAGTCGTATTAGCGAGTTTAGTTCTACTAGCACCATTGCTCGCTTATTTACCTATGCCTTCAATGGCGGCATTACTTTTAGTTGTTGCTTGGAATATGAGTGAAGCGCCTAAAGCTTGGCATTTATTAAAAACGGCACCAAAGAGTGATCTTTGGGTCTTCGCTATTTGTTTTTCGTTTACGATATTATTTGATATGGTTTTGGCTATTACCGCAGGTATTTTATTGGCTGCAGTATTGTTCATGAAAGAAATAGCTGAAATGGTTAAAGTTACAGATATCACTGATAACAAACGTATTGTAGCGGTGGATATACCTGCTGGCTGGCGTGTATTTAAAATTAATGGCCCGTTATTTTTTGCTGCAGCTGACCGCGTATTTTCGGAGCTGGCAGATAAAACGACAGAAGTAGATGGTTTTGTACTTTACTTAGATGCGGTGCCGTTACTGGATGCAGGTGGCCTTGCTGCGATGGAACAATTTATCAAACAATGCCAAATTTATAACACCCAAGTGATATTTTGTGATTTACAATTTCAGCCATTAAAAACCTTAGCGAGAGCAGGTGTGCAACCTATTGGTGGCGTGACATCATTCAGCCCGACGTTACATGAGGCATTACGCGATATTGCAAATTATTAATTGCAGGTCTTCCTTGTGTCTCATCGTTATTTCAGCGAAAATAGCGCCCATTAGATTTAACCAAATGAGAAGACTCATTCATGTCAAATAGCATTCTTGAGCAAGAGGTGTCGAAAAGACGTACTTTTGCGATTATCTCGCATCCCGATGCTGGTAAAACAACTATCACCGAAAAAGTATTATTATTCGGAAACGCATTACAAAAAGCCGGTACTGTAAAAGGTAAAAAATCGGGTCAGCATGCTAAATCTGACTGGATGGAAATGGAAAAAGAACGTGGTATCTCGGTAACCACATCGGTAATGCAGTTCCCATACCGTGATAGTTTAGTAAACTTACTTGATACTCCTGGACATGAAGATTTCTCGGAAGATACTTACCGTACGTTAACCGCTGTTGACTCTTGCCTAATGGTAATTGACTCTGCAAAAGGTGTTGAAGCACGTACAGTTAAGTTAATGGAAGTAACACGTTTACGTGATACGCCAATTATAACGTTCATGAATAAAATTGACCGTGATATTCGCGATCCAATTGATTTAATGGATGAAGTTGAAGAAGTATTAAAAATTTCATGTGCACCAATTACTTGGCCAATCGGTATGGGTAAAGAATTGAAAGGTGTTTACCACATTTTACGTGATGAAGTGATCATGTATAACGTGGGCCAGGGTCACATGATCCAAGACAGTCGCATTATTAAGGGTATTAACAACCCTGAACTTGACGAAGCACTGGGCGATTACGCTCAAGAGCTACGTGATGATATGGAGCTTGTTGAAGGTGCTGCAAACAAATTTGATTATGATTTGTTTATGGCGGGCGAATTAACGCCAGTATACTTCGGTACAGCACTTGGTAACTTCGGTGTTGATCATGTACTAGATGGCTTATGTGAATGGGCTCCAAAGCCACAATCACGTGCGTCAGATTTGCGTACTGTTGAACCAAGTGATGAAACTTTCTCTGGTTTTGTGTTTAAGATCCAAGCAAACATGGATCCAAAGCATCGTGACCGTATTGCCTTCATGCGTGTTTGTTCAGGCAAATACAGTAAAGGCATGAAAATGAAGCATGTTCGCTTAAATAAAGATGTCAGCATTTCTGATGCTGTAACCTTTATGGCCGGTGACCGTACACAAACTGAAGAAGCATATCCGGGTGATATTATTGGTTTACATAACCATGGTACGATCCAAATTGGTGATACGTTTACACAAGGTGAATTATTGAAATTTACTGGTATTCCTAACTTCGCACCAGAAATGTTCCGTCGTATTCGTTTAAAAGATCCACTGAAGCAAAAACAGCTGCAAAAAGGTCTGATCCAATTATCAGAAGAAGGCGCGGTACAGGTATTCCGTCCACAACGTTCAAATGATCTAATTGTGGGTGCTGTTGGTGTTCTACAGTTTGATGTGGTTGTGCATCGCTTACGTACTGAATATAAAGTAGACGCGATTTACGAAGGCATCAGTGTTGCAACTGCACGTTGGGTTGATTGTGCTGATCCACGTAAACTTGAAGAGTTTAAAAAGAAAGCGTGGGATAATATTGCATTAGATGGCGGTGATAACTTAACGTATATTGCGCCGACTATGGTTAATTTACGTCTTGCACAAGAACGTTATCCTGATGTTGTTTTCCGTGAGACACGTGAACACTAATTCATAAAATTGACTGAAAAAATCAATAAACCTTACCTCTTTAGTGGTGAGGTTTTTTTTTATTTGTTTTTTAAATAAATTTTGTTGTTTCATTCGTAACTTTTAAGTTGTTGATTTATAGTTGTTCTTTTTTGTGTTTTTAATTGTTTTTTGTTTTTTTGTGATTTAGGCCGCATATATCCGGATTTTAATTTTTAAATGATGTACACTACGTCGGCCTTTTTATGTGGCTTCGCTCTTTAAAAGAGTCTGAGCAAAAGACCACTAATTTTGCGCACGAAATACTATATGTGGAGCTATAATTGATATAGCTTTATTCAAAGACCCGTCTACCTGAGGCCCGTGAATGTCTGATACATCACCCGTACAATTTACTGATTTAAATTTACCTGAACCAATTTTAAAAGCGTTGAATGATCTAGGTTATGAAACACCTTCACCAATTCAAGCTGAATGTATTCCGTTACTACAGGATGGTGGTGATGTGCTAGGTATGGCACAGACTGGTACGGGTAAAACAGCTGCGTTTGCACTACCATTATTGAGCCGTATTGATACTTCGTTATCAAAACCTCAAGTATTGGTTTTAGCACCAACGCGTGAGCTAGCAATTCAAGTTGCTGAAGCATTCCAAGCATACTCACGCCATATGCGTGGATTCCATGTACTACCTATCTACGGTGGTCAAAGCTACCCAATTCAGTTAAAAGCACTGAAACGTAACCCACAAGTGATTGTTGGTACACCTGGTCGTGTGATTGATCACATTAACCGTGGTACGCTTGATCTTTCTGGTATTAAAGCTCTAGTACTTGACGAAGCTGATGAAATGCTACGTATGGGCTTTATCGATGATGTAGAATCAATTCTATCTAAAACACCTGAACAACGTCAAATGGCGTTATTCTCTGCAACTATGCCGGAAGAAATTCGTCGTATTACGAAACGTTTCATGACTGATCCGACAGCAGTTAAAATTGCAGCTAAAACATCAACTGTTGAAAACATTGAACAAAAATGTTTAATCATTGGTGGCTTACAAGCAAAACTTGACGGCCTAACACGTATTCTTGAAACTGAAGACTACGATGGTGTGATCATCTTTGCTCGTACTAAGACAATGACTGTTGAACTTGCTGAGAAATTAGAAGCTCGCGGTTATTCTGCAGCTGCTCTAAACGGTGATTTAAACCAAGCAATGCGTGAGCGCACTGTAAACCGTTTGAAAAATGGCCAGTTAGATATCGTTATCGCGACTGACGTTGCGGCACGTGGTCTTGACGTTCCTCGTATTGACCTAGTAATCAACTACGATATCCCAACTGACACTGAATCATATGTTCACCGTATCGGTCGTACAGGCCGTGCTGGACGTAAAGGTACTGCAATCTTATTTGCTGCACCACGCGAACGTCGTTTATTAAAAGCGATTGAACGTGCTACACGTCAGCCATTAACTATGATGGATCTACCTTCACGTGATGATGTTACGAAAAAACGTATCGCATCTTTCCGTGATCAGTTATCAGAACTTTCTTCTGGTGACGAAAACCTAGATTTCTACAAAAACCTAGTTGGTCAACTTTCTGAAGAATTAGAACTTAGCGAATTAGATCTTGCATCTGCGTTATTATTCATGGCTCAGAAAGAAAAACCATTAGTATTACCACCTGAAGCTCCACGTCGTGAACGTAGTTTCCGTGAAGATGACCGTGGTGATCGTGGCCGTGATCGTAACGACCGTGGCGAACGCCGTGATCGTGGTGACCGTCCAGAACGTGGCGAACGTGGTGAGCGTCGTCCAGCTGCTGAAATGGAAGTTTTCCGTATCGAAGTTGGTCGTACTGATGGTGTTCAAGTTAAGAACATCGTTGGCGCTATTGCTAATGAAGCGAATATCAACAGCCGTAACATCGGTGGTATCCGTCTACATGATGACTACTCAACAATTGAATTACCAAAAGGTATGCCAAGCGAGCAGTTACAACAACTACAGCAAGTTTATGTTTGTAACAAAGCATTACGCATGAGCAAACTTGAAGGTGTTGCAGCTGAAGGTCGTCAAGAGCGTAGCCGTCCAGCACGTGATAACGATCGTCCAGCACGTGACAATGACCGTGGTCATCGTGGCCAACGCCGTGATTCTAACGGTGGTGAGCGTCGTGAGTCTACTGGTGGCGAACGCCGTCCACGTCGTCCACGTCGTGACTAATTAACTCGTTAACAATTAATGGTTAATAGTTAAATATATGAAAAGGAGCGCTTGCGCTCCTTTTTTGCATCTGGGATATTAGTACTCATTACATTAGGTGAATCATCATTCACCTAATGTAATGAGTACTTAGAGCTCAATAGATAAGTAACATTTCTTCAGTTAATTTTATAGGACATCTTCTTGTGAAAATGGATCTCTCTACTACTGCCCCTGTTGCGATGAAGCAACCGCATTCAATGACTATTCATCAGCATACACGTCAAGATGATTACTTTTGGTTACGTGATGATGAACGTGAAAATAAACAAGTTTTAAGCTATCTAACACAAGAGAATGATTATACTCAATCTGTTTTATCACCATTAGCCTCATTACAAACCGAGCTTTATGATGAAATGGTTGCGCGAGTAAAACAAGAAGATGCATCGGTCCCTTATCTAAAAAAAGGCTATTGGTATCAAACTAGCTTTTCTGAAGGTAAAGAGTATCCGGTATATCATTGGCGCAAGGATAATACAGACGCAGAATGGCTAGTATTACTCGATGCAAATGAGCGTGCTAAAGATCACCAGTATTATCAACTAGGTGAATTGGCAATAAGCCCAAACCATCAAGTGTTAGCTTTTTCTGAAGACACAGTCAGTCGACGTCAATACCGTTTACGTTTTCTAAACCTAGAGACAGGTGAAGCTTATCCTGAAGAAATAGAAGATACTGAATCAGTTGTTTGGGCGAATGACAGTCAAACTTTATTTTATGTTAAGAAGCACCCAAGCACATTATTGCCTTATCAAGTCTATCGACATCAGTTGGGTACCGATATCAGTACTGATGTATTGGTTTATGAAGAGTTAGACGATACCTTTTACACTGACATTTATAAATCGACCTCTGATGATTACATTATGCTGTCATTAAGTAGCACGATGACATCTGAAGTACATGCATTATCTGCGGATAAGCCGACAGAGACGTTTACACTATTACGTGGGCGTGAACGTGGTCATGAATACAGTGTCGATCACTATCGTCAGCAGTTTTATATTCGAACTAATAAAACCGGCAAAAATTTCGCTTTGATGTCTGCTACATCAGCAACGATTTCAAACTCGGAGCAATGGCAAACAATTATTCCTGCACGTGATGGTGTATTGCTAGAAAGCTATGAGTTATTACGTGATTGGTTAGTTGTTGAAGAACGTGAACAAGGTTTAACATTTTTAAGACAGATTAATTGGCAAACCAATGCTGAAAAAATCATTAAATTTGATGATCCGACCTATACCGCGTGGTTAGGGACGAACCCTGATCCTGATACGGACAAGTTACGTTATGGTTATTCTAGTCTAACGACACCAACGACAACCTATCAGTTAAATCTTGATAGCGACGAACGTGAAGTGTTAAAGCAGCAAACAGTTGTTGGTGATTTTTGTGCGCAAGAATACAAAAGTGAACGGGTTTGGATTGCTGCTGAAGATGGCACTAAGATCCCTGTTTCTTTAGTCTACAAAGAAGCACTCTTTTCGAAGACTAACCAGAATCCAATATTACAATATGCTTATGGCTCTTATGGTTCGAGCATTGACCCGTATTTCAGTGCCTCACTATTAAGCTTACTTGATCGTGGCTTTGTCTACGCTATTGCGCATATTCGTGGTGGTGAAGAGTTAGGGCGAGATTGGTATGAAGACGGTAAGTTACTTAATAAGATGAATACCTTTACTGACTTTACAGCAGTAACGAAAGGGCTATTAGTACAGGGTTATGCAGACCCTAAACGCGTTTATGCAATGGGGGGATCTGCGGGTGGCTTGTTGATGGGCACTGTAATAAATATCGCCCCTGAGTTATATCATGGTGTTGTGGCTGCAGTACCATTTGTTGATGTTGTGAGTACGATGCTTGATGAATCAATTCCACTTACAACAGGTGAGTATGACGAGTGGGGTAATCCAAATGAAGCGGATTTTTATCACTATATGCTGTCATACAGTCCGTACGATCAAGTGAGTGCACAAGCTTATCCACATCTGTTGGTAACGACTGGTTTACATGATTCTCAGGTGCAATATTGGGAACCTGCAAAATGGGTTGCTAAGCTGCGTGAGTTAAAAACTGACGAGAATGTATTACTATTACATACCGATATGGAGACGGGGCATGGTGGTAAGTCTGGACGCTTCCAGCATTATCACGACACCGCTAAAGAATATGCCTTTATGCTCGATCTTGCATTGAGTAGCGACTGCTAAAATAATAACGGAGCAAGTGACCTAAGCCTATATTCATTGGTATTACACTTGCTCTTAATAATCAACTCAGGGTATATTGCAGCTTTAGTGGATAAGTTAAACTATTGAAGATAAAGAATTTAATAGTAATATATCCTTGATAAAGTAGTTTATTTCATACTGCCCTGAGGTTGAATCATGTCTAAATTAATGCTGTTGTTAACAGCCGTATTACTGCTATCTGGCTGTAATAATGAATCAAAAACAGCGACGGTTGAGCTGCCTAAAGCAGTTAAATACCAACGTGTTAGCGAATCTACTGGTTCTATATTTCGAGAAATATCAGGGCAGATCCGCAGTGCAGAACAATCAAGTTTAAGCTTCCGTGTTAATGGTGTACTGCAAGATATCTATGTCAGTAAAGGTGATCTTGTTGTGATGGGGCAACCGCTTGCACAACTTGATGATTCCGACTTCACTGTTGCGTTAAATAAAACTCAAGCATCTCTTGGTTCATCTCGGGCCTCTGCAAAAGCAGCAAATGATCAGTTGCAACGTGCGACTCGTTTACCAGAGGGTATTATATCGCTGGCGGAACTTGAACAGTTAAGTAATAGTGCTGAGGCAGCACGACAGCAAGTAAAAGTCATTGAAGCTGACTTAGCCCGCGCTAAATTAGATTTACAGCGTACCATTTTACGATCACCGTTTGATGGGCAAATTGCAGCTGTTAGCGTTGATAACTTCTCTAAAGTCGCGAATGGTCAAGAAGTCATAGAATTGATTGATGGTGACGCTTACGAAGTTGAAGTGTTATTACCTGAGTCAATGATTGGTAATATTAATTATCAGCAAGCAGTGACAGTGACAGTATCAGCTCTTCAAGATAAAACCTTCCCTGGTGAAGTTAGTGAAATAGGCTCTCGTGTTGAAAATGGTAATGCATTTCCGGTTACTATTCGCTTAAATCAGAGTAGTGACAAATTACGTAATGGCATGTCTGGTTCGGTTAAATTCACTGTAAGTAATCGCTCAATTCCCGCATATTTAGTACCACTAACAGCGTTGGACTTCACGCATTCTCTTAGCGCTGGCACGGCACAAAATGCGTCGTTATATGTGATTAATGAGCAGACAATGCTTTTAGAACAACGCAAAGTAAAAGTGGGTCATATTCGATCAAACAGCATTGAAGTATATAGTGGCATTTCCGAAAATGAAGCGATTGTGGTTGCTGGTATACCGTTTTTACGTGATGGTATGGCAGTTACTTTATGGCAAGCAAATTAAGGATAAGACATGGATAAGCTAACCTTATTTGCATTAAAAAATAATCGATTTACTCAGTTATTATTAGTGCTGATCATTATTATCGGTAGTGCATCATTTTTTAATGCACCGAGTAAAGAAGACCCTGAAATATTAGTGAGAACAGCTGTTGTTGTTGCTCAGATCCCGGGTATGTCGCCAGAGCGTATCGAGCGTTTACTCACAAAACCAATAGAGCGTGAAGCCAAGCAGATACCCGAAGTCAGTGAATTAAAATCATTAGTACGAACAGGCTATACGCAGATTAAAGTCACTGTGGCTGATGAGCATTTTGATTTACAGCCTATTTGGGACAATCTACGTAACCGCATGAATGACCTGCAATCATCATTACCAGAGGGCACAATAGGCCCAATGGTTAATGATGAGTTTGGTCGCGTCGCTTCTGCAACGATAGCACTTTATGGTGATGATTATTCTCTGCGTGAGTTGGATCTTGTTGCTGAATCAATTCAAGATCGTATCAGTGCGCTATCGACTGTATCTCAAGTGGATATTTATGGTGTTCAAGATGAACGTATCTGGTTAGAACCGGATAGTGACGCCATGAGCCGATTAGGGGTGTCGCCGGGGCAACTTGTTGCGGCATTACAAAATCAAAATATTGTATTACCGGGTGGTAAAATAAATACGGGTAAGTTAGAGCTTACCATTGAACCCAGTGGTAATTTTGAAGCGCTATCTGATATTGAAAACTTAGTGATATTAGAGCCTGAAAGTGGCCAGAATGTTTACCTTGGTGATTTGCTCTCTGTACGTCGAGGTTATGTTGAACCCCAAAATACACCTGTGTATTACAACGGTAAACCAAGTGTAGTATTAGCTGTGTCTATGCTGTCTGGTATCACCAGTGATAGTTTTGGTGCTGATATTAACCAATTTGTTACTGCGGAACAGCAATCATTGCCTGCGGGCTTACAGTTTGAATTAGCGACCTTTCAGCCAGATAAAGTGGCGACGGCGATCTCTTCTGCAACTTCTAACTTATTTCAAACGGTAGCGATTGTGCTTGCGGTTGTGATGCTGTTTTTAGGGTTTAGAATGGGGATGATTGTTGGCACGATTGTACCGCTAACGATGATGCTGTCGTTTATCGGCATGCAAATATGGGATGTTTCATTACAACGCATGTCGATTGCAGCGATTATTGTGTCGCTTGGATTGCTTGTTGATAACGGTATTGTGATTGCTGAGAATATTAATACCCGTATTCTGCAAGGAATGAAACGTGAAGCAGCAGCGCTTGCTGCCAGTAAAACATTAGCGATCCCATTATTAACATCATCATTAACGACTATTCTCGCCTTTATGCCGTTGATGTTAGCGCAGGATGTGGCTGGTGAGTATTTACGCTCACTCTCTCAAGTTATTATTATCGCATTATTGTCTTCTTGGTTATTAAGCTTACTCGTTACCCCCCTGATGTGCGTGTGGTTCTTTTCTGCAAAAGCAACGAAACAAACCGCGATGCCAAGTTGGGTTATATGGGTAAATCAACGCTATGGCAGTGTATTAAAAGTATTACTTAATTATCGCGTTAGCTTTATGGCGATGATGTTGGTATTACTCGTCGTGGCTATGTATGGCTTTAAGTTTATTACCGTGCAGTTTATGCCGGGTTCAGAGCGTAATCAGTATTTAGTTTATTTGAATTTACCTGCGGGCACGCCAACAGCAGAAACGGATAAAGTAACGCAACGATTCTTGACGTGGTTGAATGACGAGAACGAAAACCCTGATGTAACGAGTCATATTACCTATATTGGTGATGGTGGCCCGCGTTTCTTCCTTGCGTTAGCACCGGTTGATCGCGCATCGAATAAGGCGTTTGTGGTAGTAAATACCCGTGATCTTGCATCTGCATTAGTGATGATTGAGAAAACTAATAATTATATTCAACAGCAATTACCAGAGGCGACAGGTCAAGCTAAGCGTATGTGGTTAGGTGGCAGTGAGCTAGGCCTTGTTGAATACAAACTGCAAGGCCCTGATGGTGAACTGTTACAGCAAAAAGCGGCACTACTGATGGCTGGGTTTGCTGAGATTAATGGTGTGGTCGGTATTACGAACGATTGGGAAAATAACATTCCTAAGATCCTCGTTGATGTTGATCAGGATCGTGCTCGTCGCGCTGGTATCAGCAGCCGTGATATTGCCTTATCATTAAATGGTTTCTTTGATGGTTATAAGGTGACTGATTTTCGTGATGGTGATCGTGTCATTCCTGTTTTATTAAGGGGTAACCAATCACGTAATGATTTTGACAAATTACGTAGTGTTGAAGTGACCTCGGGACAGAATGGAGTAACGGTTCCGTTAATTCAAGTCGCTGACTTTGGTGGTGAAAGTGAACCCGCGATTATTCGTCGTGAAGATCAACAACGTACCTTGGTCGTAAGTGCTAAACATCGTCAATTACAAGCGAGTGAGTTACACCAATTAATGCAACCGACATTAGCTCAGCTTAATTTGCCCGCTGGTTATCGATTACGTCTAGGTGGTGAGTTACGTGGTGCAGATGAAGCGAGTAGTGCATTATTTGCTTATATGCCCCATTGCTTTGCATTGATTGCGTTATTACTCGTGCTGCAATTGAACTCATTCCGTCGTCCTGCCGTTATTCTTATGACAATTCCGTTATCATTGATTGGCGCCGTGTTTGGTCTGACTGTGACAGGCGCTTTCTTCACTTTCCCTGCAATGTTGGGGATGTTCAGTTTAGCTGGGGTGATTATTAATAACGGTATTGTGCTTATCGATCAGATTGAAACGAACCGTAAAGCGAACATGTTAGTGAATGAAGCATTGATTGAAGCCGGAAAAGCACGCTTACGTCCTATTTTGATGACGACATTAACCACAATACTCGGCCTTATTCCTTTGGCTATCTGGGGTGGTGAATTCTGGTATTCAATGGCGATTGTGATGATTTTTGGTATGGCTGTAGGAACGGTATTAACGCTCGGTGTTGTACCTGTGCTGTATAGTTTATTTTACCGCTCACAAGATATTAAGCATCAAGCGAAGATGGTGACTAACCTGTAACGGGGTGTGAGTACATCATTAAATATTAACAATGCCTCATGCTAAAGATGAGGCATTGTTGTTTCTAAATACGTCTAATTTTAACGTGGTAGTGGCATCACTCGATTACGACCAAGGCGTTTTGCTTCATATAACTGTAAGTCGGCACGCGTTAAAATATCATGGCTGGTATCACGAGGTTTATTTTCGGTGACACCGATAGACACGGTTATATTATCAATAAGCTTACCCGAGCGTTTATCTCGAATACTCAGACGTTCAATAGCACGGCGAATCGATTCTGCATTCTGGCGTGCTATCGTGTAGTTTTTATTAGGTAAGATGAGCACGAACTCTTCGCCACCGTAGCGGAATACTTGTTCACCTTCCTGACAGCTATCAGAGATACGTTTCGCAATCGCTTTTAAGACTTGATCACCGAGTTGGTGGCCAAAGTCATCATTAAAGGTTTTGAAGTTATCGATATCGACCATCAATATTGAAAAACTACGATTTAAACTTGGGTTACTGCAAAAGGTTTCAATCTCTTTACTGAACACGCGGCGATTAAGTAAGCCTGTTAAGCTGTCATGCATGGCATCATGCTGTGTTTCTAACAAGGTTTCACGCAACTGTGCTATTTCTGCTTGTGCTTCGTGCAACTGACTTTTGAAATGGCGTGTTGATGAGCGTACATCATGAGATTCTTTGACCAATTCACGCACTGCGGATAATGTTTTTTCAATTGAAAATCCATCTTGTTCCACACCCGATAAATCGTTCAAGCATTTATTCAGCATACGATCAAATTCATTGGTATCATTAAGCGTATCGTGTAATGAGCTACTCAATTCATTGGTCATTGAATCAAGTTCGCTGCGTAACTGCGAAATCTCTTGTTCACGTTTATCAACAATGAAGCGTTGGTAAAGTTCTTCACTTGCGGCAGGTGTACACGTACCGTGTTGCGCTATTTTATCATCGAGATGTTTCTGTAATGCACTATTATTATCTGAAACGTAGTGATACCACAGCGCATAGTTTGTTGGCGTGGTCGGAATTTGATACTGGATCATCAGTGGCATGGCTTTTTTTAAGTATTGAGCGGATAAAGCAAAGAGTTTTTTCGACATGCACCATTCCATAAAGGTTTTTAACTAATGATTAATTTCGCTATTAAATCAAATTATGCGCCAAGTTACACGCTCTCTTTATTTGACTACCCCTATTAATCACTAAAAAGGCCTGAGTATATTGTGATAACACTCGTCGACAGTCATTGTCACTTAGATTTTACTGACTTTAATTCAGACTTAGTGGCAGTGCTAAAACGCGCACGAAGTAAAAGCGTTCAACATTTTCTGGTGCCGAGTATTGGCGCTGCCCATTGGCAGACTGTTTTAACATTAGCAAAGCAGCATGAGGGTGTTTATCCGGCGCTGGGTATTCACCCGTACTTTCTCGCAGACTTTGATGCGAGTCACTTGCAATTACTTGATGAATATTTAGCAACAGAAAAAGGTATTGTTGCTGTCGGGGAGTTTGGCTTAGATAAGGTTGTCGATTTCCCCTTTGAACAACAGGTTCACATTTGTAAGCAGCAATTATTGTTAGCTAAAAAATATAATTTACCGGTTATTTTGCATTGCCGTAAAGCGCATAACGAATTGATTCAATTATTGCAGCAGGTGAAATTATCTCGTGGCGGGGTTATTCATGGGTTTAGTGGCAGTTCGCAATTAGGGATGCAGTATATTAAGCTTGGGTTTAAATTAGGGATTGGCGGCGTGATTACCTATCCAAGAGCGGTAAAAACACGGCAAGCGGTGAGTGAACTTCCTTTATCGTCATTACTATTAGAAACAGATTCTCCTGATATGCCTATATATGGGTATCAAGGTCAGCGTAATGAACCTGCTAACATTGCAAAAGTGTTACATTCTTTGGGTGAATTACGAAAAGAACCGGAAGAACACATTGCAAAAATCAATTTGAGTACGTTTTTTGAGCAGTTTTTGGCAGGTATTGATTAAAATATAAAAAAAATGAACTTTTTCGCTACTTTTTTTAGAGGTCTGATCTCAAGCACTTAACAAGTGGCTAATAACAGTTATAATCGCGCCAATTGTTATAATCAATGATTAAATTGTGAATTTACTATTAATTACAATTCTATCTACTACTTTGATTATTATATCGAGAAACAAAAACGCTTCTGAAGCGAAAATGGAGATTATTCCTGATGAATTTTGTAATGGGTATTGTGGGCATTTTTGTCCTACTTGGTTTGGCTGTTCTGTTATCTGATAATAGAAAAGCAATTAACTTACGCACTGTTGGTGGCGCATTTGCTATCCAGGTTGCTGTTGGTGCTTTCATTTTATACTTCCCTCCGGGTAAAGAGTTACTACAAGGTCTCTCTACTGGTGTAGCAAACGTAATTGCTTACGGTAATGAAGGTATTCAATTCTTATTCGGTGACTTGGCAAAATTCAAAGTTGGTTTCATCTTTGCGATTAACGTATTACCAGTTATTGTTTTCTTCTCAGCACTGATCGCTGTTCTTTATTACTTAGGTGTAATGAGCGTAGTTATTAACTTTATCGGTGGTGGTTTACAGAAGCTATTAGGCACAAGCCGTGCTGAATCACTTTCTGCTACAGCAAATATTTTTGTTGGTCAAACTGAAGCACCGTTAGTTGTGCGTCCGTTTATTAAATCAATGACTAAATCAGAATTATTTGCCGTAATGGTAGGTGGTCTTGCTTCTATCGCTGGTTCAGTACTAGCGGGTTACGCTGGTCTTGGTATTAAGATTGAGTACTTAGTTGCTGCGTCATTCATGGCGGCACCGGGTGGTCTATTAATGGCTAAGATTATTAAGCCTGAAACGGACACGCCAAAAGTATCACTTGATGATCTTGAAGAAAATGATGATGAAAAGCCTGCAAACGTATTAGACGCTGCTGCCGCTGGTGCATCTTCAGGTATGATGTTAGCACTTAACGTTGGTGCAATGTTAATCGCATTCGTTGGTCTAATTGCATTAGCAAATGGTATCACGGGTGGTATTGGTGCTTGGTTCGATATGCCTGAACTAACAATCCAAATGATCTTAGGTTGGATCTTCTCACCACTTGCATTCATCATTGGTGTGCCATGGCACGAAGCGATTGCTGCTGGTAGTTTCATCGGTCAGAAATTAGTAGTGAATGAGTTTGTTGCTTTCCTAGATTTCGTTAATTACATTAAAAATAACGAGTTATCTGAGCATACACAAATCATCATCTCATTTGCATTATGTGGTTTTGCTAACTTCTCATCAATTGCAATCTTGCTTGGTGGTTTAGGTAGCTTAGCACCAACACGTCGTGCAGATATTGCTAGCATGGGTCTAAAAGCGGTTCTTGCTGCTTCTTTAGCTAACTTAATGAGTGCTGCATTAGCGGGCTTATTCTTAGGCTAATATACGATTATTTATAAACCGTGGTTATCACGGTTATAAAATAGCGAATGCCTCGAGGTTGTTTCATTACAGTCTGGAGGCATTTTTTTTGGCCGCAATTAATTTGAATTCTTCCTTTTAAACTTCTTCTTCGTTTAGTTTTTTCATTGTGCACTTTAAGCGTCTCGACTGTATTTTCTCGTTGTGAGAGGTTGGTCGGTTTTGACGATATTAATTACTTGATTTCCTTATTATGAAGAGTACCCTCAACTAGGTAATTAAAACTGATCGTACAAGATGTACTTTTGGTGTTTTTCGTTCAATACAACTGACTCTTTGGCCTTGGATTAAGGTAGCAGAGTAGTGGTATTAACGCGGTTATATGGATGTTAATTGATAGTCATATCAAGTCTTCACGGAACCAAGTCCGCATAGTTATTCTTAATGGATATTGCCTAAAGATAGTTATGTTGATAGTTAGATTAATTGTTGTATTCATCACCAATTTACCTGCAGTTAAACACTTCTTCATTAGAATCATTTCAGAATAGCTACCGCCAGTAATTAACATTAATTACTGTGATTTCACTATTGGTTTATAAATATTGGCTTATAAAAGTCAATAAAGTTTGGAGATGATTCTTGATGAATTTTGTAATGGGTATTGTAGGCGTTTTCGCGCTACTCGGTTTAGCGCTGCTATTATCGGATAACAGAAAAGCAATTAACTTACGCACCGTGGGTGGCGCATTCGCTATTCAGGTCATTATTGGCGCGTTCATTTTATATTTCCCTCCGGGTAAAGAGTTACTACAGAGCCTCTCTACTGGTGTCGCAAACGTCATTGCTTATGGTAATGAAGGTATTCAGTTCTTATTTGGTGACTTGGCGAGATTCAAAGTTGGTTTCATTTTTGCGATTAACGTATTGCCAGTTATTGTTTTCTTCTCTTCACTGATTGCCGTTCTTTATTATTTAGGTGTAATGAGCATCGTTATTAACTTTATCGGTGGTGGTTTACAGAAACTATTAGGCACAAGCCGTGCGGAATCACTTTCTGCCACAGCAAATATTTTTGTTGGTCAAACTGAAGCACCACTTGTTGTGCGTCCGTTTATTAAATCAATGACTAAATCAGAACTATTTGCCGTCATGGTAGGTGGTCTTGCTTCTATCGCTGGTTCAGTATTAGCGGGTTATGCTGGTCTTGGTATTAAGATTGAATATTTGGTTGCTGCGTCATTTATGGCTGCACCGGGTGGTCTATTAATGGCGAAGATTATTAAACCAGAAACAGAAACGCCAAAATTATCACTAGATGATCTTGAAGAGAACAATGATGACAAACCTGCAAACGTGCTAGATGCTGCAGCGTCAGGTGCATCTTCAGGTATGATGCTTGCGCTTAACGTCGGGGCAATGTTAATTGCATTCGTAGGTCTAATTGCATTAGCAAATGGTATCACGGGTGGTATCGGTGCTTGGTTCGATATGCCTGAGCTAACAATCCAAATGATCTTAGGTTGGATCTTCTCGCCACTTGCATTTGTAATTGGTGTGCCGTGGAATGAAGCGATTGCAGCGGGTAGTTTCATTGGTCAAAAACTAGTAGTGAATGAGTTTGTTGCTTTCCTCGATTTCGTTAATTACATTAAAAATAACGAATTATCTGAGCATACACAAATCATCATCTCATTTGCATTGTGTGGTTTCGCTAACTTCTCATCAATTGCGATCTTGCTTGGTGGTTTAGGTAGTCTTGCTCCTTCACGTCGTGCTGACATTGCAAGCATGGGTCTAAAAGCAGTACTTGCTGCGTCGTTAGCTAACTTAATGAGCGCAACATTAGCGGGTTTATTCTTAGGTTAATACGCTGCCATTTATATATCGTTGTTATTGCGATGGTAAAATAATGGATGCCTCGAGGTTGTTTAATAGGCAGTCTTGAGGCCTTTTTTTGAACGAGATAAATAAGTACTTTCATCACCTTATATTTAATAAATAGTAAGCTTACATAGCCATACATTTAATATGTTGTTTTATTGTCGTTTATTTGTTCATTGTGAGATGTGAGGCGGTTTTGAAGGTATTTATTACTTGATTTATTTACCACTTAGCGTAACTTTAGTTGCGTAGTTTAAACTGATAGTACATGAGGTACTTTCGGTGTTTTTCGTTAAATATTGCTTATTTTCACGCTAGAATTAAAGTGAACAATAAGTCGTATTAGCGCGGTTATATGGATGTTAATTGATAGTCATATCAAGTCTTCACGGAACCAAGTCCGCATAGTTATTCTTAATGGATATTTATCTTAAAGATAGTTATGTCGATAGTTAGATTAATGCTTACTGTAATATAGGTATTAATTCTTTATACGTCATCTATTTACCTTGGCTATCAAGCTTAGAGTAAACACATCTTTCGTTAAATAATTCCAGAATAACTACCATAGCAATGGCATTCAATTGCTATGATTTCCTATTGGTTTATAAAAAATTGACCAATAAAAATTGGTTTATAAGAATTTAACAAGTCCGGAGACTTAATATGAGTAACTTTAAAGTAGCAGCGCAACGTGCATTAAACATGATGGACCTAACGACACTTAATGATGACGATACAGATGCAAAAGTAATTGAACTGTGTCATAAAGCAAAAAGTGCCGCTGGTAACACTGCTGCTGTTTGTATTTACCCTCGTTTTGTTCCTATCGCACGTAAAACATTAAATGCAATTGGCGCTGAAACAGTAAAAATCGCAACAGTAACTAACTTCCCACACGGTAACGATGACGTTGCTATCGCAGTTGCAGAAACAAAAGCAGCTGTTGCATACGGTGCAGACGAAGTTGACGTGGTATTCCCATACCGTGCACTAATGGCTGGTAATGCAGAAGTTGGTTTTGAATTAGTTAAAGCATGTAAAGCAGCATGTCCTGCAAACGTGCAACTTAAAGTTATCGTTGAAACTGGCGAACTTAAAACTGAAGCATTAATCCGTCAAGCGAGTGAAATCTCAATTGATGCGGGTGCAGACTTTATTAAAACATCAACAGGTAAAGTGCCTGTTAATGCAACACTAGAATTCGCTAAGATCATGCTTACAGTGATCAGCGAGAAAAACACTGATGTTGGTTTCAAACCAGCTGGTGGCGTTAAAAATGCTGAACAAGCAGGCGAATACCTTGCATTAGCAGAATCAATCCTAGGCCAAGACTGGGTTTCTCCAGCAAAATTCCGTTTCGGTGCTTCAAGCCTACTAGCTAACTTATTAGCTGAACTTGAATTAGCTGAAAAACCTGCTGACAGCAGCGGTTACTAAGTATCTATTTCTCGGGTTCGATAAAGTAATATTTTATCTTAATGTGTTCTGTATTGATTAAGTTATAGGCCAGTGATTACTGGCTGACATAATCAATACAGTATGTGCTTATTCGATCCTGATTTTCGTATCTAAACTACGCTCTTTTCATTTTTTAAGAGTGGCTTTTTCCGATTCAAGGAGTAGATAGTTATGTTTATACCGCAAGAGATTATTCGTCGTAAACGTAATGGCGAAGTATTAAGTCGTGCTGAAATTGAATATTTTGTTAACGGAATTTCTGATAACAGCATTTCGGAAGGACAAATCGCAGCTTTTGCGATGGCGACTTATTTTAATGATATGAATATGGATGAGCGTATTGCGATCACATCTGCAATGCGTGATTCAGGTGATGTATTAAGTTGGGGTGAAATGCAACTTAATGGTCCAATCGTAGATAAGCATTCTACTGGTGGCGTTGGTGATGTTATTTCACTGATGCTTGGTCCAATGGTTGCGGCTTGTGGCGGTTTCGTACCGATGATTTCAGGTCGTGGCTTAGGTCATACTGGTGGCACGCTAGATAAGCTTGATGCGATCCCGGGTTACCAAACGACAGTTGATAACGCACAATTCCGTCAAGTAGTAAAAAACAGTGGTGTTGCGATTGTTGGTCAATCAGCAAATTTAGCGCCAGCTGATAAACGCTTTTATGGTATTCGTGATATTACCGCGACAGTAGAGTCTATTTCTCTGATCACCGCGTCTATTTTATCGAAGAAACTAGCGGCTGGTCTTGATGCATTAGTGATGGACGTTAAGTCTGGTAGCGGTGCATTCATGCCAACGCATGAGCAGTCTGTTGAATTAGCGAAAAGCATTGTATCAGTAGCGAACGGAGCGGGTTGTAAAACATCAGCTTTGATCACTGATATGAATCAAGTGCTAGCAAGTAGTGCTGGTAACGCAGTTGAAGTACGTGAAGCAGTTCGCTTCCTTACTGGTGAATACCGCAATCCGCGTTTGTTCGCAGTGACGATGGCGCTTTGTGTTGAAATGTTATTATCTGCCAACTTAGCTACAGATGCTGATGATGCGCGTAATAAACTACAAGCTGTATTAGACAACGGTAAAGCGGCTGAATTATTTGGCACTATGGTGACAGGTTTAGGCGGTCCAGCAGATTTTGTTGACAACTATGACCTACACTTACCAAAAACAGAGATTATTCGTCCAGTATTTGCGACCCAAAGCGGTTACTTAACTGAGATGGATACACGTGGTTTTGGTATGGCTGTTGTTGCTATGGGTGGTGGACGTCGTGTTGCGACAGATCAAATTGACTATGCAGTGGGTTTATCTGATATTGCGGCACTTGGTCAGCAGTTAGATACAGAAACACCTGTGGCGATGGTTCACGCGCGTAGTGAAGCACAATTTGATGCAGCACAAGCTGAGATCTTGAAGTCGATTCATATCGGTGACACGAAACCTGCAGCAAGCGCAGATGTTTACCAACAAATTCGACTTACTGATGTCTAATGTTTAGTGATGATTCATAATAGTTAGATATCGATAAATACAGTCAAGATAAATAGGTTATAACGATGAAACGTACAATTATATTAATGTTGGATTCATTGGGTATTGGTGCTTCTGCCGATGCTGATAAATTTGGTGACGTAGGTAGTAATACATTTGGTCACATCGCGCAGTGGTGTGCTGAAGGTAAAGCGGATGATGGTCGTGAAGGTCCATTACATATTCCTAACCTTACCAAATTAGGTCTAGCGCATGCATGTGCTGATAGCGTGGGTTCATTCCCTGCAGGCTTAGACGAGAACGCTGAAGTTGTTGGTGCATACGGTTACGCACAAGAGATCTCAAGTGGTAAAGACACGCCAAGTGGCCACTGGGAAATCGCAGGTGTACCTGTACTGTTTGATTGGGGTTACTTCTCTGATACAGAAAACAGCTTCCCTCAGGAGTTACTGGATCAATTAGTAGAACAAGCAGACTTACCTGGCTATTTAGGTAACTGTCACTCTTCTGGTACTGAGATCTTAGACCTGATGGGCGAGGAGCACATGGCTTCTGGCAAACCAATTTTCTATACTTCGGCAGACAGTGTATTCCAAATTGCTTGTCACGAAGAAAGCTTTGGTTTAGATCGCTTGCTTAAGTTGTGTGAATTAGCACGTGAATTATTAGAACCTTATAATATTGGTCGTGTTATTGCGCGTCCATTTATCGGTAATGATAAGAGTGATTTTGCACGTACGGGTAATCGTCGTGATTATTCATTGCTACCGCCAGCACCGACATTGCTTGACCGCATGGCGGAGTCAGGTGGTGAAGTTGTGAGTGTGGGTAAAATCGCTGATATCTATGCACAGCAAGGTATTACTAAGAAAGTGAAAGGCACAGGTCTTGAAGCTTTGTTTGATCAAACGCTAGAGCAAGTTAAGCAAGCGGGCGATCATACTATTGTATTCACTAACTTTGTTGATTTTGACTCATCTTGGGGTCATCGTCGCGATGTTGCTGGTTATGCTAAAGGGTTAGAGTATTTCGATACACGTTTACCTGAGTTACTGGCTATTTTAGATGAAGGTGATGTCGTGGTATTAACGGCTGATCACGGTTGCGATCCAACTGCACCGGGAACAGATCATACGCGTGAACATATCCCTGTCATTTTCTATGGTCATAATGTACCAAAGGGTCCACTGGGCTTACGTGATACATTTGCAGATATTGGTCAGTCAATTGCGGCTTACCATGGTCTACCAAAATTAGAATACGGCACGAGTTTTTTATAAATCGACTGAGTGATGACACTCGATTGATTATGTAAATGATTTTTAATGAATAACTCTTTTATAAATAATAATATCTAGCTACAGAATGCTGGGTATACACAAAACAAGAAGGTAAAAATAATGGCTACTCCACATATTAATGCAGAAAAAGGTGATTTCGCTGAAACGGTATTATTCCCAGGTGATCCGCTACGCGCTAAATACATTGCAGAAACATTTTTAGAAGACGTTAAACAAGTGAATGACGTGCGTAACATGTTAGGTTTCACTGGTACTTACAAAGGTACACGCATTTCTGTAATGGGTTCTGGTATGGGTATCCCATCTTGCTCTATCTATGCAAAAGAACTGATCACTGAATACGGTGTTAAAAACCTTATTCGTGTTGGTAGCTGTGGCGCAATCAGTACTGATGTTAAAGTTCGTGACGTTGTGATCGGCATGGGTGCTTGTACAGACTCTGCAGTAAACCGTGCACGTTTTGATGGTTATGATTTTGCAGCTATCGCATCATGGGAACTACTAAGCAAAGCAACTCGTGCTGCTAAAGCGGCTGGTATCGATGCTAAAGTGGGTAACATCTTCTCTGCTGACCTTTTCTACACGCCAAAACCAGAATTGTTTGATTCAATGGAAAAACTGGGTGTACTAGGTGTTGAAATGGAAGCGGCTGGTCTATACGGTGTTGCAGCTGAATTCGGCGCAAATGCACTTTGTATCTGTACTGTATCTGATCACATCCGTACGGGTGAAGTAACAACTGCTGAAGAACGTCAATTAACATTCAATGACATGATCATCATGGCATTAGAATCTGTAATTATCGAAGACTAATATTTAGTTTTAATGAAAATACCCGCCAATGTAAATTGGTGGGTATTTTTTTATCGGTAATTTGGTGTCAATGATGACTCCTTATACGTGTGATGATGAATGCTTGTATCAACTGCATCCAAGGTTTACACTTATCACACATTCCTTATTCCTTGTTAAAAGAGAACATAATGGCTGGTCCTCAGTTTATCTATTCGATGCACCGTGTTGGCAAAATTGTGCCACCGAAGCGTCAAATTCTTAAAGACATCTCGCTTAGTTTCTACCCTGGCGCTAAAATTGGCGTATTGGGTCTAAACGGCTCTGGTAAATCAAGCTTATTACGTATTATGGCTGGCGTAGATAAAGACTTCGAAGGTGAAGCGCGTCCACTTGCTGGTACTAAGATTGGTTACTTACCGCAAGAACCTGTATTGGATCTAGAAAAAACAGTACGTGAAGTTGTTGAAGAAGCAATTTCAGAACTGAAAGATGCAATGGCTGGTCTTGACCAAGTTTATGCTGATTATGCTGAACCTGATGCAGATTTTGACAAGCTTGCTAAGAAACAAGAAAAGTTTGAATCAATCATTCAAGCACACGATGGTCACAACATCGAGAACCAACTAGAGCGTGCTGCAGATGCATTACGCTTACCTGAATGGGACACTAAAATTAAAGTTCTATCGGGTGGTGAACGTCGTCGTGTTGCTATCTGTCGTTTGTTATTAGAAAAACCTGATATGTTACTACTAGACGAACCAACCAACCACTTGGATGCAGAGTCTGTGGCTTGGTTAGAGCGTTTCCTACATGATTATGAAGGTACTGTTGTTGCTATTACGCATGATAGATATTTCCTTGATAACGTAGCAGGCTGGATCTTAGAGCTTGACCGTGGTGAAGGTATTCCATGGGAAGGTAACTATTCTTCTTGGTTAGAGCAGAAAGATGCCCGTCTAGAGCAAGAAGCGTCACAAGAAAGCGCACGTAAAAAGTCGATTGAGAAAGAACTTGAATGGGTTCGCTCAAATCCAAAAGGTCGTCAAGCGAAAAGCAAAGCACGTATGGCGCGTTTTGAAGAGCTTAACCAATCGGATTATCAACGTCGTAACGAAACTAACGAACTGTTTATCCCACCGGGTGAGCGTTTAGGTGACAAAGTAATTGATGTTGAAAACCTAGGTAAAGCGTATGATGGTCGTGTATTAATTGACGATTTATCATTCTCTATGCCAAAAGGCGCAATCGTCGGTATTATCGGTCCCAATGGTGCAGGTAAATCAACACTATTCAAAATGCTAGATGGTAGCGAGTCTCCAGACTCTGGTACTGTTTCAGTCGGTGAATCAGTTAAGTTAGCAAGTGTTGATCAGTTCCGTGATCACATGAACGGCGATAACACAGTATGGCAAGAACTGTCAGACGGCTTAGATATTATCAAGGTCGGTAATACTGAAATGTCATCACGTGCTTATTGCAGCCGTTTTAACTTCAAAGGTACTGATCAGCAAAAACGTGTAGGTCAGTTATCGGGTGGTGAACGTGGTCGTTTACACCTTGCTAAACTGCTACAGTCTGGCGGTAACGTGATCCTACTGGATGAGCCAACCAATGACTTGGACATCGAGACATTACGTGCACTTGAAGAAGCAATTCTAGAGTTCCCTGGTTGTGCGATGGTTATTTCCCATGACCGTTGGTTCCTTGATCGTATTGCGACGCATATCCTTGATTACCGTGATGAAGGTAAAGTGAACTTCTACGAAGGTAACTACACGGATTACGAAGCATGGTTGAAGAAAACATTAGGCGCTGAAGCGGCTCAACCACACCGTATCAAGTACAAACGTATTAGCTAATTGTTCTTGTATCATTTAGCGTAATAAAATAAACGTTAATTAAGACTAAAAGCCTGTGATTCTGATATTACAGGCTTTTTTTTGCTTGTTTAATTCTTATGCTTAATGGCTTTGTCTTTAAATCACCATGTGGTTGCATGATTACGCTAGGAAAAAATGCGTAATGAGTCATTGCTTGTCCCTCGTAGGGGATGAAATTTTGCTTTCGATTTAACAAGTTGGCAAAATGGTCATACGATATAAACAATGGATTGTTTTATTCCCCGTGATTTTAATTAAATACGCTATTTTTACCATTCTATCTCTGTACCTAGGATGTTTATCTTTTATTGTGCAGGCTAGTGATAATGCCGAGCATATCCGGATTTTATTACCTCCTACCTCAATGGTTCAATCTGCGGGCTATTACATGGCGCAGCATAAAGGGTTCTTCCGCTCGCAAGGTATTGATGCTGCGTTATTTCCGGCTCGTACAAGGCAGTCAATTACAGACGCTGTCGATGCTGGGGACGTTGAATATGGCGTGACGAATGCCAATGTATTAATTGAAAAAGCCAATGGCCTTGGGCTGCGGGCCATTGCCGTTATATTTCAACACTCTCCTGCAGCGCTACTTGTATTAAAAGGTAAAGGGATTAATAAATTAGCTGATTTAAATGATAAACGTATTTTATTATCTTCCGAATTTCAAGATATTGAAGTTATTAGTTTATTACGTCAGCGACATATTCAATCAATTAATATCTCATCACCGTCAGTCTCACGCGATTTAACTTCTCTTATTAATAATCAATTTGATGCCTTAAGTATTAATGTAACCAGAGGGCCTTATAACGCCGTTCGGCAACGCGTTAAACCGATATTATTTATGCCTAAAGATTATGGTATCGATTTTTACAGTGGTTTCTTATTTACGAACACGGAAGAGGCAACCGTCAATCCCGATCGCGTTGCAGCAGTGCGCAGAGCGGTGCTGCAGGGGTGGGAGTATGCGTTGACTCATACCGAAGAAACATTAGATGTACTTGTTGCGTTAAATCAACAGTCACCTTCTTCACTACTCGATGCCCCAAGCAATGAAGAGCGCAACAAACTTAAATATCAGTTGATCACCATGAGGGACTTTATTTTACCTGACTTCATCCCTTTAGGTTATATCAACCCACAACACCTTTTCGATATTCAACAGCAATTGATTGATCTTGGTTT
Source organism: Moritella sp. 24 (assembly GCF_018219155.1). Classification (NCBI taxonomy): domain Bacteria; kingdom Pseudomonadati; phylum Pseudomonadota; class Gammaproteobacteria; order Alteromonadales; family Moritellaceae; genus Moritella; species Moritella sp. 24. The sequence goes on along the minus strand of NZ_CP056123.1, from coordinate 3,963,791 downwards.
TATTGAAAACGGCAGTGACTTCAGTCAATTTATCTTTACGCCACCACGGGCTAAAATAGACTGGCAAGTGTGGGGTGTTTGGCTGAAGGTAATTATTGCCGCCTTATTGTTTAATGGGTTGTGGTTATTCTATTTATTAATCATCAACCAACGATTAAAGCGCGAAGTACTAGAGCGTAAGCGTGCAGAGCAACAGGTTCGCTATGCAGCGATGCATGATAATTTAACTGGGCTGGCAAACCGAGCGCAACTAATGGATACCCTTGAACATACTTTACCACTGGCGAAGAGAGGTAAAGTCACGCCGGTATTGTTGTTTATGGATCTTGACCGTTTCAAGTTGGTGAATGATCGCTATGGTCACGCTGCTGGGGATGAACTATTAATTGCCGCTGCGCAGCGTATCTCTCGGTTGTTGGGCGCGCCTGGGGAGTTATTAACACGTTTAGGTGGGGATGAGTTTGTTATCTTATTACCTAACTCTAATTTACAATATGCAGCTCAGCTCAGTGATAAAATCGAGCGTACCTTATTGCAATCATTTGCCTTATCTGTCTGTAATGTGTCGATTGGTATTAGCATTGGTTATAGTGTTTATCGCCAGAATATGAGTGCAGATGAGTTGCTAACGGGTGCCGATGATCAGATGTACGAGATAAAAAGTGAGCATCATCAAAAAAGAAAGAAAATAGTGTGTTAAATGGCATTTATTTTGCTTAGCTAGCGTTATTATCTATTACTTGACGGTTTATACGTGTCGTTAGTAGTAAGAAGCCTGCTTTTACCTGTAAGATAATAATGACAGGTTATTGAGTCTTCGCGCTATAAAACACAGCTAACAGTGACTTACTTTAGTTGTGTTACTTATGTTTATCGTAAGTGACTAACCGTAATAGTTGTATTCGTTTTCTAATTTAAGTAGTGATCACCCGTATGGAATTATCTCGTTACACCGACGTCATTAAAAAACTAACGACCTTGTATCATGAGCCAGATTTCAGTCGCTTGTTCGAGCAGTTGACTGAAGATGAAACCAACAGTACCCGCTTCTTGATTAAGATGGAGGTTAACCGCCTTTCAGCCCCAACTCGCCGGATCCTTGATTTTCGTCAGCGTGGTGATAATGGTGCTGTTGCCTATGAATACGATGATATTCTCCATCACATTAACCCCGCCGAAATTAAACTATTAGAACAATTATTAGTTCAACACGAAGGCCATTACACGCTGGGTATATACGAAGAAATAATGGCGTATCATCAGTGTGAACGTAGCAAACCTGCTAATGAACGTCATGTTGAAGTATTAGAACCCGCTGCGCCATTTGCTGTTGAATCGATTCAATATGCATCTTACTTTGTGCGTAACGAAGAGCGCATGCATTATAGTTCTGCGATCAAAATGCGCATTGGTGATCGTGTCGTTGATGCGATGACTTCAGACCTATCAACGAGCGGGATAAAAGTTAAAGTCGATAAAAATAACAAGATGGTCGTTGGCAATCTGGTTAATGTGAATTTTTCTAGTTTACGCCAAGAATATGGTAATCATTTATTACGTGAATTCTTTGCTTATAAGCTCATGGGCATTGATGAAGAAGAAAAGTTCGATTATTTGCGTTTAATGCGTATTGATGAAAATGATGAATTAGATGTTTTTATCAGTAAGCTGATCAAGCAAAACAAAAGTAAATATAAAGTGAATGTCCGCTTCCAAGAAGAAAATGTAGTCGTAAAAGGTTACGAGCAATTCTTCTTACCACGTATGTCAGGTTTACCGTTATACGTTTCAAATGATGAACGCCCTGTACTTAGTCATTTATTATTGAATGAAAATAATCGCGGTGTATACGATTATTGGATCAATGAAGAATCGAAAAGTCAGCTTGAAGCATGTTGGCAAACGCCTTGGATGCAAGGGATGCTAGCTGCGAAAAAAAGCATCGACACCACTATTTACAGTTTTTATTATACGCAAAATGGTCGCTTATATTTTTATGCTGCGGATGCGGATAGTCTTGCTAAGTCGGGCCTGAAAGCACTCTTTTTATCATTTGCTTGTCAGCGTCCTAACTTCAGAGTATTTAAACTTTCATTAAACCCATCAAAATTTGATGAAAAGAAACATTTACTTGAAGTGGAAAGTAATCAGCAACCAATGGGCTCAGTTACACTTTCTGCATTACAAGAAATTCGTTGGGTTGGTTTACTACAAGACATTACCAATGAAAATATCTTGAATGATTATAAGGCTTACTCACAGGCGGGGAGTGATTTTAATCAACTGCATCAATACCGTTTACCTGCAGCAGAGCAGCGTGCGGTATTAACCCAGTTTAAGTTTGTGCAGTTACGTAAAGAAGCACGATTCAGTTATAAAACGGCTATTGTGGCCAGCAATACAGAGCGTAGTGTTAAAGGTTGGAGTAATGACTTTTCGACAGAAGGTCTACAGATTGAATTAGAAGCGCCACTGGATGTGCAGATAGGCCACCGTATTTATCTTGAATTACCGATGCTGCAAAAGCTATCGAAGAAAATTGCGCTCGCTAATTTGCCTTATAGTGTGGTTGGTTGTAATAAAGCGAAAACCATTCTGCATCTACAGATCTCGGGTGATAAAGAGAATCATATTGGCTGTAAGTTCTTTAGCTTATTAATTAGTAGTAATAAAGACAAACTAAAGAGCATGCCAGAGCCGACTCAATCACCGGGTGTCACAGCCGTATTAAGAAATATGTACTGCCAGCAGTTGGCGACTATGCCTTTGTATATCCATAAGGTTAATAACAGCTATCAGATGGATAGAATCGGTATTAGCCCTAATGAGAATAGCTTATCACCGCTATTTGAATTTTTTGGTCAGCCTGATGCGCCTTATAATTTGTATCCACTACTATCTGATTCGAGTGTTAAGCACGTATTTGATGAGGCATTAGCGGGATTAGAACCAAATTACCGACCTTGGCAGCAGGTCGTGTATATTAAAATTGCATCCAGTGATTCTGCTGTAACAACGCGATTCGAGAAAGATTTTAGTGATGATCACGAACGTCGTCAGTTTATTACTCATGGATTACAGAAAGGCGCTTTCTTTGCTATCCAAGTGATGCTGTCTCGCACTGGGCGACCGGATATGGAATACATTGAAAAAGAATTGAATTACGTGAGTCATTACGCAATGCACAGGGCGCAAAAGCTTGAAGATGAGTTATGGAGTGTCCGTGGTGTCGTTGACTTGATTGATGTGTCTGACGAGTTAATGTATCGACTGGGGTTACGCCGGATGCGTTAAGTTAGGGTTGGATTATCGAGTTTTAAAAGGCCAAGATTAATATCGTTAATATCGGCCTTTTTATATAGCGCTTAACTCATTATTTATAAGTGAGTTAAGCGCTATGATTTATAAGCTAAGTCCAGCTTGCTTCCACACACGTTGCTGCTTGTAATAGACCTACTAGTCCTTCTAAATCATGATGATTTAATGCTACTTGCGCTTGTTGCTGAACAATTGGTTTTGCATGAATAGCGACACCGAGTGCGGCACTCTTAAGCATAATTAAATCATTCGCGCCGTCACCAATTGCCACCGTTTGCTGTGGTGCTATATTATGTACCAGTGCTAATGCTTGCAGGGTATCTGCTTTCACCTGTGCATCAACAATGCTGCCAATAACGTTCCCCGTTAAAGTTCCATCGATTATTTCCAACTCGTTAGCATAAACAGCATCAAAGCCAAGATCATCTTGCAAGCGTTTAGCAAAGTAAGTGAATCCACCGGATGCAATTGCTACTTTCCAGTTTGCTTGGTGTAGGGTTGCAATCAGTAACTCTAATCCAGGCATGAGTGGCATTGCATCTGCAACTTGAGTAAGCACTGTTTCAGGGCAGTTAGTGAGTGTTGCAACTCGAGAACGTAAACTTTCAGCAAAATCTAACTCACCATTCATTGCGCGAGCGGTTACCGCTGCAACTTGTTCACCAACGCCTGCAAGTTTTGCTATTTCATCAATACATTCAATTTGTATCGTAGTTGAATCCATATCCATAAGTACAACACCAGGTTCATTTAAACTTGGTAGTGTTTGGCTGATGGCATAATCGATATGGTAATCATTACTCCAGCTTGATAGTGTGTTATCAAATTGCTGGTGTAATTCATCAGATAATGTAGGTAATCCAAGTACAATTATTTCACCTTGATTCGGTGCGGTGCCTGATAATGTACTGTCTGATAGGAACTTATCGGATATAGACTCATCTGATATAGGGTAGTGCGCTGGTGGATAAATGATAATATCACCAGACAATTGCGCTGATACTTGCAACTGACTTAATGCTGATAGTAAATTAAGCACGGCATCCGCAGTTAACGTACGCCCTATTAATGTGAGGTAATGATGCGCATGCTCACTATCACTATCACTATCACTATCAGCATAACTATCACTGATTAGTCGTGCTTGTGCCGAAATATTAAATTGTCCCTGACAATAGGTGACTTGTTTGATCTGGGTGCTTTGCAAGCTTAATAATTGTTGCCATGCTATTGGTGATGTATTACTAAATAAAGTCTCAGTGAGTTGAGTCATTTTGCTACTAATCCTTGTAATCGATAGGTTACTGCTAGTAAAGATAACGCATTAGATTTAAAATTGCGATTCGTAATTAGGCTATTCAGAAAGGAGCTCGTTGTGGTGAAAGATAAGAGTAAGGACAACCCTGTCAATACAGAGCTCGTTCTGCATGAAACGGATTCAGCGACTAATAAGATAAGCCATCAGGTAAGTGACCAGATAAGTCAGCAGGAAAACAAGCTTAGCCAAGACAGTATTTCTAATAGCCGAAATAAATTTTTGAAAGGTCAAACGTCACTATTAATCGCACTGAGTCTGAGTACACTGTTTATTTTCATTGCGATTTCGTTATATAACAATGTCACCGCTTCTCGTTATCATCAAGTCGATATGCTAGTGCATTCATTATTGGACTATCCCACAAAAATGGCAGCCAACTTAATTGTTGAACGTGATTCTAGTGACAGTGCTATTCGAGCTAATAGTAGAAAACAACTACAACAGCTGGTGGATGAAGTCAGCGAAAATCAATACGTGACGAGTCTGCATGTGTTTGCCGAAAATGGTAAGTTATTAAGTTCTTCACAAGAAGATTATGTCGCGCAGCTGCTTGCCCAAAAGCAATATTCAGCACCAAAGGATGTGCGTGTATATTTAAAGCCGATATTAGCGGAAGATTCATTAGGAAGTAAGAAACCAGTGGGCTTTTTACAGCTGCATTTCAGTTATCAAGAAATGCTAAAAACATTCACTATTTTTCAATTTGATGCCACTAAATCTATTTTATTATTGTTTCTGTTGTTATTGCTGTTTGGTGTCATTATCGGTGTGACGATCAACCGCGTTCATCATAAATTTCGTTAAAAAGGTAATCTGATGTCTAAACATATTCATATTCTTGGTATTTGTGGCACCTTCATGGGTGGTATTGCGGTACTGGCTAAACAGCTTGGTTATAGAGTGACGGGGTCTGATGCTAATGTGTATCCGCCGATGAGTACCCAGTTAGAAGAACAAGGTATTGAACTCATCGAAGGCTATGATCCGAGTCAGCTTGATCCCGCGCCTGATATGGTCATTGTTGGTAATGCAATGTCTCGTGGTAATCCGTGCGTTGAATATATGCTAAATCGAAAACTACCATATACATCGGGACCACAGTGGTTATCTGAACATCTGCTACAACACCGTTATGTGATAGCGGCATCGGGTACACACGGTAAAACAACGACTGCGGCCATGGTTGCATGGATCTTAGAATACGCAGGATTAAATCCGGGTTTCTTAATCGGTGGTGTACCACAGAACTTCACTGAGTCAGCACGTCTTGGTGGTGGCTATTTCTTTGTGATTGAAGCCGATGAATACGATACTGCCTTTTTCGATAAGCGTTCTAAGTTTGTGCATTATCAGCCAAATACTCTGATTATGAATAACCTTGAATATGATCACGCGGATATCTTCCCTGATTTAGCGGCAATTCAACGCCAATTCCATCATGTAGTGAGAACAGTACCAAGTAATGGCCTTATTTTAATGCCGGATAATGTACCTGCATTGGATGAAGTGAAAGCACAAGGTTGCTGGACACCAGTACAACGTTTGTCTTTAGAGGATAAAGAGCTAGGCTCGGAATATAAATCTAGAGATGTTGCAGATAACTGTCATTGGCAAGCGAAGAAGTTACGTGAAGATGCGAGCCAATTCGAAGTTTACTGTAAGGGTGAACTTGCTGGTGTGGTTAACTGGAACTTGATTGGCGAGCACAACTTACAAAATGGCATGATGGCTATTGCAGCAGCGCATTATGCAGGTGTTGAGTTAAGCCAAGCCATTACAGGGTTAGGGGAGTTTAAAACCCCAAAGCGTCGTATGGAAGTAAAAGGTGAAGTGCAGGGTATCCGTGTTTATGATGATTTTGCGCATCACCCGACTGCAATTACGACTACGTTAGCGGGGCTACGTGCAGCGGTAGGCAATGAGCGTATTATCGCGGTGTTAGAACCGCGTTCAAATACCATGCGTATGGGCACACATCAGCAAGCATTGGCGCAATCTCTCACCTTGGCAGATAATGTATTTTTGTATCAACCTGAAGGACTCGACTGGAATCTACAACCTGTTGCAGATGAGTTATGTGCGAGTGTCGATATTGAATGTAGTGATATAAATAAGAATAAAGCGGTTATCCATCAGCAAATTGATGTATTAATTGCAGATATAGCGACACTGGCACATAAGCAGGATGGTCCTTGCCATGTACTAATTATGAGTAATGGTGGTTTCGCTGGTATTCATGATAAATTACTCGCACAATTATAATTAAACACGATAAGTTAAATAATGACTTATATGAAAAAGGGTTTCGATTATCATGCTAGCTAAAGCTGAATCAACTACATTTAATAAGCGTATTACCTTAGGTATTAGTGGCGCGTCAGGTTCACAATATGCGGTACGTTTATTAGAGCTATTATTAGCAGCGGATGTGCAAGTACATTTATTGATGTCAGATGCAGCAAAAGTGGTGATGGCCACTGAAACCGATGAAAACTGGCCTGCGGATAATAAGTCACTACAGCTTTATTTATCAGAAAAGTATAACGCGAGAGCGGGGCAATTATTTGTGCCAAGCAGTAAAGATTGGTTCTCGCCAGTCGCATCGGGTTCTGGTGCACCAAAGCAGATGGTGATCTGTCCATGCAGTATGGGGACGGTAGCGGCTGTTGCGCAAGGTATGTCGACAAACCTCTTACAGCGTGCGGCGGATGTAGTATTAAAAGAGCGTGGTCAACTAGTCTTGATCCCGCGTGAAACACCACTTTCTCCAATCCATTTAGAGAATATGCTGAAGTTATCGCGTTTAGGCGTGACGATCATGCCCGCGGCACCGGGTTTTTACCGTAAGCCAGAGACATTGGATGATCTGATTGACTTGATGGTGGCGCGTATTCTTGATCACATAGATGTAGAGCAATCGATTTATGCTGGTTGGGGACGCTAGGCCTGAAGATTAAACAACCCCCTCCTTTTTTTATTAAAAGGAAAGGAAAGAAAAGGAGGGGTAAACTGTGTTGGATTTTATGCTTTCGCTAATGCTGACGTGACATACTTTTCTAAAAACTCAATAATTCGTTCTCTGCTCATTGCCTTTGGTTGATTGACTAATTGCAAGATCATATAGCCTTGGTTTGATAGGCTACGAGCAAATTCAGTGGTGGTTAAATAGGTATTTATTTCACCGGATGCGATGGCTGGTTCGATCTTGTTACTGATAATGGCAATGTTATTATCGAGTAAAGCAAGGTAGCGTGGCCAAGTCTCTTCGCGAATAGATGAACTCCATTCCAACCAAATGTAAGTGAACTGTGGATTGTTAATGGCGGCATCAACAAAATCGGACAGGTAATCGTGGATTGCTTGATGAGCACTCTTAATTGGTTGCGTACTGTTGTTTGATGGTTCGTTAATATCAACAAAGTTACGGCGTACCATATCACTGAAGAAGTCTTCAATTTGTATTAATACATTATCCACTAATTCTTCTCGGCTACTGAAGTAGTTAAAGACTGTCGCAACCGATACTTGCGCAAGCTCTGCTATTTCAGCATGACCCGCACGACCTAGACCACGTTTAGAGAAAACTTCGATTGCACACTGCATCAGTTGTTCGCGACGTGCTTCGGGGGATAGACGGGTACGGCGTCTGATTACTGCAGGCATTTCCATATGTAGCATCCAAAGGTAATAAATAACAATGTTAAATTATTGTTAATGCTATCATTAGGCTTATATCCAGTTCAACTCTAATGTGAAACTAATCACGCTTTCTATGCGGTTTGTCGGTTGTATTTTGTCGCGATAACAGCGCTGTTTTTTATGAAACCATTTCGAATATTGGTATTAGGCTGCTAAACTATGCGCAATATATCATTATGATTACATTTTTAGAGATGAGTACTTAGCCTATTTATTGCTGGTGGTACTGAGATCGTTTGGAGAAATTAACATGAAACACACTGTTGAAGTGATGATCACTGAAGCTGACGTGCAAGCAAAAGTAAAAGAGCTAGCTGCACAAATTGAAACGCATTATAAAGACACTGACACGCTAATCATTGTTTGCTTGTTACGTGGTTCAGTAATTTATATGTCTGATCTATGTCGTCATATCAACTTACCTGTTGAATTAGACTTTATGACAGCATCAAGCTACGGTAATTCAATGGAAAGTAACCGTGATGTGCGTATCTTAAAAGACTTAGATAGCGACATTAAAGGTAAAGATGTACTTATCGTTGAAGACATCATTGATACTGGTTTCACGTTAAGCAAAATCAAAACGATGCTAGAATTACGTGATCCTAAATCAATCACAATCACGACATTATTAGACAAACCATCTCGTCGTGAAGTAAACGTACCAGTTGATTGGGTAGGTTTTGAAATTCCAGATGAATTCGTAGTAGGTTATGGTATCGATTACGGTCAAAAATACCGTAACTTACCTTACGTAGGTAAAGTTGTACCATTAGAAGGTTAATCTAACCCTAAGACCAGCTCTAGTAGTTGCTGGTCGAGTCGTTTAAAGACGTTCAGCCCGCCGTAAATACATCCTTGTAGGCTTGGGCTGGCATCCCTGCCAGCAACAGCTGATCTTACTTTAAGCGACTCTCTTAAGTTATCGTCTTATTACGCCTCACGCCTTAGCCCTTAAGTCTTAGAGCAATTATTACATAGTGAGTTAAGACTCCACTCTCGCATTTCTAAGCTATTCCAGTATAATTCACCTCCCATTCTTGATTAGGTTTATTCCTCACATGACGTTAGCACTCGAAATTAAAGGGCTTCAGAAGACTTATTCTGGCGGAGTTAAAGCAGTAAAGCGTATCGATCTGACAGTAGAAAAAGGCGATTTTTATGCGCTGCTAGGGCCTAACGGTGCGGGTAAGTCGACCACGATTGGCGTGATGAGTTCACTCGTTAATAAAACCGCTGGGCAAGTTAAAATTTTTGGTTTTGATATTGATACTGACCTTGAAGCGGCAAAGAGCCAAATTGGTTTAGTACCACAAGAATTTAACTTTAATCCGTTTGAAAAAATTGAAAATATTATTGTCAATCAGGCGGGCTATTACGGTGTACCCCGTAAAGAAGCGCTAGTGCGTTGTGAAGCATTATTAAAACAGCTGGAATTATGGGATAAACGCCATGAAGCGGCACGTAATTTGTCTGGCGGGATGAAGCGCCGATTAATGATCGCCCGTGCGCTTGTACATGAACCTCAGTTACTTATTTTAGATGAACCAACAGCCGGTGTTGATATTGAATTACGCCGTACTATGTGGGAATTCTTACAACGTAAAAACGAGCAAGGTATTACCATTATTCTGACAACGCATTATTTAGAAGAAGCTGAAATGCTGTGTCGTAATATTGGTATTATTGATAAAGGCCTGTTGATTGAAAACACTTCAATGAAGGCGCTGTTATCTAAACTGAATAGTGAATCCTACCTGTTGGATATAAATAGCCAATTAATTAAACCTAAATTAGACGGTTATAGCTGTCGATTATTAGATGATCATACTTTAGAAGTGGATGTAGCGAAGAATCGTGGTTTGAATTCGTTATTCTCGCAATTGGCGACGATGAATATTGAAGTGCAAGGTATTCGTAATAAAGAGAATCGTTTAGAAGCCTTGTTTATGGATATAGTAGAGCAGGGTAGACAGGTGCAAGCTAGTTCATAGTATGTTCCGAGTTAACTAAAGACGACAACGTGCTGTAAACACATCCTATTTTGGTAGGCGCGAGCTTGGGGTTGGCATCCATGCCAACAACCGTTGTCTTTCTTTATTAACTCTCCACTAATTTGTACCACGGTTCACACAATATCTTGATAGGTTAGTTAAAATGAAACAAAATTATTTAATCGCGTTTAACAGTATTCTGAACAAAGAGATCACGCGCTTCACACGTATTTGGGTACAAACGCTAGTACCGCCTGCAATTACCATGACTTTGTATTTTGTTATCTTCGGTAACTTAATAGGCTCTCGTGTAGGTCAGATGGATGGTTTTAGCTACATGGCGTTTATCGTCCCTGGACTGATTATGATGTCGGTGATCACCAATTCGTATTCGAATGTTGCGTCGTCATTTTACAGTGCTAAATTCCAAGGCAATATTGAAGAGTTACTGGTATCACCAGTGCCCACTTATATCATTATTGCTGGTTATGTCGGTGGTGGTGTGACACGAGGTTTACTGGTGGGCTTTATTGTTACCTGTGTATCGCTGTTTTTTGTACCATTACAAATCCACAGTATATTGGTGATCATCACGACGCTATTATTGACTTCGATTCTATTCGCATTAGCTGGGCTGCTTAATGCCATTTTTGCAAAAAGCTTTGACGATATTTCTATTATCCCGACGTTTGTACTCACACCCTTAACCTATTTAGGCGGTGTATTTTATTCAACGTCATTATTACCACCTGTATGGGAAACTATTTCACATGCGAACCCTATCATTTACATGGTCAGTGCGTTCCGTAACGGTTTCTTAGGTATCGAAAATATTCCTCTACTCTATTCATTTACTGTCATCATTGGCTTTATCGCTGTGCTGTATGCCTTGGTATATCGTTTGATCAGTAAAGGTGTAGGGCTAAGAAGTTAAGAGTACGCCTCAGGCTCTATAATTAAACTAATAAATAAGACTTCTCTTTGCTTCACTTCTATTTTTAAAAGTGAAGATGAGAGGAGTTCTCTCTCGTATTTAAAAACCGGTAACAGCAATGAACACTGAACAACAAACAGTACAAGATGACTCAATGGGTAATTCTCGTGAGATCACGACTAATCAAACTGGCTTAAATGAGCATCTTGATGAAGTGGTATTAAAGCATTTAGCCCATAAATTCCGTAAACCTTATCGTCAGCATACAGTTGAAGCATTTGAACAAATGAAAGCGATTGTCGCGGCTGATCCTCGTCCTATTATTTTTGATTCATGCTGTGGTGTTGGTGAAAGTACGGCTAAGATTGCACAGATGCATCCTGACTGTTTAGTGTTTGGTATGGATAAGTCGGCAGACCGTTTAGACCGTAATGAACAACATCGCCATGCGCATCAAGTGGACGGGCAGGTTTACCATTTATTTCAAGTTGATTTAAATGACCTGTGGCGTTTGGCAGTAGATGCGGGTTGGCAGTTACACAAGCATTATATCTTGTATCCAAACCCTTGGCCGAAAGCGAAGCACTTGCAACGTCGCTGGCATGGTGCGGCGGTATTCCCGTCTATTATCGCTTTGGGTGGTGAATTAGAGTTACGTAGTAACTGGCCGCTATATTTACAAGAGTTTCAGCGCGCATTAGAACTGGCGAAAGTGGACAGTGAGTTACAAACGTATACAGCGGATGAGGCGACAACACCGTTTGAACGAAAATATTGGGCTAGTGGTCAGACATCTTGGCAGTTGGTCGCTAAATTGTAATGTAATTAGGGTACAGTGCTGCCCTTATGTTTGATAGCAATCACATAATCTGATTTCTATAAAATATATAATGCATTTCACTTTAGTAGTTGTTTTAAATTGTATTTATATATGGTTGAAGAATGATTTAAAGTGTAATGCTTAGTCATGATTATTCGCTGAACCTTGCTAGTTTAGTCACATTTTAGCTATTAATATCAACAGTATTTTATTATATTAAATGGAATTAAGTTATCCACTATGGAGTAGCTAAAGTACTTGCTCAAAGTAGGGGAATATGCGAGTATTGCATCGTTTTTGGGTGTTATAGCGAAGCTTGAAAAGATAATAAATCACTGTTTATAAATTTATAATCATGTGAACAGTTATTTATTATCCCTTATAATTTAGAATTTTATCGGTCTTGGGGTACTGCAACCCTAGGGCGGTAGCGTGCTTTTTAGCATAATAATTATTTATTATGCGTTAAATATTTACGTTTATATTCAGCTGAACGCGCAAACATAATTACTGACAATAATGCGAAAGCGATACCGTTCGCATAGATTAGCTGTTCATTTTCGATTAACTGATAAAGACTGCCTAGCATAACCAATATAACAATCATCAGGTTTATATTGTGCAGCAGTGGGTAGTTGTTAGTGAAGATGGCATAACGTCTGAACATAAGAATCTCTTACTCTGTATTTTGGTAACATTGCAAAGGCCTCATTATTATATTTGACTATTAATACGTAAGACGTGCTTAGGTATTTTATGTTTGAGGCTGTCGACACATACGATAATATGTATGTATCCAATGTAACATATCGCCATAGTACAGGTTGAAATAAAAGTAGAAAAAGATATCTAGAAATGTGACTTGCGTCTTGTTACGTCGTTCACTTTAGTTATTTCCTCATCTTCGCGGTATAATCCCGCTAATTTTAAAAATGAACTTTGGATCATATGAATCATTATAAAAAATTATTGGTGGCTATTGCCTTACCTGTAATACTGGCAGGTTGTACTGTACCTGGCTCTTATTTAAATATAGACGATAAAGCTGCAAATAGTAATGATGATAGTAACGGTCATAGTGCTGAAAACGTCGATATTTTAGAACGTGTTAATTTATATCCGTTAACAGCAGATAAAATGGCGACGTATAAAACGCCACGCCAAAGTGCACAGATTAACCCTGAATTAGATGCTAAATTGGCAGCATATGAATACCGTGTTGGTGCGGGGGATATTTTAAATGTCACGATTTGGGATCATCCTGAGTTAACTATTCCTGCTGGTTCTTACCGTAGTGCAAGTGAATCAGGTAATTGGGTGCATGCAGACGGTACAATTTTCTATCCTTATATAGGCTTTGTGAAAGTAGCAGATAAAACAGTTGTTGAAATTCGTGCAATGTTAACGAAGAAGTTAGCTAAATTTATTGAAACACCACAAGTTGACGTTAACGTTGCAGCGTTCCGTTCTAAAAAAACTTATATTACCGGTGAAGTGAACAAGCCGGGTCAACAATTTATTTCCAACGTACCTTTAACGTTATTAGATGCGGTAAACAGTGCGGGCGGTTTAGCTGAAAATGCTGATTGGCGTAATATTACCTTAACCCGTCAAGGTGTTGAGCAAGAGCTATCGTTATATGCCTTGATGCAACGTGGTGATTTAACCCAGAACCGTTTATTAATGCCGGGTGATATTGTTCACGTACCACGTAATGATGCGCAAAAAGTATTTGTAATGGGTGAAGTAAACGAACCTAAATTATTAAAAATTGATCGTGCAGGCATGAGTTTGACTGAAGCGTTAAGCAGTGTTGGTGGTATTAACCAACTAGCTGCTGATGCGACAGGTATCTTTGTTGTACGTGCGAACCGTACTACTCATCTCAAAAGTACTGCACCTGTAAATGAGTCAGATGAGGCTAGCGCTAATACAATTGCAGATATCTACCAATTAGATATCAGTAACGCCGCTGCATTGGTTATCGGTACTGAATTTGAATTACAACCTTATGACATTGTCTATGTAACAGCAGCACCAATTACCCGTTGGAACCGTGTTATTGGTCAGATCTTACCAACAGTGACAGGCTTTAATGATATTACTGAAGGTATTAACCGTGTTCGAGCTTGGTAATTTATAGCGTTTGAATGAAAGCATTGATTGAAAGGTTATGAATTAAAAGGGTTTGCTATGTTTAATAATATTTTAGTGGTGTGCGTCGGTAATATTTGCCGTTCTCCGTCGGGCGAGTATTTGCTTAAAGCGTTATTACCGAATAAGAATGTTGAATCTGCAGGTGTTGGTGCATTAGTTGGTAAACCAGCAGATAAAATGGCTTGTCAGGTAGCGGAAGAAAACGGTGTTAGCTTAGCAGGCCATCAAGGTCGTCAGTTAACGTCTGCTTTATGTAGAGAGTTTGATTTGATTTTAGTGATGGAGCAAGGCCATATTAATGCGGTAACGAATATTGCCCCTGAAGCGCGTGGTAAGACTATGTTGTTCAGTCAATGGTTACAAAAGCAAGATATACCGGATCCGTATCGTCAAAGTAAAGAAGCGTTTGATCATGCTTTCAAACTGATTGAAGCCTCGGCAAATGCTTGGGCAAAGAAGTTGGGCTAAAAGCAGTTAGGTTAAGAGCCATTAGCTTAAAAGCAACGAGATTAATAGACTTTAGGATAAAAGCAGTGACATTAATCAGTGCTTTATATCGCTTAAACTTAAATATTGGAATTAGATCATTATTATGAGCAGCAATACTCTCAATCAGACCAGCAAGCAGCAATCGCCACAAAGCAGCGGTGCAGATGAAATTGATTTAGGTAAGTTATTCGGCATATTACTCGATGCGCGTTGGAGCATTATCGCTGTTACGTTTATCTTCGCTGTATTTGGTGTTAGCTATGCATTATTAGCAACACCTGTTTATAAAGCGGATGCGTTGATTCAAGTTGAACAAAAAAGTGGTGGTATGTCTGCACTTGTTGGTGACATGGGCGATTTGTTTTCCAGTGAATCGTCTGCAACGACCGAAGTTGAGATCATTAAATCACGCATGATCTTAAGCCTGACTGTTGAAAAGTTAAATTTAACCACACTTGCAGCACCTAAATATTTACCAGTTATCGGTAAAGGATTAGCACGTATGAGTGGTCAGCAAAATGACATTACTATTAGTCGTTTTGAGATCCCAAGTTATGCGACACCTTCATTTAACTTAGTTATTGATGATGCGAGTAAAGGTACTTATTCATTATATGACGCTGAAGAGCGTAAAGTTTTATCTGGTGTTGTAGGTGAATTAGCACAAAACAACGATTACCGTTTATTTGTACAGTCATTAGTGGGTAACAATGCAGATGAATTCGCTGTTGTGAAGCGTTCTTCGTTCGATGCGATTCAATGGCTACAAGCTGGTTTGTCGGTAAGCGAACGTGGTAAGCAAACAGGTATTTTACAGTTATCGTTTAGTGGTGAAGATAAAGTATTAATCCAAGATATTCTTAATGACGTAAGCCAAAACTACTTCTTACAAAATGTGGATCGTAACTCAGCTGAAGCAGAGAAAAGTTTAGAGTTTTTGCAAGGCCATTTACCGAACATTAAAGTTGGTTTAACAGCTGCTGAAGATACTTTGAACCGTTTCCGTCAAGACAATGAATCAATTGACTTAGGGTTGGAAGCACAGTCGACATTAAAAGTAATGGTTGCTTTAGAGGCCCAGCTTAATGAGTTGACCTTTAAAGAAAGTGAAATTAGTCAACGCTTTACTAAAGATCATCCCGCTTATAAGTCATTATTAGACAAGCGCGAAGTATTATTAGAGAAACAAAATGAGCTAAACGCACAAGTTCAAAAATTACCAAAAACGCAACGTGATGTATTACGTATGAAGCGTGATGTTGAAGTGAACCAGCAAATTTATATTCAGCTTTTAAATAAAGTACAAGAATTGAATATTTTGAAAGCGGGCACTGTTGGTAATGTACGTATTTTAGATACAGCACAAGCGTATAGTAATGCGGTTAAACCGAAGAAATCATTAATTGTTGTATTAGCTACGCTATTAGGTGGCATGCTATCAGTTGCTATTGTACTTGTTCGTGCAGCATTGCATAAAGGTGTTGAAAACCCAGATGAAGTTGAAGCGTTAGGGTTACCTGTTTATGCCAGCATTCCAATGTCTGATTGGCAGGCTGAAATGGATGCGAAGCTTAAAAAGAATAAACGTAAGAAGAAACTTGAACTGCACGAAACTTTATTAGCAGAGTCTAATCCTGCTGATTTATCGATTGAAGCCTTACGTGGTTTACGTACCAGCATGCATTTTGCGATGATGGAAGCGAAGAATAATGTAGTGATGATTTCAGGCCCTGCGCCTGGTATTGGTAAATCATTCGTATCAGTAAACTTTGCTGCGGTGATTGCTAAAACAGGTCAAAAAGTACTACTGGTGGATGGTGATATGCGTAAAGGTTATTTACAACGCCATTTCAACCTGGAATGGGATCGCGGTTTGTCAGAAATGCTTTCTGGTAAATTGGAAACTAAAGACGTAATTAAAACATCGGGTATCGAAAATCTAGATGTTATTACCCGAGGTCAAATCCCACCCAATCCTTCAGAACTGTTGATGCACCCTCGCTTTGCTGATTTTGTTGAATGGGCATCAAGTGAATATGATTTAGTTATTATTGATACGCCACCTGTACTTGCTGTAACAGATCCAAGTATCGTTGGTGCTATTGCTGGTACGACCTTGATGGTTGGTCGTTTTGGTCAAAATACAGTAAAAGAAATTGAAGTAGCACGTCACAGATTTGAAATGGCAGGGATTGAAGTGAAAGGCTTTATTCTGAATGCTGTAGAGAAGAAGGCAAGTGCGTCTTATGGGTATGGTTATTATAACTATAGCTATGAGAGTGATAAGTCGTAACCTGTAGCTAAAAAACCGTAATAGCTAGGCTTTACAAGGGATTGCCAGACATGGAATGTCTCAAAATAGATAAAATATGTCTCAGTGGTTGTTAAATTCTGAGAATTAATATTGATTTTATTCAATTAAACATAATGAATTATAAAATGAACCTAGCAAAAACTTCTTTTTTAACACTAATAGCAACAACAATAAAAATGATAGCTGCTCTTGTTATAAATAAAGCAGTATCGATATTAATTGGTCCATCTGGATTAGCATTGATTGGGCAATTTCAAAATATATCTCAACTTGTCATGACTATTGCACAAGGAGGTATTAATACCGGTGTTACCAAGTATACGGCTGAATATGGCGCTGAAAGCGAACCGTTACCTAAGTTGTGGAGTTCTGCATCTAAAATAACACTAAGCTGTTCTATTATTGTCGGTCTTGTTTTAATTGTATGTTCAAAATATATTTCAGAATACGCCCTAAAGACAGATGAATTCACTTATATATTCATAATGTTTGGTTTTACAATAATATTTTATTCCATTAATCAATTATTGTTATCAATACTAAATGGTTTAAAAGAAATTAGAACGTTTATTGCTATAAATATAACGCAAAGTATTTATAGCCTTATATTTACAACATTATTAATTGTTAGTTTTGGTTTGGACGGTGCATTAATCGCAATGGTAACAAATCAATCGATTGTGTTTATTACAGTGTTATGGCGATTACGTAATCATAAACAGATTATATTGAGTAACTTTAAACACAAGTTTGATAATGCTGAAGGACGTAAATTACTATCATATTCAGCAATGGCACTTACATCGGCATTAACTGTTCCCGTTTCGCATCTGTTTATTCGTGATTATATAGGTGAAAATTTATCATGGGATGATGCAGGTTATTGGCAAGCAATGTGGTACATATCATCTATGTACCTTATGGTTGTTACAACAGCATTATCTACATATTACTTACCTAGACTATCCGAAATTACGTCAAAAATAGAATTAAGAGCTGAGCTAAAGCAAGGTTATTTAATCATTGTACCAATAGTCATATGCCTATCGTTGGCAATATATATGTTACGAGATTTTATAGTTTGGTTACTTTTCACTGAAGACTTTAAAGTAATGCTTGATTTGTTTAAATGGCAATTGATTGGTGATGTAGTTAAAATTATAGCATGGCTACTCTCTTATTTAATGCTAGCTAAGTCTATGACTAAAGTATTCATTATAACTGAAGTCACATTTTCAGCTAGCTTCATGCTATTATCATTTTATTTTATTGATCTATATGGACTAATTGGAATGACATACGCTTACGCATTAAATTATGTCATTTATTTTTTTTCCATGTTGTTAATTACTTGTAAAGTTATATTTTAATTAGGCTAAATATGAAAGTTTTAATCACAGGTGGTGCTGGCTTTATTGGTTCTGCTGTTGTTCGACATATTTTAAATAAAACATCTGATTCGGTTGTTAATCTTGATAAGTTAACATATGCGGGGAATTTAGAATCATTAAAAGATGTGGATGATAACTCTCGTTATTTTTTTGAAGAGGTTGATATTTGTAATCGCTCTGAATTAGATCGTGTATACAAACAATATCAGCCTGATGCAGTCATGCATTTAGCAGCTGAGTCACATGTTGACCGTTCAATTGATGGTCCCGCGGCATTTATAGAAACAAATATTGTCGGTACATATACGTTACTTGAAGCTACACGTGCTTATTGGAATGAACTCGATGTAGATAAGAAGACTACATTTCGTTTTCATCATATTTCTACGGATGAAGTGTATGGTGATCTTGAAGGAACTGATGATCTGTTTACTGAAACAACATCATACTCTCCAAGCAGCCCTTATTCTGCATCTAAAGCATCTAGTGACCATTTAGTTCGAGCGTGGCAGCGTACTTATGGTTTGCCAACGTTAATCACTAATTGCTCTAATAATTATGGGCCTTATCATTTTCCAGAAAAGCTTATTCCATTAGTGATTTTAAATGCCGTCGAAGGAAAACCCTTACCTGTTTATGGTAACGGTATGCAGATTCGTGATTGGTTGTTTGTAGAAGACCATGCTCGAGCATTATATAAAGTGGTTACTGAGGGCATTGTTGGTGAGACCTACAATATTGGTGGGCATAATGAAAAAGCCAATATTGATGTTGTAAAAACAATTTGTTCATTACTCGAAGAGTTAGTACCGAATAAGCCTGAAAGTGTCGCTCAATACCAAGATTTAATTACCTATGTATTAGACCGACCGGGTCATGATGTACGTTATGCGATTGATGCAAGTAAGATTGAGCTAGAGTTAAACTGGAAACCACAAGAAACATTTGAAAGCGGTATTCGTAAAACAGTTGAATGGTACTTGAGCAATAGTGATTGGTGGAGTCGTGTATTAGACGGTTCATATTCTTGTGAACGTTTAGGCTCGGAAAATAAGGTATAAGATGAAAGGTATTATTTTAGCGGGGGGTTCTGGAACACGCTTATATCCGATAACCAAGGGTATATCTAAACAACTATTACCGATTTATGATAAACCAATGATTTTCTATCCGCTATCTGTATTGATGTTAGCAGGCATTAGAGAAATATTGATTATCACTACACCGGAAGATCAAGCTGGTTTTATCCGCTTGTTAGGTGATGGTAGTCAATTTGGTATTCAATTAACTTACAAAATACAGCCAAGTCCAGACGGATTAGCGCAGGCTTTTATTATCGGCGAAGAGTTTATTGACGATGATAATGTGTGCTTGGTTCTAGGTGATAACATTTATTTTGGTCAAGGTTTTACACCAAAATTGTTAAGCGCAGCTGGTCGGGATAGCGGAGCTACTGTATTTGGTTATAAGGTTAAAGACCCTGAGCGTTTTGGCGTTGTTGAGTTTGATGATAACTATAAAGCGATTTCGATAGAAGAAAAACCAGAACAGCCAAAATCTAATTTTGCTGTGACAGGATTGTATTTCTACGATAATGATGTTGTTGAAATAGCTAAAAATATTAAGCCTTCTGCTCGTGGAGAGCTGGAAATTACCTGCGTGAACAATGAGTATTTAAAACGTGGTAAATTAAACGTTGAATTGTTAGGGCGTGGTTTTGCTTGGCTGGATACTGGTACTTATGACAGTTTGATGGATGCAGGACAATACGTGCAGACAATTGAACACCGTCAAGGTTTTAAAATTGCTTGTTTGGAAGAAATTGCGTTTAATCAAGGCTGGTTAACTGCATGTCAAATTGAAGAAATAGCTAAACCACTAATGAAGAATACTTATGGTGAATACCTATTAGATTTGATTAAGGGGGCAAGGTAGTAATGGATATTAAATTCATACAGTTTCAAAGCCATGGTGATGACAGGGGCTCCCTAGTTTCACTGGAGGATCATAAAAACATTCCGTTTACGATTCAACGTGTTTACTATATGTTTGATACTAAAGAGAATGTACGTCGTGGATTTCATGCACATAAAGAATTAAAGCAATTGGCTATCGTATTAAAAGGCTCTTGTAGATTTTTATTAGATGATGGTAAAGAAAAAATTGAACTGTTATTAGATAATCCGGAACAAGGTTTATATATTGAGTCATTTATGTGGCGTGAAATGTATGATTTTTCAGATGATTGCGTATTAATGGTTTTAGCAGATTCTTTTTATGATGAATCAGATTACATCCGTGATTATAACGAATTTACAAAAATGGTAAGTGAAAAATAATGAGAAAACTAATTTTAGAAAAATTTAACGAAGCATTAGAGCAAACGGGTAAAACAGAACAATATGAAAATATTGATGATAATGCGATCTTGCTCGAAACTGGATTAGACTCTTTAGGTTTTGCTATTCTAGTGGCATTTCTAGAAGAAGAATTGGATTTAGACCCTTTTCAATTAATGGATGAACCTGTATATCCTAGTACGTTTGGTGAGTTTGTTAATATCTATGAGCGATTTAATGATTAATTTATTTACTGATACTTTTAATGTCATTCCGAGTGATCGAGTTTATATACAGAATCGACATCAAGTTATTACTTATGGAGAAATTCAAAGTTCAATAGCGAAATTTAAAGATCAGAATCCAGAGTTGATTGGGAAAAACTGTGCTTTAGTGTCAAATTCAAGATTTGATTTAGCTAAATCACTTCCTCTTGTTGCTTCTGTAGCGCATAAAATATTCCTTCAGCCTCAATGTTTAAAAGAAGACGTTATTGAAGAATTTTATTCAAAGGCTGATATTGAGTATGTGGTTAAAATATCACATGCCGATATAGAGATCGTTAAGGTTTCAGATGTTGTTATCTTGAATAAGTCTGAGCAGGAATGGTTGTTATCAACCTCTGGTACAACTGGAACGCCAAAATTGGTGAGTTACTATATTGCTTCTTTAATGAAAACCACTAAAAAAGATGTAGTTAAAGGAGCTAATTTTAACTGGGGGTTATGCTACGACCTAAATCGTTTTGCTGGAATGCAAGTTTATCTTCAAGCAATTGCTTCTGGATCATCTTTAACTATTTCTGAGAGTGAGGAAGATTTAAATTTAATTGTAGCGGATTTTACAGATAAAGGGGTTAATTGTTTATCAGCCACGCCTTCTTTTTGGCGTAAAGTGTTGATGACTAAAAATTCAAATTCTCTGCCGCTTAAAAGAATTACGTTAGGTGGTGAGATTGCAGACCAAACGGTATTGAATTCATTAAAAAGACACTTTGTTGATGCAAACGTTATTCATATATATGCCTCGACAGAGGCGGGAGTTGGCTTTACTGTAAAAGACTATAAAGCTGGTTTTCCATATGATTATATAGGTATTTCTAAATTGTCATCGATTGAATTAAAGATAGTTGATGATCTGTTATGGATTAAAAGCAACCGCGGAGCTGATACCTTACTTAATGGTTCTTTAGATGTCGATATCGATGGATTTATAAATACTGGTGATATTGTTGAAGTCATAAATGATCGTGTTTTCTTTGTTGGTCGTGATAGTGGCACTATTAATGTCGGTGGTAATAAAGTAATCCCCGAAGAAATAGAATCTGTGTTGAATAGCCACCCAGATGTTGTTCAATCGAAAGTTTTTGGTAAAAAAAACCCAGTTCTTGGAATGTTGGTTAATGCTGAAATTGTGAGTGAAAAAACATTAGCAAAAGATGAAGAAAAGGTATTTAAAAAAGAGCTAATTATGTTTTGTAAGAGCGAGTTAGTCTCTTTCAAAGTACCCGCCATGATTAAGTTTGTTGATAACATTGCTGTCAATGAATCTGGAAAAATAGTGAGAAAATAAATGAGTAAAATTGTAATAGTTTCTGGTGCTACAAAAGGTTTAGGGTTTGCAATTAGCTCACAATTAGTGAACGCTGGGTACCTCGTTGTTGGTGTGAGTCGGACGAACTCTGAAGATTACCTTCACTTGATGTCAAGTAATCCTAGTTCTGTATTTTTTCATTCATTTGATTTTTCCAATACTGAAGGTATTTCAGCCTTGGTTAAAGATATTGTTAAAACATATGGTCGACCTTACGCATTAATTAATAATGCAGCATTGGGACATGATGGCGTTTTAGCTACGATGCACGAGAAAAGTATCTCTGAGCTAATTAAAGTCAATGTCGAAGCTCCTATCTTATTAGCTAAATATGTTTCAAGATCAATGCTTTTAAATCGAGAGGGGCGGATTGTTAATGTGGGCTCAATTATTGGTTCAACAGGCTTTAATGGTTTAAGTGTTTATGGCGCAACTAAATCTGCATTAGGCGGATTTACCAAATCTTTGGCGCGTGAACTAGGTCGAGCGAATATAACCGTTAATACTTTGGCTCCTGGCTATATGGCAACTAATATGACCCAAGGCTTACAAGGTGATAAATTAGCTTCAATCACCCGCAGAAGTCCCCTAGGGCGTCTTGCACATGTTAATGATGCAGCACAAGCGACTATATTTTTGTTGTCAGAAGGTGCTAGTTCAATGACTGGCTCTACAATTACTGTTGATGCAGGGAGTACTGCTTAATTATGATCCATCCAAGTGCAATTGTATCTGACAAAGCCGAAATTCAAGAAAACGTAACTATTGGCCCATTTTGTGTCATACATGAGAATGTGATAATCAAAAAAGGTACTCAAATAGGTTCATATTGTGAGATCGGCATAGCGACAAGATTAGCAATCACAAATACTTTAATTATTGGTGAAAATTCGATAATACGTAGCCACTCAACAATCTATATTGGTTCGACAATTGGGAAGAACTTCCAAACGGGTCATTACGTTACGATCCGAGAGAATAGTGCTATTGGTAATTATTGTCAGCTAGGTTCAAGAGGTGATATCCAAGGAGATTGCTCGATTGGACATTATACAAAAATGCATGCGGATGTTCATATTGGTAAAGAGTCCCAAGTTGGTAATTATGTTTGGATGTTTCCGGAAGTACTACTCACCAATGATCCGACACCACCAAGTGATAAGCTACTGGGAGTTACAGTTGAAGACTTTGCAGTTTTAGCGGCTAAAGTGCTTGTTTTACCAGGTGTGAATATAGGGAAAGATGCAGTCATTGCTGCTGGCTCAATCGTTAAAGGAAACGTTTTAGCTGGTAAAGTCGCCTCAGGTAGTCCGGCCAAAGTCATATGTGATGCTAAAATTTTACGGTTACACAACAACCCTAAAATAAAAGCATATCCTTGGCGAAATCGTTTCCATCGAGGGTACTCAGAGGTTGATGTACAGCGTTGGATTAGTGAAATAGAAGAGATAAAAATAAAATGATCCCATTCTTAGATTTAAAAGCAGTAAACCAGCAGTATCAGACTGAACTTAAAGAAGCTTGCTCTCGTGTTATTGATTCAGGCTGGTATGTATTAGGTAAAGAAGTTGCTGAATTTGAAAAAGAATTTGCTACGTATTGTGAAACTGAATATTGTTTAGGTGTTGCAAATGGTTTAGATGCGTTAGTACTTATCTTACGTGCTTATATGGAATTAGGGATAATTGCAAAAGGTGATGAAGTGATTGTCCCTTCAAATACTTATATTGCCTCAATTCTTGCTATTTCTGAGAATGGTTTAACACCAGTATTGGTTGAACCTGATATTAAAACCTTCAATTTAGATCCTGTATTAATTGAAGCTGCAATTACAGAAAAAACTAAAGCAATTTTAACTGTCCACCTTTATGGACAAGTCACGGCGATGGATGAGATAAATTCTATAGCTAAAAAGCATCATTTAAAAGTTATTGAAGACTGTGCTCAAGCGCACGGTGCTATATATACGAATAAAAAAGGTCAAAGTAAAAAAGTGGGTAGTCTAGGTGATGCAGCTGGTTTTAGTTTCTACCCGGGGAAAAACTTAGGTGCACTTGGTGATGGCGGAGCTGTCACGACTAATGATAGTGAATTAGCCAATACTATTGCGGCACTGCGAAATTATGGCTCACACGAAAAGTATAAAAATTTATATAAAGGTATGAATAGTCGTTTGGATGAGATCCAAGCGGCAATGTTACGTGTTAAATTACGCTATTTAGATAAAGAGATAATTGCGAGACAAACTGTTGCTCAGGCTTATTTAAAGGGTATTAATAACCCGTTAATTGAGTTGCCGCTTGTTGAGAACATAAATGCTCATGTTTGGCATCTGTTTGTGATTAAAACTACCCAGCGTGACAAGTTAGCAAGCTATCTAACTGATAATAGTGTGCAATCATTAATTCATTATCCAACTCCGCCTCATCAACAAGATGCTTATCAAGAGTGGAAAAACGCATCGTTTCCTATTTCAGAGGAAATACATCAGCAAGTCTTGAGCATTCCGATAAGTCCAGTTATAAGTCAAGATGAAGTTGATGTAGTTATCAGCGTTGTTAACGATTTTAGCTGATATAACAATAGGTAAAACCGCTGTGATGGCGCCTTGTTTCCGAGATAGTTCCTACTTACGCTGTCGTAGTTGGTAATGCTGAAAAACAATTCTACATATAGAGTGTTAAAACATGATTCCTTTTTTAAATTTACAAGTAATTAATCAACAATATCATGAAGAATTAAAAGAAACCTGTATTTGAGTTATCAATACTGGTTGGTACATCATGGATAATGAATTGAAAGCCTTTGAACAAGTGTTTTCAGACTAGGAACTAAATACAGTATTGGTGTGGCGAATGGTTTAGACGCGTTAACGTTAAAAGCATGGAAAGAATTAGATGAATTACAAGATGGTGATGAGGTCATAGTTCCATCTAATACTTATATCATATCGATTCTTTCTATGTCATAAAATAATTTAATGCCTGTATTAGTTGAACCTGATGAAGAAAACTTTAACTTAACGGCTAAAGGTATCAGGCTAGTATTACAGATAAAACAAAAGTTATTTTACCTGCGTATTTATATGGTAAAGTCATTGCTAATGAAAGAAGTCATGGTTTTTTCAAAAGAACATAATTTATTTGTTTTAGGATATCATGGTTAAAATCAGGCTCTTGTGCGATGTGGGGGCATTTAGTTTTTATCCCGGTAAAATATCGGTGCGTTAGGTGATGCTGTGCGCTAACAACCGACGATGCTAAGTGATTAAGTATCATTAATGGGCTACGTAATTGTGGTGCTCATGAAAAGTATAAGAATAAATATAAAGGTGTGAATAATTGTCTTGATGAAATTCAAGCTGCAATGTTACGTGTTAAGTTGAAGTATTTAGATAGAGAAACTAAGGCTCGTCAAAATGTGGGAAAACACTATTTTGACGAGATTCATAATTCTTTAATTAAACTTCCATATGTTGTTAATGATGAAGGGTGTGTTTGATATTTTTTTGTTGTTAAAAAAATGTCGATAAAAGTTACAACGACACCTTACTGATAATGACATTCAGACATTACTTCATTATCACATACCTCCTCATCGACAATTAGCTTATTAGGGGGGAGAATAGGCTGTTACCTATATCTGGGCTATTACATGAGCAAGTAATTAGTTTACTTATTAGCCCTCTGTTAACCGATAAGGAAATTAAAAACATAATTATACTGTTATACACCTTAAAATTTAGTTATAAATGATTTTTCCTAGCTAAGGCATTATAAATGAAAGTTGTAAATTTATTTTTTAGTATGGTGAATGGAGGGTTGGAATTGTCATACAAACGCTATTTTGACTATATAGATTTATGTTGAAAAACATTGTCACCTTTTTTGATGTTGTCATTTTTCTCGCGTTGACATTTGTAGGAGATTATAATTTAACCGGTGTGCCTGCATTTTATATCGTTTGGTTTATGATGGTTTTGTATAGAATACTAACAGGCTTGTTTTTTAAAAGTAATGAATTGTTTTTCCAAAGTTTTTTGATATTACTATTGGCTCCTGTTATAACATTTAGTATTTTTAAACCTGAATATTATACAAATTTCCTTTTTTTTATTATTCTATATTTCAATGCATTCCCTATATTGGAAAGGATTATTAGCAAGTCAGGATATAATTGGGCATGGATTTTAATTATTTTATTTTCGCCAATCGCCACGCTAAGTATTTTTAATGGTGATGGACGGTTGATTTTTATCTTTGGACCAAATATTTTATACCGCATATTCGGTGTGATGTTCCTTCTAGGTTTAATATTGTTTTTGTCAAAGTTAGCGGAAGATCGAAGTGTTCTTTTACTTGTCATTTCATATTTTTCTTATGTAATATCGATGCTTAGCACTGGCTCCAGGGGCGGGATGCTTGTGTTAATAGTAACTACTCTATTCATGGTGGTTTCTTTAAGACATAATAAACTCATAATTAATTCCGTTAGATTTATGTTCTTATCTATTTTTATTTTCTGTTTTTATTACTGGGATGATATAGCTGAATTGTTTTGGAGGTTGGTTTACTTTGATCAAAGTAATAATAGTGAAGCAGGTCGGATTATGTTTTATAATAATGCATTAAAGTTCTTTGATGATAATAATCCAATGAATATTTTATTTGGGTTAGGTGATAATAATCATGTGTTTTCTTTTTATCCTCATAATATAATATTAGAGACGATGGTTAATAGCGGAGTGTATTTATTATGTTTGCTTGTTTTTTCCTTGTTTATTTTTATTGTTTTTATGAACAACAGTGGGAGATATAAACATACTATAGTAGTTATTCCTATATTGATGGGTTCTATGCTTTCTGGTGGCGCATTGGATAATTATGTGGTATTTACTTTTTTATTTTATAATGTGTATATTTTACTAAAAAATAATGAAAGAACAAAGAACAAAGAACAAAGAATAAAGAATAAATAACAAATAACAAATAACAAATTTAGAGGTCAAAATGAATAATAGAGTTGCTGTCATTACAGGTATTACAGGTCAAGATGGAGCGTATCTAGCAGAGTTACTACTTGAAAAAGGATATGTAGTTTATGGTACTTACCGTAGAGTTAGTTCTGTTAATTTTTGGCGAATTGAAGAGCTCGGAATAATGGGGCACCCTAATCTTAAGTTAGTTGAATACGATCTGACTGACTTATCTTCAAATATTAGATTGTTACAGAAAGCAAAGCCAAGTGAAGTCTACAATCTAGCAGCTCAAAGCTTTGTTGGTGTTTCATTTGATCAGCCTTTAGCCACTGCTGCAATTACAGGATTGGGCCCTGTGAATATATTAGAAGCTATTAGAACTGTTGACCCAACGATTAAATTTTATCAAGCATCTACATCTGAAATGTTTGGGGAAGTACAAGAAATACCTCAAAAAGAAAGTACGCCTTTTTACCCTAGAAGTCCTTATGGTATTGCAAAGTTATACGCTCATTGGATGGTTATAAATTATCGAGAGTCGTACGGTATGTTTGCAGTCAGTGGCATCTTATTTAACCATGAGTCGCCATTACGCGGTAAAGAGTTTGTAACCCGAAAGATAACTGATACGGTAGCAAAAATAAAGTTAGGTAAACAGAAAGTATTAGAATTGGGAAATATGGATGCGAAACGAGATTGGGGGTTTGCGAAAGATTATGTAGAAGGTATGTGGCTGATGTTACAAGAAGAAAAACCTGATACTTATGTACTTGCCACTAATCGAACCGAAACTGTTCGCGATTTTGTTACTTTAGCGTTCAAAGCTGTAAATATTGAGCTTGAATGGAGTGGGACTGGCGAGTCTGAAACGGCAGTTGATACTCAAACTGGAGAGGTAGTCGTTAAGGTTAATCCTGATTTTTATCGTCCTGCGGAAGTTGAATTATTAATTGGTGACCCTACAAAAGCGGAAGTTAAAATGGGTTGGAAACCAACAACAAGCCTTGAAGATTTATGCTCTATGATGGTTGCTGCAGATTTAAAACGAAATGAAATAGGGTATTCATTCTAATGGATAAAGAGGTAATACTGGTTACAGGTGCTAATGGGTTTACAGGTCAGCATTTTATTAAAAATGCATTAGAAAAGGGCTTTGAATGTATAGCCCTAGTTCGAAAAAAACCAACTAACACGATGGAATATGTGCAGTATTTTGAAGTTGATTTATTAGAGAAAGATGAACTAAGGTGTTTAATAACAAATATTAAGTTCGATTATATTGTACATTTAGCAGCCGTAAGTTATGTCGGGTTTAGAGATTGTGCAACAATATATAAAAATAATATAGTTGCAACGTTAAATTTAATAGATTTGGTTGATGAACTAGTATTACCGTTGAAGAAAATAATAGTCGCTAGTACTGGTAATATATATGGACGCAGTAATAAATTACCAATAACTGAAACTACAATTGTCAATCCTGTGAATCATTATTCAATATCTAAACTCGCAATGGAAAAAGCGTTGGGCTTGTATAGCCATCTTCCTATTATTGTTGTTAGGCCATTTAATTATACAGGAAATGGCCAAAGCCACGATTTTTTAATTCCAAAAATAATATCGGAATATAAAAAGTTTAATACAGAGGTTTGTTTAGGTAATCTCGATGTATCTCGAGACTTTTCAGATGTTAGAGATGTAGTTGAAGCTTACACTCGATTACTTACAATTAACGAAAGCAATTTGACTTTAAATGTTTGCTCAGGTATTTCAACATCAATTGAACAAATAATAAAAGAATTAAACTTACTTTCTGGTTATGAAATAAAAGTAACTGTGAATGAGGATTTTAAAAGAGATAATGAGATCTTGGATTTGTATGGTTCGAATGATAAATTAATAAATTTAATTGGAGAATACCAAAAATATTCTATTAAAGATACTTTATATTGGATGTTAAGGTCGTAGTTATATGGTATTAAAAGTTGCCGTAGGAGTTATTTCATATAATTCTGAAAAAACAGTGTTAGAAACTCTTGATAGTATTATCAATCAAACTTATGGTTCAAATAATTTGACTTTAATAATATCAGATGACGGGAGTTCTGATGGAACAGTTGAAGTAATTAAGACTTGGGTTAAAGAGCATGAATTAAAATTTTTTAAAGTAATTACATTATTTAAAGTAAAAAATGAAGGTGTTTCTAAAAACTTTAATAATGTGATTTATAATTGTAATACCGATTGGATTAAAATCATCGCTGCTGATGATATATTGATGAAAGATTGTATTGATAAAAACATAATCTTTATAGGTCAAAAAAAATCAGAGCATATTATATTTTCAAATGTTTATAAATTTAAAAGTATTTCAGATACCTCTAGTACTCAGCTTATTAAACATAATGAATCATTCTTTAATTTAGATTCTTGTGGACAATACCGACAGCTATTAAAATCTTGTGATTTAATAGCGCCTTCGGTATTTTTATATGTTAACACCATAAAAAAAATCGGAATGGCTAATGATGCTTATTCAATGATAGAAGATTATCCGTTGTGGCTAAAGTTGACAAAAAATGGCATTAAGCTTAGTTATTTTAATGATGAAACTGTTTATTACCGTGTTTCTGATTCATTAAGTAAGAATACAGAAAAAATAGGCAATGTTAAATTTTTAAATTGTTTGGAATCTATTTATAAAAAAGAGATATGGCCTAATGTTAATTTTATACAAGTTTTAGATCAAAAGGTCATGTTTTTTTCAAAAAAAATAACTATTTATTTATTTGATAATAAAAAGTCAAAGAGATCAGATGTTTTTTATTATTGTTTCGCTATTTTAAGGCCCTTGAAAATAGTCCAAGTTATTCAGAAGGTATTTAAATGATTTTAAATTTTGTTGTAGGAAGTAATCTGAAACTATTTGGTGGGATTCAGAAACATGTAAATAATATTGTTTCTGAAATGAAAGTGAATAAAATTCATGTCGAATTACATGTTCCTAACTCAAGAATGAAAATTCTAAATAAACCATTACCAAGTTTAAAGGATTTTTTTAAATTAAGAGAATCTAAAGGGGTGATCCACTTTTTTGGATTTACATGTTTATTTGTAGGCATACTTTTACGTTTTACTTCTAAGAATAAGCATATAGTTTATACTCCTTGCATGCACCCATTTTATACACATAGATTCCCTATTTTGGCAAGGTTTAATTTCTATCTGTTGTTAAAACCATCGTTATATAAAATTGACAAAATATTAGTGTTGTCGCAATTTGAGGCTGACTTCTTTTCTAAATATGTACATTTAGACCGTATTTCATTTATACCAAGTGGTATAGATGAAATAATATCTAAAAATGATATATCTAATAAAAGAACTCATTTCTTGTTTGTGGGACGTGATGACGATAATAAAAGAATGTATATTGTTGAAGAGTTAGCTAAATTAAATCCAAATCTTAATTTTATTTGTGTTTGTAATACAAATAAGTCAAATTCAGAAAATATCAAATACGTAACGGGCTTATCTGATTATGATTTAAAACGCTTATATCAAAATGCAATTTCAACGTTGATACCTTCAAAATATGAATCATTTAGCATTGTAGCTTTGGAGTCTATAGCATCAGGTACTCCTGTAATTATTTCTGAAAATGTACAAATAAAATCCATGTTGCCTAATAAAATAATGAGGTTAGTTTCAGATAGTCACTTACTCGAAGGGTTCCAGTCGGCTATAAATGAGTTTAATGGAATAATGGAAGATAAAGTAACCTTGAATGAAGTTAGCTTAACTTCATTAGAGATTGCTTCTGTAGCGACATGGAAAAAAATATCAGATGATCATATAAATATATATAAAATAATATACGATAAATAGATTAAACAGAGTCGGATGATGGACGTTATTTACTTCAATATATAATATAAGATTTATAAAATGAAATTTAGAAAAGATATTAATGGACTCAGAGCTATCGCGGTGATTGCGGTGGTATTATTCCATTTCAATAATTCTTGGCTCCCTGGTGGATTTAGCGGTGTAGATGTATTTTTTGTTATTTCTGGTTTTTTAATGACCAAAATAATTTTTACTAGTCTTGATTTGAATAAGTTTTCAGTTTTTAAATTTTACATGTCAAGAGCTGATAGGATTTTACCCCCACTAATCGTTTTATGCTTAACGTTGATTATTTTTGGTTGGTATTTTCTTCCTCCTTTGGATTATAAAGCTTTAGGTAAGCATATTGCGAGTAGTCTAGGGTTTATATCTAACTTTATATATTGGAATGAGTCCGGTTATTTTTCATCATCATCTAATGAAAAGTGGTTGCTTCATACTTGGTCCCTTTCTGCTGAGTGGCAGTTTTATATACTATATCCTGTAGTGTTAGCTACAGGATATAAATCGTTAAGTCTAAAATATATTAAGTTTACAATTTTCATTGGTTGTGTAGCAGGATTTTTATTTTGTATTTTTGCGTCTAACATATGGTCTGATTCATCTTACTACTTATTACCGACTAGAATTTGGGAAATGCTGTTAGGTGGTGTTGCTTATTTATATCCGATTAATTTTAATAAAGAAAAACATAAAAAAATCATAGAGTACATCGGTTTTTCATTGATTTTATTGTCTTATTTTTTCATTACAGAAGATAATGTATGGCCTGGTTATTTAGCTATTTTTCCTACGCTAGGGGCATTTTTTGTAATACAGGCTCAGAGAAATAATAGCTTATTGACTAATAATTTGTTATTTCAATATTTAGGTTCATGGTCATACTCAATATATTTATGGCACTGGCCTATTGTAGTAGGTATATATTACTTCTCTCTTAGTGGTACAGCTGTAATTATAGGTATGTTTTTATCTTTATTATTGGGCTTCTTGAGCTATCGATATATTGAAAGTAAATCATATAAATCTAACTTTAAAACAATGTATGATTGTTTTAAATCAAAAATAGTATTTACAAGTGTAATATTAGCGTTGATTGGTTCGGTTATTTATTTTAATAATGGTTTTAATACTTCATTTAGAGACGGGGCTTCAACACCGCAAGCTAAATTTTTAGATTATTACTCTGAAGCTCATGCTAATTTAGATGATGCTTATTGGCTAAAATGTGATTATTATGATGCTGTTTATAAACAAGGCAATTCCTCTATTGATTTTAGTTGCTTTGAACGGAAATATAAAAAAGGTGTTTTTTTATGGGGAGACTCACATGCAGAAGCTTTATCTTTAGGAATTCGAGATACTTTAAAACCTCTTAATATTTCTTTTTATCAAGTCACATCCGCAGGTTGTAAACCGTCGTTATCTAAATCTGGAGGCTCTAATGGCGAATTGACGTTAGCTTGTGATCTGTCGAATGAACTAGCCTTGGAAAAAATGACGATCCTCAAACCTGATTTAGTAATTATGTCACAAGCTGGTATGCACGAAGAAACTAATTGGAATGAAATATATAATTACTTGAGAGGAATAGGTGTTAAAAATATATTATTGATTGGCCCTGTTTCTCAGTGGCGACCTTCCTTACCTAAGGTAATGATAAAACCAGAACACTGGAATTCTCTAGAACCATACATTAATGATGATTTTTTAGATATGGATATTATTAATACAGATCTTAAAATGAAACTATTGGAACCAAATTTTGACTTTCAATATATCTCTTTAATTGATGATTTATGTTATTTCGATGATGATTATTTTTGTAGGGTTAAGTCAGGGGACGATACTTTATTACAAGTCGATTATGGTCATTTGTCCGCATCCGGTTCAAAGTTTGTTTCTGAAACTATTCTTAGAGAAAGTATTATTAAATATTTATAAATATAATCGGTTTTTTAACAATCCTTAACTTTTTTAAATAACTACATCTAGTAGTACTTGTATTATTAATAGTATTCCGTTCGGTTTTTGTTATATATTTTAAATAAAGCGGAAGTAGTATATTAAATTAACTTTTAAACAATATTTAAGGTAAATAAAATTTATGATTTTACCCGTAATCATGTCAGGCGGTAGCGGCTCTCGTTTATGGCCGTTATCCCGCGCATTACACCCGAAGCAATTTTTAGCTTTACTTAACGAAAATACGTTATTGCAAGAAACAATTAATCGCCTTGATAATTCAAAATGCTTAAATCCATTAATTATCTGCAATAACGAACACCGTTTTATTGTTGCAGAGCAACTGCGCGCGAATGATACCGCGGCAAGTGACATCATTCTTGAGCCGATGGGTAAAAATACCGCACCAGCTATTACTTTAGCAGCACTTGCCGCTGTTGCTAAAGGCGATGACCCTTTATTATTAGTACTTGCTGCTGACCATGTGATTAAAGATATTCCGGCATTTCAGCAAGCGGTTATGGATGCAAAAGCATTTGCTGAACAAGATAAATTAGTGACGTTTGGTATTGTTCCAACGCATGCTGAAACGGGTTATGGCTACATTAAGCAAGGTGCTAGGCAAGCGAATAATGATGCAGAAGGCTTTGACGTAGATAGCTTTGTTGAAAAACCTGATTTAGCAACGGCACAAACTTACCTCGATTCAGATGAATATCTATGGAATAGCGGTATGTTTATGTTTAAGGCATCACGTTATCTTGAAGAGCTAGCTAAATTTTCACCAGAAATGCTAGCGATTTGTACTAACGCTTTTGAGAATAAATCCCAAGATTTAGACTTTACCCGTATTAGTGCAGATATCTTTGCACAATGCCCTGAAGACTCTATCGATTACGCGGTGATGGAGCGTACAAAGGATGCTGTAGTTGTTCCGATGAGCGCTGGTTGGAGTGATGTAGGCTCATTCTCATCGCTATGGGAAGTTAGTGAGAAAGATGGTAATGGTAATGTGAATCACGGTGATATTATCTCGCACAATACAACGAACTCATACATCAATGCAGGTCATAAATTAGTGACGACTGTGGGTGTTGATAATTTAGTGATTGTTGAAACCAAAGATGCGTTACTTGTTGCGAACAAAGACCAAGTGCAAGACGTAAAAAGCATCGTTGAAAAACTTAAGGCGGAAGACCGTTATGAATACAAACATCAACGTGAAGTGTTCCGCCCTTGGGGTAAATACGACTCACTTGATTTTGGTGTTCGTGACCAAGTAAAACGTATTACGGTAAAACCTGGTGCTAAATTATCAATTCAAATGCATCATCACAGAGCTGAGCATTGGGTTGTGGTATCGGGTACGGCAAAAGTAACCAATGGTGATAAGACGTTCTTAGTGACAGAAAATGAGTCAACGTATATTCCATTAGGTCAAATTCATGCCTTGGAAAATCCTGGCTGTTTACCGCTAGAATTGATTGAAGTACAAACGGGTTCATACCTTGGTGAAGACGATATTGTTCGTTTCGATGACAAGTATGGCCGCGTTTAATCTTTGGTTAAATAGTTAAGGCAATAGTGAATGACTAAGGTAAAGAATATGACAACAAAATTAACTGCATTTAAAGCTTATGACATTCGTGGCCAGTTAGGAACAGAGCTAAACACTGATATCGCGTACCGTATTGGTCGTGCATTTGGTCAGTTCCTTGCTCCAACGGCAACTGAATCAAAAAATGTCGTGGTGGGTGGTGATGTACGTCTTACATCAGAAGAGCTAAAGTTAGCATTAGCGAATGGCTTACTGGACGCTGGTGTTGATGTGATTGATATCGGCATGACGGGTACAGAAGAGATTTACTTTGCTACGAAACACTTAGGTGTTGATGGTGGCGTTGAAGTAACAGCTAGTCATAATCCAATGGATTATAATGGCATGAAGTTGGTACGTGAAGATTCAAAACCAATCAGTGGTGATACCGGATTACGTGAAATACAGACATTAGCAGAAGAAAATAACTTTGCAGAGGTTTTTGAAAATCAGCGTGGTAAATTAACACAGCAATCTACATTAACCGCTTATATTGACCATTTAATGACGTACATTACGCCTACTAATATTAAACCAATTAAATTGGTTGTTAACTCAGGTAATGGTGCAGCAGGTCATGTTGTTGATGAACTTGAGTCACGTTTTAAAGCGCTTAATGTACCTGTCGAGTTTATTAAAGTACATCATGAAGCGGATGGTAACTTCCCTAACGGTATCCCTAATCCATTGTTACATGATTGCCGTGCAGATACCGCAAATGCGGTTATTGCACATAGTGCGGATATGGGCATTGCGTGGGATGGTGACTTTGACCGTTGTTTCTTATTTGATGAAAATGGCGAGTTTATCGAAGGTTATTACATAGTTGGTTTATTGGCTGAAGCATTTTTACAAAAAGACGCTTCACAAGGAAAAAGTGGAACTAAAATAATTCACGACCCGCGCCTAAGCTGGAACACCATTGATATCGTCGAAGCCAATGGCGGCGAGCCAATCATGTCGAAAACAGGCCATGCTTTCATCAAAGAACGCATGCGCAAAGAAGATGCGGTATACGGCGGTGAAATGAGTGCCCATCATTATTTCCGTGACTTTGCTTACTGTGATTCAGGCATGATTCCTTGGTTATTAGTGACGGAACTGTTGTCAGTTAAAAATATGAAATTGTCAGATACAGTCAAAGAACGTATTGAAGCCTATCCGTCATCAGGTGAAATTAATTCTAAACTCGAAAATCCAGCAGAAGCAATCGCCAGAGTGCGTGCAGAATATGAGTCTGATGCATTGGTAGTGGATGAAACCGATGGCATTAGCTTAGAGTTTGCTGACTGGCGCTTTAATTTACGCTCGTCTAATACAGAACCCGTGGTGAGGTTGAATGTTGAGTCGCGTCGTAATGTTCCATTAATGGAAGAGAAAACTGCAGCGCTATTGACGTTATTACGTTCTTAATAGAGAGGCCTAATTATCTATGATAATTAGGCCTCAAGAAGGGAAATATGAAAGTTTCAATTATTACGCCTTGTTATAACTCTAAAGATAAACTTTTATCGACAATACAATCAGTTCAAAGTCAAACCTATAAAAACTATGAGCATATCATTATTGACGATTGCTCTCCAAATTTTGATTTTACCTTCCTTGAACATTTAATCTTAGATGATTCTAGAATTAAATTAATTAAGCGAACTTGGAATGCGGGCCCTGCTGTTACTCGTAATCGTGGTATTAGTGAAGCGAAAGGGAAATACATAGCTTTTTTAGATGCTGATGATTTATGGAATGAAGATAAATTAGAAAAGCAAATTGAGTTTATGGAATCTGAAAATTTATCTTTATCGTATTCGGCTTATGATGTAATTGATCTCGATGGACAATTTATGGGGCTTCGGACTGTACCTGGTTCTATTAGTTATAGAGATTTATTGAAAAGTAATAAGATAGGTTGCTTAACAGCTATTTATAATAAAGAGTTACTCGGTAAAGTCTACATGCCAAATATAGGGAAGCGCCAAGATTTAGGCTTGTGGCTTGAAATATTACGAAATGGAAATGTAGCGAAAGGACTAAATGTTCCTTTGGCTAAGTACCGTGTTGGTGGTGCATCTCTTTCATCCAATAAGTTAGGCGTGCTGAAATATCAATGGCGACTATATAGAGAAGTCGAAAATTTGGGCTTATTCTCTTCAATGTATTATTTCATTCATTATGCTGTTAATGGCGTAATGAGAAAACATTAATTAATGATTAATTGGATTTTAAATGAAAATTGCAATCGCCGGAACTGGCTATGTAGGCCTTTCAAATGCAATGCTTCTTGCGCAACACAATGAAGTCATCGCAGTTGATATTATCGAAGAAAAAATAAGCCAATTGAATCAAGGTATTTCACCAATCGCAGATACTGATATTGAATATTTCTTACAACATAAAGCATTAAGCTTTACGGCGACATTGGATAAAGTATCGGCATATCAAAATGCTGATTTTGTCATTATTGCCACTCCAACTGATTATGATAGCGTTAATAACTACTTTAATACAGCGTCTGTTGAAGCGGTTATTCAAGACGTGATGGCGATTAATCCCAATGCGGTGATGGTTATTAAATCAACTGTACCTGTGGGTTATACCAAAGATATTAAAGCTAAATTTGCTTGTAAAAATATACTTTTTTCACCCGAATTCTTACGTGAAGGTCGCGCATTATACGACAATCTGTATCCATCGCGTATTATCGTTGGTGAACAAAGTGAACGTGCAACTATATTTGCAAACCTACTTGCAGAAGGGGCTGTAAAAAAAGACATCGATGTTCTATTTACTGATTCAACTGAAGCTGAAGCGGTTAAGTTGTTTTCAAATACTTACCTTGCTTTACGTGTTGCTTATTTTAATGAGTTAGATACCTACGCTGAGATACATGACTTAAACTCTCGTCAAATCATCGAAGGTGTGGGCTTAGACCCACGTATTGGTGACCATTATAATAACCCTTCTTTTGGTTACGGTGGTTACTGTTTACCAAAGGATACCAAGCAACTGCGTGCTAATTACGCCGATGTGCCGAATAGCTTGATCGGGGCTATTGTTGATGCGAATACTACCCGTAAAGACTTCGTAGCGGATTCTATTCTTGCTAAGCAGCCTAAGATTGTAGGCATTTACCGTTTAATCATGAAAACGGGCTCTGATAACTTCCGCGCCTCGTCTATCCAAGGCATCATGAAGCGTATTAAAGCCAAAGGTATCGAAGTTGTGATTTTTGAACCTGTGTTAAAAGAAACATCATTCTTTAACTCGCGTGTTATCACTGATTTTGAAGAATTTAAACAGATCTCTGATGTGATTGTATCTAATCGTATGGAAGATGTTTTAAAATCAGTGATAGACAAGGTTTATACGCGAGATTTATTTGGTAGTGATTAAACAATGAAAAATTAAATAAATTAATAAAAGGTATTTTCATAGTGAATAGCGTAAAAAAAAAAATAATCCATATTTATTGTCCTGATGATAAAGTTGAAATTATAAGTAGCTTATGTGATAAACACTTATTTACAGGAATTGTTAATGATTACAGCATTAATAATTATAAAGATAAAGTGTTTTGCCATTATATGTCATCAGATTTGTCTGAAGAAAAACAATTTTATTTAGTACAAGCCACAAAATATGGCGCAAACGTAGAGCCTTTAGTTAGTTACCTTGATGCTACTCTAAAATATACTGAAGTTGAATTATTACACTCCAACTATTTTTTACATCAAAAGTCATTTTCAATTCTATCTAAGAAAGTGAAGCAGAGAAATAAGCGTATTTTAGACCTTATCTGTGCTGTTATCTTATTATTGATAACTTGGCCTATTGCTTTAATTACTACTATAGCTATTAAACTTGAAAGTCCAGGTCCAGTATTTTATAAGCAAAAAAGAACTGGTCGGTTTAATAAAGAATTTTTTGTTTATAAATTTCGTTCCATGCGTAATGATGCTGAAAAAAATGGTGCGCAGTGGGCATCTAAAAATGATGCTCGAGTAACAAAAGTGGGTAAGTTTATTCGTAAAACTCGTATTGATGAATTACCACAAATTATTAATATATTTAAAAGTGAAATGTCAATTGTAGGGCCAAGACCTGAGCGTGAAGTTTTTATCTCTGGATTAGAAAAAGAAATCCCGTTTTATCGTTTTAGGCATGCGGTTAAGCCTGGCGTAACAGGTTTAGCTCAAGTGAGCTATCCATATGGCGCTTCAACGGAAGATGCCATATGGAAACATAAATATGATATGTATTATATTAAACACCATACATTCATGAATGATATTAAAATCCTTATTAAGACTGTTACTGTAGTCATCTTTGGTATGGGTCAATAACATGAATAATGAAATTAAAATTACAAAAGCGGTTATCCCTGTTGCTGGCTTAGGCACGCGTATGCTACCTGCAACCAAAGCAATACCAAAAGAAATGTTGCCTGTTGTTGATAAACCATTAATTCAATACATCGTTAATGAATGTGCGATGGCAGGCATTACTGAAATTGTGCTTGTTACGCATGCTTCTAAAAATGCCATTGAAAACCATTTCGATACTTCATTTGAATTAGAATCAACCCTTGAAAAGCGTGTTAAACGTCAATTGCTTGAAGAAGTACAAGCGATCTGCCCAAAAGGTGTGACGATCATGCATATTCGTCAAGGCGTTGCTAAGGGTCTAGGCCACGCTGTTATGTGTGCGAAACCAATTATTGGTGATTCACCATTTGCTGTTGTGTTACCTGACGTATTAATGGACGAAATGTGTGCAGATCTTCATACTGAAAATCTAGCGAGCATGATGACTCGTTTTAATGACACTGGTTTTAGCCAGATCATGGTTGAACCTGTGCCAAAAGAAAGCGTATCTGGTTACGGTGTGGCTGACTGCGGTGGTGCGGAGTTGAATGCAGGTCAATCAACGGCGATGACTGCTGTTGTGGAAAAACCAAGTATTGAAGAAGCGCCATCAAACCTTGCTGTTACTGGCCGTTATGTATTACCTGCAGCTATTTGGGATATTCTAGCTAAAACGCCTCCGGGCGCGGGTGACGAGATCCAATTGACCGATGCAATTGCAACGTTAATGGAAACTGAAACTGTAGAAGCTTTCCATATTAGTGGTAAATCACATGACTGTGGCTCAAAACTTGGTTATATGAAGGCATGTATCGAATACGGTATTCGTAATGAAGAGTTTGGTGATGAGCTGAAAGATTTTTTAACAACTCTTGTAAAGTAAAATTAATCTTTAGTTGATGATTGAAAAGGGGGGAGTTGGCATTTATAATATAATGTCACTCCCCCCCTTTTTTATACATTTATGAGTAAGTCAGATATAAAATTCACTTACTTGATATAAGTACGAGGGATGAAAATGACAATTTTAGTAACAGGCGGTGCAGGTTATATAGGTAGCCACACCGTATTAGAATTATTAAACAGCAATCAAGATGTGGTTGTGATTGATAATTTGTGTAACTCAAGTGAAGAATCATTAAACCGTGTAAAATCAATCACAGGTAAAAGTGTTAAGTTTTACTGTGGTGATGTGCTTGATAGTGATGTATTAACGCGTATTTTTACTGAGCACGATGTTAAGGCTGTTATTCACTTTGCGGGTTTAAAAGCGGTAGGCGAGTCAAATCAGATCCCGTTAACGTATTACCGTAATAACATTGCTGCGACGGTTAATATCTTAGAAGTGATGGCTGAGCACAATGTGAAGAATTTTGTATTTAGTTCATCTGCAACAGTATATGGCGATCCGGCTTCTGTACCAATTGATGAAAGCTTCCCAACGTCTGCAACTAATCCTTACGGCCGCTCTAAGTTAATGGTTGAAGAAATTCTTGCTGACCTGTATAAGTCTGACAATAGTTGGAATATTGCCCGCTTACGTTACTTCAACCCAGTTGGTTCACACGAGAGTGGTTTGATTGGTGAAGATCCAAATGATATTCCAAATAACCTCATGCCATACATCTCACAAGTGGCTGTGGGTAAACTAAAGCAATTAAGCGTATTTGGTGATGACTATGCCACGGTTGATGGCACGGGCGTTCGTGATTATATCCACGTGGTTGATTTAGCATTAGGGCATTTAAAAGCCTTAGAAAAGCTAATGACTAATCCAGGCTTAGTGACGTATAACTTAGGCACTGGTCAAGGTTACAGTGTACTCGAGATGGTTAAAGCGTTTGAGCAAGCATCTGGTAAAGCAGTTGCTTATCAAATAGCACCACGCCGTGAAGGTGATATAGCTCAATGTTATGCAGCAACAGATCTTGCCGAGCGAGAATTAGGTTGGAAAGCCGAGCGTAGTATTAGTGACATGACCGCTGATACATGGCGCTGGCAATCAAATAACCCAGACGGTTATTAAAGATGTTTAAAAGGCTGTTAACAGAGAGTTGGCGGTCTAATTAACATAGAGTTAAATGTTATTAAGCTGACAATGTAATTCAGCGCTAAAGCCGTACTTAAATAAGCGCATTGACCTATTACTTTCTTTGGTTCCAAGCTTTAAACTAATTGTTTAAATACCCGTTGCATTAAATATGAATATCTATTTATTGTCATTGGTATCATATGCTTCCAAGGACGGAAACAATGCGTATTTTACATCATGGTGCTGTTAATGGCGTGACAGGCTCTTGTCATCAGCTGTATATGAATGACTACAATTCAGTATTAATTGATTGTGGTCTATTTCAAGGTTCTGAAGCCGCAGCGAACAATAATAACAGTCATAATAAAAACCAACTCAATATCGACTTTAATGTCCGTACCATTAAAGCGCTTATCATCACCCATTGTCATATCGATCACGTCGGTCGTATACCCTATCTACTAGCCGCAGGCTATACCGGTCCAATATACGCGACTGAAGCCACGGTAGCACTCCTACCTCTTGTTATTGAAGATGCCCTGAAAGTTGGCGTCACCCGCGATAAAAAACTCATCCAAGCTTGCCTATCCCTATTAGAAAAACAACTTATCCCAGTGCCGTATCAAAAATGGCAAACCATTGACGTATTGAATATCCCCAAAGAAGACATCAGTGATAATGAAATCTGCTATCAACGCCAAAAGATCCGTTTTTGTCCTGCCGGTCATATTCTCGGTTCTGCTTATGTCGAGATTGAATTAGCTACTGATAAGCCGATTTACCGTCATCGCCTCGTATTTTCAGGTGATCTCGGCGCCTCTTACAGCCCGCTGTTATCTGCCCCTCGTGCGCCGTACCGTGCTGATACCTTAATTAT
Source organism: Moritella sp. 24 (assembly GCF_018219155.1). NCBI lineage: Bacteria > Pseudomonadati > Pseudomonadota > Gammaproteobacteria > Alteromonadales > Moritellaceae > Moritella > Moritella sp. 24. Next base: position 3,921,706 of record NZ_CP056123.1, on the reverse strand, counting down.
TGAAAGTACCTATGGTGATAAACGACACGAGCATCGTAATCAGCGTAGTCAAAAACTCCAAGCCGTGATTGAACATGCCGTCAGTGATAATGGCGTGGTACTGATCCCTGCATTCAGTATTGGCCGAACACAGGAGTTACTCTACGAAATTGAACAATTTATCCATGCCGCACCAAAGAAGAGTTTATGGAAACATATCGAGATCATCGTCGATTCACCCATGGCGGCTAATTTCACCAGTAAATACCGTGATTTTAAAGAACTATGGGATAAGGAAGCACAGGGAATATTGAAACAAGGTCGGCATCCTCTCGATTTTGATCAACTCTACACCATCGACAGCCACCAAGATCACTGTACAGTTGTCAAATACCTATCGAAACGTAACAGACCAGCCATCGTTATTGCTGCCAGTGGTATGTGTAGCGGGGGACGTATCGTTAATTACCTCATGCAATTTCTACCCGATGCTAAAGCTGATGTCATTTTTGTTGGTTATCAGGCTAAGGGGACGCCTGGCCGTGATATCCAACAGTACGGACCAACAGGTGGTTATGTTGAACTCAATGATAAACGTATCGCTATCAAGGCAGGTATTCATACGATTAGTGGTTATTCAGCCCATGCCGATCAACTTGATTTACTGAATTTTGTTAAACACATTCGCCATAAACCACGAGAGATACGTATAGTGCACGGTGATGAAGAGGCGAAATTAGTACTAGAAGAAAAGCTGAGACAATTAGTTCCTGATTCTAGGATATTAAGGCCGACTGAGTAAGTTTATATCTATATTTTCCTCAGTACTATTTAAGCCGAATGATTTAATTCAGTTGTGATGTGCTAGTTGCGGGACAACTATAAAACTGGTATTTTCTAAGGTTATTTAGCTAATTATAGTTATGGATGGATATGAGCAGTTTTAGTTGTCTAAAAGTTGTTCGTTGTATCATGATATTAGCCTGTTATTAACTATCTCTTCCCACTTATGACCGGAAACATAAAGTAAATGCAGTTTATATTACGAGTATTTGATTTATCGAAAACAATAAAAAATGGGATTAAATTAACATTTGATTTCTGTTGTCTGATATTTTGTTTTTGGGCTGCATTTTTTACTCGTATAGATGCGAGTGAGCTGATTTTTGAGCCTTTGTATTGGGGATGGATTAGCGTTATCGCATTATGTTCAGTTGCTTATTTTTTTAAAATTGGGATGTACCAAGTAGTCTTCCGATATGTTAGCGCAAGTTTTATTCGGACAATTACACAAGGTATTCTTGTTGCAGGGTTATTCCTTGTTTTAGGCTTTTATATTAATGATTTAATGCTACCACGATCATTACCTTTTATTTATATTGCTTACACCATGCTTATTATTGGTGGTTCACGTTTACTCTACCGTAATCTATTTCATTATATGACGACGTTAAAGCGCGGTGTTCCTATTATTATTTATGGTGCAGGTGGTGCTGGTCGACAGCTGCATTCTGCACTTGCATATAGTAAAGAATTTAAACCAGTTGCTTTTATGGATGATAATCAGTTACTTCATGGTAAAACAATTAATGGTTTAAGCGTATTTTCAGTGACTCAGTTAAATAAACTCATTGAACATTATGATGTGGAAAAAGTGTTATTGGCTATACCGAGTGCGAAACAATTTGAGCGTCAACACGTAATAGCGGAATTAGAGAAATCAGAGATTAAGGTCTTGACGGTTCCAGGTATGACTGAACTTGTTAATGGTGATTATCAAATTGATCAAATAAAGCAAGTTGATATTGCGGACTTGCTTGGTCGAGACTCGGTGCAGCCAGACTCATCTTTGATGCATGCGAATATTCAAAATAAAGTAGTGATGGTCACGGGGGCGGGCGGTTCTATTGGCTCTGAACTTTGTCGCCAAATTTTGTTACAAGCTCCGACTAAATTAGTTATTTTTGATGTGTCTGAATTTAATTTATATACCATTGAAAAAGAACTACGTGAAACGATAATACGAAGTGATTTAGATATCGAACTTTATCCTTTAATGGGCTCTGTGCAGTTGGAGTCACGACTACTGTCGATTATGATGGCCTTTAAAGTGGAGACGATTTATCACGCAGCTGCCTATAAACATGTCCCACTGGTTGAATATAACGTGAGTGAAGGTGCCAGTAATAATGTTTTTGGAACGCTAAAAACTGCTCGCGCAGCGATCAGTGCTGGAGTCGAAAATTTTGTATTAATTTCTACCGATAAAGCTGTTCGCCCGACTAATGTTATGGGGGCAAGTAAACGTATGGCTGAATTGGTATTACAAGCATTAGCCAAAGAGCAAGGTCAAACACGTTTTTGTATGGTGCGATTTGGTAATGTACTGGGATCTTCTGGTTCAGTAGTCCCTTTGTTTAAGAAGCAAATCCAATCTGGTGGTCCTTTAACGTTGACTGACAAGGACATTATTCGTTATTTCATGACGATCCCCGAAGCGGCGCAATTAGTTATACAAGCTGGCGCCATGGGTCAAGGTGGAGACGTATTTGTACTGGATATGGGCGAACCGATAAAAATATATGATCTTGCTACTAAGATGATTCATTTGAGTGGTTTTTCGGTAAAAGATGACAGTAATCCACAAGGAGATATTGAGATTACTGTGACCGGATTACGACCAGGAGAGAAGTTGTACGAAGAGCTATTAATTGGTGATAACGTTGCTAAAACGAGTCATCAGCGGATTATGACCGCGCATGAAGAGCACTTACCTTGGCTTGAAATGGAAATATTATTAGCAACATTAGAGAAAGCTTGTTTTGATTTTGATAATCAAGCTATTCGTGATGTTCTACTTTCAGCGCCCACTGGATTTAAGCCGAAAGATGGTATATGTGATTTGGTTTGGTTAGAAAATAATAAAACCAGCACTTTAACTAATGAAAAGAATTGAGTTATGCGTAATTTGTTAGTATCGAGTTTATTTGTTTCTATCGGACTTTTTATTGGTCGATTGTCTGGTTTTGTCCGAGAAACTTTTATTGCGTCAACGTTTGGTGCTTCAGAGCAAACAGATTTAATCATTGTTTTTTTATCTACACCTGATGTTTTAGTTAATTTACTTGTTGGTGGTGCGCTTGGTATGGCATTAATACCTGAGTTTAAGCGTTTAGATAAAGAGGCTGCGAAAGCACTTTATCAACAAATTATTATGTTATTGCTAGGGACGTTTTGTATTTTTAGTATATGCGCTTATTTCTTCGCGGGTGATATTTTGAATGCATTTGCACCGGGATTAAGCGACACGGTTATTCAAAAGTATAGCAGCACGTTTGCGATCACTTTTATTGCTATCCCTTTGACGGTATCCGCTGGAATTACAACTGCATTTTTGCATTCTAATGGTAAGTTTCTTATACCAGCATTAGGCACTTTTATTTTTAATTTGGTACTTATTGCTAGTTTATATATAACGAGTTTGTTTGATGCGGAATATATATTATTCATTATATCAATAGGTGTCTGTTCGGCGGCTTTTGTTCGCTGGACGAGTCAAGTGATAAACTCTCAGGTTATACCTTTCAGCTTCAGTGCTTTTAAGCAAAACTTAGTGTCTAGTTCGCTGTTGAGACGCTATTTTTATGGTGTACTAACTGGTGGTATTATTTTTCTCATGCCGGTGGTGACTCGGGCGATCGCTTCTGAAAATGGCGCTGGAGAATTATCGTTGGTTAATTACGCGATTAAGTTGGTCGAGTTTCCGTTAGGCGTTGTTTTAACGGTGTTTTCAATTGTGTTTTTCCCTCGTTTTTCAGGGCTATTTGCGGCAGACAATGAACGAGATTTTTTAACAACATTCAAACGTGTGATACTTTCTGTTATAGCCATCTCGTTTGCTGTTTTTGTGCCTTTACAGCATTTCTCTGCTTCGGTTGTAACACTTATTTATGATTGGAATCAACTGAATGTTGAGCAGCTTGATAAGATATCTATTTATTTTAATAGTGCAGTTCGTACCTTACCTTTTCAGGGGGTTAATGCATTATTAATTGCTGTCTTAGCGTCAAGACGAGATACTTTAAGTGCATTACTTTGTTCAACTGGTTTAGCGATATTATTCTTTACCATAGGTTATGGCGTTGTCAGTAGTATAGATGAACTATTTGATTTGATGGTATTAACGTATGCATTATTGAGCTTATCGTTATTTTTGGTTCTTGTCGTTAAACATAAAATAGACATTGTTAATCAACATTTCATTATTGATTTTATTAAGCTAGTGGTAGCTGCAGTGATTTATGCTTGGTTACTGTCACAAATCAATCTCGTTCAAGCCAGTATCTGGCTGGACATGCTGGTAGCAAGTATTTCTTGTATTATATTCTTAGTGTTATGTGTTTTGATGAATAAAGACATTCGACAAATAATTAAGTCTAAAAAAGGGTTTTAAATGTTTAATTTAATGCTAATTACAAATGATGTGGATTTAGCTAAACACGCCGTTGATGCTGGTATATCGCGAATATTTGTTGATTTAGAGGTTAATGGTAAATTTGAACGACAAGGCCATTTAGATACCTTGATCAGCAAGCACTCGATACAAGATGCCCGCCATATCCGCAATGTGATTGGTGAGCATGAATTATTGATCCGATTAAATCCTTTGTATGATGGTTCTGAACTGGAAGTCGAACAGGCGATTAGTGCTGGTGCTGATTTACTTATGCTACCGATGTTTACGACGGCCGAACAGGTAAATTCTTTTTGTCGTTTGATCGCTGGTCGCGCCAAATGTATTCCCTTAGTTGAAACTGCGGCTGCAGCTGCCTGTCTCGCTGATGTTGTTAAAGTTGAAGGGGTCAGTGAAATCTATATTGGCTTAAATGACCTACATTTAGATTTAAAACTTAACTTCATGTTTGAGCCGTTAGCAAATGGTTTACTTGAATCATTGATTAACATAGTAAAAGATGCTGGGCTACCGTTTGGTTTTGGTGGTATGGCTCGTATTGGTGAAGGGACGTTACCTGCCGAATTGATTTTAGCTGAGCATGTTCGTTTAGGTTCTTCTTGTGTTATTTTATCTCGAGCTTTTCATCATAAAAGTGAATCTTTAGTCGAATTTAAAAGTGTGATGAACCTTGAGAATGAGGTGAGCAAAATTATGGACACAAGAACGTATTTATTACAACGAAATGAAGCCGTGCAGTTAGCGGATAAAACGAAAGTTATTGATATTATTAACAGTATAATTGCGAGTAAGCATTAATGAAAAGATTTTTTGATATATTCTCATCGTTGTGTGTATTGCTCTGTGTTTTACCATTCTTTTTGATCGTGGCAATTGCCATCGTATGGGATAACTTTGGTTCTGTTTTTTATACCCAAAAACGTATTGGTCTAAATGGGAAAGAATTCGGCATGTATAAGTTTCGTAGTATGCGTGTTGATGCGGATAAAATAGGTCCTTATTTCACGTCTGTAAATGACCCTCGTATTACACGTGTTGGTCAATTTTTGAGACGGACCAGTATTGATGAATTACCACAATTACTTAATGTATTACTAGGCCATATGAGTGTTGTTGGCCCGAGACCAAATGTAGCACAGCAGGAGGAGTTATATTCACCTGTCTCGTGGAAAAAAAGGAATACGGTTAAACCAGGTATTACAGGCTTAGCGCAAGCGACTAAACGTTCGAGTGCTACGTTTGAAGAGAGGGAAAATTTAGATCTCGAATATGTGGATAACCATAATATTATATTTGATTTGAAAATTATTTTTATGACTATAAAGCAAGTTGTAGTGAAAGGCGGTAACTAATTATGTGCGGTATTTTTGGATATTTTGACTTACAAGGTCGTAGCCTAACGGGTTCAGCATTACAGAACATGGGGGATGTGATTAATTACCGAGGCCCAGATGGCCAAGGTATATTTGTCGAGCCTGGACTTGCTTTAGGTAACCAGCGTTTGGCTATTTTAGATATTGAGCATGGTCAACAGCCTTTTATCTCGGATGATAAACAAATTGTGGTTGTTCAAAATGGTGAGATATTTAACCATGTTGAATTAGCGGATGAACTAAAAAATACGGAATTTGAGTGTAAAACGCACTGTGATACTGAAGTATTATTACGTTTATATCAAAAACACGGTATTGATTTTGTCTCTAAATTAAATGGCATGTTTGCTATTGCGATTTGGGATAATAACGATAAAGCACTGTATTTAATTAGAGATCGTGTCGGTGAAAAACCATTACACTTCCACTATGTGGATGACCGTCTTATATTTGGATCAGAAATTAAATCAATTCTCGCCGCGGGTATTGATAAACAATTAGATCATAATGCCTTAGATTCCTTTCTGAGCTTTAACTACGTAGTGCCGCCATCAACATTATTTAAAGATGTTAAGCATGTTATGCCTGGTACCTATATTAAAGCAACTGCACAAGGTATTGAAGATGTACGTTGGTGGGATTTAGCAAGTATCGCGTTACAAGAAAAACCAGAACGTCAGTGGATTAATGAGTTTAATGATATTTTAGATGACGCCGTGCGCATACGGTTAAGAGCGGATGTGCCGTTTGGCGCGTTTTTATCTGGTGGTGTCGATTCAAGCTGCGTTGTTGGTTTAATGAGTAAGCATATGAACCAATCGGTGAAAACATTCACTATTGGCTTTCATGACGAAAAATTTGATGAATCTCCTTTTGCTGAGCTTGCTGCAACACGTTTCTCAACTGAGCATGTACTTGAAAAAGTAGAAGCTAATTTACTCGATTTATGGCCTAAAGCGACCTACCATTGTGACCAACCTCATGGCGACGTTTCATTTTTACCGACTTATCGAGTTGCTGAACTAGCATCTAGTAAAGTTAAAATGGTGCTAACGGGTGATGGTGCAGATGAACTCTTTGCTGGTTATGATAAATATAAATCATTCTTTGCTGATGATTATGCCAGCGGCATGAGTGAGACTGAATTTAGAGGTAATTACCTAGATAATATTTCATTATTCAAATCAGATGCGAAATCGGCTCTTTATAGCGAAGGCTTTAAGCAACAGGTAGCGGAAGATAATACGGCGTCTTATATCTTTCCTTTATTTGATAAAAGCCAACATATGGGTCGTGTTAATCAAGCGCTTTATATTGATACAATGCTGTTATTACCGGGTAATAATCTCGTGAAACCCGACCGTATGGGCATGGCCGTATCGATAGAAAATAGAGCACCATTTTTAGATTTCCGTATGGTTGAACTTGCATTTTCAATGCCTGGCAAATTGAAATTACAGCAGGGTGAAACCAAGTATATTTATAAGAAGGCTGTGGCTGATTTAATCGGTTCGGATTTAACTTATCGTAAAAAACAGATGTTTACAGTGCCTATATCTGAATGGTTGAAACATGATTTGAAAGAGATGGTACTTGATCTACTGTTATCTGAAAAAACGATGGCTCGCGAACTATTCAATGAAGAATATGTATCTACGTTATATGCCGACCATTGTAATGGTAGCGCTAATAATACGCGTGAAATAAGAGCATTAATGGCATTAGAGATTTGGTTTAGAGAGTTTGATGTCTAGATTTCGATAAATGTCAGCAGTATGATAAAGAAAGTTTTAAGTTAATCCATTATTGATTTTTAATATGGGTATTAATTTTATTCTTAAAAAGCATGAGAAATTATGAATATAGCTCTTATAACGGCAAGAGGTGGCTCTAAAGGCTTACCTCGAAAAAATATTTTACCGTTAAATGATAAACCACTTATTAGCTGGACTATTCAGGCCGCATTAAACTCATCTTGTATTGATGAGGTCTATGTTACAACTGAAGATCTAGAGATTGCAGATATTAGTGTTAAATATGGGGCGAAAGTGATTCCTCGCCCCAATATTCTAGCTCAAGATGAAACAAGTAGTGAACCGGTTATTGCACAGGCTATCAATTATTTGAGTGAGCAGAATTATAAGTTGGATAAAATATGTTTATTGCAGCCTACTTCCCCTCTTCGAACAGCCGAACATATAAATGCTGCTTTTCAATTATTTGAGAAAAAGAAAGCTTTTTGTGTGTTAAGTGTATTTGAGCCACAGCATAGTGCTGCAAAGGCATATAAAGTACTCGACGATGGTTCTATTACAGGGTTGATTTTTGATGATGCTCCATATTGCCGTCGCCAAGATTTACCAAATACTTACCAACCAAATGGTGGTATTTATCTGTTTGATGCGGAACAGTTTATGCTTAATGAGCAAATTCCCCGTAAATATGTATTTCCATTGATAATGACTGAAGAAGAGTCTATAGATATTGATACAGCAGCAGACTTACAACACGCAGAATTAATTATGAAAGGTAAAATAAATGACTAATCCAGTATTTGAAATCTCAGGCCGTAAAGTAGGCTTAGACTACGCACCTCTTGTTATTGCTGAAATTGGTATTAACCATGAAGGGTCTTTAAAAACAGCATTTGAAATGGTTGATGCTGCAATTGAAGGCGGTGCTGAAATTATTAAACACCAAACTCATGTAGTAGAAGACGAAATGAGTTGTGAAGCTAAACAAGTAATCCCAGGCAATGCAGATGTTTCAATTTATGAAATTATGGATCGTTGTTCTTTAAATGAAGAAGATGAAACAAAATTAAAAGAATACATTGAAGCTAAAGGCGCTATTTTTATTAGCACACCTTTTTCAAGAGCAGCTGCTTTACGTTTAGAGAGAATGGGTGTTAAAGCTTATAAAATAGGTTCTGGTGAGTGCAATAACTATCCATTATTAGATTTAATTGCTAGCTACGGTAAACCTGTCATTTTAAGTACTGGTATGAATGATATCCCTTCAATTAGAAAGTCAGTTGAGATATTCAGAAAATATCAAACCCCGCTTTGTTTATTGCACACTACAAATTTATATCCAACGCCTGATCATTTAATTCGTATTGGCGCAATGGAAGAAATGCAACGTGAATTTCCTGATGTTGTTGTTGGTTTATCTGATCACAGCATTGACAATTTAGCATGTCTAGGTGCTGTTGCTGCTGGTGCATCTGTATTGGAACGCCATTTTACTGATAGTAAATCTCGACCAGGGCCTGATATTTGTTGTTCAATGGATGCCTCTGATTGTGCAGAGCTAATCGCACAATCAAAACGTATGGCTCAGATGCGTGGTGGTTCGAAAGGCGCAGTTAAGGAAGAACAAGTAACAATTGATTTTGCTTATGCAAGTGTTGTGACAATTAAAGATATTAAAGAAGGCGATAAATTTACTAAGGATAATCTTTGGGTTAAACGCCCTGGAACGGGGGAGTTTTTAGCTGATGATTATGAGTCACTTTTGGGTAAAGTAGCGAAAGTGTCGATTGTAAGTGATACTCAACTTAAGCGTATTGACGTCGAGTTCAAATAATGAAAAAAATCGTTTTTTTAACTGGAACTCGAGCTGACTTTGGTAAATTAAAGAGCTTAATTAATAAGGTTGAAGGCTCGAACGAATTTGATGCTCATATTTTTGTTACTGGAATGCATATGTTATCTAAATATGGCATGACTGCAAATGAAGTAACAAAGTCTGGTTTCAAGTCAATATACAGGTATATAAATCAGCATAGTGGTGACTCTATGGATGGTATATTGGCGAAGACAATCCATGGACTATCTGATTATATTAAAGAAATTGAACCTGATATGATTGTTGTTCATGGTGATCGTGTTGAAGCTATGGCTGGCGCAATTGTTGGTTCTTTAAATAATATTTTAGTTGCCCATATCGAAGGCGGTGAAGTATCAGGAACAATTGACGAGCTGATTCGACACGCAGTATCTAAGATGTCCCATTTACATTTTGTGTGTAATGAAAAAGCAAAGCAGCGTTTGATACAATTAGGGGAGCTATCTTCATCTATCTATATTATTGGCTCGCCTGATTTAGATATTATGACATCAATTAATCTCCCTTCATTAGACGATGTAAAATTAAGATACGGTATAGAATTTGATAAGTATGCTGTATTTATGTATCACCCTGTAACGACGGACTTAGATGCGCTACCTTATAACATTAAACAAACAGTAGATGCGATGCTGGAAAGTGATCATAATTATGTTGTTATTTATCCTAATAATGATCACGGTACAGATATAATAATTAAAGAGTTATCTCGTTTAGAAGGAAATGAACGTTTTAAAATATATCCTAGTTTACGTTTTGAATCTTTTCTTACGTTACTTAAAAATACCACTTTTATGATGGGTAATTCTAGTGCTGGTGTGAGAGAAATTCCTTTTTACGGATTACCTTCAATAAATCTTGGGTCAAGACAAGATGGAAGGGCTAAGGCAAAGTCAATAATAAATGTAAATGAAAATTGTGATGATATCCTTAATGCTATAGACCTAACTGGTGTCAGTAAACTTATGCCAGTTCGTGAATTTGGTAATGGTAATAGCGATGAACTATTTTTTAACGAACTAACTAAGCCTATGCTTTGGAATAAAGCAAAGCAGAAAGTATTTGTAGATTTATAAAGGGCAGTATAATGAAGGTTGTCATATTAACAGGTGGTCAATTACGGCATGATTATTTTAGAAAGCGCTTAGCCTTAGACCCTAATATTGAGGTACTTGCAAGCTATTGTGAGTTTAATAATAAACTAGCAAAAATGGTTGATAAAGGTGAGTCATTGCTAGCTAGGGAACACTTAAGAATAAGAACTCAGTCTGAGGAGGACTTTTTTAGAGAGTTTGTTACATACACAAATGATAACTCTAACCCTAAGTTCATTGAAGCGGGAAATATAAATTCCGAAGATATAGTAAATGAAATTATAGGGTTAGTACCAGATCTAATTATAAGTTATGGTTGTTCTATTATAAAAAGTGAGCTGTTAACTGTATTCAAAAATAGATTTATAAACTTGCATTTAGGTTTATCACCTTATTATGTTGGGAGTGGCACTAATTTTTGGCCTTTTGTAAATCGAGAACCTGAATACTGCGGTGTGACATTTATGTATATAGATTCAGGCATCGATACCGGTAATATTATCCATCAGATACAAGCTAATTCAGGTTGTACTGATCATCCTATTGTTATTGGTAATCGGTTGATTCAAAAGATGACAAAAGTGTGTATTAATATGCTGATTCACTTTGATAAACTAGAAATTAAAGAACAAGTTGATCTTGATATTAATAGTAAATCATACCGAAATATAGATTTTACAGATGAATCTGTCATTGATTATTATAATAACTTTTCAAATTCAATCAAAAGTATCTTAAGCGATGATAAAAAATTAGATAAAAAATTAGATAAAAAATTAAAATTAATACATCAGTCATTTCTGGAGAAATAATGAAAGCTGTTATGTACCATTATGTTAGACCTGTAGACGCTAACATGCCATTTTTTAAAGCGCTACATATCGATGATTTTAAAAAACAACTTGATTATTTTGAGCAAGAATTCGGTATTGCTACTTATGAAGATATGCTGGAAGTAAAAAATGGAAAATTACTTGATAAGATCATTTTAACTTTTGATGATGCTATTTCAGACCATTATGAATATGTTTTTCCTGAGTTAAAAAAAAGAGGAATAACAGGAGTATTCTATATACCAACTCAGCCCTACTTGAATAACAAAATGCTTGATGTTCATAAAGTACATCTTATTTTAGGCTCGATTGAATCAAAGATTGTATTAGAAAAGTTAAATTCATATATTTCTTATGGCATGTTGCAGCATACTAACGAGTTTGAAGAGAAAACATATAATTATCAAACTAATGATGAATGTACTTTGCAAGTTAAACGTATTTTGAATTACTTTCTTTCATATCAATATAGAACTAAAATTATTGATATGTTGTTTCTTGAGCTATTAGGTGAACAGAGTGATTATTGTGCATCTTTTTATATGAATACGGCTCAACTTAAAGAACTTTCTGACAATGCTATGATTATTGGTAGTCATTCTATTTCTCACCCTGTATTTAGTCGATTATCAAAAGATTTACAAAGAGTTGAAATTGAAGATTCTTTTAATTTTTTGTCAGAATTAGGTGTCATTAATGATTTTAAAACATTTTGTTATCCTTATGGTGGTGATCACTCCTTTAATCAGGATACTGTCGATTTATTAAATGAGTCAAATGTTGACTTTTCTTTTAGCGTTGATCCTTGCGATATTAAAACATTAGATCTGAATAAGATACAAACACTTTCAAGGTATGACTGCAATCATTTTAAGTACGGACAATGCCGAACAGTTCTATAGATATTATTGAATTTTTATCAGTGGTGTAAAATGAAAAAATTATTGATGGTTTGTTATGGTGGAGGGCATATGAAAATTATTGCTCCGCTATATCACCATTTAAAAAATGAATATGATATTACGGTTTTGGCATTAACTATAGCCCAACCTTTTATGTCAAAATCGGGTATTCCATATGTGGGGTTTAATGATTTTGAATGTATCAAAACTAATGAATCCATCGCTTTTGGACGAGAGTTAGTTAAGAATATTCCACATGATAATTTAGTGCCTATTGCTGAGTCTATTAGTTATTTAGGTGCTTCTTTTTCTGATCTCGTTACTGAATTAGGCAGTGTGAAATTAGCCTATGAAAAGTTTGATAAAGAAGGTCGAGCTTGTTTTTTACCTACTATCAGTTTGACCAAAATTATACAACAATTAGATGTAGATGTTGTTGTAACCACTAACTCACCAAGAGCTGAGAGAGCTGCATTAATTGCAGCTAAAGCGTTGGATATTCCTAGTATTTGTATTAACGATAACCTTGGTTTTTTCGGTGGTTTGATTGACATAGTACAAAAGAACTTAGCAACGAAGGTATGTGTACTATCTGAATCATTGAAAAATGTTGTTTTAAATCATAGCAATTTAAACTCTAAAGATGTCATTGTAACTGGTAGTCCTGTATTTGATAACTTGAAGGAAAAACCTAAAACAATATTTTCAAGTGAGAAGCCTAAAGTGTTACTTGCTGATGATGATCTTCCTAAAACACATTTAAGGTTTAAAGGTGTTATCGCTAGGAATGAGAATATAGATGTAGAAGTCAGAGAAGAGTTAAATAAATTATCAAAAGAAGGGAAAATAAAAGCTATTTTCAGACCACACCCTAATAGAGAATACAATTATGACGCTTATAAATATTGCGAAATATCTAAACCGACAGAAGAGTTAAATTCGGTATTGGCTAAAGTTGACTTAATTGTTACAGCTAATTCAACGGTAGGTATTGAAGGAAAGTGTTTAGGGTTAGGCTTAGTGTCAATAGAAGAAACGGTGTATTCAACGTTAGAGTCTTATGCCGGTTACGGTTTAGCTACTGGTGTTACAGAAGCATCTGAACTGTGGAAGGCAATTCAAATTGAATTTTCAAAGCTTGATAATGGAAATGTGGTTGAATTATATAAGGGAAGATCGGTAGATAATATATCGAATGTCGTTAAAGAATTATTAGCTATATAATGAAAACATCAATGATGGTAATCGTGATTCTCTCTGAGCTGTTAAGCATTTAATTATCATGCTATTACCTCGGATATTGGGATACGTTAAGGTATCTGAACTTGATGTTACAAGTGATAATATTTGAATGTTAGATTTTATTATAAATTATGGGTTTTGATTAAGATGTTTAATAATACATTTAGATTTATCTTTTTTGTTTTTTTTGTTTTGATTTTATCAGAACATGTAGGCTTTGAATTGTGGCCTCAAGTTTACTATTTTCAACGTGAGTGGGAAGGTGTTAATTTATTAACAATAAATCCAATGGAACATCCCCACTTAATTCGATATTTAGTGGTACTACCAATTTTCATTGTTTCTGATTATTTACCTGTTAATCCGGACTTTGTTTTTAGCTTGTTATGTGTTTTCATTATTTATGTTTTAAGTTTTAATGTAACTAAAATTACTACATATACATTTTTTTTGAAAGATAAAAAATATGATGTTTTGATGTTAGTTTCTCTTGTTTATTTTTTATTTGTTTCAAGTTTTATGAACGGTAGGATACTTTTCGCTATGCTCGGTTTTTCTTTAATTGTTTTAAATACAATTAAATGGGAATTGAATGTTATTCCAACATATAAAATGTTCTCATATAATATTTTGGGATACTTTTTGTGTAGTGTCAGTAGTGGAACATTTTTAGTTTCTATTACTTTTACTTTTTTTTGGATTATTTTTCAATTTTACCGTTCTAAAAGTTTGGATATATATATATTGCACCTTGTTGCGTTAATAGTGTTTTCACCTTTGATTTATACCTCCATAATGAACAATGTAAACTTTTTTGGGGGAGGGGTTAATGGTGCTGTGAATATGCTTACACATGGATTTGGAATTGTTTTCCATCTTTATGATGGAAAACAATTTTTCTTAATTATAGTTTTTTCAGCTGTTATATGTTTATTTTTATCGTGGTTATTTAAATCATTTATTTATCTTCGCATTCTTTTTTTAGCTACTTATACGTCAATGTTTGGAGGCGCTTTTGGTTTTTCTACGTTAGCAATTTGTGCACCAATTGTTATCTCACTCCTGTTGGTATTTATATTCACCATATACGAACAATTTAGATATCGTGCAATTCGACCTGATAATAAATATACAGTTTAATAGGTTGTTGAGTCGGTTTTATTACCACTCTGTTATTTTAAGTTACCTAATGGGCCTGTAATTCTTTGATGCGCCTATTAAAATTTTTATCTATCGAATAAGCTATCTTTTAACTTGTGAAATTAGGGATGTTTATATCGATCTAAAACGATATAGTTATTATTATCTAAATCATATATTGATAATAAACACTGAGGAGGGGGAACTGAATATTAATTTAGTTTAGTTTTCTCTTAAAAGGGAATCAAATGTTCAACAATAAATCCATTCTCATCACTGGCGGTACAGGCTCTTTTGGTAAAAAATATACCAAAACTATCCTTACTAACTACAAGCCAAAACGTCTTATCATTTTATCCCGCGACGAACTTAAGCAATTTGAAATGCAACAAGAGTTTAATGATCCGTGTATGCGCTATTTCATCGGTGATGTTCGTGATGGTGAGCGTATGATGCAGGCAATGCAGGATGTAGATTTTGTTATCCATGCAGCAGCATTAAAGCAAGTACCTGCCGCAGAATATAACCCGATGGAATGTATTAAAACTAATATTCATGGAGCTGAGAACGTTATTAAAGCGGCGATAGCGAATAAAGTCGAAAAGGTTATTGCGCTATCGACAGACAAAGCGGCGAATCCGATTAATTTATATGGCGCAACTAAGTTAGCGTCGGATAAGTTATTTGTTGCTGCAAATAATATGGTAGGTAGTGGACCAACACGTTTTGCTTGTGTGCGTTATGGCAATGTTGTTGGTTCTCGTGGTTCGGTAGTTCCATTCTTTAAAGGCTTACTTGAGAAAGGCGCTGAATCTTTACCTGTTACTCATGCTGATATGACGCGGTTCTGGATCACACTGCAAGACGGTGTTGATTTTGTATTGACTAACTTTAAGCGTATGCAGGGTGGCGAAATTTTTATCCCTAAGATCCCATCTGTACATATTATGGACTTGGTCGAGGCGTATGCTCCAGATATTAAAACTGAGATTATCGGTATTCGCCCGGGTGAAAAGTTACATGAAATAATGTGCCCAGCAGATGACTCGCACTTAACGTTAGAATTTTCTGATCATTATGTTATCTGTCCTACAATTACGTTCTTCGGTCAAAATATAGATTATACCAATAATCGTCTTGGTGAAGTTGGCCAATCTGTCGCGCAAGGATATGAGTATCATTCTGGTAATAACCCAGATTTCTTAGATATCCAACAGATCCGTAATTTTGATGCGTTAGCAGAGCTGTAAGGAATAATATTGTTATGATCCCTTATGGTAAGCAGGATATTAACCAACAAGATATCGATGCTGTTGTTGCAGTATTACAATCAGATTATCTTACCCAAGGTCCGCAAGTACCGGCATTTGAACAAACGCTCATTGACCATACTGATGCAGAGTATGCGGTTGCTTGTAATAGCGCAACGTCAGCTTTACACCTTGCTTGCTTAGCCTTAGAACTAGGGAAAGGTGATTGGCTGTGGACAACCCCGATTACTTTTGTAGCTTCGGCTAATTGCGGCTTGTATTGTGGTGCAAAAATCGATTTTGTTGATATTGATCCGCAGACTTATAATCTTTGCCCTAAAGCACTTGAGAAGAAACTTATCCTTGCCAAAGCCGAGAACAAATTGCCTAAAGTTGTTGTGCCTGTGCATTTATGTGGACAGTCATGTGATATGGCAAGTATTCACGCATTATCATTAGAATATGGCTTTAAGATCATCGAAGATGCTGCCCATGCTATTGGTGGTGAGTACCAAGATAAGCCTGTCGGATGTGGTAATTATAGTGATATTACAATCTTTAGTTTCCATCCTGTAAAGATCGTTACTACAGCTGAAGGCGGTGCTGCACTGACAAATCAGCAAGTACTGGCTGATAAAATGGTTCTGTTACGCAGTCATGGTATCACTCGAGATAAAGCATTGATGAAACCCGTTTCAGGCTTAGATATGGATGCGCAAGGAAATTGGTATTATCAACAATTGGAATTAGGTTTTAATTATCGAATGACTGAATTACAAGCTGCGTTAGGTGTATCGCAAATGCAGCGATTGAATCAGTTTGTTAAAGACCGTCAGCGCCTTGCTCATCGTTATAATAAGTTACTTGCAGAGTTTCCCTTAATTTTACCGATGCAACTTGAGAACGCTAATTCTGCGTGGCACTTATATGTTATAGGCCTGACGGTAGAGGATGGTTTACGCTCTAAAAGTAAGCTATCTCAGAAAGCGTTATTCCAGCAATTACGCGAGCTCGGCATTGGTGTTAACCTGCACTACATTCCTGTACATACTCAGCCTTATTATCAAAATATGGGATTCGTTGTGGGGGACTTTCCACATGCAGAATACTATTATCAGCAGGCGTTATCATTACCACTATTTCATGGAATGACAGATGCACAACAAGATGAAGTCGTAAGCGCATTAATACAAGTGCTAGGAGCATAAAATGAAGATTGCTGTTATACCTGCTCGTGGTGGCAGTAAACGTATTCCGCGTAAGAATATTAAAGATTTTTGTGGTAAGCCTATAGTCGCTTATGCTATTGAAGCAGCGATCCAGTCACAGTGTTTTGATTTAGTTATTGTATCAACAGATGATACTGAAATCGCGGAAATAAGTAAGCGTTATGGTGCGTTAGTTCCATTTGTTCGTCCTGATGCACTCGCAGATGATTTTACTGGTACGAATGATGTTGTTGCCCATGCGATTGCAAAATATGGTTGTGATGTTGAACTTGCATGCTGTATTTATGCGACAGCACCGTTTGTGAATAAAGAAGTTATTAGGGCGGGAATGAATGCATTAATGGAGAGTGGGGAGCATGATTTTGCTGTCACAGTGACTGCATTTCCTTTTCCTATTCAACGAGCTTTAAAAATAGGTGAAACGGGTAGCGTTGCTATGCGAGAGCCTGAACACTTATCAACGCGATCTCAAGACCTTGCTGAAATGTATCATGATGCAGGGCAAATTTATTGGGGTACTCGCGATGCATTCTTACAAGCCAAACCGCTATTTAATAATAGAACATTGCCGTTAATATTACCGAGTTACCAGGTACAAGATATTGATACTGAAGATGACTGGTTACGTGCGGAATTGATGTATCAAGCTTGGTTAACGGCGGAGAGGGCTAATTAATATGTGGTGGCATAATCGACGTAATGTATCTGTCGTTGTTGATAATGATAGCTGGATTTTACCCTTCGCTCATAAATTGGTTACTTTAATTAATCAACAAGGACATAACGCTAAGTTATGTCGAGAGCATAATGAAATATTGAGCGGTGGCGTGGCTTTTTTTCTCGGTTGTGTGCATATTGCTCCTGCTGAAGTATTGGCTTTGAATTATCAAAATTTATTGATACATGAAAGTGATTTACCTAAAGGTAAAGGCTTTGCTCCTTTGTCTTGGCAAGTACTCAATGGAGAGTCAAAAATATGCTTCTGCTTATTAGCTGCTGCTGAGGACGTTGATGCGGGTGATATTATCTATAAAGACTACATTTATCTGACGGGAAATGAGCTAAATGATGAGTTACGCAATTTACAAGGTCATAAAACGTCAGACTTGTGTATGCGCTATTTAGATGAACCTTTGCCCAAACATGGTGATGCTCAAATGGGGGATTCTAGCTTTTTTAAACGTCGTAGGCCGCAGGATAGTGAACTTAATATGGACATGACTATTCGTGAGCAGTTTAATTTATTACGCATTGTTGATAATGAACGTTATCCTGCATTTTTTTATCACAATGATGAAAAGTATATATTACAAATCTCGAAAGCAAGCGAGGTTGATAAATAGTGAGTATTGCTTTTTTTTTTCGCGTCGATGTTTCAAGTAAAATTGGTTTAGGGCACTTATATCGCAGTCTAACATTAGCAGAGGTCGCGCTAACACAAGGTGTTGAGTCACACTTTATATGTCGTGAACATGGTGATTACGATCATCAGTTGGTTGTAAATCGTGGTTTTAAATTACATTTGTTAGCAGCGGGGGCCAATGAACAAAAAACAGATAAGGTCGGTGATAAACTAGTTTATCAAAGCTGGTTAGGTGTACCACCGTTGTCCGATGCAGCTGAATTTATAGCTATAATGAGAACCGTCGATGCGCAACAAAAAGTTGCGATTGCCGATCATTATGGCATTGAAGCATGTTGGGAATCGACAGTAAAAAAATCGACAGACCTGTTATTAAGGATGTCTGACCGACCACCTATTTCCTCCATTCCATTGATTGCTGATATAATTCTAGACCCGACCTTAGGGCGCGCTGAATCCGAATATGCGCCAGCTGGCGAGAGTGTTATTTTAGCTGGAACCCAGTTCGCACTGATTAATAATAGTTTTGTTCATTTACGCGATGATACGTTAGCTTTACGTCAATCTCAACGAACTGTAAATCGTATATTGGTGACGTTTGGCGGTTCTGACCCACTTAACTTAACATCATCATTTTTATCTTTATTAACCGGCGAGCCTAGTAGAGTTCATTATCATGTTGTATGTGGAAGCTGTAATGCACATCTTGATTCAATCAATACTCTAATTAAAGGCTTAGTCGCACAAGGTTGGTTAATTAATTTGCACATAGATACGAATGAGATGGCGTTATTAACAGCGAAGGCTGATTTAGCTATTGGTGCTGCGGGTAGTGCATGTTGGGAGCGGGCTGTGCTCGGTTTACCTTCGATCATTGTTGCATTTGAAAATAATCAATTAGATATTGCTCAAGCATTAGCGGATAATGGGGGGGCGGAGATTATTGATATTAACGATTTTAATGCTGAAATGAATGTGGCGATGGCACTACTAATTAATGATGCTGATAAACGCTACTTACAATCTAAAAATGCGGCACTGCTTTGTGATGGTCATGGTGCTAATCGAGTTGTAAAAAAATTAAAAGAGATGTTGAATGAAAAACTTTAGTCAGGAAATACAAATAGGTAAAAAATGTATTTCAGCAGACGACCCTACTTATATTATTGCCGAAATCGGTTCTAACCATGACCAGTCACTAACAAAAGCAATTGAGATGATCGATGCAGCGGCTGATTGTGGTGCTGATGCAGCAAAATTTCAATCATTAAATTTTGATGCTCTATACCATCAAGATAGAACTGGCGATGATATTAAAGACCTATTTAATCTAATTGAACTCTCTGAGCAATGGTATGCGAGTCTTGCTGCGCATTGTGCTAAGCGTAATATCGACTTCTTATCTGCACCTACTTATCTTGAAGCTGTTAAGTTATTGGCCGATGTTGGCTCCCCCGCATTTAAAATAGCCTCACCACAGTTTGATTTATATCCTGAAATAACTTTAGCGGCAAAAGAGTATCAACTACCGCTTATTATGTCTGTCGGCCTGAGTGATATCGGCGATATTGACCGTATGATGAATCTTTGTATTAATGAAAGCATCCGTGATGTGGTGTTATTACATTGTGTTTCTCAATATCCGACACCAGCTGGAAATGCTAATTTATCTTTTATTACAACATTAAGAAATACCTACAATTGCCTCGTCGGTTATAGTGATCATACATTAGGGATCCACTTCCCAGTGTCGGCTGTAGCCTTGGGTGCATCAGTTATTGAAAAACATTTTACACTTGATAAAAATGGCTCAGGTCCAGATCATCATTTTGCTAGTGAGCCTGCTGAATTTAAAGCGATGGTGGAACAAATTCATGATATCAAAGTTGGCTTAGGCGATGGTCGAAAAGCGCCGCTTACTGAGTGGGAGACGGGGCACCGCCAGCGTATCGCTATGAAATTTGTTGCTAAGCATGAGATAGCAGTTGGTAAGCCTGTAATGGCAACTGATTTTATCCTTAAGCGTGGAGAGGGTGGCATTGCGCGCGAGCATCTCGCTCTAATTGAAAAATTTAGCGTAAAAACAGAATTGGCAAAAAATGACATGCTGGAATGGCACCATTTAACAGATGGTCTTGTGGATTAATGATAATGGAAAACAAATCGGTAGTGAACAAGAACGTCTTGTTGATTAATCTGGGCTGGGAGCAGCAATCATATATTGAGCAATTATTTCAATTAGGCTGCAATATATTTGCTGTAAATCACCTCGATTATGTGCAGGATAATCGTATTATTGATACCTTAATCAGTGATTACTTTGATATAGAAAACATAATTGAGTTTGCTCATATAAATCATATTGATGCGGTTATTGCGGACCAATGTGATCATGCTATTTATGCTGCGGCGGTCGTATCTGAAGTGCTTAACTGCCAGAATATTAGTGTAGAGCATGCATTATTAACGACAAATAAACTCTTACAGAGAGAGCGTATTAAGCTACAAGATCCCGCTATAAAACAACCCGATTATGCTTTGTGCTTAACACCACAACAAGCGAAGCAATTCGCAATTCAAATAGGTTATCCGATTATCTTAAAACCAGTGGACAGTCGTGGTAGTTTTGGGGTGAGTAAAGTTTGTAATGACGATGAAGTCATGACTGCTTTTGTTAGTGCTTTAAATAATAGCCCTGCAAGACAAGTACTTGTAGAGGAGTTTATTATAGGTACTCAGATCACTGTTGATGGCTATGTTGATTTGAAACAAGGGGCACAGTCTCTCGCGTTAGCCTGTAAAATGATGGTAGATGAGCAGACGCAAGTTGCGATTGGTATTAGCTATCCGGGCAACCTCCCATCTTTGCTTTATAAGCAAGCGATGGATAATAATATTCAGGTTGTTAATGCATTGGGGTTAAAGTTTGGTATGACACATGCCGAATATATGATTGATCGTCATGACGATATTTATTTAATTGAAATTGCGAATCGAGGTGGTGGCTGTTTTACTTCAACGGATATCTTACATTCGGTTACTGGAATTGATTTTGCTAATAAGCTAGTCACTGATTGTGTAGGGCTCGAGAATACTATCGATTACAAACAAGTTGCAGCAACCCCAACTGACTTATTATTTTTTTATATTCCGATAGATGGGCAGTTGGAAAGTGTTACTTATACGGATGAACTGACGTCTTTGGAAGGACTTGTAAATTATAAAGTCATGATAAATGAGGGCGATTATATTGATGCTGTCAGTAATGATGCCAATCGCCACGGCTTTATTATTATTCATGAGAAACGTAATAATAATACGGATAAAAAATCTCAATTAATCACGAAAATATTAAGTGCAATTCAATTTACCATGGCTGATGGTCGTGTGACTAACCCTGTTGTTTATTAAAATTGGTATTAAATATGCGCATTATTTCAGATTGTAACTTCCATTTACCAGTAACGCCTGACGGTGTTGACTTGCAAACGCCTGAGCATAAAGCATTGTTAGACCATGCAATCGATGTGGAATTTAATATTTGCAAGCATGATGTTGAAGCAACTTTAGCTGCAGCTGTTCAACGTGCTAATGCTCTTGGTTTAGCTAACGCTAATTTTATGATATTAGATTCTGATTTTGCTAAGCGCTTGGATGAATTTGGTGCGAATCTTAAATTGCAAGATGGCCATTATATTACGGTGCTTATCGATCCTTTAGATTCTAATGCAGAGCAGCATATTGCATCAGCAAAAAAATATGGCATCTCAGGGATTAAATTCCACCCTTATTTACAAAAAATAACGCGAGAGCAATATACTCGAGTGCAAGCGTTAGCTGTTATTGCCGCTCAGTGTGGTATGTGGGTCGCTGTTGATTGTTCGTATGGCACAGATCGTTTGTATGATATTAACGGTGTTGAATTGTGTGCCTTCGTATTGAAAAATGGTTTTTCAGGTCGACTACTTGCACTGCATTTTGGTGGACCGAAAGTATTAGATGTCATGTCATTAATGGCTCAGCATCAGAATATCTATGCTGACTTATCGTTATCATTAAGCTACTGGAAAGGCAGTTCGGTGTGGCAAGATTTGCACTTTTCGATGATGAGAGTCGGTTATGGCCGTTTTATATTTGGTTCTGATCAACCCTTTATTGAATTTCAGCAAGCGCTGGCAGATTTGGATATTTTTGCTGCTGAATATGGTTTATCTACACATCAACTAACAGCGATTTTACATGACAATTTCAATTCTTTCTTAGGTAAATAACGTGGATTCAAAAATGGGTATTAACCCTATTGTACAGCAGATCCCACAAGCACTGTCGGTCTATATCAATCAAGCTGTTTATGATTTAAAACGTCGTGGTAAAACGGTGATTTCGCTTTCGCTTGGAGAAGCATTTTTTGATATTCCCAAGTTTGATTATAATGATATCGATTTAGAGCAAGGTTATCACTATTCTGACAGTTTAGGCTTGCCAAGTTTACGGGAAAAAATTGCGGTATTTTATGGCCGCCAATATGATGCACCACTCAATTCGGATTCGGATATTTTACTTACAGCGGGGTCAAAAGCCGCTATTTTTATGTGCATGCTTACGGTATTGCAGCGTGATGATGAAGTACTAATTCATGAACCTGCTTGGTTGAGTTATCAAGAGCAAGCTCGGTTAGCGGGTGGTGAAGCCAAATTTATTCCTTATCATGAAAAAATTGATCATTTTCAGCAATATTTTCATGATAAAACGAAGCTGTTGATTATTAATAATCCAAACAATCCTCAAGGTAAGCTATACAGTAAAGATGAATTAATCAGCCTTTATCAACAGTGTAAACAACGAGGTGTGTTTTTACTTGTTGATGAAGCGTACAGTGATTTTGTTTTAGGCCATGATTTTGTTTCTGCTGGCTGTGTATTAGCAGATAAAGATAACTTGTTTATTGTTAATTCGTTGTCTAAAAACTTTGGAATGTCAGGTTGGCGAATAGGGTATGTGATCAGTAATCCGGCCATGATAAAGCAATTACTCAAGCTTAATCAGCACCTAATTACTTGTGCGCCGACATTGTTGATGCTTTATCTGGATAAACATTTTGATACTTTATTGGCTGCAACCTTACCTCAGGCGCTGTTGGTTACAGAAAAGAGACAACAAGTATTAAAAGTTATAGATAAGCTTGGGATGTCTTATTTACCCGGCTGTGCCACTTTTTACATATTTCTGAATGTGGAAGTATTTCAAGGTTCTACATTTGATCTCGCATTATATTTACTCGCAAAATATGCGATAGCAGTTGTTCCTGGTATCGCATATGGCCAGAGTACGGCTGATTTCATTCGTATTTCGGTGGGTGCCGAGTCTATAGAGACAATTACTCAAGCATTACATATCATCCATGATGTGGTTGATAATGTGGTTATTAATCAAGATGAAATCATGTCACTTGTCAGGGATGCTGGTTTAGAGTTAATGGAGTCATAATGAAATCAATATTAGTGGTCGCTGCCCATCCTGATGATGAAGTACTTGGTTGTGGCGGTTCGATAGCCAGACATATCGATAATGGTGATAGTGTCTCTGTTATCTTCATGACGAATGGCGTGTCAGCAAGATGTGGCTCTGGAGATAAAGAGTCAATTATTCGCCAACAATCGGCAACGTCAGCATTGAATATACTGGGTGTATCATCCATTTTTTTTGAAGACTGTCCTGATAATATGATGGATAAATTGTCTTTGATTGAGGTTGTTAAAAAAGTTGAATTAGTGATTAATAAAGTTAATCCAGAGATAATATATACACATTTTTCTGATGATTTGAATATCGATCACCGCATAACTCACCAAGCTGTCATGACGGCGTGTCGCCCTCAGTGTGCT
The DNA here is from genome assembly GCF_018219155.1 of Moritella sp. 24. NCBI lineage: Bacteria > Pseudomonadati > Pseudomonadota > Gammaproteobacteria > Alteromonadales > Moritellaceae > Moritella > Moritella sp. 24. The sequence goes on along the minus strand of NZ_CP056123.1, from coordinate 3,897,312 downwards.
TACTCAGTGAAAGAAATTTATTGTTTTGAAGTGCCATCATCAACGGAATGGAATTCTTATTCAAGTCATAAATTCAACCCTAATTTTTTTGTCGATATCAGCGATTTCTGGTCTAAAAAAGAAAAGGCTTTACTCGAATATAAAGAAGAAATGCGGGCGTTCCCTCATAGCCGAAGTATAAAAGCTATTGAGGCTCTGGCTATTCTTAGAGGCGCTAATGTTGGTCTTGAAAAAGCAGAAAGTTTTCAAATTGAACGAATTATTAAGTAATAGGAAAGTACATGGCACAGCCACTCAGCGTTAGAAAAAATAAATTTTTAAAAGAAGATAAGCAATACTTTGATTATATCGCAGGCATAGATAAAGAAAATGTTGATGTTGAAGATGTTATTTTTCAATTTCCCTTGTATGTAGGGCAGGTGAATTTAGCTCGATTTTTAACATTCTATGAAGCGTATCAAAAGGTGGTCAATATATCTGGCGCTATTGCTGATGTGGGCACTTGGAAAGGTGCATCTTTACTAACGCTTGCGAAGTTAAGTCATCTACTTGAACCTCATTCAAATACTGATTTATATGGCTTTGATTGGTTTGAGGGAACAAACTGTGAATCATCTGATGCAACTGAATCTATTTTTTATAAAGGTGATCAAGAAACATTAGAAGAGCTAATCAAGGCGCAAGGTTATGATGATAGGATCACTATTGAGAACATGGACTTAACTCAGGAACTTGATGCATATTTTTCGCATAATAAATGGTTACGCTTTAAATTCATTTTCATGGATTGCGGTGTTCAAGAAGTACTAGAAAAGGCATTACCGTTATTTTGGGATAAACTTAGTCCAGGTGGCATCTTAATGCTTGATCATTATAACCATCCAAGTTCACCTTATGAATCTGATGTTGTGCAATCTATTATTGGTAATAGAAGCATTCAGCAGTTAAGTTTTTCTCGCAGTCCAACAGGATTTGTTATTAAATAAAGAGTTAATATTAATAAATATTTACGCTTTATATATTTAGGTACACTTCATGAACATTACTATCGCTGGCACAGGTTACGTAGGTCTTTCTAATGCAGTGTTATTAGCACAGCACAATAACGTGATTGCTTTAGACATTATTGCCGAAAAAGTGGATCTTATTAATGATAAAAAATCACCTATTTCAGATGATGAAATTGAAGATTTTCTCACCAATAAAGAGCTTGATCTTACTGCGACAACAGATAAACAGTTTGCTTATGCGGATGCTGATTATGTGATTATCGCAACGCCGACTGATTACGATGTTGTACATAACTACTTTAATACTAAATCTGTGGAATCGGTGATAAAAGATGTCATGGGGATTAATCCCAATGCAGTCATGGTGATTAAATCTACGGTGCCTGTTGGTTATACTAAAGAAGTAAAACAGCGTCTTGGTTGCGATAACATTTTATTCTCGCCAGAATTCTTACGTGAGGGAAGTGCATTATATGACAACTTACATCCATCACGTATTATTGTCGGTGAACAATCTGAGCGAGCAGAAGTTTTTGCGAGTCTGTTAACTCAAGGCGCGGTTAAAACTGATATCGATGTATTGTTTACTGATTCAACAGAAGCAGAAGCGGTTAAACTTTTTTCTAATACCTACCTTGCTATGCGTGTTGCTTATTTTAATGAGTTAGATAGTTATGCTGAAACGCATGGGCTAGATGCGCGTCAAATTATTCAAGGTGTAGGTTTAGACCCACGCATTGGTAGTCACTATAATAATCCATCATTTGGTTATGGTGGTTATTGTTTACCTAAAGACACGAAACAATTACGTGCTAACTATGAAAATGTGCCTAATAGTTTAATTAGCGCGATAGTTGATGCAAACTCGACGCGTAAAGATCATATTGCAGATGCTATTATTGCGAAAAATCCACAAGTCGTCGGTGTTTATCGTTTAATCATGAAATCGGGTTCTGATAATTTCCGTGCATCATCGATTCAAGGCATCATGAAACGGATTAAAGCCAAAGGTATTAAGGTTGTGGTGTATGAGCCAGTATTAACAGAAAGTGAATTTTTTAAATCACCTGTACTGACTGATCTAAATGAATTTAAAGCGCTTTCTGATGTCATAGTATCGAACCGCCTAGCGGATGAATTGCTTGATGTTGCGGATAAAGTCTATACTCGTGACTTATTTGGTAACGACTAGCTCAGTAATGATTAAACTGCTATTTAAATTAATAAAAGCGAAATAGATGAAATATTTAATTACCGGCGCTGCTGGCTTTATTGGCTCCCGCTGTGCAGAACTATTATGCCAACAAGGCCATCAAGTTGTCGGTGTCGATAATTTAAATGATTATTACGATGTGAATTTAAAGTTCGCTCGTTTAGCTAATGCAAAAAAGTCAGCATTATTTAGTTTTATTGAACTTGATCTGGCTGATCGTGATGGTGTTGCAGCCTTATTTACGGAACATCAATTTGACCGTGTTATTCACCTTGCTGCGCAAGCTGGCGTGCGTTATTCAATTGATAATCCAATGGCGTATGCCGATAGTAATTTAACGGGTTTCTTAACGGTATTAGAAGGCTGTCGTAATAATAAGGTGAAGCATTTAGTTTATGCATCATCAAGCTCGGTCTATGGATTAAATAATAAAACGCCGTTTAGTACAAGTGATAGTGTTGATCATCCTATTTCGTTATATGCAGCATCGAAGAAATCAAATGAATTGATGGCCCATACGTACTCACACTTATACGGTGTACCGACCACTGGACTGCGTTTTTTCACTGTATATGGTCCTTGGGGTCGTCCGGATATGGCGTTGTTCAAGTTTACGAAAGCGATTATCGCGGGTGAGCAAATTGACGTATATAACAATGGCGATATGTTACGCGACTTTACTTACATCGATGATATTGTCGCAGGTGTTTTACAGATCCAAGATGTAATCCCAGCGCCGGATGCAGATTGGAAAGTAGAAACGGGTAGTCCTGCAACAAGCAGTGCGCCGTACCGTGTTTATAATATCGGTCATGGTAGCCCAGTTAAACTCATGGATTACATTGAAGCGTTGGAAGATTCATTAGGCATTACAGCTAATAAAAATTTCATGCCGATGCAGCCCGGTGATGTTTATGCGACTTATGCTGATACGCAAGATCTATTTGAAGTCACAGGCTATACTTCGAAAATAAAAGTGAAAGAAGGGGTTAAAGCCTTTGTTGATTGGTATCGTGACTTTTATAAGGTGTAGCGTTTGCATTATTATTTCATTTATCAAATACAAAAAATAAAATTACAAACCTAAGAGAAAGGTTAACAAGGATAATAAAAGTTGAAACAGACTAAGATAACAAAAGCGGTCATTCCTGTTGCAGGGTTAGGCACTCGTATGTTGCCAGCAACGAAAGCGATTCCAAAAGAAATGTTACCAGTGGCAGATAAACCTCTGATTCAATATATCGTTAATGAATGTGCAGCTGCAGGTATTACAGAGATCGTGCTTGTCACACATGCATCAAAAAATGCGATTGAAAACCATTTTGATACATCATTTGAACTAGAATCGACACTAGAGCATCGTGTTAAACGTCAACTATTAGCTGAAGTTCAAGCGATTGCACCAAAAGGCGTGACGATAATGCACATTCGTCAAGGTGTGGCGAAAGGTTTAGGGCATGCTGTATTGTGTGCAAAACCAATTATTGGTGATGAACCGTTTGCTGTGGTACTGCCTGATGTATTGATGGATGAAGTGAGTGCGGATCTAAAAACTGAAAACTTAGCAAGCATGATGCGTCGTTTTGATGAAACAGGCTTTAGTCAGATCATGGTTGAACCTGTGCCGATGAATTTAGTGTCTGGTTACGGTGTTGCAGATTGTGCTGGTGTTGAACTTAGCGCTGGTGAATCAACTAAGATGACAGCGGTGATTGAGAAACCAGCGCAAGACAAGGCGCCATCTAATTTAGCTGTTGCAGGACGTTATGTGTTACCTGCTGCAATCTGGGAGTTGCTAGCGCGTACCGCTCCAGGTGCTGGTGATGAAATTCAATTGACAGATGCGATTGATGACCTTATGACGTTAGAAACAGTTGAAGCTTTCCACATTAGCGGTAAGTTGCATGACTGTGGTTCGAAGCTGGGTTACATGAAGGCATTCATTGAATATGGCTTACGTCACCCTGATGTAGGCGCTGATTTACAAGCATTTATCAGTGGTTTGAAATAAGACGCTCAGTGAATGTTTAAAGCGATAATGTAATGAAAACAAAGGGCTGTTAATAGCCCTTTGTTGTATCTAAATAGAAATTAATCTAATTCAGTTTCTAACCAATCAGAGTCTAATTGTGCGAATGCTAATAGCAGTTCAACAACGGCTGCATAAAAACCGAACTTATCACAATCTTTTACTTTAATCTCAAAGTCACCTAACCAGTTAAGCAGATGAGTTTCTAGGAAATCATGCTGTAGTGCAAAGTTAGCGCGGATCTCTTCTTCTGATTCAGAATCCAACGTTTTTAAGATTAAGTTACCCATGAAATCAAGTTGAATAGCAATGTGATCTGCTGGTTCGCTGTATTTTTCATTGATATTAATATTATGCTCGTCTAATAGCGCAGTCATCTTTTGATATGCTTCTTGCATCAAATGACCTTCTTCACTAGTGAATACCGATGCATACGGTGGCGCTGATGATTTGCTGTTGCCTAGAAATACTTGTGCGTAATCGGCACATAATTCTAAGCGTGCATCATTACGTAAATTAGCGGCGGCTAGGGCACTGATTAACTTCTCTGCTGAAGCTGTTAATGCTGGTGTTGCTGCTAACCCTTGTAAAAAACCTTGGATTTCAGCTGATTGATATTGACCAAGTTGTTCGTCGGTTAGCTCTGCTGCTAATGTGGTTGAAAGCCACCAGTAGATCTCTGAACGGGTTTGGCATAATTGGGTTAGTTCATCCATTGTGGACTCCAAATGAGGTTGAGTACTAAGGTTGGCGCGTATTATAGCGGAATTAATTTAACCGGGGAGTCAGTTTTGATCAAAGTTAAATTAAAATGCAGTCTTTTCACGCAAAATTGAAATTTTCTCAAGTCTTTCTAGTAGGAACTTACTAACACTCGCGTTACAATATCCGCGAAATTTAGTTTAAACCAACTTGTATTATCTCAATCAGGAGAAAACGGATGTTTACACGTGATATGAATATAGCTGACTATGATGCAGAATTATGGGCAGCAATGACACAAGAAGTAACTCGTCAGGAAGATCATATCGAGCTTATTGCTTCAGAGAACTATACAAGCCCACGCGTAATGGAAGCTCAAGGCTCTCAGCTTACGAATAAGTATGCAGAAGGCTACCCAGGCAAACGCTATTATGGCGGTTGTGAGTATGTTGATATTGCTGAGTCTTTAGCAATTGAACGTGCTAAGCAATTATTTGGTGCTGATTACGCGAATGTACAACCACACTCTGGTTCACAAGCAAATGCTGCAGTTTACATGGCATTAGTTAAACCAGGTGATACTGTACTAGGCATGAGCCTTGCTCATGGTGGTCACTTAACACACGGTGCAAGCGTTAGCTTCTCGGGTAAAATTTACAATTCAGTTCAGTACGGAATCAACCCTGAAACGGGTGAGCTAGATTACGCTGAAGTTGAAGCGTTAGCAATTGAACATCAGCCAAAAATGATTGTTGCTGGTTTCTCTGCATACTCAGGTGTTGTTGATTGGGCTAAATTCCGTGAAATCGCTGATAAAGTAGGTGCTTTCCTATTTGTTGATATGGCACACGTTGCAGGTTTAGTTGCTGCTGGCCTATATCCAAATCCAATGAAACATGCACACGTTGTTACTACAACGACGCATAAAACATTAGGTGGTCCACGTGGTGGTCTTATCCTTGCGCAAGCAGATGAAGTGATTGAGAAAAAATTAAACTCAGCAATCTTCCCTGGTGGTCAAGGTGGTCCTTTAATGCACGTTATCGCTGCTAAAGCGGTTGCATTTAAAGAAGCGATGGAACCTGAATTTGCGGTTTACCAACAAAATGTACTTGATTGTGCGAAAAGCATGGTTGCAGTATTACAAGAACGTGGTTTCAAAATCGTTTCTAACGGTACTGAAAATCACCTATTCTTAGTTGATCTGATTGGCAAAGAATACTCAGGTAAAGATGCAGATGCTGCACTGGGTAATGCGCATATCACAGTAAACAAAAACTCTGTACCTAACGATCCACGTTCACCATTTGTTACATCTGGTCTACGTATCGGTACGCCTGCACTAGCTCGCCGTGGTATCCCTGCTGATAAAGCTGGTGAACTTGCTGGTTGGATGTGTGACGTATTAGATAACATCGGTAATGAAGATGTAGCTGCAACGGTACGTGCTAACGTACAAGCGCTATGTGCAGAATACCCAGTATACAAATAATCTCTATGCATAATGTTTATATAAGTATCGATTGAGAGGCTGAATAGGTCTTAAAATGTGATCGATTGACTAACCGTAAATGATACCTAGTGAGTAGGTTATTGTTTACGGTTTTTTTGTGCCTGTTTACACCATTTCATATTTTCTAATACCTCTCCATACCTAAAGTCATGCTATTTCCATGCTTTTTTACTGCGTTAGGATCGTATGATCAGCTGTCATTACACACCACCTAAGTGTGGCTGTGAACCTAATTTTATAGACCAAGGATGGGAAATATGATGAATAAGTTTCTGGTAAAGACCATTTTTCACAACACGCCTATGCAAATCACTAAAAAGGTGAGTATTGCTGTGTTTGTTGTGGTTATGACGGGCTGCACTTCTGTTGATATATTAACTAAAACTGAAAATGGTGCGTCGTACGAATATCAACTTGGTGAATTTGAAACGATTGACGTGGTCGATATGGCTCAGGAACATTGCGGTAAATATGGTAAACACGCAGAGCTAACGAACCGTTACTCGGATGCAAACCGTATATTAAATACGTTGATATTTAATTGCTCGTAAATAAATTATTTTAATTGTGACGTCTGTAAGGTGGAATTTAACGGGAAAGTTTTAAATTCCCCATGCTTGGTGTTAACATAGTTGCAACATTTGGTTCTGTTTTGTGGTTAGAGCGATGGTGACATAGATACTTGGGAAGGAATGCTCAAGTTTAAGCAATAAATAGAGTGAGGTATAAGGGATGATGCTGAATTCAATCGGTAATTATAAACGCTTAATATTAGCGTTAGTCTGTGGCTCGATGAGCTATTCAACGTTTGCTAAAGTATACAGTTGGCGCGATGCTGATGGTGCGATGCATTATAGTCAGTTTCCACGTCAAATAGTGGAGAAAAATGCAGCACAAAGTCGTGCAAGTCGTCAACAAGCCGATATGAATGATGTCGTTAACGATTTGGCGGTGACTAAAGGTAACAACTTACTGGATGGCCTTGATGATATTGTAGCGAACGCAAATGTTGAGCGCCAAGTTGAAAAGGTGCTCACACGTCGTGATCCTCAACTTGTATTAATTGAGCAACAATTAGCACGCCAGCAAGCAGAACAGCGAGCGTTGACTATTGCTAAGCAAGACGCCATCGCAAAAGAAAAAGCGCTTGTTGTTGCAAATAACATGACAGAGCTCAATCAAAAACCAACTAAGCAAAAGCGACCTGTTAATAGCTTTATGGCGGGGATCCATAAACGTGCCTACGGTTCTGTAACAAAAGCAGGCGATTTAGCTCAACCGATTGTACCTTCTACGCTTGCATCGACACAGGTTCAGACATTAAGCGTCATTGAGCATGTTGAACCTACGCGAAAAAGACAAGATTCAAACAAATTCTTAGCGCAAATTCAAAATAAATTAAAACGTAATAAGCAGATAGAAATAACACCAGTACCTAAAGTGATGAAAACCATTGATATTGCTAACGCTAAATCGCTTGAATCTCCGAAAATCGAAAGTAGAGCTAAAGCAATCCAGCAACCAGAAGCTAATTATATTCTTGATCCCGTTGAAGCATCTATGGTTTCTTCTGCGATGGTAGCTGTTAATACACCGTTAGTTGAACAGGCCGAGCAAGTTGGAGTATTACCAACGATTACCGAACCTCACGCTGTTGTGGACGTGGCTAGCCAAACTCAAGTTAAACCTAATAATGCTTTCTTAGCAGGTATTAAAAAGAAATTAAACCGTTCTGATAACGTGGATAGAGTGTCTGACGCTGTAGTCCTTGCCAGCAAAACGAAAGCTATTAGCATCAAGCCGCAGGTAACTCAGGAACAAGTGCAAAATAAATTTTTAGCTGAAATTAATAAAAAATTATTCCGTGCAAAACTTGGATCGGATGTAACGCCAACGACTACGCATGTTAAAACAGTTCAAACGACGCGAACGAAAGCAAGTCACACTACGACAGCTAAAAATAAAGCGTTAATGCAGAGCGCTGATCAAATTAAAGCGATCGAAAGTGAGATTAGTAGCAGTAGCGACGAGTCTCATAAGGTGAAGTCACCTGCTGTAAAGCAAGTGAGCTCGGCCTTAATGCTGAGTCGATTAAGTTATAATAGCAATGCACGTCTACCGTTATTGGGTGCAGGAACAAATCAACTCGACAGACAAGGTATTGAAGCATCAAGTCAGTTTGTAAACGAAGTCAATCGTAGCGCTGAATAAGCGAGGCTCAAACCTCAGACGGTTTTTATCCCATTAATATGAGGGATTAAAACCGTCTGATTATTCAACAATTTGTTAACTTATGTATTAATTCCGCTAAATTATCTGCACTTTTCTGTACCCGCCTGCTGTTTAACGATAAACTCAGAATAATATTATTCAATAGGATTGTTTATGTTCTGTCCATTTTGTTCTGCGACTGAAACTAAAGTTATCGACTCTCGTCTTGTGGCTGAAGGCCATCAAGTACGTCGCCGCCGTGAGTGTGCGAAATGTCATGAACGTTTTACTACCTTTGAAACTGCAGAATTAGTTATGCCACGTATCATTAAAACAGATGATAAACGTGAACCATTTAACGAAGATAAATTGGTTAATGGTATTTATCGCGCGCTAGAAAAACGCCCGGTTGCCGCAGAGCAAATTGAACTCGGTATTAATCAGATCAAATCGAGTTTAAGAGCGACAGGTGAGCGTGAAGTTGAATCTAGTTTCCTTGGCGAACTCGTTATGGATGTATTAAAAAAACTCGATAAAGTAGCTTATGTACGTTTTGCTTCTGTTTATCGTTCTTTTGAAGATGTAAAAGAATTTAATGAAGAAATCGCAAAGCTCGACAAATAAAGCAGCATCTGAAACTTCATTTACTGTACCAAAAAATTCACGTGCTGAACTTGATTTATTACTTGATGAATTAGCTGTAATAAGTGAGTTTAGCGATGCTGATACTCGATATATGCAACGAGCGGTTACGCTTGCAAAGCAAGGCCGCTTTACGACTGCGCCAAATCCAAATGTTGGCTGTGTCATCGTAAAACAAGATGAGATTATTGGTGAAGGCTTTCATTTACGTGCGGGCGAAGCACATGCTGAAGTGCATGCGTTAGCTGCTGCGGGTAAAGATGCACAAGGTGCTACTTGTTACGTCACGTTGGAACCATGTAGCCATTATGGCCGCACGCCCCCTTGTGCTGAAGCTTTAGTTAAAGCGAATGTAAACGAAGTCGTGATTGCGATGGTTGATCCAAATCCGAAAGTTGCTGGTAATGGTGTTGCAATATTGATTGCCGCTGGTATTAAAGTGCGTATCGGTTTGTTAAGTCAGCAAGCGCATGCACTTAATCCAGGCTTTATTTTACGTATGCAGAAACAACGCCCCTTTGTACGCTTAAAAATGGCGGCGAGTTTAGATGGACGGACAGCCCTTAAAAACGGTGAGAGTAAATGGATCACTGGACCTGCTGCGCGTTCTGATGTCCAAGTTTATCGTGCGCAAGCTAATGCGATTTTATCAACAGCGAGTACAGTCATTATGGATGATGCCTCACTGAATGTTCGTTATAGCGAGTTAGGTGCAAGCCAAGCTGATTATCCTTTATCTCTCAATGACTCGTCAGAGCAACAAATTCGTCAACCTACGCGTGTTGTTTTGGATAATCATTGCCGATTAGATCAACATCTAATTCAATCAGATAACGAATTAAAATTATTCGCACAGCCCGGTAAAATATTATTAGTTAATGGTAAACAAAATCTGGCGACCGATACTGAAAAAAGCGTTAATGCTGTTGAGAATAACTTGTCAGCAGAGCCATTATTCATTAATGAATCGGTATCACGAATTGAAATTAACCAAGATTGCCACCATAACATAGATCTAAAGCAGTTAATGATTGCCTTGGCAAAACAGGACATTAATGACCTGTGGGTTGAGGCGGGAGCGACGCTAGCTGGTGCATTACTTGAAAATAAGCTGGTGGATGAGATAATTATTTATCTGGCACCTAAGCTGATGGGTGATAGTGCCAGAGGATTAGCAGTATTAAGCGAGTTGACTGAGATGGCGCAAGTGCCTGCATTCAGCTTTACCGATGTCACGCAGATCGGTGACGATCTTCGAATTACAGCAAAACCGGAATACTAATGTTTACAGGAATTATTGAAACCGTGGGTACGCTCACTGGTTTAACCCCAAAAGGGGCTGATGTGAGCGTCACTGTTGACAGTGGTGAGCTTGACTTAAGTGATGTGAAACTAGGTGACAGCATCGCAACCAACGGCGTTTGCCTGACGGTTGTTGAATTACTAAGCAATGGTTACCGTGCTGATGTGTCATTGGAAACGATTAAGCGTTCTGGTTTTGCGCATTACCGTATTGGTGATAAGGTAAACTTAGAAAAAGCGTTAACCTTAAATACACGTCTTGGTGGTCACTTAGTGAGTGGGCACGTAGACGGTGTTGCCGAGATTGTTAACATTACTAAACTTGGTCGTGCGACTGAGTACTGGTTACAAGCACCGAATGAATTAGCCCGTTATATTGCCGAAAAAGGCTCTATTACGATTGATGGTATTAGTTTAACTATCAATGAGATTGATGGCGCTAAATTCAAATTGACGATCGTACCGCATACAGCATTAGAAACAACGATAGAAAGCTATGTAGTCGGTCGTAAAGTTAACTTAGAAGTAGATGTTATTGCCCGTTATTTAGAACGCATTATGCTAGGTGATAAAGCCGCTGAATCAAGTACACCTGAACAAGGCATCACTATGGATTTTCTTGCGAGTAATGGATTTTTAAAGTAAAACATCTATTAACGATCAGTTTTTAATTGTTATAAAAGGGCTATGAGCATGGCACTAAGTCGTATTGAAGATATTATTGAAGACATCCGCCAAGGTAAAATGGTTATTTTGATGGATGATGAAGATCGCGAAAATGAAGGCGATCTGATCATGGCTGCAGACAAAGTAACGCCAGAAGCGATTAACTTTATGGCGACGCACGGTCGTGGTTTGATTTGTCTCACATTAACAAAAGAACGTGTAGCTAAATTGCAGTTACCTTTGATGGTTCAAGACAATACGGCGCAATTTTCTACTAACTTCACCGTTTCTATTGAAGCGGCGGAAGGTGTGACTACTGGTATTTCTGCAACAGATCGCGCGGTAACGGTATTATCTGCTGTTGCTGGTGATGCAAAACCGGCTGATATCGTTATGCCTGGTCATATTTTCCCACTTGCAGCACAAGACGGTGGTGTATTAACACGCGCTGGTCATACTGAAGCGGGTTGTGATCTTGCACGTCTAGCGGGTTGTGAGCCTGCTGGTGTGATTGTTGAGATCTTAAAAGATGACGGTGAAATGGCTCGTCGTCCAGATCTTGAAATTTTTGCTGAGAAACACGGTATTAAATTAGGCACAGTTGCTGATTTAATTGAATACCGTAATAGCAATGAAACGACGATTGAGCGTGTTGCTGAATGTAAATTACCTACTGAACACGGTGATTTTGATTTAGTGACTTATCGTGACACGATTGATAATCAAGTTCATTACGCATTACGTAAAGGCGATGTTGTTGCTGAGCAGCCAACATTAGTACGTGTGCATGTACAAAATACCATGACAGATATTTTGCATACAGATCGAGCGAGCAAAATCTCGTGGTCACTCGGTGATGCAATGGCACGTATCGGTCAAGATGGTGGCGTGATGGTTATCTTAGGTAATGAAGAGAACTCTGACGATATCATTGAAAAAGTTAAACAATTTGCTCAAGAAGATAAAGGTGAAACACAGCCAAAAGCAAAATGGCAGGGTACCTCACGTCGCGTGGGTGTAGGCTCTCAAATTTTGGCTGATATGGGCGTGTCTAAGATGAAGCTATTAAGCTCAGACAAACGTTACCATTCACTATCTGGCTTTGGTCTAGAAGTTGTCGAATATATCTCTAAATAAGTTTTAGAGATAGTCGTAGAATAAGTTTGCTTGCTGGCGAAAGCTTGGTACAATCCGAGCCCTTTCGTCAGCCGATTCATAATAATTAAAATTGGCCGTAAAATTACGCGCCGTGATATAGGATTTGTACACATGAAAGTTATCGAAGGAAATGTTCCTGCTCCAGAAGCAAAAATTGCAATTGTTATCTCTCGTTTTAACAGCTTCATTAATGAAAGTCTGTTAGAAGGTGCTATCGATTCACTAAAACGTTTTGGCCAAGTTAGCGAAGACAACATCACTGTTGTTCGTGTTCCTGGCGCTGTAGAATTACCGCTTATCACTAAGCGTGTTGCTGCAACAAAACAGTTTGATGCGATTATTGCTTTAGGTACGGTAATTCGTGGTGGTACACCACATTTTGAATTCGTAGCTGGCGAATGTAATAAAGGTCTTGCTCAAGTTGCAATGGACTATGATGTTCCTGTTGCATTTGGTGTGTTAACTACTGACACTATTGAGCAAGCAATTGAGCGTGCTGGTACCAAGGCTGGTAATAAAGGGTCGGAGGCTGCTCTAAGTGCACTTGAAATGGTGAATGTTTTGCATCAATTAGATGTATCATTGGAGAAAAAATGAAACCTTCGGAACGTAGTAAGGCACGTCAGTTTGCCACACAAGCAATTTATCAATGGCAAATGACACAAGAAACTGTTGCAAATATTGAACACCAATTTGTAACAGAGCAAGATTTTAGCGACACAGATGCAGTTTACTTCCGTGAACTTGTTTTAGGTGTAAGCTTAAACTCTGTAGAACTTGATGAGTTAATGTCACCATTCCTATCTCGTCCAATCGATGATTTAGACTTGGTTGAGAAAGCGATTTTACGTCTTTCTACATTTGAGCTAACTAAGCGTCAAGATGTACCTTATAAAGTTGTGATCAATGAATCTATCGAATTAGCGAAAGATTTTGGCGCTGAAGACAGCCATAAATTCGTTAACGGCGTATTAGATAAAATTGTAAGTAAATTGCAATTACGTTTGAAAAAATAATTTAATTATTTTCTTCAATGCAAAAAAGCTAGCACAGGTTGCTGGCTTTTTTTATGCCTAAAAAAGACGATTTATATCATCACTAACTAGCAGTATAATGTCGTAACTAACGGTATGGTATCGTAAACAATGAGATCGTAAATATAGTACCGTAAACAATGGTACCGTAAATAATAGTATAATAACGTTATTAATTTAACATCGATAATGGAAAATAAGATCACTATGGCAACAGGCGAGTTTGACTTAATTGGGCAGTATTTCACGAATAAATCTGTGTCACGAGATGATGTTATTACTGGTATTGGTGATGATTGTGCAATCTTGTCAGTGCCGGTTGGAAAGCAACTTGTCGTGACGACAGACACAATGGTCAGTGGTGTTCATTTTCTTCATGATGCAAACCCTGTGGATGTGGCGCACAAACTTGTCGCGGTAAATATCAGTGATATTGCTGCGATGGGTGGGCAACCAGCTTGGGCATCCTTAGCATTAACTTTACCTGACTATGATCATGCATGGTTAGCGGCATTTAGTGATAGTTTGCATCAGCAATTACATCACTATGGTGTCAGTTTAATTGGTGGTGATACGACTAAAGGTGATATGACACTGACATTGACGCTACAAGGCTTTGTTGAGCAGGGTAATGCATTACAGCGACACGGTGCTAAAGTCGGTGATTTGATTTATTGTAGTGGCACGATAGGCGATGCAGCCGCAGGGTTAAAGTTACTTATTGATGCGGGTCGTGATGTTAATCATGCTAATAGCGATATTGATAATGATAGCGATAGTGAACAGGGTAATTGTCTCGCTGAAAGTGTAGCGCCTGAAAAGACGAATACAATTTTATTAACAGACGTAGAGACAGACTTTTTAATTGCGCGTCATCAACGTCCGACAGCACGAGTGAGCACAGGTGAAGCGCTTGTTGGTATTGCGAATAGTTGTATCGATCTGTCTGATGGTTTAGCGTCTGACTTAAAGCACATATTGAAGGCATCAAGTCGTCAATCAGGTATGACACTATCAGCAAATATTGAACTGTCTGCACTTCCTTTATCAAACGCATTGCAAACTTATGTAAGTAAAGAGTTATGGCCACAGTATGCACTTGCTGGTGGTGATGATTATGAATTACTATTTACCGTATCGCCAGAAAACAAAGCACAATTAGAAAAAACCATGGCTGACCGTAATTTACCTTATACTCACATTGGTGAGATTGTTAGCAATAGTAAACAGACGGAACAACAGATTTATTACTTTAACGATAAACAACTCAGTACGCTCGCTTTACAAGGATGGGATCACTTCCAATGAAAAAAGATTTTTTATCGCCTGAATTACAAAAATTAAATTATGCTAATCCCGTTCATTTAGCTGCTGTGGGTTTTGGTAGTGGTTTATTACCCAAAGCGCCTGGCACGGCGGGAACCGTTGCTGCTATTCCGCTGTATTTATTAATGACTAGCGTGTTTGAACTGGGTTTATGGCAATATATTGCGATTGTAGTGCTTGCTTCAGTAATCGGTGTGTACATTTGTGCAAGCGCGAGTAAAGCAATGGGAGTTCATGACCATGGTGCAATTGTGTGGGATGAAATTGCAGGTTACGGTATTACGATGATTGCAGCGCCGCAAGGTTGGGCTTGGGTTATTCTCGGTTTTGCATTATTTCGTTTTTTTGACATCGTTAAACCCGGACCGATTGGTTGGTTAGATAAAAATACGCATGGTGGCTTTGGTATTATGATTGATGATGTACTAGCGGGTATATTTGCGTTAGCTGGTGTTCAGTTGATCGCTTATATGGTGCTTTAATTACAACGGCTAGTAGTGCTCTAAGCTCTCATGAAGTTGAATAAAAAGCCCTACTGGATGTTAGTCGAGTAGGGCTTTTATGTATCGGTATTTGATTTCGTTTTAAGGAAAATTAAAGCGCAATAAACGCCTTAATGCTGGCTTCAATACCAATATCATCTAGGCCTAGTTCCGCATAGATCTCATCTTGTGTACCTTGATGAATAAATTTATCAGGTAGCCCTAAGTTTAATGTTGGTGTCATTAACTTATTTGTCATTAGATATTCATTCACACCAGAACCCGCACCACCCATGATAGCGCCATCTTCGATAGTGACTAAGATATCATGGTTCTTAGCCATTTCAGCTAATAAGGCTTCATCTAACGGTTTTGCAAAACGCATATCAACAACTGTCGCATTTAAGCGTTCAGCAGCAGGAATTGCATTATGCATTAGCGTACCGAAACACAAAATTGCGACTTTTTCACCTTGGCGACGCACAATACCTTTACCGATTTCTAATTCAGTAAATGCTTCTTGTACTTCAATACCAGTGCCGCTGCCACGTGGGTAGCGTACAGCTGCAGGGCCACTATATTGATAACCTGTGTGCAGCATTTGACG
The DNA here is from genome assembly GCF_018219155.1 of Moritella sp. 24. NCBI lineage: Bacteria > Pseudomonadati > Pseudomonadota > Gammaproteobacteria > Alteromonadales > Moritellaceae > Moritella > Moritella sp. 24. The sequence goes on along the minus strand of NZ_CP056123.1, from coordinate 3,881,417 downwards.
ACATTCATCTTCATCACTTGGCGTCATGATCACCATTTTAGGGATGCAGCGCATGAAGCTAATATCAAACGCACCTTGGTGAGTTTGACCATCTGCGCCAACTAGACCTGCACGATCAATGGCAAATAACACCGGAATGTCTTGAATTGCAACATCGTGAATCAGTTGATCATAACCACGTTGCAAGAAAGTTGAATAAATAGCGACAACAGGTTTATGACCACCAATGGCAAGACCGGCAGCGAAAGTAACACAATGCTGTTCAGCAATCGCTACGTCAAAGTATTGCTCTGGGTATGTTTCTGAGAATTTAATCATTCCCGAGCCAGCACCCATCGCAGGTGTCACAGCTGCTAATTTTTTATCTGTTTTTGCTACATCGCATAACCAATTACCAAAGATCTTTGAGAACGTTGGTTTTGACGGTGCCGATACGGGTAACGTATCTTCTGCAGGGTTGAATTTAGGTACTGCGTGATAGCCCAGTTGATCTTGTTCAGCTGGAGCATAACCTTTGCCTTTCTTCGTCACCACGTGTAAAAACTGTGGACCTTTAAGGCTGCGCATATTTCGCAGTGTTTCAACTAAGCCATTAACATCATGGCCATCAATTGGGCCAATATAATTAAAGCCAAACTCTTCAAATAGCGTACTTGGTACAACCATGCCTTTTAAATGTTCTTCCGCACGACGCGCAAGTTCTTTAATTGGCGGGATACCTGATAGCACCTTTTTACCGTTTTCACGGAAGCTAGAATAAGCATCGCCCGATAATAGTTTTGCTAAATGTTTATTTACTGCACCGACGTTTTCAGAAATAGACATATCGTTATCATTTAAAATAACCAGTACGTCTTTGTTGATGTGTCCAGCGTGATTTAGCGCTTCAAATGCCATACCACCCGTGATTGCACCATCACCAATAATCGCGACAGTTTTACGGTTTTTATCTTCTTGATCAGCTGCAACAGCAAGACCAAGTGCCGCACTGATTGATGTAGATGAATGACCAACATTAAGATGATCGTATTCACTCTCATCACGCCAAGGGAATGGGTGTAACCCACCTTTTTGACGGATCGTAGACATACGATCGCGACGACCGGTTAAGATTTTGTGCGGGTAGGCTTGATGACCTACATCCCATAACAATTTATCGTATGGCGTGTTGTAGACATAATGCAAAGCAACGGTTAATTCTACGACACCTAAGCCAGAAGCAAAGTGGCCGCCACTTTTACCTACGGTATGTAATAAATAGCTACGCAGTTCATCACATAAGTCATCCAAACGATCGGTCGGTAATTGGCGCAACTCTTCAGGGATGTCTGCCAATGCCAATGTAGGGTAATTCGAAATATCTAAGCTCATAATTTTTATAATTTTTATACTTTGTTAGAATCAGTTATTTATTTCGCTCGATGATGTACTGCGTAAATAAAGCGAGAGTTGTCGTATCATGCGGAATAGTTTCTAAGGCGAACATCGCTTGTTGATACAGTGCTTGGGCTTTTTCTTGCGCCCCTGCTAAACCGAGTAATGCTGGGTATGTTGATTTATTTAATTCAACATCGGAGCCCTGTGGCTTACCGAGCGTTTCAGTATCACTGATTATATCGAGAATGTCATCTTGAACTTGGAATGCTAAACCAATGGCATTTGACCAGGCATCTAAAGAGGCAAGTAATTCAACTGAGCAGAGTGGAGATGCTAAACCACCTAATTTTGCTGCGCAGTTAATTAATGCACCCGTTTTATTATTGTGGATAGCTTCGAGTTGTGCCAGCGAGATCTGTTTATCTGTTGCTGCGAGATCCATTGCTTGACCTCCACACATACCGCTATAGCCACTTGCTTTAGTTAGCGATTTCAGCATCGCTAAGCGATTTTTTTCTGCTTCAGGTGCCAATGCGCAATCAAGTAATAATTCAAATGCAAAAGGTTGCAGAGCATCACCGGCTAAGATAGCGGTAGCATGATCGAATTTAATGTGACAAGTTGGCTGGCCACGACGTAAATCATCATCATCCATCGCAGGCAAATCATCATGAATTAACGAATAGGCATGAATTGATTCAACAGAGGCTGCTGGGCCATCAAGATCGGCAAGGTTAACACCGAGCATTTCGCCAACGGCATAGACGATCACGGGGCGTACGCGTTTACCACCTTGTAAAAGACCATATTCCATTGCTGCTGCAAGCTGAGTGTCATGTGTTGGTAACAAGTTTATTTGTTGTTGCAAATAATCATTGATACGACCCTGATATTGGGTAATCGTGTTTGAAAGCTGCACTATTTAATTACTACTGTCAGAGTTGAAAGGAGAAAGCGTTTGCTGGTCACCGTTGGCGAGTAATATTGCTACTTGCTGTTCAGCATGCTGAAGTTTTTGTGAGCTAGCACGTGTTAAGCTAATACCGCGTTCAAATTGCTTCAACGCATTATCAAGTTCACAATCACCTTGCTCTAGGCTGTTAACGATTGCCTCTAGCTCTGTAATAGACGCCTCGAACGTCATATTTTCTGGTTTTTTTACCGCCATCGGGTGTCCCTCTGATAATATACTCGGGTATTATACCCAAGTTAATAAGGTATATACAGCTTAACTGTACGATGACAACGATAAGCAAGATAAGATCACTTAAGATATTTACTTGCTTGCCGATATAGATCGATGTATACACACGCTAGAAATATGATAATAATTTGCTTGATATGGGGAATGTTGTGGATTTAGCAACTTTAATAGGATTAATCGGCTCGTTTGCGTTTGTTGTGATGGCAATGATCATGGGCGGCGATATAAGTATGTTTCTTGATACGCAATCAGTTTTGATTGTGTTTATCGGCTCACTCTTTGTAGTATTGATGCATTTTAATTTTGGTCAGTTTTTAGCGGCGGCGAAGATCGCAGTAAAAGCGTTTATGTTTAAAATTGATAAACCTGAAGAGTTAATAGAACAAGCGGTCGAAATGGCTGATGCCGCACGTAAAGGTGGCTTCTTAGCTCTTGAAGAAGCGGAAGTGAATAATGAATTTATGCAAAAGGGTATCGATTTATTGGTTGATGGCCACGATGCGACCGTTGTAAGTCAAACATTACAAAAAGACATTAAGCTGACAACGGCACGTCATAAAGCCGGTATTCACGTATTTAGCATGATTGGTGAAGTTGCGCCTGCAATGGGGATGATTGGTACCTTGGTTGGTTTGGTTGCGATGCTGTCAAACATGGATGATCCGAAATCGATTGGTCCTGCGATGGCTGTTGCCTTGTTAACGACATTGTATGGCGCTATTTTTGCTAACATGATTGCAATCCCAATTGCCGGAAAATTGAAATTACGTTCTGAAGAAGAGATGCTGAATAACACCTTGATTATGGATGCTATTTTAGGTATTCAAGAAGGGCGAAATCCTCGGGTAATCGAAAGTTTATTAAAAAATTACCTCAATTCATCAAAACGTGCAATAGCGGATGCTGACGTTTAGTTGGCCTAACGATGGCTGCTCAATGAATAGAGAGATGATTTATGTCAGATGAATGTGATTGCCCACCTCCAGGCCTCCCCGCGTGGATGGGTACATTTGCCGATTTGATGAGCCTGTTAATGTGCTTCTTCGTATTACTGCTGTCTTTTTCAGAAATGGACGTGGTTAAGTTTAAGCAGATTGCTGGTTCGATGCAGTTTGCATTTGGTGTTCAAAATCAGATTGATGTAAAGAATATACCAAAAGGCACAACGGTTATTGCACAGGAATTTCGACCTGGCCGACCAGATCCAACACCGATTGAAACCATCATGCAACACACGATTGATAACAGTGAAGCTGAATTGGATTTCAAAGACGGTGAAGATCAAAATGCAGGTGGTAAGAACAAGCTAGAAGAAGACAGTAATGGAGGTAAATCACCAGAAACCTCGACGCGTGAAAATACGCCAACAGAAAATGTCGAAGTGACTGAAGATACCAGTGAGTTGGTTAAAGCATTGGCTGAAGCGTTAAAAGAAGAAGTTGATAGCGGGGGCGTTGAGGTTGAAAACCTAGGCCAGCAAATCATCATTCGTATTAATGAAAAAGGCTCATTCCCAGCTGGTTCGGCATTTTTACAACCACGTTTTCGTCCCGTTATTCAGAAAGTAGCTGAATTGTTAGCAACGATACCGGGTATTATTACCGTTGCTGGTCATACTGGTAAAGAGCAATTACATTCTGAGTTATACCGTTCTAAATGGGATTTATCGAGTCAACGTGCTGTTTCTGTTGCCCATGAAATGTTAAAGGTTGAAGAGTTCACTGAAAGTCGTTTGATCGTGCAAGGGATGGCCGACACGCAACCGTTAACCGATATTGCAAGTGAACTGCGTCGTAACCGCCGAGTTGAAATTAGTATTATGCAGGGTAAAGCGAAGTTATCAGAACCGCTTGATGTCGTTAAATAAGATGGTTTAAATAAGATAACTTAAGTAAAACAGAGGCTTAACCTATTTGTTACGCGAGTAATTGAGTGTAAGCAGGGATGAAAAAAAGGCTCACTAGCATGGATAAAAGCATGCGGTGAGCCTTTTTTGTTTAACGCTTTATCTGCCATCTTTCAGTTATTCATTTAACTACTTGATTCACTGCGGGCGAGTCTTTTTCGGGCTAACTGACATAAGGCGGTTACTTGTTTTTCGGTAAATTCTTCACTGTTTCCTTGGCATTCGCCACTATTATCAATACTAAAGTTTGGTGATGAACTCTGTAATATAAACGTTTGCTTACGTGCTTGGTATTGTTCTGTTGTTAAATGCTGCTGGGCTATTTGTTCTATCTGTTGCTTACGCTCTGAGGGCGTTAAATTACTATCGAGTTTGGCAACGGTCAGCATGTATTGATCATAATTAATATCTTGGCCAAACATCGCATCGCGTTCTTCTAATGTGAATACGCTATCGCGCATATCTTGGCGCGCTTGCATCAACCCCTCAATGGTTTGCAGGGTATCGTTATCTGTCAGGGTATTTAGCTCGGGTAAATCTTGCAAGGCTATATCTTGGGCATAAAAATCTTGCATTTGCTGCTTATAATCGAGGTATTTATCTAATAAGGCTAAGGCTTGTTGTGCGGCTGGCTGTGGGTAAGTAAGTTTAATATATTGCTGTATGCTCGTGAGCAATTCTGCAGGTGTTAAATCACCTTCGGCACTAAAAAAATAATCAAATAACATTTTGATGTCATGATTTAACACTAGCTGGTTATTACTATCAACGTGGATTAAGCTACTTGGATCCGTACTTGCTAAGGATGCAGGCATGTTAATATCAGCCAGTAAGACAACGTTATCACTTAATGCATGACTATCCGTAGCGGTTGTTTTTTTACGTAATGCGATTGAGGATCTTAGTATGGATTGTTGCGTGTTATCGACGTTATGGTTATCACTTAGCGCAGAGGCTTGTTCTGTTTTATTCGGAGTTGTGTTGCCATTGTATAAGTAGATACCAGTGACACTGATAATTAATATACTCATCATGGCGACAGATTTTTTTATATTATGCATTCGACCATCCAGGTATAAGACCAAAACAACGCTCAATTTAAGCTTTGGTCTGCTTTTTTTGTTAAATGTTTTGCTAAAATGGAGTACTTAGCACGAACTGTTTACAAACCTTGTTGTGCAAGCATGTTGGCATGTTTGGTGTAGATAGCTGGTATATTTAGCTTCCAACTGCCTAGGCCCATTAATTGATTAATTGCATCAAAATGGTTGGCGTTGTAATCAAGTTTGATGACTTGACCAATCGCTTGACCACACATTGGCACTAAACCATCCCATTGAAATCCATCTTCTGATTTATATTCAGGTACAAAGAGTCCAAATACTGGCACTAGCATTGAATCAAGTGGGTCGAGCACATTCGTGCTGTATTTGTTGCCGCCCCAAGAATAATACTTAATCCCGTTCGACTCTGTTTGCCCATAGTAAGCGGGGTCAACATCGCCTTTTTCACCATTGTTAATGGTCATGCAGTCTTGAGTTGGCATTACCGACATATCAGTAAATTCGTCAGCATACAGTGCCACTTGTTCGCGGTTAGTGGCTTGAGCCAGGCGCAATAAATCTTGTTCTCCACGCGCGGGACTGTCGTAATCACCGTCAGCGGCATCTTCTTTTGCAGATAATAATTCGAGGGTATTAAATACAAAGTTAATCAGCGGTACGCCTAATTTTTCAATGGTGCTGCCTTCTTCTACAGCGGCTCTGAAACCTTCGGAAAAGTGAGTGCCTTTGTTCATCCCATGCGATGTTGATACTGATGCGATGCTATCGCTGACGCGTTCATCATTTGCGGCAAAACGAGAGGCGAGGGCTCCTTGGCTATGCGCTATTAGGTTTACTTTATCTGCGCCTGTTAGCGCTAATATTTGCTCGATATCGTAAACAAGCTCTTCGCCACGAACTTCGTTTAACTCCGCGCTTGATAGATTGGTTACATACACTTCAGCACCTTGTTCGCGCAGCGCATCTGTAATGCCGTACCAATAATCGATACCGATCGCACTATCAAATGCAAACGCGCCGCCTACCATCACAATAGGATATTTTGTTTTAGCGAAGGTCGGTTCTGGTTTATCAAACCAGCCCGCATTGGCTTGAGTAGTGATTAATAGTGTGCTCGATATAGCTGCTGCAAGGGCTACTTTGTTGAAATTCCATTTCATTTTTAATCCTCAATAAACAAATGGGACAGGTTGTCTCAATTGGTTTGTTGAGCATATAAGTTCATTTTAAAATGTGTCAATATTTGTTCGTGCTCGTTTTCGAAACAAATCGAAAGCGTGAATCCTCTCACATTAACGCCTGTTTTCATTATCAATTTAGTCAGCTATTAGTCAGTCATAAGTATGAATACCAGTTTATTGTTGAGCATATATTCCAATAAGGGGTTATTAAGTATATTAACATCACATTTAGATACTTAATCTTACCAATTGTCATATTGTAGGTATTAACGGTTGTCGATTGATGATAGTTTAGAATATATAGCAATTAAATGAATTAATTGCTATTGTGAGTAATACTCCTTTAGGGGTGCTTTATATTTTAATTAAACAAAAATTGAAATATAAAACAAATTTAAAGGTCATGGATGTAATTGTCGTACTGGAGTTTGTACATGTTAAAAAATAAAATAACCCAATCATTATTATTAGGCGCAGGTCTTACGTTTGCTGCCACTTCTCTTACTGCTACAGCCGCAGAAGTTCCTGCCGGTGTAAAGCTAGCTAAAACCCAAGAAATTGTACGTGGTAATGGTACTGAAGTTGCCTCGCTTGACCCACATAAAACCGAAGGTGTACCAGAGTCACATGTAATCCGTGATTTAATGGAAGGTTTGGTAAACCAAGACGCAAATGGTAAAACGATTCCGGGTGTAGCTGAAAGCTGGGAAACAATTGATAATAAAACATTTACCTTTCACCTACGTAAAAATGCGAAATGGTCTAACGGTGACCCTGTTACCGCGCATGATTTCGAATACAGCTTTAAGCGCGTAGTTAATCCTGCAACTGCTGCACCTTACTCATGGTATATGGAAATGACTACCATGGTGAATGCATCAGATATTATCGCGGGTAAGAAAGATAAAGACACGTTAGGTATTAAAGCACTAGATGATTACACGCTAGAAATTAAACTAGAAAGTGCAGTGCCTTATTTCGTGATGATGATGGGTCACACAACAGTAAAACCAGTACACCAAGCGACAGTTGAAAAATTCGGTGATAAATGGACACGTCCAGACAATTTTGTTGGTAACGGTGCGTATACAGTAGATAAGTGGGTTGTAAATGAACGTATTACCCTAAAGCGTAACGCGCAATACTGGGATGATGCAAAAACAGTTATCAACAAAGTGACTTTCCTACCGATTGAAAACCAAGTAGCAGAAATGAACCGCTTCTTATCGGGCGAAATTGATATTACCAATGAACTACCAAACGAGCACTTCCGTCGTTTACAGAAAGAACATAAAGAAGACGTATCTATCACGGGTAACTTGTGTACTTATTACTATGCATTTAATACCACGAAAGCACCCTTTAACGATGTGCGAGTTCGTCAAGCATTATCATATTCAATCGACCGTGACATCATTACTAAAGCGTTATTAGGCCAAGGTCAAAAGAACGCTTATGCATTCACACCTGAGATTATTTCTGGTTTCACGCCTGAACTACCTGATTATGCAAAACTAACGCAGAAACAGCGTATCGAAAAAGCACAATCACTGTTAGCTGAAGCGGGTTTTGATAAGTCAAATCCACTGTCTTTCAATTTGCTATATAACACCAGTGAAAACCACAAGAAAAACGCAATTGCGATCACGTCTATGTGGAAAAAATCATTGGGTATTAACGTGACACTTGAAAACCAAGAATGGAAATCATTCTTAGACAGCAAGCGTCAAGGTAACTTCGATGTGACACGTGCCGGTTGGTGTGGCGATTACAACGAACCATCAACGTTCCTATCATTAATGCAAAGCACAAACTCTTCAAATGACGCGCACTATAAGAGCAAATCATATGACGAGCTAATGCAACAAGCTCTTGCGACAACAAGTGATGAAGCGCGTAACGACATCTACCTAAAAGCTGAATCACTATTGGCAAAAGACATGCCGATTGCCCCTATTTATCAATATGTTAAAGCACGCTTGTTAAATCCGCTAGTTGGCGGCTACCCAACAAACAATGCTGAAGAGCAAATCTTCACTAAAGATCTTTATATCATTGCGAACTAGTCGCAAACTAACGATATAACATTCTTTTCATATTAGATTGATCAACGGATGGTGTTCACCTGAGCACTGTCCTTGATCTTGCACTTTTAATAAGTGTAATAGGATATTAATTTATGTTTAAATTTATTATCAAGCGTATCTTCGAATCGATCCCAACCATGTTGGTATTGATCACGCTGTCATTCTTTCTTATGCGTTTTGCCCCGGGTAACCCGTTTTCGAGCGAACGCGCTTTGCCACCCGAAGTGATGGCTAACATTAATGCTAAGTATGGTTTAGATAAGCCCGTACTTGAGCAATACACGACTTATTTAACTAATATCATCCAAGGTGATTTAGGGCCTTCTTTTAAATATAAAGATTTTACAGTAAATGAATTGGTTGGTGCGGCATTACCTGTATCCGCTAAAATTGGTTTTTTTGCTTTTGTGTTAACGCTTATCCTCGGCGTATTTATTGGCACGATGGCTGCTCTCAGGCAGAATACGTGGTTTGATTACACTATTATGTCCACAGCGATGCTCGGGGTTGTGATGCCCTCATTTGTACTCGCTCCTGCTCTTATTTATCTTTTTTCAATTAATTTAGGCTGGTTACCGGCTGGTGGTTGGAACAGCGGTACTTGGATGTACATGATCCTACCTGTTGTGGCGATGTCATTATTGTATGTGGCTACATTTGCTCGTATCACCCGTGGCAGCATGATTGAAGTGATGAACAGTAATTTCATTCGTACCGCGCGTTCGAAAGGATTAAGTAAGCCACATATCGTTATCAAACATGCGTTAAAACCAGCGATGTTACCGGTTGTTTCATACATGGGACCTGCATTCGTGGGTATTATTACTGGTTCGGTAGTGATTGAAACCATCTTTGGTTTACCGGGTATTGGTAAGTTGTTTGTGAACGCCGCATTTAACCGAGATTATTCCCTAGTGATGGGTATTACCGTTTTAATCGGTTTCTTATTCATCTTATTTAATGCAATCGTTGATATTTTACTTGCTTATATCGACCCGAAAATTCGCTACTAAGGGACTAGGTATGTTATCTAAAACAGACAAAGTAGAAGCGCTAAACACCTTCTCAAATAATTTAGAAATCGAAGGCCGCAGTTTGTGGCAAGATGCCCGTATTCGCTTTATGCGTAACAAAGCGGCGATGGTGAGTTTATGTATTCTTTTCTTAATCACCTTGTCAGTTATCTTTGTGCCGATGTTCAGTCAGTATGCGTTTGACGATACTGACTGGTATGCATTGCATCAGGCTCCTTCAGCAGAGCATTGGTTTGGTACGGATAGTTTAGGTCGTGATTTATTAGTGCGTACCTTTATCGGCGGCCGTATCTCGATGATGGTTGGTGTGATGGGGGCATTAGTTGCTGTACTTATCGGTACGCTATATGGCGCTGCATCAGGTTTCATCGGTGGTAAAACAGACCGTGTAATGATGCGTATCCTTGAGATCCTTTACGCAATTCCGTTCATGTTCCTTGTTATCGTATTGGTGACATTCTTTGGTCGCGATATTATCTTAATTTTTGTGGCGATTGGTGCAATTGCGTGGTTAGACATGGCGCGTATTGTTCGTGGTCAGACGCTAAGCTTACGTGGTAAAGAGTTTATCGAAGCGGCACATGTATGTGGTGTGAGTAAGTGGGGCATTATTACCCGCCATATCGTTCCGAATGTATTAGGTATTGTTGCTGTTTATTCAACACTGTTAATTCCAAGCATGATCTTAACTGAATCATTTTTAAGTTTCCTTGGTCTTGGTGTGCAAGAGCCAATGACAAGTTGGGGTGCCTTACTGCAAGAAGGTGCACAAACAATGGAAATAGCGATTTGGCAATTAGCCTTCCCAGCTGCATTTATGGTGTTAACACTGTTTTGCTTTAACTATGTTGGCGATGGTCTGCGTGATGCGTTGGATCCAAAAGACAGATAATAGCTAAATAGAATGGCTTAAAGTGAGCAGTAACCTAACTTAAGCCATTCTAGTGTAAATATATTGCTGACTACACAGTTAGATGTAGAGCTAGAACAAGATTAAGGATGTCAGATGAGTTTACTAGATGTTAAAGACCTACGCGTTGAGTTTACGACTCAAGACGGTAATGTCACGGCGGTTAACGATTTAAATTTCTCTCTTAGCCCAGGCGAAACACTGGGTATTGTTGGCGAGTCCGGCTCAGGTAAGTCACAGACTGTATTTGCAATCATGGGATTGCTGGCGAAAAACGGTATTATTTCTGGCAGTGCAAAGTTCGAAGGTAAAGAGATCTTAAATTTACCAGAGAAAGAACTAAACCATGTTCGCGCAGAACAAATTGCCATGATCTTCCAAGACCCAATGACTTCACTAAACCCTTACATGAAGGTGAGTGAGCAAATGATGGAAGTACTGATTTTACATAAAGGCATGAGCAAAAAAGAAGCCTTTGAAGAATCAGTATTTATGCTTGAATCGGTTAAGATTCCTGAAGCGCGTATTCGTATTAACATGTATCCGCATGAGTTTTCAGGTGGTATGCGTCAGCGTGTAATGATCGCAATGGCCTTGTTATGTCGCCCTAAACTGTTGATTGCAGATGAACCAACGACTGCATTGGATGTAACGATTCAAGCGCAGATCATGCAATTATTGAATGAATTGAAAGACAAGTTTAATACCGCCATTATTATGATTACGCATGATTTGGGTGTGGTAGCTGGTAGTTGTGACAAGGTATTAGTGATGTATGCGGGTCGTACAATGGAGTATGGTAAGGTAAATGATATCTTCTATACACCGAGCCACCCTTATACAGAAGGCTTACTTAAATCAATTCCACGTTTAGATACCGAAGGTGATATTTTACCGACCATTCCGGGTAATCCACCTAACTTGTTATCACTGCCGAAAGGGTGTGCATATCAAGATCGTTGTCATCGTGCACAAGAACACTGCCAACAAGAACAACCACAATTAATCCCGTTTGCTGGCGACCGTTTACGTGCCTGCTTCTCAGACCAGGGGACATGGTAATGACTAATGTAGTAAAGCAAGAGCAAGTTGCGGTACAAGCGGTAAAGAAAGAATTGCTGCTAGAAGTGAATGACCTTAAGGTTCAATTTGATATCCCATCAAAGTCATTATGGCCTTGGGCACCACCTCGACCACTTAAAGCGGTTGATGGTGTAAGTATCAAATTATACGAAGGTGAAACGTTGGGTGTAGTAGGGGAATCAGGTTGTGGTAAATCGACATTTGCCCGAGCTCTTATTGGCTTAGTGCCAGCGGCGGCTGGTCATGTGGTTTGGTTAGGCCAAGATCTTACGCGTTTACCGCACAATGAAATGCGTGAAAAACGTAAAGAAATTCAAATGATTTTCCAAGATCCGCTGGCATCATTAAACCCTCGTATGACGGTAGGTGACATTATTGCCGAGCCGCTACGCACTTTCTTTCCAAATCTATCTAAAGTAGAAGTGAAAGAGCAAGTGAAGGACATGATGACGAAGGTAGGTCTATTGCCTAACGTGATTAACCGTTATCCGCATGAATTCTCGGGTGGTCAGTGTCAGCGTATTGGTATTGCTCGTGCACTTATCTTAAAGCCTAAGATGATTATTTGTGATGAGCCAGTATCTGCATTGGATGTATCCATTCAAGCGCAGGTAGTGAACTTGTTACAATCATTGCAGAAAGAATTGGGTTTAAGCCTGATCTTTATTGCCCATGATTTATCGATTGTAAAACACATTTCTGATCGCGTATTAGTCATGTATCTCGGTAATGCGGTTGAATTAGGTGAGTCGAAAGCCTTGTTTTCAGATCCGAAGCACCCGTATACGAAAGCATTAATGTCTGCAGTACCAATCCCAGATCCGGAACTTGAGCGTAATAAGAAAATAGAAATGTTGGAAGGTGATTTACCGTCACCATTAAACCCGCCATCAGGGTGTGTATTCCGTACACGCTGCCCTGTTGCGAAAGCCAGTTGTGCCGAAACTAAGCCTCAGCTAATTGGTAACGAAGAACATTCAGTGTCTTGTTTAATGGTTGCTTAATACCTTTGGCATAATGCTCTCGATATAATTTAAAATAGTCACAATATTCAATACCTATCAGCGAATCGTTGATAGGTATTTTTTTGTTTGTTTTTTAATGATACTTCGATAATCCTCTGTATTTCCTACCAATATGCCTTCCAGCACTTTTATTTTTTGATTAAAAATGACCCGTTATAGTCAAAAAACTAAAACGCGAATGATATCGTAATATTTAGATTTAAAACCTATATAAATCACATTATTACGATTAATTGATTTGTCGTGAGGTTAATTTGAAGAATATGATGCTTATATCAACTAATGGGTACTCCATACTTGTGTTAATGACGTTGCTTATATATTTTCATATAGAAAACAGAATCTTATTAAGATGAATAAATATAAGAATAATAAAATAAACATTAGGAAATTATAATGAAATATTCAACTCTTGCTCTAACTCTTGCATCAATTCTGTCTGTCGGCGCAGCTAGCGCTGCAACAATCTATAAAAATGATAATGGTGATAATTTAAAAATTTATGGTGGTATGGAAGTCGGTGGTACGGTTGTATCTGACACGGATAAAACACCGTTTGGGCCAAGTTCTACCTATGTCGACGATTCATTTATGACGCTGGGTGTAAAGGGCTCAACAGGTAATATCTATGCCAAGTTTGAGATGGATGCAGAGCGTCAAGATTGGACTACTGATAATAATATGCGCCTTGTTATCGACAAGGCTTATGTAGGCTACAATTTAACACCGAAGCAATCAATTGAGTTTGGTCGTACTGATACAGCCTATGATCACTATGATGCATTTGGTGATGTAACAAATGAATTAGGTGCTAGTATTTCTGAAGCGGGTGACCAAGATAATACGCTAAAATACCGAGGTCAATTTGGTAATATTAAAGTGGGTATTTCTCACTCATTAGAAGGCTGGGATGGTACAACGGATAAAAAGACTACATACGAGCTTGATGCTGATGGTAAAACAGTGAAAGCTACAACAATTGATACTGGCGAACCAAAAAAATATTCATATGAAACAGATTCACTATTTGGTCAAGTAACTAACGGTTACATTGGTTATTTTGGTGATGATTTCACAGTGCTTGCAGGTGCTGAAGTGGGCGATGAAACTGAAATTTATTCACTACACGGTGAAGTTAAATTAGGTGATGTCACTGTATCTGGCTTAATTTGGGATCAAACCAAAAATTTCAATAAAAATGAAAGCTCAGAAAAAAATATCGTCGGTACTAACATCGGCGCTAAATATAAATTGACCGAGAAACTAAATCTGTTAGCGAGTGTGAACTTCGAAGATTTAGATAATGTTGACGCATCTAAGGAAGATTACAAATCAGAGTGGGCTGTTATCGGTGCTGAATACAAATATGCTCGAAATATTAAGTTAGCTGCTGAAATTGCAGCGGGTGATGTGCTTAAAAATGGCGAAAGTGGTGCGCTAGGCTACGTTAAAGCTTATTACTGGTTCTAAGCTAATCAATCTAATAGTATTATCTAATATATAGCCTCTTATTTTATATAGAGGCTTTATTCTCTCATATCCCTGATAAATCGGACGATTCTATGAAACTTAAAAATATAGCGCTCTCAGCTTTAACTATTGCAATTGCAACTGGTTGCGCTACAACTGACCAACAGCCTCAGCATGAATGGACACAAGATAAAGAGTATAACCTTACCATTCTTCACACGAATGATAACCACGGTAACTTTTGGCAGAATAAGTACGGCGAACGCGGTATGGCTGCACGTGCGACGCTGATTAATGACATCCGTACTGAAGTTAAATCTGAAGGTGGTTCTGTATTATTATTATCAGGTGGTGATATTAATACAGGTGTACCTGAATCGGATTTACAAGATGCAGAACCTGATTTTATCGGCATGAACATGATTGGCTATGATGCGATGACATTGGGTAATCATGAGTTCGATAACTCGCTTGATGTGCTTGCTAAACAGGAAGGTTGGGCTAAATTCCCGTTCATCTCAGCTAATATCTATAAAGATGGCGAACGTATGTTCGATGCTTACAAAATCTTTAATAAAGACGGTGTTAAAATTGCAGTTATCGGTCTAACAACTGAAGATACGGCTGAAATTGGTAATCCAGAATTCATCAGCGAATTAGAATTCCGCGACCCTAAAGTGGAAGCTAAAAAAGTAATTGCTGAAATTAAGAAAACTGAAAACCCAGATATCATCATTGCAGCAACGCACATGGGTCATTACCTTAACGGTGACAACGGTTCAAATGCACCGGGTGATGTACAGCTTGCACGTTACCTTAATGAAGGTGACCTAGATATGATCGTTGGCGGTCATTCTCAAGAGCCTGTATGTATGGAAGGTGCTGAATATGCAAACTTCAAACCAGGTCAAGACTGTGCTCCAGATGTGCAAAACGGTACTACTATCGTACAAGCACACGAATGGGGTAAATATGTTGGACGTGCTGATTACACCTTCAAAAATGGTGATTTCGAACTGCAATCGTACAAACTTATTCCAGTTAACTTAAAGAAAAAAATCAAAGTTGATGGTAAGAAAAAGCGTGTATTTATCCAAGATGAGATTGCTCAAGATCCAACTGTACTTGCAACACTAAAACCGTTCCAAGAAAAAGGGCAAGAGGCATTAAACATTAAGATTGGTCATTCTGATGCTTTGTTAGAAGGCAATCGTAATGTTGTACGTAACAACCAAACTAACCTTGGTCGTTTAATTGCGACTGCACATATGGAACGTGCTAAAGCAGATTTCGGTATCATGAATTCTGGTGGTGTTCGTGCGTCAATCGATGCTGGTGACATTACGTATAAAGACGTATTAACGGTACAACCGTTTGGCAATATCATTACGTATGTTGATATGACAGGCGCTGAAGTGATGGACTACCTAAACGTAGTTGGCACTAAAATGAAAGACTCTGGTGCATTCGCACAATTTGCAGGTATCTCAATGACGGTTGCAAATGGTCAAGTGTCTAACGTGGTTATCGCAGGTAACGCTATCGACTTAGAGAAAGCATACCGTTTCACTATCCCATCGTTTAATGCCGCTGGTGGCGACGGTTACCCGAAAATTACAGAGCACGCATCGTTTGTAAACACAGGTTATGTGGATGCTGAAGTACTGAAAGAATACATTGAAGCAAACTCACCAATTAACGTTGCTGATTTTGAACCAAAAAATGAAATGGTTTATAAATAATATCAGTATGTAGTCTTTATTAGACTGCGATGTTATAAATTAAACGTATTAAAAAAGGCGAATAAACTGATGTTTATTCGCCTTTTGTTTAACTAGTTTTTAATGATTCGTTAGTAATGAATCAAACAACACTACTATTTAGCTTTACGACGTAGGAAACCTAAACCAAGTAGAGATAGCACACCAAAAATACCGAAAGAACCACCTGAATTATCTGATGGTGGAATTACGATTTTAGGTGTTAGTGAGTCTTGCTTAGCAACTTCAATTTCTAGAGATACGCTAGAACCTGAAACCGTAGAGCTTGTCGAAGCTGCACCTGTACGCTCTAGTTGCATTGTTGCACTGTATCGACTTGCATCCGCACCATATACTTCTAGTTCAACAAATGATTGACCATCTTTTGTGAGCGCGACTCGTGGTAACACGACATCACTCATATCAACATTATCATTACTATTTAATGGTGTTAATGTAATTGTCGCAATATCACCTTTTTCAGCATTAGCCGCTGTAGGGATGTTGTAAGGGACTTTAATTAAACCGCTTGTAATTGCAACATGTACAGCCTTACCATCTGTTTCACCGTGCTTGTAGCTTAAAGACATAATGGCTGAGTCGTGGTCTGAAGAACGATATGCGTCGTCAGCATAAAAGTCTTCCGCACCAGTTGCGCCTTTATAGTCAATATTGTAATCATACAATGGTGATTCTGCAGCGTTGATATGCCAATCAGTTGCATCAATTAAACGGTTATTTAATGATGGGCTGATTAGTAAGTGATCCAGCGAACCAATTTCATCATTGTAAGAGTAGCTCCAGCTCGCTTTGCCTTTTTCTGCATCTTTCTTACTTACCGCATTAATATAACCATACGTTTTAGTCCAGTTAACTGGATTACCAGAATTGTTAAACTGCGGAGTTTTACCGATAAAAGTATCACGCGCTGTTGTTAATGTTTTTCCAGTTGTATTTTCAGTTAGTACTAACATTGGATCTTCAAGCGCATATGAATTCATATCACCGACGATAACAGTATCACCGCCAATTTTATCTAATTCTTCACCAAGTTGTACTGCTGCAGCTACACGGAAGTCTTCACAGGCACCTTGGAAGTCAGCGTCTGGCGCATCGTTTTTCCATACTTCTGTTGTGCCAAAGTCAACACCATCCCATTCTTCCCAGCATGTAGAACCTTTCGATTTAAGGTGATTCACTGCTACAGTTAGGCGTTTACCTGTTTGGTTAACAATAAAAGTACCAGCTAGGGTGTCACGTTGGTAGTTATCACCACTTTCTAAGATTCCACCGTTACTGTTTTTCACAACAATATTATTATCATTAACAACGACCGGTGCGTGCTGTTGTGGCATCGGGATTACTTTCGTACTTTCTAAGCTGACTTTAGCTGGGCGATATAAAAGACCTGTACTGATTGAATCAGTACCTAGTGAATCTTGATCATCAAGAACAGTATCGCCATTTTTATCATAACCAATAAATACATAGCGTTTACTTGTTGAATATTTACTATCAATATCTTTTGGATCATCGTCATCATAGTTAACGTTAATCGCTGCAACGAGTTCTGCGATTGCACCTGCATCACCATAGCCATTATTTTCGATTTCCATCAGACCCACGATATCAGCATCAAGTCCGCGTATCGCGCTTACTAGTTTTGCTTTTTGACGTTCATATTCAGCAATACTATCTGCACCACGGTTATCACCATGTTGATTTGCTGAACCACCGAATGGAGAGTTAAATAGGTTCAATAGGTTTTGAGTAGCAACTTTAATAGCGAAGCTATCATCAGTAGTCGTAGTACTTAGAGTTGGAGATGTTTTTCTATCTGTATTATGAGTAATATTATCTTCATCAATAGTGTTAGTTACTGTTAAATTATAATCCCCAAAGCTATGAGAAAGAACACCCTCCATACCAACAACACTATCATCGATACGAATATAGTTATCCGCAGCATCGTCATGGAATGTTGGATAATAAGGAATTCGACCATCTTCAGCCTTAACTGCGCTCTCAATGATTAAACGGAAATCGTCATTTTGGTACATTGCTTTGAGAGCATCTGTACTACCTGCTACGTTTTCCTGGTTAGGTTGCATGTTTGGACGTTTATAAGAAAACACCATGTTATTGCGGAAGCTATCAAAGTTAAAACTAATCGTTTTTGATACGCGCATGTCTTGGTTGCCAGTTTCATTAGGATCCATATCCTTAGGCAGTCTAACTAGCATACCTTCATAGCGCTCTAGTGTAGTATCAAATGAGAAACCATATTCGTCTTTATCTGACTCAATAACTTCAATATCAACAGCTGCTGGAACAGCTTCACTACCTTTAACGTGGATCTCTTTTTGGCTAGTCAGTGTTGTTAGACCATAGTCTTCAACAACAACACCTTGTAAACACACTTTATCGCCAGGGGCTAGATTACTCGTATCTTCATTCGTGGTGATAAAAAGACCGTCAGAGGTTAATTGGTTGTTGTCCGTTTCCTGAGCTAGGAAAATACCTTTAACAGGATATGACGTAATTGCACTGATTACAGCTTCAATAATGACGTTTTCACCAGTGATTGGTGATGTAGTACCTTCGCCTTGAATTGCTTGAATACTTGTTCGCGCTTCGCTATCTAAACAATTAAATGGAATATATGCTTCTGGAAGTGAGTTGATACCAAGATCATCAAATGTATTATTTACATGCTCAATCCAATCTGTTTTTACATAAACAGATTGTTGTGTTGGATTCGAACCATCAACTTGCTTACTACGTCTCATCGTGATGTTAGATAAACTTGGTACACTACCCGTTTCGCCGATGATATCTAATACTTGTGTTGGTGGCGTCAATGAGTCACTCATATCAACAATAGCGACAGAATCGTTACCAGTAAATCCTAAGCTGCTGCTGATTATAACTCTTGCATTATTGGCTTCAGCTGCATCTCTTACATCACTTCCGTAAGTTGCATGTGGAGGGGCAATAATTACTATCGTTTCACCAGCAAGAATTGTTGTTCCGGTTAGAACTTTACCACCATCTTGGTGATTAATTTTTTTCCAATCAGAATCTGATCCTGGAGGGTTGTAAAAATATACTAAACCTTCATTATCTGTAAAGGTTACGTCTTCATTACCCATGTTGGTAATTTCAATTGCTCTATTTTGAGAATTAGAACTTTCAACATACTCTGTAATCAAAACATCAGTGATATCAGCTTGAGCACCTGCGGATAAAACACTGCCTACTGCGAGTGCTAATAATTTCTTTTTCATAATTTACCTTAAAATTCGTTAACTGGTTCTTACATCGAAATGATGGAAATACTAGAAATAAACACGGCCGTAAGCGTAAGCATCTTGTGCTGACTCACCGAAGTTTGCTTCAACAGCAAAAATAACTGAGCTTGATGGGCGGAAGTTCACGCCAACAGTACTCCAAGTACGTTCATCGCCCCACGAGTATGGAGTTACGCCGTTTTCAACATTTTTGATTGCCCACTTTTCATATTCTTCGAAGTTATAAGAACCTGTTACTTCCCATTTAGCAGAGAATTTGTAACGAGCAGAAACTAATGCACCTTTGTTTTGGAAGGTTTGGTAATCGTTATGTACAGTGACATCATTGTCTGGGTTCGCTGGGTCAACAACTAAGTTAGTGCTGTTTTGAGCAATATCTTCATCTTCGATATAACCATTAACACCAAAAGAAAGTTGTTCATTTACGTTATAGCGTGCACCAAAACCAAATAGAACTTGTTCGCCGTATTTAGATTCACCAGCTGAGCCTGCGCGCTTTTCTACACCCACAACAGCTGATAATGTCTTACCGAAGTAACCAAAATAACCATTTACGATGTCACCTAATGCAGAGCCTGATGATGATTCACCTTGGTAAGAATAAGACGCACCTAATTTGAAGTTTTTGATTTTACCTTCATATTTAACGGTGTTTTGTTGGTCACCAGCTTCACCGGTTTCAACAGTGGTATCAAACGTGAAATCACCGTATTTATCGTAATCATCGAATGCAGTATCAGTTAGACCGACTTCAATGGCGTGGTTACTTGTGATGTTGTAACCGATAAATAATTTGTCGATTGCTAATACCATATCGCCAGAGCCATAAGCCCAGTTTTCACGTTCGTAATCAAGTTCTACGCGGTAGTAAACGTCTTGATACGTACCTTTTACACCAATAGTGGCAAAGCTGTCATCGATATAGGTAGTGTCTGTACCATAACCATCTTTATTTTCATTTAGCGGTGATTCAACAAATTCACCGTATTCGTAGTCAGGATTGAAATGACCACCAACGCCAACTTCACCGTATAACTTGATCACGTCACCATTGTCATTATCGTAAATCGTTACAGCTTGAGCCGCGCCGCCTGCGAAAATTGCAGCAAGTGCAATTGCAAGAGTTGTTTTCTTTAACATATTTATTCTCACTTATGAGGCCGCACAATCCAGTGCGGCTGTTATAGCTAAAAGTTATTTGTGATTTATTTCATTTTTTGGCGCGAAGTTGGCTACTGAAATCGGTGAGTTAGCTTCGATGTATTCTTTCAGTACTTCTGCGTCGACGTAACCTGTATTAACAAATGCAGGATGTGCCGTGATATTTGGATATCCGTCACCGCCAGCTGCATTGAAAGAGGGAACTGTGAAGCGATATGATGCATTCATGTCAATTGCTTTATTGCCGATAACTACGTTAGAAACTCTATCCGCTTCCACTGTCATCGAGATACCTGCAAATTGTGCATATGCACCAGAATCTCTTGTTTTAGTACCCACTTTATTCAGGTATTCAATTACTTCTGAACCTGCCATATCCACGTAAGTGATGATGTTGCCAAATGGCTGTACAGTAAGCATATCTTTGTACGTTACATCACCCGCTTCAATAGAGGCACGAACACCGCCCGAATTCATTACACCAAAGTCTGCTTTTGCGCGTTGCATATGTGCAGTGGCAATTAAGCGACCTAGGTTTGTTTGGTTGTTACGAACGATTTTTCGTTCGCCTTGTAGTATGCCGTCAGTCGTACCAATTTTAATACCAAGTGCCGCCTGGCCTTTTTCTTGGAATGGCTTTAAAGTGTCGTATACCACTTGATCTTGTGCTATTTCATCTTGGATAAGCACTCGTACTCTTTTTCCGTCTGTATTGTTAACTTTTCTCTTCAAGTTAACAGGGATCAAGTTATAAGATTGTAGTGTGAATTCACCATTTTTAAAGGTGTAGTCTGCACGGCCAACATATTTACCCCATTCGTGTGCTTGCACGATATCAGTACCATTTTGCTGATCTGGCTTGCAGTCTTGGCCTAGTTTGAAGTCCGCATATTGATTTATACTTTCCATGCAAATAGGTTCTTGTGAGTGACCGCCTACGATCATGTCTAAATCCCCTTCGTTTAGGTAGCGCGCTAGTTGTACATCACCGGGTGCATTAGAACCATTATCACCGTTGAGGTAATGGCCCATATGCGTTGCTGCAATAATCATATCTGGATTATATTTTTCTTTTAATTCTGCGATGACTTTTTTAGCTTCGACCTTTGGGTCTTTAAACTCTATTTCGCTAATGAACTCGGAGTTCCCTATGTTAGCGGTGTCCTCAGTCGTAAGACCAATAACGGCTATTTTGATACCAGATTTATTGAAAATTTTGTAGGCATCGAACATACGCTCGCCATCTTTATAGATGTTTGCAGCAAGGAAAGGGAACTCTGCCCAGCCTTCTTGTTTGGTTAGTACGTCTAAAGGGTTGTCAAATTCATGATTACCGATAGCCATTGCATCGTAACCAATCATATTCATACCAATAAAATCAGGTTCAGCATCTTGTAGATCAGATTCAGGAACACCAGTATTAATATCGCCACCAGAGAGGAGTAATATAGACCCACCTTCAGCGCTCACTTCATGACGAATATTATTGACCAATGTAGCTCTAGCTGCCATGCCGCGTTCACCATATTTATTCTGCCAAAAATTACCGTGGTTATCGTTGGTGTGTAAAATTGTCAGATTATATTCTTTATCTTGAGCCCACTCATGCGCATTCATTTTCACTGTAGGTTGAGTTACACAGCCTGTTGTAGTCGCAGCTATGAGAGCCGTTAGAGCAAGGTTTTTATAATTCATCATTAAACGCCTAAAATAAATATCGTAAAATTACGACAATTCACTTTATAAAGTTGACCGGCAAGTCAGTTTTAGAAAGTAAATATCATGAATAGCTACACAATTTAATGTTTAGCTATTCCCTGTTTAATTGTTAAGTGGTTATAAATCAAACGCTTGTAATATAAAGTTCTTTTTTATAGTTTTGTTCGGGCAAATTATGCTGCAATTCTATACTTAAAAAGCTTATTTGAGCTATCACTTTTATTGGCTTTAGTTCAAACATTTACAAAATAAATTTATGTTTCATTTCTTTTGATTTTCCAGATAATTTAACATTGTTATTTCCCATAATAAATCGTAAGAAAATTAGTGTTTCCTTGTGTTTTGATTGTATTTCGTATGATTTTTAGATATAAAAAAGGCGAATAAACTGATGTCTATTCGCCTTTTTTACATTATTTTTTAATACTGTTTTTCTAAATAGTATTGCTACATTTTAGGAACTGTTGCTATTAATCAACCCAAATTTCATTTACATATTCGGGATGATCTACAAACGGGTTGCGGTTACCTTGGTAAATTGCAGCCGCAGTATTACGATCAATTTCTTTTTGGCTTACTGGATCATTCTCATGCCATTTTTTCAGTATAGCAATAACCCAAGGTTCGAATACTTTATCACTACTGCCATCAAGTACTGCATCTGAATGCTCAGTATTTTTATCCCAGCTTCCGATAATATCTTGGTAGCGAGTTGCCATATAAAATTGCGCTCGTGCAAAGTCGCCTTTAAATTCAGCGATAGGTTCAAAAACGGTGCCATTGTATCCAAGTGAAGCTGTTGCACTGCCTAGTTTACTACCATTATCAGAAGTCCAAGATGGGCTATCTACTTCGCCATACGGATAGTTACTACGTTTACCATTTACATAACCATCAGTTGCAAAAATATGATGAACATCGCTGACCATAGGTGATTTTTTCTCAAACCAGCTTTGTGGCATTGAGTGCTCACGGTTATAGCAACTACCTTCACCGCTGTAATTACCACATTGGTTAGTTACTGGGGTGTAACTATATGTGTCTGATGAAGAAGGAATTTCAGAGTACATATCTAAAATGGTTTTATCATTGTCATAATAAATATCTAGAGAGTTAACACTCATAAAGTCCCATAAATCACCATATGATTTTGTTGTGTGATTTTTGATGATGTTATAAAGTGCCGTTTTTAGTTCAAAGCCTGTTTTTCCTTTAGCACTTTCATAATACTTACTTGGGTCTATAGGATCTGGGCCTGGAGTTGGATCTGGGTCTGGCGTTGGATCTGGGTCCGGTGTTGGATCTGGGTCCGGCGTTGGATCTGGGTCCGGTGTTGGATCTGGGTCAACAGCTTTTTCAGCGATTAATACGACGTCGTCAATAAAGACATTTTCATGCCCATCAAAACCAGAAACATCGTAGAAGCGAATGCCTACATCAATAACTTTATTTTCAGTTGCTGTATATGTAGTCGTAATTTGTTGCCATTCATTAACTAAGTTGTTATTTGAATATGGGTCATATTGGCCATCGATATACATACGGGTTTTCATATAACCTTCAGTATGTAGAACCCAAACTGAATATGTGTACGTTTTACCAGCAACAACATCAACTGATTGACGGAAATCAGTGCTACCTTGAGAGCCTGTATTAACCAGAACTCGAGCTGAGTTTGCACCTGTTTTATATTGGGCTTTACTTTGCTCAACAGTGATTCCATCATCAATGGTATCCCAACCTGGTACGGGAGTTGAAGTCGCCCAGTTCTCAAAGTCACCATTATTGATTAAATTACCAGATTCCGTAATCGGATTGATATTATCATTTGAATCATTACAGGCACTAAGTAGTAGTAATGATAATAAGCATACAGCTGTATTGGATTTGTAATTCATTTTTATTCACCAACTTATTAAATAAAAGTATTTTTAATAAGTTTATTTTTATGTTTTAAATGATGACCACAACACTTATAAAATAATATTTAGAAGTGTTGTGGCTTTGTATTAATAAATAGATTCTCATTCACTCTAAACAAGCAGTTGAATGGAAATCTATTATTAATGCTTACGGCGTAAGAAACCTAAGCCAAGTAGAGATAGGATTCCAAAGATACCAAATGAACCACCCGAACCATCTGATTCCGGAACTGTTAGTTTAGGTGTCAAAGAATCTTTCTTTGTAGCTTCAAGTTTTAATGATACTTCAGAGCCTGTAACCGTAACGCCGTTTCGTTCTAACGTCATTGTTGCTGCATACGTACCTGCTGTAATGCCAGCTACTTCAAAGTGAGCGAATGATTGATTAGCACTCATTGCATACTTAGGTAAGATTGCTTCTGATGTGTCTGCGTCATCATTTGTTGCTTTTAGTGAAATCTTAGCGATATCACCAGCTTGTACATCCACTGATGAAGGAAGAACATAAGGTACTTCCATCGTACCGCTACTAACTGTTACTAATACTGGCGCATTGTTTTCAGTTTCAGCGTATTGGTAGCTTAATGAGATGATTGCTGAGTCATGATCTGAAGAGCGGAATGCGTCTTCTGCATAGAATCGATCAGCTGTTGCATCATTGCCTTTAGCTGGAACTAAGCCATCATCAGAATCGAAGCGTACAATGTTGTAGTCGAAATAAGATGATTCAGCAGCATTGATGTGCCAGTCTTTCGCATCAATTAAACGAGAGTCAAGTGACGGGGTGATTAATACGTGATCAAGTGAGCCAATCTCATCATTGTAAGAATAACTCCAGCTGATTTTACCTTCTTCTTTATCTTTTTTATCTACAGCACTAATATAACCATAAGTTTTTGTTACTTTTACTGGGTTACCTGCAGTATTAAACTGTGGTGTTTTTCCAATGAAAGTATCTCTTGCTGTTGTTAGTTCTTTGTTAGTCGGATTCGATGTTAACACTAACATTGGATCTTCTTTCGCATAAGAGTTCATGTCACCAAGAACAACGCGATCACCACCAATTTTTTCTAGCTCTTCACCTATCTGTACAGCTGCCGCTACACGGAAGTTTTCACATTGGCCTTGGAAATCTAGATCCGGAGCACTGTCATAGTAGTTTTCGTCAGTGCCGAAGTCTACACCATCCCAATCTTCATAACAGGTTGAGCCTTTAGATTTCAGGTGATTAACAGCTACTGTTAAACGCTTACCTGTGTTATTAATTGTGAATGTTGCGGCAACTGTATTACGCTGGTAGTTGTCACCACTTTCTAATACTTCATCGTATCTGTCTTTCACTACAACATTGTTATCATTAACAATTGTTGGAGCGTGCTGTTCTGGCATTTTGATAATACGAGAACTTTCTACGGTTACTTTAGTTGGGCGGTATATGATACCTGATGTGATAGCATCAGAACCAACAGAATCAAGAGCATCTAGTACTGTATCGCCATTTGAATCAAAACCGATGAATACATATCTATTGGTTTCTGAATTCGGATCATCTTTTAGATCATCACGAACAATAAAGTACTTTTCATTAATTGCTTCAACGAATTCTGCGATAGTACCATTGTTACCGAAACCATTATTTTCAATTTCCATTAGGCCTACGATATCAGCATCAAGACCAAAAATTGCTTCAACTAGTTTTGCTTTCTGGCGTGGGTACTCTTCATCAGTTTCTGCGCCACGGTTATCTGCGTGTAAATTTTGATCTCCACCAAATGGCGAATTAAATAAATTTAACACGTTTTGAGTTGCAACTTTAATTGCAAAAGCTGTTTCAGCTGTAGAAGTATTAAGGTTAACACCGCCACGGTCTGAATGATGGATGAAGTTACTGTTATCTACATCTTCTGTAACTGTTAATGTGTAGTTACCTGCAGAGCCCGTAATCATACCTGTCATACCCACGATTTGATCTTGAATACGGATATAATTGTTTGCAGGGTCAGTATTAAAGTCTGGGTAGTAAGCAAGTTCGCCATCAGGTGCATAAGCGCCTGTAATTAATAGCGTGCGATCTATATTTTGATCATTATAAGCTTTTGCTTCAGGGCTACCTGCTACGTGTATTTGATTCGGCTGGTAATTAGCGCGATCATAAGAGGCTGTAATATTATTACTGTAGTTATTGAAGTTAAAGCCATAAGTTCTTGTAACGATAAGACCTTGTTCGCCAGCTTCAGTAGGGTTCATATCTGCAGGGATAGTAACTTCTTTACCTACATAACGAGCAAGTGTATTCGCAAATAATCCACCGTCTTCAGGGATCATAGTTAACTCTTCAACTACTGGTGGCTCTACGTAGTCACCAAGTGTTGGAATACCTAAATCAGCAAAGTTATCTTTACTTATAGTTTCGCCATCTGGGATTGATTCAGCCCAGTTTGTTGGAACATACTTTGCGTCAGGAGTTGGTAGGCTAGAACCGTCAGCAGCAGCGCGACGAATTAAAGTTTTATCTTCACCCCATTTAGAACCATCGACACCGATGATATCAACGATTGTGTTGCCGTCGCGAAGTGCAACGTGGTCATCACCGTTAAAGTTCATTGCGTTATGTGAGACATCATTGTATACGCCAGCTGCAAAATGGCGAGCACCATTATCGGAAATTGCAGTTAACAATTCAGTCGTTACTTCACCATTTGTAAGTACGATTGTTTCATTACCAGCAATAGTGATGCCTTTTAAAATACTAACGCCTGCAGGGCTATGGATGGCGTTACTGTAAGAGCTATATGTAACCACATCACTGTCTGAGAACGTATATGGAGTGCCAGTCGTATTGGTTAATTCGACGGCTTTATTGTTAGCACTACCTTCAACATATTCTGTAATAATAATATCTGATAGTGCAGCTTGAGCACCTGCGGATAAAACACTGCCCACTGCGAGTGCTAATAATTTCTTTTTCATAATTTACCTTAAAATTCGTTAACTGGTTCTTACATCGAAATGATGGAAATACTAGAAATAAACACGGCCGTAAGCGTAAGCATCTTGTGCTGACTCACCGAAGTTTGCTTCAACAGCAAAAATAACTGAGCTTGATGGGCGGAAGTTCACGCCAACAGTACTCCAAGTACGTTCATCGCCCCACGAGTATGGAGTTACGCCGTTTTCAACATTTTTGATTGCCCACTTTTCATATTCTTCGAAGTTATAAGAACCTGTTACTTCCCATTTAGCAGAGAATTTGTAACGAGCAGAAACTAATGCACCTTTGTTTTGGAAGGTTTGGTAATCGTTATGTACAGTGACATCATTGTCTGGGTTCGCTGGGTCAACAACTAAGTTAGTGCTGTTTTGAGCAATATCTTCATCTTCGATATAACCATTAACACCAAAAGAAAGTTGTTCATTTACGTTATAGCGTGCACCAAAACCAAATAGAACTTGTTCGCCGTATTTAGATTCACCAGCTGAGCCTGCGCGCTTTTCTACACCCACAACAGCTGATAATGTCTTACCGAAGTAACCAAAATAACCATTTACGATGTCACCTAATGCAGAGCCTGATGATGATTCACCTTGGTAAGAATAAGACGCACCTAATTTGAAGTTTTTGATTTTACCTTCATATTTAACGGTGTTTTGTTGGTCACCAGCTTCACCGGTTTCAACAGTGGTATCAAACGTGAAATCACCGTATTTATCGTAATCATCGAATGCAGTATCAGTTAGACCGACTTCAATGGCGTGGTTACTTGTGATGTTGTAACCGATAAATAATTTGTCGATTGCTAATACCATATCGCCAGAGCCATAAGCCCAGTTTTCACGTTCGTAATCAAGTTCTACGCGGTAGTAAACGTCTTGATACGTACCTTTTACACCAATAGTGGCAAAGCTGTCATCGATATAGGTAGTGTCTGTACCATAACCATCTTTATTTTCATTTAGCGGTGATTCAACAAATTCGCCGTATTCGTAGTCAGGATTGAAATGACCACCAACGCCAACTTCACCATAAAGTTTGATTGTGTCACCGTTGTCATTATCGTAGATAGTGACAGCCTGAGCTGCAGTACCAACGAATAAAGAAGAGAGTGCTATTGCAAGAGCAGTTTTCTTTAACATGTGTTTTATCTCTGTAAGGGTTAACCGTACATACCTGTGCGGCTTAATTTAAAAAATGAATTTATTATTATTTTTATATTACAAGTGTGTGATTTCACCCTTAGGTGCAAAATCGTCGACGTTGATCGGATAATTTGCTTGGGTGTAATCTTTTAATACTTCAGGAACCACGTTACCTACGGCATAAATAAGCGTTAAGAGTATAAACGTATTGCTCTGAACTCTATTTAGGTAAATTGTGCGCGCATTTTATACTGAAAAAGCGCATTTGAGCTATTACTTTAATTGGATTTAGTTCAAAAAAAATAACAAAATAAATGAAATAAATAAAAATGCAAAATTTTAAACTAAAATGATGGTGGTTATTTTTCTTTTTAATCATAAGCTTAGGTATTAATATTCATATTTTAATAAAAATATTAATTTAAGTGTATTTTTTTATATTAATGTTAATAACTTAGTAATCTGCGTTACTTAATTGAATTAATATCATTAGGAGCTATTTTATAAGCGTGAAATTAATAATTAGATTTATATTCCCACAGTAGGAGCTTTAATGAGTCTTCTTGGCTAGGTTTTGAGCTTTAATTGGTTTTATATTTTTTGGTTATGATCTGATGCGCAATAAACAACTATATTTATGCATGTTTATTGAACTTTTGTTTTTCATCGTTAAAATCGCCATAAAACAGCGCTGACTCATGCTGAGTTGTGCACCATAAACGGAAGTAATGATGAAAAATATTAAAAATGCAGCATTAGCTGCAACAACGCTTGCTGCTATTTCTTGTAATGCTTTTGCCGCTGATTATTCTGATGATATCCACAAGAATGATTACCAATGGTCACAATTCAACTTAATGTATGCTGTAGCTGAAAAGCCAAGTGGTACAGGTTCTAATAAAGGACATGATTATTTAGAAATGGAATTTGGCGGTCGTTCAGGTGTTGTTGACTTGTATGGTTATGTAGATGTATTTAATTTAACTAATACCGATTCAAGTGATTCAGATAAAACTAGCGGTAGCAAAATATTCATGAAACTTGCTCCTCGTTTTTCACTTGATGCGATCACTGGTAAAGATTTGTCATTTGGCCCAGTTCAGGAAATCTATTTTTCCAATCAGATTGTTTGGGATGGTGCTATTGATGAAGGCCTAAATAATTTCTTCACTGGTTTAGGTAGTGATGTAATGGTTCCTTGGCTTGGAAAAGTAGGCGTTAATCTTTATGGTCTTTATGAAATGAACAATAAAGATTGGAACGGTTATCAGTTATCTGTGAACTGGTTTAAACCTGTTCATACTTTTGAGAATAAGAGTTTTATTTCTTACCAAGGTTATGTTGATTATCAGTTTGGTCTTGATACGAGCGCTGGCGGTGTAAGTAACGGTGGTACTATGTATAACGGTATTTATTGGCATTCAGAGCGCTATTCTGTGGGTTATGGCCTAAAAGCGTATAACGAAATCTATGGTATTAAAGATGGTGGTGGTACAGAATCTACAGGTTTTGCTCACTTCTTCGCAGCAGCATACAAATTCTAAAAGCCTAATTTTAGAATAGTATGGTGGGATCACGTATCGCGTGGTTCCACATTATACCCATCCATTATTTCTTCTTTGTTATCATTTTCTATTTAGCCCTTCTAAATTCAATTTATTTTCATCTCTATTTATTTGTTATATAAGCGTAACAGTCTGCAACTGCGAGATTTCAAAAGCCTATCAAGGCCATTTATATGGCTTGTTCTATAATTATGGTTTATTGCATTTAGCTCAATGAACTTAGGTTTTATTGCACTGAATTTATTGATACTAAGCATTTAAACACCTAAAAATGGAGTTTGGTTGATGAATTATATCTATAAATTATTACTCTCGAGTGCAGTGCTGCCCATTTGCGCGAGTACGGCTATTGCAGCGGATTATAGTGACGGGTTACATAAAAATGACTATAAATGGATGCAATTTAATATTATGTATTCCGTTGGCGAAAAGCCCAGTATTGACGATAACTTAGCTCATGATTATCTGGAACTCGAATTTGGTGGTCGTTCTGGGATCGTTGATTTATATGGTTATGTGGATGTGTTTAATCTTACTAATACAGATTCGAGCAACTCAGATAAAACCGATGGTGCAAGTAAGATATTCATGAAATTAGCACCACGCTTTTCACTCGATGCGATGACAGGCAAGGATCTATCTTTTGGACCCGTGCAAGAAATGTATATTGCGACCCTATATAATTGGGGTGGGGGAGGGATCACGGGATCACGTCCTAATGATGAGAAAGGTCAACCAAGTGTTGCCATTGATGGCGATGTGAATAATTCATTTTGGGGATTAGGCACAGACATGATAGTGCCTTGGTTTGATAAGATTGGAGTTAATCTTTATGTCTTATACGATCTCAATACAAAAAGCTGGAATGGTTACCAGTTTTCAATGAATTGGTTTAAACCGTTTGTTACGTTCGATAATGACAGTTTTATTGCGTATCAGGGCTACATTGATTATCAGTTTGGTGCGGATGCGAGTGATACTAATTTTGTTCCGACAACAACACATGGTGGAGTGATGTTTAATGGTGTGTATTGGCATTCAGACCGATATTCTTTAGGGTATGGAATTAAAGCATACAATGATGTTTATACCGTTAAAGATGGGGCTGGTACGCTCGGTTTAGACTCAACGGGTTTTGCGCATTATTTTGCGGCTATTTATAAGTTCTAATATTATTCGTCGTGATGGGTAAAGAGCCAGTCATAATCTGGCTCTTATGGTCGAGCTTGCTAAATATCAAACTGATTGATTTAACTGGCAGTGCTCAAATGTGCTGTGGCGCTGCTTTAAAATTAACAAACAAGGCTGTTAGTTGTGTCATGGCATACCCTAATAATGCACCAAGCAGTAGCGGTGGAATAATCGGAGTGACATCACCGGCCATCGCAAAAGTAATGCAGCAACCGATAAAGGCACCGGGGATAAAGGCAAGTTTGGTATGGCTGGCTTGCAGACACATAAGGCTGGTTATAATACCTGTGAGGAGATAACCCAGTAGGGGCGTATCGACAAGACCACTGCCTGTGATGACTAACCACGCCCAGAATACGCCTGACAGATTAGTGAACCAAGTCATTAAGACGCCCTGAAACCCAGCTTTCGGTTGCGCAAAGTAAGTACTGCAACTTAAAAAACCTATCCAAGTGATCAGATGAAACGTATCAGCTATACCGCACCATAGCGCAGCAAGTAGACCTGCGGAAAGTGCTACTTGATAACGATCTTTCATGTATTACTCTATTATATAAACAATATTGGTGGATAAACTACCTCATAAGTAAGAACAAAACTATGATGCTAGTCGAAAATGCGATATTAAAAGCTGCATATCTATAAGATATTCAGCGTATTATTATTTTCGTGATTTATAAATAGCATGAATATGTTTAATATTTAACCGATCTATTCGTGGTATAAGATCTGAGCATTATAGATCCAATTTTATTTCCTACTCTTTTTTCCTCGTACTATTACTTTCGATATAACCTATTTTCTTCGTAAAAATAACCCCCCGATTTCAAATGAAAGAAATTACACTAGATCTTAGATCCAACTCGCACTTTTATACTTAGAGACTAGAATTATCCTTATTTTTGACTATATTCAATCCCATCGAAACGTTTGCGCAAACGTTTCGATGGCGTTAACATGCTCGCCATCGAACGACATCGTTTAGCTATATTCACCTTGTAAGGCGTGACTCATGAAGAAAAATAAACTCATCAATGCTGACTTATCTTATTTAGTTGCAACGCTTGGACATACTAACGAGATCACCATTTGTGATGCTGGTTTACCGGTTCCTGACTCGACAAAACGTATCGATTTAGCGCTTATTCCGGGTGTACCTACTTTTATTGCGACTGTGAAAGCAATATTAGGCGAAATGCAAATTGAAGGTGTGGTGCTTGCAGAAGAGTTTGCAACGGTTAGCCCTGAGTTACACACAGCCTTACTTGATGTTATTACGAATGAAGAACAACTCACAAATAAAGCGATTACGATCACTTATATTAGTCACGAAGCATTTAAACAACGCACACACCAAAGTAAAGCGGTTGTACGAACCGGTGAGTGCACACCTTATGCGAATGTGATTTTTCAATCTGGCGTCGTGTTTTAATTCAGCCGTTTAAGCTAATAATTTTAAGCCAATATGGCATTGATTGTATGACACGTAATAATAGCTATTTATGCGGAATAAAGTAGGAACTGACATGACGCAAGCAATTTTAAAACTCAGTGGTATCGAAAAATCATTTCCAGGTGTAAAAGCGCTGGATAATGCGTGCTTGAATGTATACCCAGGTAAGGTAATGGCATTACTGGGCGAAAATGGTGCCGGTAAGTCGACGTTAATGAAGGTACTTACAGGTATCTACAGCATGGACAAGGGTAATATTAACTATCAAGGTAGTGATGTTACGTTTAATGGTCCGCGTCACTCGCAAGAAGTTGGCATCAGCATTATTCACCAAGAATTAAACTTGATCCCTGAGTTAACGATTGCTGAAAATATCTATTTAGGCCGTGAAAAAACCAATGTGTTTGGTGGCATTAAATGGACGCAGATGTACCGTGATGCAGATGCATTGCTAAAACGTTTAAACGTCAAACACAGCTCGCGTCAATTATTGGGTGAGTTAAGCCTAGGCGAACAGCAAATGGTTGAAATTGCCAAGGCGTTGTCATTTGAATCGCAAGTTATCGTGATGGATGAACCAACCGATGCATTAACGGAAAGCGAAACTGAATCACTATTTAAAGTGATTAATGAGCTACGTAATGAAGGTTGTGGCATTGTTTATATCTCACACCGCTTAAAAGAAATTTTCGAAATTTGTGATGATATTACGGTATTACGTGACGGCAAATTTATTGATGAAATTGCAGTAAGTGCAATTGATGAAGACGGTCTGATTGAAAAAATGGTTGGCCGCCGTCTGGACGAAATTTATCCACGTATTGATGCGACGCATGGCACAACATGTATGACGGTTGAAAACATCGTTGCACCGGGTGTCCGTGATGTTAGCTTTACTTTAGACCGAGGTGAAATCTTAGGTATCTCAGGTCTAATGGGCGCGGGTCGTACCGAGTTAATGAAAGCGATTTATGGTGCACTGGCACGTGAGTCTGGCGATGTTATTTTAGATGATAAAGTTATTAGTCCTGTTACGCCACGTGATGGGTTGGTTAATGGTATTGCTTATATCTCTGAAGACCGTAAAGGTGATGGTTTAGTGCTTGGCTTATCAGTCAAAGAAAACATGTCATTGTGTGCACTTGATTCATTGTCTAAAGGTCTGCAATTAGATCACGGTAAAGAAGCAACGGCGGTTGAAGATTTCATGCGCTTGTTTAATGTAAAAACCCCAAGTCGAGATCAAATCATCGGTAACTTATCTGGTGGTAATCAACAGAAAGTCGCGATTGCAAAAGGTTTAATGACTCGCCCGAAAGTGCTTATTTTAGATGAACCAACTCGCGGTGTTGATGTTGGCGCTAAAAAAGAAATCTACCAGTTAATTAATCAATTTAAAGCAGAAGGCATGAGTATCATTTTAGTGTCGTCAGAAATGCCGGAAGTATTAGGCATGAGTGATCGTATTTTAGTGATGCACGAAGGTCGAATCAGCGGTGAGTTTATGGCTGAAGATGCTAACCAAGAAAAACTAATGGCGTGTGCTGTTGGCAAGCGTATCGATGAGGCAGGACTATGAGTTCGGATAAAACAGTGAGCCAGAACCAAGCAGTTAATCAAAATTCCAGTAAAACAAGTGGCGATGCAATGACTAAAACCCTAACGAACAAGCTATTCAGTAAAGAATGGTTAATTGAACAAAAATCATTAATCGCTCTGATCTTATTGATTGTGGTGGTGTCTTTTTTAAACCCTAACTTTTTCACTATGGGTAATATTTTAAACATATTACGTCAAACATCAGTGAATGCGATTATTGCCGTGGGCATGACCTTAGTTATCTTAACCGCTGGTATTGATTTAAGTGTCGGCTCTATTCTCGCGCTATGTGGTGCCTTTGCAGCGACGCTTATCTCGATGGAAGTGCCAGTGATGATTGCGGTACCCGTTGCTTTATTTGCAGGTGCAGGTCTGGGTGCAATGAGCGGTATTATTATTGCGAAAGGTAAGGTACAAGCCTTTATTGCTACGCTGGTTACTATGACGTTATTACGTGGTGTGACTATGGTGTATACCGAAGGTCGTCCTATCTCAACTGGTTTTACTGATGTTGCAGATAACTTCTCGTTAATCGGTACTGATTACTTATTCGGTATTCCTGTGCCAATTTGGTTAATGGTAATGGTGTTTGCATCGGTATGGTATTTATTAAATCACACACGTTTTGGTCGTTATGTTTATGCGATTGGTGGTAACGAAGCGGCAGCACGTTTATCAGGTATTAATGTAGATAAAGTAAAAATTGGTGTCTATGCCATCTGTGGTTTACTTGCAGCATTAGCGGGCTTGATTGTGACTTCTCGTTTGTCATCAGCGCAGCCAACAGCTGGTATGGGTTATGAGTTAGATGCCATTGCCGCGGTCGTATTAGGCGGAACAAGTCTTGCGGGTGGTAAAGGTCGCATTATGGGTACACTGGTTGGTGCGCTTATTATCGGTTTCTTAAACAACGCATTGAACCTGTTGGATGTATCGTCATATTTCCAAATGATTGCTAAAGCTGTCGTTATCCTACTTGCAGTATTAGTTGATACGAAAAAGAAATAACCTTGATTGACAATAAAGTTAACCATGAACACGAATTATAAGAAGTAATAATTAGAAATAATAAAACACATAATAACAAAAATCTGTGAGCCCTAGTCACCCTATCTAGGGCAGCAGAATTAACTTAAAAGAAGGTATAAGTAATGAAAAAATTAGCAACCCTAATTTCTGCAGCTGTTGTTTCAGCTTCTTTCAGTGCAACCGTTATGGCACAAGATACACTTGCAATGGTGGTTTCGACGCTAAATAACCCTTTCTTCGTAACAATGAAAGAAGGTGCAGAGGCGAAAGCGGAAACCTTAGGTTATAAGTTAATTGTGCTGGACTCACAGAATGATCCAAGTAAAGAATTAGCGAACGTTGAAGACCTTACAGTTCGTGGCGTAAAAGCAATCCTAATCAATCCAACGGATTCAGATGCGGTATCAAATGCGATTCGTATGGCTAACCGTTCAGGTATTCCAGTATTAACATTAGACCGTGGTGCAAGCCGCGGTAAAGTAGTGAGCCACATTGCATCAGATAACGTTGCTGGTGGCGAAATGGCTGGTCAATATATCTCAGATACGATTGGTGCGAATGCAAAAGTAATCCAATTAGAAGGTATCGCAGGTACATCTGCAGCACGTGAACGTGGTCAAGGTTTCATGCAAGCTGTTGAAAAAAATAAAATGGATTTATTAGGTAGCCAACCAGCTGATTTTGACCGTACAAAAGGTCTTAACGTAATGGAAAACATGCTTGCTGCGAATCCAAATGTACAAGCGGTATTTGCACAAAATGATGAAATGGCATTAGGTGCATTACGTGCTGTTCAAGCATCAGGTAAAGACGTATTAATCGTTGGCTTTGATGGTACTGAAGACGGTATTGCTGCTGTTAAACGCGGTATTTTAGGCGCGACAATTGCTCAACAACCTGAGTTAATTGGTGCCCTTGGTATCGAAACAGCTGACAAAGTACTAAAAGGTCAGTCTGTAGAGAAAAGCATCGCTGTTCCACTAAAAGTGATCACTCAGTAATTAGAAATAGAGGGAATAGCGTCAATCGTTATTCCCTTTACGTCATTTATCCAATATTAAAAAACATGACTTAATCACACCAACTCGCGACGTGTTATTAAGTCATGTTTTATTCTCACCAGTTATAACGTATTAAGGTTTCATTATGAATAAGTTAGTTGTGTTAGGCAGTGTAAATGCTGATCATGTTTTACAAGTGGCTTCTTTTCCCCGTCCAGGCGAAACCTTACTCGGCCATAGTTATGCAGTGATCCCTGGTGGTAAAGGTGCGAACCAAGCAGTTGCAGCAGCAAGATTAGGTGCTGATATTGCGTTTATTGCTTGTGTTGGCGATGATAGCTTTGGCCACAAAATGATTAACGAATTCGCCGATGATGGCATTAATACACAAGCGGTGATGATTGAAGCAGATAAACCCACTGGCATTGCGATGATCCAAGTGGCTGCAACGGGCGAAAACAGCATTTGTATTTCAGCAGAAGCAAATGCCTGTTTAACACCGGAGCGAATTGCACCACATAGTGATTTAATTAAGCAAGCTGATACATTATTGATGCAATTAGAAACGCCGATTGCAACTATTACCCAAGCCGCTAAAATAGCAAAACAAGCAGGTACACGAGTGGTATTAAATCCAGCACCTGCCCAACCTTTAAATGATGAATTATTATCAGTTGTTGATCTGATTACACCCAATGAAACTGAAGCCGAATTGCTGACGGGGATTAAAGTGGTGGATATGGCATCAGCACAAGTGGCTGCAGATGTATTGCACAGCAAAGGTATTTCAGAAGTGATGATTACTTTGGGTAGCCAAGGTGTTTGGATCAGTGAAGATGGTAAAGGTAAGCAAGTAAAAGGCTTCCGTGTCGATGCGGTTGATACAACTGCTGCAGGTGATACTTTTAATGGTGGTTTGTTAGCGGGGTTACAAGCTGAACTACTATTAGATGAGGCGATTATTTTTGCTCATGCAGCCGCTGCAATTTCAGTTACTCGTGTTGGTGCGCAAACATCAATACCGACTAAAGCAGAAGTTGAAGTGTTTTTGGCCTCGCAAGATTAAAGTAAAACATTTTTTCTAAACAAGTTAATATAAGGCGCTTATATTAACAGACATGATTATGGACAACATTAGCCAATGGCAACAATTAAAGACGTAGCAAGACATGCAGGCGTATCAACGTCAACGGTCAGCCATGTATTAAATAATACACGCTATGTTAGTGAAGATGTGTCTGCGCGCGTAAAAGCTGCCGTTGACGAGTTACGTTACGCACCTTCAGCATTGGCTCGTAGTCTTAAAGTTCAAAGTACAAAAACCTTCGGTATGCTCGTTACTACTTCTACAAACCCCTTCTTTGGTGAAGTACTAAAGGGCGTTGAACGTCGTTGTTATGAATACGGTTATAACTTGATTCTGTGCAATACCGAAGGCGATGTAGCGCGTATGCACGCAAATCTTGATACGTTATTACAGAAGCGTGTTGATGGCCTAATGTTGATGTGCAGTGAAGTTGAAAGCCAAGGTTTCAATTTATTCGAACGCCATAAACCAGTACCCACAGTTGTCATGGATTGGGGCCCAACCAATTTTTCTTGCGATAAAATACAAGATAACTCACATCGTGGTGGCTACATGGCCACACAACACCTGATTGCTAAAGGTCATACCGAGATTGGTTGTATTACTGGTGTACTAGATAAACTAACGGCACAACAGCGTTTTGCTGGATTTACTCAAGCAATGGAAGAGGCTGGTTTGTCTATCAATCCTAAGTGGGTGACTGCGGGGAATTTTGAATGTGAAGGCGGTGAAAAAGCATTTGCTGAGATGGTCGAAAATGGCCCATTACCGTCTGCGTTATTTGTTTGTAACGACATGATGGCGATGAGTGTGATTAATAGTGCCAGTAAAAAGGGTATTTCGGTACCGGAAGACTTATCTATTATCGGTTATGATGATATTAAGTTGGCAAAGTACATTACACCGTCATTAACGACTATTCATCAGCCGAAACATCGTTTAGGGCAAAAAGCAGTTGATATGTTACTTGAGCAAATTAATACCAAAAGCGAAAGTAATCAGATTATCGAGTTAGAGCCGACGTTAGTTGAACGTGACAGTGTGAAGGCGTTAAATATTGCGTAAAGGAAATTGGCGATATTTTAAACTGCATTTAAACCTTTCTTAATATAAAAGTTAGTCATTCAGGGTTGGCTTTTTACATTAAACTGAGCAATATTTATCCTACATGTGTAACACGTTGACTTGTTAGCTTCATTTTCTTTATTAATTTACTATTTAAATTTGAAAATATGTCATTTAAGGTACTTTTTTCAAATACGACATACTACTCTCGATTAACAGCCGATAGTATCTCTGCCAATTTGTTGCGAAGTGTAACGCTGTGATTTGTGATACATAAGCTTATGAACAAATATGTTTAGTGCTTTTAGATATATTGATGTTATTACCGTGTTTAAAGCGGGCCTGTAATCAAATTGTGTGGAGTCGATATGAAATGTTGCAAAGATGGTAAAATGATAAAAATAAGCCGCAACTGGTTTCAAAAGTTGTTCTACAGTAGCGTTTATAAATGTAATAGCTGTGGCAGCTTCACTAAGCTTAAAAAATAGTAACGATTGTTATTTAAGATTATAAGAAAGAGCCTATTGAAATGGA
Source organism: Moritella sp. 24 (assembly GCF_018219155.1). Classification (NCBI taxonomy): domain Bacteria; kingdom Pseudomonadati; phylum Pseudomonadota; class Gammaproteobacteria; order Alteromonadales; family Moritellaceae; genus Moritella; species Moritella sp. 24. Next base: position 3,842,542 of record NZ_CP056123.1, on the reverse strand, counting down.
ATTTCAATAGGCTCTTTTGCATCTAGCGTTAAAATATTGAATGGTGATATGTATTTTAAAGTTTAGATTCACTGACAGATTGTTATGATATTCTTATCGATTTACCTCTCCTCGAGCATTCCACGCTGCGACCTTACGGGTCAAAGTGCAGCCATTCTTGATCTGAATCATACCCAATAGTGGGTGTAGATGATTATCTGGTATTTTTACTAGTTACAGCGCGTTGGCTTAGCTAATATACTAATCAATATAATTTACCGCATAACCACTATGTATATTACTCATGTATATGTTGCATGGCGGTATTGAAAATTGATTTTTACCTGAGCTTTAAACGTAATTTAACTATCAACTAAACTAAAAGTGGAATTGTTCATGAAAACAATAAATAAAGCACTATCTCTTACATTGGCAACACTTGTTTCGATGCCAGCGCTTGCTGAAGTAAACAGCGAAGATTTTTCTTTTGGTGGCCGTGTTGAAGCAAGGGGTGTTCTTGCCGACAGTTCTTTTTCAGATGCTTCTCGCGTTCGTTTAAATGGTCAAGGTAAGCATGCAATCAATGACGATATTACTGCTGTTGGTAAATTCGAGTATGAATTAACGCAAGATAACGATACGGCTGCTACGACAAACCAAACTAAGACGCGTTATTTATACGTTGGTGCTGAGACTGCTTACGGTACGGTAACATATGGTACTCAAGATAACGCTGTTACCTACCTGACTAATTTTACCGATATGGCTGAGTACTTCAGTGGTTATACTAACGAAGAAATTACAGCGAGCGGTGATAGAGCTGAGGATACTATCCTTTATAGTGTGACCAAAGGTGATCTAACATTTAATGCATCAGCTAACCTTAAAGCGGCGGAAAATGGCGGCGGTTTGATGGTAGCTTATAAATTGCTTCCAAGCGTTGAAGTAAGTGCTGGTTATGCTGCAACAGAAGCGGCTAAGGATGAGTCAAACTCATCAGATGTATACATGCTTGGTGCGCGTTATACTAATGGTGGTATTTTAGTTTCAGGCTTAGTACAAAAAGGTACTTTAGCTGATGCTGACTTCGAAGCTGTTGATGCATTCGCATCTTATGGGTTTGGTGAGAATACAGTAAGTGTTTCATATAACTACTTGAGTGCTGATGATCAAAGCGCTGATGATGTTAACTTCGTTGCATTTGAATATGGCCGTTATATTGGTGACGTAGCAGCATACGCTGGTTATAAAGTTGCACTAGGTGATGATACTTCAGCTGGTCATGGTAACAATGGTAACGCAGATGAGTTTATCGTTGGTGCTCGTTACACTTTCTAATCCTGATACATTAATACTGTAGTTCAGTGATATAAGCCTCCTTCTTGGAGGCTTTTTTGATCTTAGTTTCTGATTATATGAATACAATCAGATCAGCATCTACTATATGAAATACGCATTTATCTGATCATTTTTAACATGGTAGTGTCTCTGGTTAATTTAGCTAACTTAAGGACGAGTTTATGCAGTCAAAATTGTTATGGGTAACCTTCACTGTATCAATGTTATTTTCATCATTATTGTATGCAAAAGCGGAAGATTTCTTTCGACTCAGTGGTGGGGGATTACTCATTAGTGGTGTCGAAATGAAGCACTCAGAAGTGATAGAAATGATCAATAAAGAAAAATTTTGGCAACGTATTGGGCGTGATCATTACATCTTGAATGCATCTGTTGGTGGTGAATTTGATGTGCAACTTAAGTTTAGTCACGGAAAGTTAAAGAAAATACTGGCAACGCAGTTAGATAGACCTTACCACCATTAGCGGATAGACCAATCTTAGATAAGTAAATTTTAGTAAACTTAAGTAAAGTAAATATACTATTATTAGGTATTTTATTAATATTTATGGTTAATTACCGCGTGAAATTCAGTTTAATCTGCGATTTCTAACTTTTTAATTATAAGCTTTAATAAAAACGGAATTGTTCATGAACAAAATAAATAAAGCATTATCTCTTACTGTGGCAACTCTTGTATCTATGCCTGTTCTTGCTGAAAACATTAACAGCGAAGATTTTTCTTTTGGTGGACGTGTTGAAGCAAGGGGCTCTCTTGCTGACAGTAGCTTTACTGATAAATCGCGTGTTCGTTTAAATGGTCAAGGTAAGCATGAGATCAACGAAGCTTTAACTGCAGTAGGTAAATTTGAATATGAACTAACACAAGATAGCAAGGAAGATGATACAACCGTTAAAAATAACACGCGTTATGCATACGTTGGTGTTGAGAGTGCTTACGGTACACTAACATACGGTACTCAAGATAACGCTGTTACATATTTAACTAACTTTACCGATGTAGCTGAAGTTTACAGTGGTTACACAAACGAAGAGTTTTCTGCAAGTGGTGATCGTTCTGAAGATACAGTGCTTTATGCAGTAACTAAAGGCGACTTAACCGTTCATGCATCAGCAAACCTAAAAGCGACTGAAAATGGCGGCGGTTTGATGGCTGCTTATAAATTACTTCCAAGTATTGAAGTAAGTGCTGGCTATGCAGCAACTGAAGCGGCTGAGGGCGATGCAGCTTCATCAGACGTATACATGCTTGGCGCGCGTTATACTAACGGTGGTGTTTTAGTTTCAGGCTTAGTACAAAAAGGTTCTGTAAATAATGATGATTTCAATGCTGTTGACGCATTTGCATCTTATGGATTCGGTGAAAATAAGGTAAGTGTTTCATATAACTATTTAGGCTTTGATAATGAAGCTCAAGATGTAAACTTCGTTGCATTTGAGTATGGTCGCTATATTGGTGATGTTGCAGCATACGCAGGTTATAAAGTTGCACTAGGTTCTGATATGTCAGCTGGACATGGTCGTAATGACAATGCTGATGAATTCATCGTTGGTGCTCGTTACTCTTTCTAATAATGATGACTTCAATGTCATGATTCATTGATGTTGGCCTCCTACTGGGATGCGTGAAATCAAAAGTTTACGCCATTACTTCTGCCGATTTTTTAGTCTTTACCATAGAAGAAAGTAGTATATCCTTTATATTAAATCTCGCTTATTTGCAGTAAGCGGGATTTTTTAATCACTTCCTCTTTGATCTGTTCAAACTCTACAAATCAACTCAAACAGGAAAAACAACAAAATCGGCAAGGGGACTAGCCCATTTCAAAGCCCTAAGTTCGTTATTGCTGTGGTGTTTCTATTATCCATTCTGGCTTATTTCATATGGTCTGCGTTTGGTCGTGACGATAATCCATCGAGTACCGATACTCAACAAGGCAGTGGACAAATTCATTCAGTTGATGACGTTTCTATTGACGAAAGCGCGGTGGTTGCTGGGACGAATATTGATTTTTACGTTACTGGGTTTACTAAACAAGTGAAATATAACTGAACAGAAGCCCACACCCGAAGATTTACTATATCTTATTTAATCTGACGGTATTCAAGGAGCGACCCTCTATTCATGATGAAAAAACATTTTCCTTCCTGCTAAACCTGTTTTAAGTAAAGAATATGCGGCCATGCTTTGTGGGGCATGGACTCATTTTACACACCTATATTATAGATAGACATTCCCCAGTTGGTATTAATTTTCCTTCACGAATCGTGAACGAAGCATTCAAACTCGCTTGCTGATAGGTGATACAGGAATCACCGGTGTTATTTGAATCTGCAAGGCTAATGATAGTAGTACCAATGTATTTACCAATACGAACTTCAAAGCCTTTCAATGTTATTATTTTATTTATTGTTTCTGGTGAGCCTTCTGGGTATGCATAGACAAGTTTTATGTCTTCACCATTAATTTTAACGGTACTTCGATCTAACTTCTCAACACTATCTAATTGAGCTCTATAGTGAACTAGATTCGCTGCGCTAATTAATGCGCCGCTTGCTGCGTGTAATGATGCTGCTTTAGTATCATCTTGAATATTTATAAATTTAGGCACCGCTGTTGCTGCTAGTATCCCTAAAACAATAATGACGATAACTAATTCAATTAGTGTAAAGCCTTGGTTTCTCGCTTTATTCATTTGTTATACCCAATATAATATTGAAATTATTAATTCAATCAATGACTAGGCTATTATAGGGCTTTATATATATCTAGTATATATTATTGATTGGTGGTGGGCGTATTTTTAGAATAGTAGAAGGTGAATGGTTTTATAATTAGTATAAACCTGTTTTAAGCAAAGAGTATGCATCCATGCTTTGTGGGGCATGGACTCATTTTACGCGCGACAACCTACATCCAATAAGTACGCTGCTCTGGCATAAAGTCGCTAGTGTCAGACATATTTCTGATTTCACCGCTTTGCTCTTCTGTTTTAGGTTCTTCTAATTTCTCGTCCTTTTCGTCAACGATATAGCTTGCATCAATTTGATGTGAACATTAAAAAGAATCAGGCCATATACGACACCTTAGATACGATGCGGGCGAATGATTTAAAAGGTAATGCGAATATTACCAAAGTACATAATCTTATTCGTCCGGTGGCCGAACAGGCCGTTAGCCACAAGTCTTTTGATTTTGCACCAATGCCATATTTCCAAAGACGCCCACGAACCCACGAACATAACCCACTTGAACGCGGTTTATCTCCGAAGAAAGGTGAACAAGTCAAAAGAAGGAAGATCCCACTTGATGTATTCAAACTCTACAAATCAACACAAACAGGTAAAAACAACAAAAGCGGCAAGGGGACTAGCCCATTTCAAAGCCCTAAGTTCGTTATTGCTGTGGTGTTTCTATTATCCATTCTGGCTTATTTCATATGGTTTGCGTTTGGTCGTGACGATAATCCATCGAGTACCGGTACTCAACAAGGCAGTGAACAAGTTCATTCAGTTGATGACGTTTCTATTGACGAAAGCGCAGTGGTTACTGGGACGAATACTGATTTTATTGATAGTGATGATAGCAGTGCGGTTATTGATGAAGTTGTTGATATTGAGCCAGAGCCTTTAATCGGTTTTGATTTCTACGTTACAGGCTTCACTAAGCAAGTGAAATACAACCGGACAGAACAGCAGCTCACGCCCGAAGATTTCTTATACCTGATTTACTTTGATGTATATAAAGATGGTCACTTAATGTTTAAGACTACAAATGAAGATTTAAACGAAGTGGGTTATACAACAAAGACATTAACGGAATGTGTTTATAAACTCAGTTATCAGGCTCGTTCGCGGATAGTAACGTGCAGGGAAGATGATAAGGCTGATGACGTTGAGCGTGATGGGGATGATTTTAATATGGATGAATCTCTACTGGCGTCAGCTCCCACTAGCTTATTGTAATGGGGGTATCTGTATAAGGTATATTATTACTTTGTATGCACTATAAATTGTATTATAAAAAGTAATGTTCACATCAACAACTCTAGGTTTAAGGGTTGTAAATCAATGATTTAAGGTATGATGGTATACTGTTTAAAATTGTGGAGGGATGTAATAATGAATAAGCGAGAAGCTGAGGTAAAATTTAATCACGTTAACCAGTCTATCAAACAGGCTAAAAGTTTAAAGTCTGCAAAGAGTCTGCTTTCGTCAATAGAAGCTTTAGAATCGATCGGGGAAAAAAACTTACAGAGATATAAATTGATTAATAAGGGTTGTTATCCATTGTTGATTGAAGGTTTAGTGGTAGATGCTCTCAATTATTCGGTAGAGTCACAACGGTTGAGTGAGTTCTTAAGTCAATTTGAACAGTGCTTAAGGAAATTTTGCGATAGGGAGTTGTACCTTAAATTCCTGAACCAATATCTTTTTACTGTAACAAAGTTGGCATTACAAGAATGGTTATCAGGAAAGAAAATATCACTTGTAGAGCTAAGTTATAGAGTATCTAATACTTTAATGACTGCAAAACCACAAGAAAAGGCGAGGCTCATTGAACTTAGAAAATTTGAAGATCTGTGTGCTAAAGGGTTTAAATCCGAGATAACAGTCCAAATTGCTTCCCAGGTTATTTGTTTACCACTTAGCTTTAATTATGAAGGCTATGATTACTCATTTGATTTTAGTCATTTGGATAATGAAAATGCTCCAATAAAATCGGAGGGAGTAGTTCTAGAAGGTGATATTCATGGTTTAAATAAACAAACATTGATTTCAATAAAGACGAATAAGTGCATCCAAAAGCCCTGCGAAGTTATTAGATTATTGAATTACTTTATTAAAGCCTATCGAGTTACTATGAATGAAGAATGGGTTCTGAAGATTAGTGATAAGTTGATCGTTGAAACAAATATTAGGTATACCTTACTTGGGGAAGAAGTTCATAGGATTATATTTCCTCCTCAGGGAACATTCAGTTCAGTCCCGAAAAAAAATCTTGATAATGCTCTTTTACTTGAGGAGTTAAAACACCCGACAAACAGTATTTGGAAGCATAGCTATTTAGATGCAAAATTGAACTTCGGGATTAATAATTTGACTCAGGCTGTAATGGATCTAAACATTGCATTTGAAAATTTTGTTGGGTTAAAAGTAGATGAGAGACTGTCTAAGAGCCTTAGTCAAGAAGAAGTAGACCTTTTTTATTCAGGTAGGTCTTACGAGAACTTAGATAGTAAGCTTCAAAAATTTATAACTAAAGATATTTTTGAGAATGAATTTTTAAGTGACAAAAACTATAAGCTACCACCGAGTACTTATAAATTAGTTGGGTACTGTAATAGGATAAAGAAATTTAGTTTGTCGAGAAAAGATATTAATTCGCTGATAAATACGATTCGAACGTATCGTAATGATATTGCACACGGTCGGCATATAGCTGATGATGATCTATTTGAACATATCCCAAAAGCATTTGAGAGCTTTGATTCTTTTCAAGCTTTATGGGATTGAGAGGCATATAGAGGAGTGCTGATACACTCCTTTTCTGTAGGTAACTCCAGTAGCTATTCGGATTTCAAAAGACTAAGCTGTAGTTTTGGTTTTGTTAGAATTAATTATTTTAATTAGCTGTGTTTTAGACAATTTTTTACCGGATGCTACTATTCTTTTTTTATCTTCATTAGATCTGTGTACTCGAATCGATATAATTTCCTGTGCTTTTAAGATCATATCTTGATTACGAATACCTCGTTCTTCACGAGCTTTGAGAACCATTCTCGCTCTATGGGCAAGCAATGCCGAACGAGCTGTACGATTTTTAATTGAATCCGCGTCAACTTTTTTATTAGCCATGAGCCTCGCCCTCCTCTAGATCTTTAAGAAAGATATATGTATTTCCTTCGTTTCTATTTTCATCAAGTACATAGTAACTATAGCCTGATTCTTCAAGTTGTGGAATAACATTCCTACGATAAAGTAAGTCATGTTGTCTTGTCGCTGGCTCGGCGAAATAAAAAATACAGTCGAAAGCCTCTTGATGAATTTGGATGATTTCGGTAACTGCTGACGTAATGTCTCTCATGCTAGCAATTCCATTTCCATATCCATTTTCAGGTATTATAAACAACTGATCTTCATCGTAAGTTAGAAAATTTACCTCTAGATCGAAATCTACCTTAAAGGTATTTAAACCAGGTTCATATACACCATCCTCTTCAATCTCACGAACAGTATCCTCTACGGATTCTAGATCTATCGTTAATTCGGTAAACCAGCAGGTATATCGAGTATCTAAGACTATAAATGGATAGGAGGCTATAACTCCATGACCTAAACTACGAATATCAATATTTTCATGATCTATGATATATGCCACTGTTATTCCTGATTATGATTTTAATTAAAAGTATACCATCCAAAATATAATTTTAATGATATCGCTATCAATTATTTATAAAAACAACTGTTTAGTGTAAAAGAAATGTTATGACTCTAACTCTAACAATGTCTGATAGTTACTATTGATATCAGTCTAACTTAATTTGGGCTTGTATGTAATAATTCGCGTCAGCTCCCACTAGCTTATTGTGATTTGAGGACGAAGGCTGAGTAACGAAAACACGATAAGCTAGAGGTTTAGGCCTCTAGCTTATATTAATAATGATACTCGGGTATAAAAACAAACAGATCAAATTTGGATTTTGATTGATCAAATAGTGAATGTGATCATCGGGGTAATAGCGGGGTATTGAGTGGTTTTGTAATCAATCTGAACCTGTTCAGATATAAGCCATTGCACGTAATTGGAGTAAATAGCAGATTTAATCTGGCGGAACTCGCGGAGCGATCCCTCTATTCATTATGAAAAAAACACCTTTCTCCCTGCAAAACCTGTTTTAAGCAAAGAGTATGCGTCCATGCTTTGTGGGGCATGGACTCATTTTACGCGCAACACCTACATCCAATAAGTACGCTGCTCTGGCATAAAGTCGCTAGTGTCAGACATATTTCTGATTTCACCACTTTGTTCTTCTGTTTTAGGCTCTTCTAATTTCTCGCCCTTTTCATCAACGATATCGCTTGCATCAATTTGTGGCGTATCCAAGTCATCAACACTAATTGGTTGATCTACTGTTGCATCTTCAACGCTGGCAGGGGCAAAAGATTGGATATTACTCGGTGGCTGGTTAATCGGTAGGTTGTTTTTGGTGCTACAACCTTGATTTAACAGGCAAAGAAAGATGATTAGCTTTAAATGTTTCATTATTACCTCATATTTAAATTGTCATATATAACAATAGGTTATGAATTAATTTGTTAAATTTTAGACAAAGAAAAGCCCATTGAATCAAACCATTCAATGGGCTGCGACACTTAGGAGGGTGCCGTTCTAACTTGCGTTTGGTGGAGTCGGGGGGAGTTGAAGCCCAAAACACTACTGGATGTAATTACAGTGTTAAAAATTTGTAATCGGTAGGCCTATCCATATGTATCTAATACGACCCATCCTATGCCGCCAAAGTGCCGCCGATCGCAATAATAAATTATGGTTGCATACAATATTATTTCTTTCATTGCTAAGTCGCAGTTTGCCAGATAAAAGTCTTGCATTTCTTTCTATAAAACTGAAAATCCAATAGAATCAGTTGAATACCAAATCTTGTAAATAATTAAGAAGACTTGAAAATAAATAACAGGATATTACGCTATTTACTGAATAGATTTTGGGAATCGGGTAATCGTAACTTCCTTTTATACAATGTTATAAGTCATTACCTAAGATATAGATGGAGCAGAGTTTAATGAAGAGGGAAGCGCAGGTTCAGTGGCTTAAGATTCGAAGAAAAAGCTTCTTTAGGCATGTGATTACTTATGGCTTGGGGTTTTGTATTCCTCTTATAGTAGGTAGTGAATTTGTTCGAAATGATTTTTATCTAGATTTGTCGTTTCAGGCATCATATAAACTTTACCTAACGATTATTTTCGGAGCCGTATTCTTTGCGGGTTGCGATTGGGTTAGCAGAGGTTGTCAGTATCGAAAGTATAAGGAAGGCCTAGTTCGAAAAAATACTGAATAATAAAGTCTTTAAGAGGATACCCAGCGCTTGGTTGAGTGTTTATGATGCTATGCCTTGAATATCGCGGTAGCACTGACCAGTATTTAACGTGGAATTACTTATAAAAGGACTTTTCAGGCTAATTTTAGCTGAAACATTGACTCCCCAATTTGGTGCAAAATTATCCCACCCTTTTTAGTCCGTTATAGCGAAGTTAGCATCTATAAATAAGTCTTAGAGTACGCATCTTACGTGAGTATGCTTTTGGTTATGCGTGTTAGATACAATATGTTAAATAGAGGGGAAGTCGGTGAAATTTAGTTGGTATGCTTAACTCATTATATATTGGATGGATATAGATCTAATTAGTTCGCTAGATGTGCGTAGCGAACTATAGACTTTAATTTTGCCTAGTTATGTCTCTGTAGGTGATTCTTGTTTAAATACATAATTCAACATTAGTTGTTCTTCATTAGATAATATGTTCTTAAGATCTTTGTTTTTATATGTAAAAATCTCACGTTCTAATCTCTTTAACTGATACGGTGAAAGGCTATCAATTGAAACTATCAGTTTATTAAAGTAGGCATCATCCATTTTGGCTACCTCGTCACTTACTTAACACATGACTTTTTAATGTACTGTGATGACTTCACATTCACGCTCTAAAGTATTTTTGATAAACCAAGATGCAAAATCAATAAACTTCATATTTGATTCTATTCGGTACTTATGGATTGCAATTCGATAGCTACATTCAATATACGCGGTTAAGTCATCTAAAATGACCTGTAAAAAATTATATTTATAAAGCGCGAGTTCTAAAGCCTTTTTATGGTAAGAATACAGCACGTTTTCGGCCTCAATACTTCCGTTATGTGCAGCTTTAATTAGTAATAATTCATCTGAAGTATTTTTTACCGTAGAGTATTTCATTTTATCGTCCTTGACCCGCTTCCATGGGGTAATATCAAAATTATCCTTTTTTAATTCTAGTTAATACATGGCGGTACTAGTGATTATTTTCTAAGTGTATATTTTTATTGTGATCTGTGTCGACTATTTCTTAATGCTTTATTATCAATGTATTAAGTATGATTTGGCGTAGTGGTTGTAGCATTTTCTTTATGAAATAACGCCTAGTTATTACAGCGTAATACCTTAAATATTCCACATGTCACCCAGATTACTTTGAGCTATTTTGGTGAGATTTGGTTTCAGAAAAATTTAACACTAATCACTTATTTATATTTTTGAAAATTTGTGAGCTGTGTCGAGAGTCAGTTTATTGAAAAATCATTAATTAGCATACGTAACTATAATGTATCAATGTAACTTTAATTTAATAGGTAGCTTATGAGATTATTTTTACTCAACATGTTTAAGAAAAATCGAGAAACAGTGAATTTAAATGAAAGACTCAAGTATGCAATTCTTGAAAACCCAAATAGGTAATGATTAGTGAGTATTTAACTTCACATCACGATAGAAAGATAAAAATATAGCTATATCAAAGGATGGATTATGGGAAAGCAGCTTAGTTACTTTATTGCTTCATTTATATTATTTTCATTTTCAGCACTTTCTAGTGAGGTACCATCTAGTATCTCTCTGAATTTAACAAGTAATAATGAGACTCGTTCATGCGTTTTTTTTGATGGTAGTGCGGAACAGAGAAAGTTAATAATGAAAAGTATCACGATGACAAAACAGAAAAATAATAGGTATCAGTGCTTAGCGCAACTTCCAGAGGATAAATTTAAATACTGTACGCTTACTGGTATTGATTTCAGTAAAGGGCAAGGGTTATGCAATGCTATCGCACAAGAAAAAAGAATAATTCTAGATGTATCAGCAACCCAAGGTTCAATTGATTGTTCTTTTATCTGTTTTTGAACTAAGCGGAATATTGGTAGGGCTTAACTCGTGTGGTTCTTAGCATTACCAAGATAAATCCGCTCTATTTACGTAATAAATTTTACTATAACCTTACGCCCTTCAAAGATTATATTTTTAGTACTACCGCTTCTAAATTTTCATACCATCCTCTAAATTATTCGTGATCAAATAATGTGGGAATGATGGTGAAGATATTTTTATTTATAGTTCTACTGAGCTTTGAAGTTCAATCCGAAGAACACTGTAATGAATATGTTATTGCGTATAATAGTGATGATATTAAAAATGTTTTTGACTCTTTTATGAATGGTATTCATGATATGCCAGCTCTTATTAGAAGTGAATATGAATCAAGGTTCTTAACTTTAGACGTAGAATCTAAAATTAAGATATTAGAAGATGTATTGAAAAACTGTTCAGTTATTCAATCAGATAACTATTTAAAAACAGTTATCGAGAAAGAGATGCAACCGTGAATTAGGGGGTACTAATGGATTACTACTTAAAGTATATAGTCATGTCGCTGCATATTATCCCGTAATAACTGCGGTTTTAATTTTATAAGACTCTTATTTATAGAAATCCTGACTTTTTCACGAGATACAGATAAACGCTCGCCTATACGTAACAAGCTAAGGGGGGGTTCATCTGTTAAACCAAATCTAAGTTCAATAATACGACGCTCAAAGTTTGGTAAACTTTCCAATAATGCTAAGAGATATTCTCGAGTACTGCCGGACTCAAATTCTGAACTAGGAGGAGTGATAGACTTATCTTCAATTATATTAACAAGTGTTGTGACAGAGCCGCTTTCAGTCGTAGCATTCTCATCTAAGTTTAATACATGAACGTAATTTGATAATGTGTCTGTGACGTCATTAATATCCATTTCTAAGGATTTGGCAATAATGATTAGATCATTATAATTAGCCAAATCTAATTTTAGTTTGTTTGCGGCCTTATTAATGCGTTTATATATTTTAGCAATATTAATAGGTATACGGATTGTTCGAGAGTTATTCATGATAGAGCGGTCTATATGATTTTTAATCCACCAAACTGCATAAGTTGAAAATCGGAACCCCTGAGTAGCATCAAATTTTTCAACCGCACGAATCAATCCTGTATTTCCTTCTTGGATTATATCGATAAGAGGAATATCGCTATATTGATAATGCTTAGCAACATTAATAACCAAGCGTAAATTTGACTCAATCATACGATTTTTAGCTCGTAAATCGCCATTTTTTGCTGCAATAGAAACCTCATACTCTTCTTCTTTTGTAAGTAGGTGGCTACTTTGCTTTACTTGTCGCATATAAGAATCTAAAGCACTTAATGTTTGAGATAATTCCATTTTTTATTCCTTTAAAGTCCGGTTATTCAATTTTATTTAATCAACTTTGAATATTAAAAGATAGGTGTTAAAGGCTGGTTGTCGACATCTACGTGACATAGTTTCATGTTATTGGGAGTTTGATCTCAAATATAGTTGAAAAATAATAGGTGTTATTGACGAAATAGGTGTTCGTGATTTTTTTAGATGTAAGGTTTTGTATTTAAAGTTTTTTATTTATTATTGTTAAGTCGTTAATATAGTTAAATGACTTATGAGTTCTCTTACTTGATATTTACAACTACTCTTTAGTAGTATATGAAATACCTATTTATGGCCTCTGTTTTTTCGTGGTAATGTACCAACTTAATTTAACTAACTTAAGGATGAGTTTATGCAGTCAAAATTTATATGGATATTTTTTATCGCTTCAATTTCATTTTCATCACTCTCTTATACGAAAGATTTTTTTCGTGTCAGTGGTGGAGATCTTTTGATTAGTAACACTGGTATGACACACTCCGAAGTAATGGAAATCATTAATAACGAGAAGTCATTTAAACAAGTTTCATATAGCCATTATATTTTAGAAGCATCGGTTGGTGGCGAGTTTGATGTGCGTTTAAGGTTTGCGGGTGGAAAGTTAATCAAAATTGTGTCTAAACAAGTAGGACGTAAAAATTACCGCTAGCCTAAGCCAACGGATTCAACCTAACCGCATCCTCTAAATGCTCTGGTGCAAAATGTGAATATTTCATCGTATCAACAATTGATGCGTGACCAAGTATTCGCTGTAGCACCAGAATATTCCCACCATTCATCATAAAATAACTCGCAAACGTGTGGCGTAACACATGGCTCATTTGCCCTTTGGGTAATTCAAAACCTGTGCGTTCTACCGCTTTGCGAAATGCTTTTAGGCTGCTGCTAAACAAATGCCCCTGTTTTTTAGGTAATCGGTCGGCAAGTTCTGAGGATATAGGGATCGTGCGTGGCTTGTTACCTTTAGTATTCATAAACGTCACTTTGTTATTATGAATATGCTCACCTTTTAAATTTTCAGCCTCACCCCAGCGGCAACCAGTCGTTAAACAAATTTCAGCAATTAGCCTTACTTGTTTATTACGGCCATTATCCAGCTCGTTAAGTAAGATAGGTATTTGTGCTTTTTGTAAAAATCCCATCTCAGGCGTTTTATATTTTAATGCTCGCATACCTGCAATCGGGTTTCCTGCTTTCCATTCACCCAAACGGTTTAATTCATTGAATAGGGCATTGAGATAAGTTTGCTCATTATTCACGGTTTTAACGCTGACTTTTTCAAGGCGTAATTTTCGGTAAGTTGAGAAGTGAGAACGGTCGAATTTCTTCGCTATTGGATTACCCATCATCTTCGATAATGCCAATAATTTACGCTTACGCTTCATGCCATCGTTTAACGCTTGGCCGTGTAAGTTGTACCAGATTTCAATTAAATCATCTAACCGCTGACTGTCATTATTAAATTCTAACCAGCCCTCATTTTTTGCTTTTACGCCCATGTATTCTTCGAAGCGCAAAGCCTCTGCTTTCGTGCTAAAGCGTTTTCTTATTCTGCGACCACCACGACCAAACGGATACATTTCAACGAGGTAGTAACCATCAGCTTGTTGTTTTATAGACATTACGTTCCCTGTAATTAGTTAATATTAAACATTGTTTTGAATTGTAACCGATAGTATGCTGGATGTATATACAGTGTTTTATAGGTGTAAAATGGACGTTAAATATATTCGTGCTTACAAACTCATGGAAGAGTTAATCTTAATTAACCAGATGCCAGACTCGTTAGAAAAAGCGAAAGTCTGGCGTGCGTGGAATATTAAAGCGATGGAATGGGGAGGTGATATTAAGCTGTCTGAGTCTCGCTCTCGTCTGCATCTTGTGCAATCAATTTCCCACCCTGTTCAACAAAGTCATGGCGCATTAAATCAGAAAGCATAGAAAACTGTATTTCTGGTTTAGCCGTTAACCAACCTAATGAAATAGACGTTGTGATCGTTTTCTTAAACGCTGTATTTAATAACTCTTCTGGTACACCATCACCACTCATTTTCGGTGTTTTATCACCTGGGGCAACTTGTCCAGCTTCAAGATTAACTTTTCCAGTTGTTAACCATAGAGCATATTGCGGGAATTTATCTGATATTTTCAAAAAAGCACTCATGGCAACTTCGGTATTACCAAGCTCATATTTTTGGTAAGAGCGGAATGGTATATCGGTAAGTTTTGCAAAGTTTGTTTGCGTGTATCCGTGAGTATTTCTGATTAACTTAATCTTTTCTTTTAATTCCATTTGACTTTGTACCATATTTGGGTCTAGTATTTATACCAATCACCCAAATCAGGTACATTCAATCTAAAATGTACCTTTACAGGGTTAACCTCGTATTACAACAACAGGAAGTTGCAATGTCGATAGCTATTTTAATAGATGCCCCTTTTTTACCTGTTTCTGAGTACGCACGACGTACAGGGCAATCAGAAAGAACGATCCGCAACGATATGGAAGCGGGATTAATACCCTTTTATCAACGTTACCGTGGTTCAAAGCGTCTTGTAAATATGGTGCAACTACTGCAAATGGCAAATGTTGGTGCCAATGAATTAGAGCCTTGGAACAACCCCGAAGAAGTTTTAAGGCTCAACAGTTAACGGATTTAACGATTTAAACAGGGATAGAAACATGCAAATTAATATTGAAAACGACAAATTTGGAGAGGGCGTAATAGTTCAAGTAATTGATAACGGTTGCTTGATGCAGTTACGTGGCATTACCCGCGCTGAAATAGTTTATGTCGATAAAGGCCAGATTCATTTCGCATTAGAAAACGACCAAGGCATGACAGGCTGCATTGTTGCTTACAACAAACAAGCCGACAAAATACAAACCGATTTAGCCCACTGCGGTATTGAGGTTCGTAACGATGTATTTGATGCCATTGCTTGTTAGCGCCCGTTAGCAGGTACAAATAAAACGTCATAAGGATGTAGGCGTAAATTAATAATACAGGGAGTATTAAATGAGTATTTTTATTTCAAACGGCTTTGTTGTTAAGTCAGGTAAAGATCATTACCAATACGGCAAACACTCACCAGCATATGTAAACATTGTTGGTCAACGCTTTGGGTTATTGGTCGTTGTTAAGCAAGATGCAGGTAAGGGCGTTGAATGTCTTTGTGATTGTGGTCGAACCCATGTTGAAAAATTCACGGTTGATTTACGTCGCGGTACACGTAAAAGCTGCGGTATTTGTAACAACAGAGCTAACCCTCGTTTTAGCCAAGCCGAAGATGCAATTATTCGAAAACATGCTGGTCGTAAATCGCCTACTGAAATAGCAAAGTTAGTCACTGCACTTGGTTTCCGTAAAGCAACTTATTCAACTATTAAAAATAGAGCGCAGCGCAAAGGTATTTCACTGCGACGATATGGTGAATTATACCCGCACTCTAAAGGCACTGATGACGAAGTTGAGTTATGTCGTCAACTCTCTGATGCTGGTTTAACACCGACTGTCATTGCTGAAAAAATGGAATTCACTATTCCGCACGTTAATAAGATCATTCATTATCGCACTCGTACCCAACGAGCCGATGCAACTTTTCGTCTGTAACGCTTATGCAATTAAGCCAAGACTACAGAACGGAACTCGGTGGTAATCCACTTAGACAAATCCCAACAGAACTGCGTGAAGAACTAGCGCAGTTTGTCACCCGCCAGTCACGTGTCAATCCGATGCTGTGCCGTGTGTCGGATAGTAAATCAACTTATGGTAAAGCAACTGCACAACAGACAGTGTTTGATTTTGCTAATCATGTTGTTGCCAAGCTCGATTTCCCTTTCGATATTAAAAACTTCTTGATGAAAGGTGCTACCGCTCGCGTTAAGAAGTACGGTTTTAAGCGTGCTTTTAACTTTGTTACTTCTCGTTCATCGGAAGTCGCAACGGCCCTTAATGCGTTACCTGTTCACTTTAACCAAATAGATACTGAGTACAAACGTGTGCGACTTGCCGATAAACTGACAAGTCTTTCTCGTTTGCATTTAAACAAGGCACTAGAGGCGGGACATTCCCCACTTGAAGCACTGCAAGCAATTAATGAGGCAACGGGTTTAGCCTTGTGGATACCGCACTTTTTACCGAAAGCAGGTAATGACGACAGTGTGTATTTTAGTATTCTCGCCCGTACCGATGATGATGCTGTGTGGTTACGTGCTATCAATACCAAAGTAACGCGGGTATTTGAAACGGCAAGGCGTGCTGCTGGAATGGTTTCACCTAGTGTGAGTCCTTATGCCTCATACACATCTAGGCAATGGCTTAAAGATCGTCAGCGTAAACAAACTGAATGGTTAGAAATGATGACCATCGAAAGTGAATGTGGTGAGTCGTTAAACCTTAAAGACGTACATGATGCGTCAACGTCCAACCCTGCTAATAGACGTAATGAGTTAATGACTCGCATTGCAGGTTGTCAGGAATATGCAGACGCAAATGAACATGTTGCTTTGTTTGTCACGATGACAGCCCCCGGTCGCTACCATAGATTAAAAAAACACGGTCAGTATTTTGTTGAGAATAAAAACTGGGCGGGGCATGCACCTGTTGATGCACATAATTGGTTGTCGCGTTCGTGGGTACGCTTTCGCGCAGCTGCCGATAGACGTGATTTTTTATACTACGGTTTACGTGTTGTTGAACCGCATGTTGATGGTACACCGCATTGGCATTGTGTTTTCTTCATGCCGTTATCAAGTGTTGCTGGTTTCAGTGAGCAGTTAAATCATTATCAGTGCCAGTTTGATGCAGATGAACTACGCCACCAAAACGGCACGATTAATCACTCTGCTGTTAACGCTCGTATCAAGATTGAGTTAATTGATAGTGATAAAGGCGATGCCGTTGCCTATATCGCTAAGTACATATCTAAAAATATTGATGCCCATAAATTAGATGGCCTCAAAGACACCGATTCAAAAAAGGTCGATTTGCAGGAATCAGTGCAGAACGTCACGGCTTGGTCGCGTACCTTTGGCTTTCGTCAATTTCAATTCCAAAAAACTCCCTCGGTTACAGTCTGGCGTGAACTGCGCAGAATGACCAACAAACTTCAAGATACGGCCTTTGAGCGTATTCGCTGTGCGGCTGATTCAGGCTTTTTCTCTGCGTACTTTGATTACATGGGCGGTCACACGGTTAAGCAAACCGATAGACCTGTGAAAGCCTGTTACGAAGAGAAAGAAAACAAGTATCAAGAAATGGTGAAGAAGATTAGTGGTGTTAGTGGCCGTACTGTTGAGGACACGTTATTGACCATACTCACGCACGAAAAACAGTGGTCGTTGGTGAAGAAAGAAGATGCGAAACCAAGCCCTGCTGTTTTGTCTTTAGGCGCTCTTGTTTCAAGCCCTTTATCTTTAGGTACTACAGAAAGCGGCGGGAGCCGTTTTCCTTGGACTCGTGTCAATAACTGTACGCAAGACCAAAAGCGCTCGCTTTTGGTCAGTGATGAAGATTACTTAAAGTGGTATTTCGCCCCCACAAGGGGCGATGAACCCGATATTAAATCGTGGGAGTCGATACGACCCGCGATGTAATCAAAAAGAAAATGCACTAAAACAAATTTAATTCCGTTTGCCACCCAAGGCGGCTCTAAACATGGCGCTTAATGGACGCATACACACCAAACGGAGACATTGTTATGTCATTACAGCTAGGAAGTTTTGTAGTCGGTATCTGCAAGGATTTTCGTTCAGAGCCTTGGAACACTGACCCTACTAAATTTAATCATCGTTTGATTATCTCGCGCCCGTATTCAGACCAATACGGCAACGAGCAAACAGATGTAACCATCATTGATATTAATTCAGATGATGTGCACTCGGTACAAAACCAAGTGGCTTCATTTCGCAATAAAGCCATTATCTGCCCTGTTGCTATTGCAGCTCGGGCAGGTGGTCGCAATGGCGCATGGTTATCAAGCCGTATGCCACGTAATGAAAAGTTACAGCTCTTAGATAGTGTCGTTAAACAAGTGGCTGTACAGAAATGATTTGTGTCGGGCTAACCTCAGAAAACTTCGTAAAAGCAGAAACGTGTACGAGCGAAAGTTTAGTGCTAGTTAGTTCGACCGAATACAGTGCATTAGCTAATAACAATTTAGCGACTGTGCTACACGAAATCTTTGCGTTCGATATGGAAGTCTTTTCAGTAGTTATCGGCTCATCGTTATTGATGTTCTTAGTGTCACATGGCACTGGGTCTGTCGTTCGCTGGCTAGGACGAGCTTAGTCAGTACCTTACTTTTATTATATGGAAATAATTATTATGCAAAATATTAAAACAAATCTAAAACGTGGTGCGGTTGCTGTAGTAGCTGCGGGTTCTTCACTTGCTGTTAATGCGGCTGATTACACAACTGAAATTGGTGCTGCGGGTAGTGAAGCGAATACCAACCAAGCGGCTGTGATGGGCGCGGTAATTGCGCTTGCTGTTATCGGCTTTGGTGTGACTGCATTAGTGTCGTGGATGCGCAAGTAATACGTGGCCACATCAATACTGCTCGGGGCATTGTTTAGTTACTGCATTGTCGAGGGATTTAAAACGGGCATTATTGCCAGTTAATACAAGGGGGCGGCTTAGGTCGCCTTTTTTGATCTTATGAAACGGATTTTCATTTTATTTTGTTTGATTTTTAGTGGTAGTTCTCTTGCTGATTATTATTACACTAGGGTTGTTGAAGTTTATGTTATGGATAATAGGGAAGATGACCATCTTGTAACTGTTGAACTTTATTCGTTATCTATTGAAGCATCAAATGCTGCGCTTTGTGGTGGTACATGGACTTATTATACTCCTGTTTATACTTGCACTGCTGGTAATATTATTAAAAAATATAACATCTTAAGATTTGATACACCTAGTGACACGTGTCCGGAAGGGACTGTTTTTGATGTTGCATCAGGGCTTTGTATTGTTCCTTTTGATTGTGATGCTATTAGTAAATCAAATGAATATATGACTGCTCGAAATAGTTGTTTTGATATTGGTGGTGAATTTAAATTCCAATGTTCTGACTCTGGTTATTCCATGTTTTGCGAACAACCCTCTTTTTGTTCATCCAATGAAGCGCAGAATCAAATCGCTGATGCTCGAAATTTATGTTCAATTAATGCAGCTGGTGAACCTTTTACGTTTACTTCCTCTTGCAGTGAACAAACGCGAAGTGTAACGACTAATTGCGTTGTTGATACATGTACTAGCTTGGATTGTATCGGCGGTGGTGAATCTGGTGGTGGTGAATCTGGCGGTGGAGAATCTGGTGGTGGCGAATCTGGCGGTGGTGAATCTGGCGGTGGAGAATCTGGCGGTGGAGAATCTGGTGGTGGCGAATCTGGCGGTGGCGAATCTGGCGGTGGCGGAACTGATCCTGATTGTCAGCTTAATTGTGTTGAACCCGATCCCCCATTACCGTGTGACAACCCTTTAGCAGATCCTAATAATTGTACCTCTGGCTCTAACTCTGATTTATCTGAGGTGATTCTTCGTTTGGATACCATGACCACGAATCAATTAAGGCAGCTTGAAGCGATGCAGCAAGAGAACGCCAAGACTAATGACCTAAATGAAAAAACTAAAATTACGAATCTGATGCTTGAAAGAATCAATGTTAATCAGAAAATTATGAATGATAAATTTGATGTGAACATTAAAAAGAATCAGGCCATATACGACACCTTAGATACGATGCGGGCGAATGATTTAAAAGGTAATGCGAATATTACCGATGCGTTAGACCGTAGCAGCACCAGTAATAATAAATTATTGCGTGATTTAAATACTTCGCTTGGTGGTCTTGGTAATAAGCTCGATGAACTTAAACCCAAAGAACCTGCTCCCGAACCAGACCCAGAACCCGAAGATAGTGGAATGGGGAAAGTTAATATTGATGATGTAGATAAATCTTTAATTAATAGTTTGTTCTCTAGCGATAAGAAAGACGAATTAAAAGATGAAATCGCAGCGTTAGATAAAGCACTTACCGATGGTATTGATTCTAATATTAAGGATTTAAAAAAATCTTTTACCGTATCTGTATCGAGTTCTGCGCAATCGGATGTTGGCTTTAATATTAGCGTAGCGGGAATGTCTATTGCTGTGCCTAACCCTTTAACTACATGGTCTAAATACTATGGTGAGATCGGTGTCATCGTCATGTTATTAGCTTCAATGTCTGCATTGGTGATCGTATGTTCAAAAAATTAATTCTAATCACGTTTGTTTTATTCACCCCATCTGCATTTGCGAATGATTGGTCATTTGGTGAGATATTTTCGACTGTCGATGCACTGGCAACGAATGTCACTACATTCTTCTTTGATGATGTGCCTAACCTGATTGATAGGGCAATGGCGTATTTTTTTGAGTTGCTTATCTATGCACAAATTAAAACGACTATCTACGCCATGCAAACAGGTTTCACTGTAGCGAAATTAATTGTGTCAGATTTTGGCATCGTGCAAATGGTCGAAACATTCGCGGGGCAGCTGCCAGCCGACATTCGCCACGCAGCGGTGAAGATGAATATATTCAATGCGTTTAATTTAATTGTTGAGGCGTATATCGCCCGATTCGTTATTAGCTATCTATAAGGATATTCATGGCTTCTTTTATATTTCATGGGAACCCAGGTTCTTATAAAACATCAACCGCACTTTGGTTTGAAATGCTGCCAGCGTTACGGGCTGGTCGTTGTGTTGTCACTAACATCGAGGGACTTTTTGATTTAGATACCATTGAAAAGGCAGTTGGTGAAAAGTTTCCTGAGTCAGCGCAGTTGTGGCGTATTTCCACATTAAACCAAGCGGGTGTTGATGTACTTGCACGCTGGTTTCATTGGTTGCCAGCGGGCGCATTACTGCTGATTGATGAAGTGCAGAATCTTTACAGCGATAAAGATAGAACGGAATTAAAAGAGTTTAACGTCAGCTTAGATGGTGAACCCAACACGATAGATATTATTAAAGCCGTTGAGTCTTTACCTGCATCATTACGTGAGTATGCGATAAATGTGGTGAGTGATATTAAGCCGGATGGATACACCGATGATCTTGGGTTAACTGAAACAGATGATAACGGCCATATTCGTTATCCCCGAAATATTAAAGATGCGTTAATGCGTCACCGTAAATTTAATTGGGACATTTTGGTTTGCACGCCCGACATTACCAAAGTACATAATCTTATTCGTTCGGTGGCCGAACAGGCTGTCAGTCACAAGTCTTTTGATTTCGCACCAATGCCATATTTCCAAAGACGCCCAAGAACCCACGAACATAACCCACTTGAACGCGGTTTATCTCCGAAGAAAGGTGAACAAGTCAAAAGAAGGAAGATCCCACTTGATGTATTCAAACTCTACAAATCAACACAAACAGGTAAAAACAACAAAAGCGGCAAGGGGACTAGCCCATTTCAAAGCCCTAAGTTCGTTATTGCTGTGGTGTTTCTATTATCCATTCTGGCTTATTTCATATGGTTTGCGTTTGGTCGTGACGATAATCCATCGAGTACCGGTACTCAACAAGGCAGTGAACAAGTTCATTCAGTTGATGACGTTTCTATTGACGAAAGCGCAGTGGTTACTGGGACGAATACTGATTCTATTAATAGTAATGATAGCAGTGCGGTTATTGATGAAGTTGTTGATATTGAGCCAGAGCCTTTAATCGGTTTTGATTTTTACGTTACAGGATTTACCAAACAAGTGAAATACAACCGAACAGAACAGCAGCTCACGCCCGAAGATTTTTTATACCTGATTTATTTTGATGTATATAAAGATGGTCACTTAATGTTTAAGACCACCAACGAAGATTTAAACGAAGTTGGTTATACAACAAAGACATTAACGGAGTGCATTTATAAACTCAGTTATCAAGCTAGTTCGCGGATAGTAACGTGCAAGGAAGATGATAAAGCGAATGATGTTGAACGTGATGGGGATGATTTTACATTGGATGAATCACTACTGGCGTCAGCACCCACTAGCTTATTGTGATTTTAGGGCTAGGCTATTCACTTGTGGGCGGTTTCAAGTTAGCTGTGAAAAATAAATTATAAGGATAGTAATTCTAGATACTTTCCAGTTATCAATAATTATGATTTCTAATCAAACTATTAATTGTGATTGTTTTTTGGTTTAAATCGACATTTGTAATCTAAACTTCTATATAAGTTACTCTTTTGGCGTGTATTTATGCAGTATTTAATAGTATTTCTGAGTATCTCATTACTCGTTGGCTGCCCTAATGGCAGCGATAGTAACGTTGAGCGAAATAGTTATCCGGGCACTGGTGGAGGGGCATTTTTGCCTGATTATGCTATACGGTTTAATTTAAACCCTGCAGGACTAAGCTTAAATGATAATTCTATTCGTCAAGAGCAATCATTAGATTTTACAAAAATTGGAACACAAGGCTCTGTTATTACCAATGATGCTATGGAGTGGTCTTGCGTCTTAGATAATCATACTGAACTGATGTGGGAAGTTAAATCTGCGATTGGTAAGGGCAGTATTAACGATGCAGATTATAGTTACTCTTGGTTTAGGTCGAGTGATGCTGACTTTGAGGGGCATGGAGTGGCTGAAAATGGTGGTATTTGTATTGATAGTAGTCACTGTGACACTGAGAAATTCACGCTTGTTATGAATCAATTAAATTGGTGTGGTTACAATGATTGGCGCTTACCTACACGCTTAGAACTACAAAGTATTGTTAATTATTCGCACGATGTGCCTGCAATTGAAACTGCATTTTTTCCCTATACCCAAAATGATTATTATTGGACTGCGGATATTGATATTGACGACTTGGATTCAGCTTGGATGGTTAATTTCTTGTATGGCAATATTCAAGGTAACTTGACTCGCATGCCAAGGGCTGTTCGATTAGTGCGTAATAGTCGCGTGGAATAAAATAGTCGTAATCATAAAAAGGATATAATGATGAATACCCGCCTAGTGTCTCATACACTTTACCTTGTTAGTACAATATTGTTATTAACTACATCGATATCAGTTAAAGGATTAGAGCAACGTTGTAATGATAATGCCGAAACTTCGACACCTACTGGACGTTACATCCGAAATAGTGATGGTACTGTATTTGATAAAGCCACACGATTAGAGTGGCAAATTTGTGTTAGTGGACTCGTCGGTTCGCGTTGTAATGTGGGAAGTGTGAGGTATTTTACTTGGTGGGAAGCATTAGCGGAGGCCAAGGTGTTTAATAGGGAAAGTAGTAATCATACCGATTGGCGATTACCTGATATAAAAGAACTTTATAGTATTATTGAAACAGCTTGTGAAGAACCTAGCTTAAATAAATCCGTTTTCATAAACCACCCGTTATTGCCTGCAGTGTCTAAGTCTTGGTCTAGTACACCGAGTAATAGTAATGGAGAGAAAGCGTGGCAAATTGAATTTCAAAATGGATTATTATATACCTTATCAAATAACGAGAAGTTAACGGTTCGTTTAGTCAGAACGTGTGATGGCGTATGCCAACAAGCCTATGATTAGCACTTGTTATTTATAGTTTAATTGTCTATTGGTCGTTGCCAATGACGGGAAAGTTCTAAGTTAGTGGTGAAAAATAAGCTATAAGAAGAGTGACTCTAGAAACTGCCCAACAATCAATAATTATGTTCTTGATTGTATTATAAAGATGGCTATTAATATTATGGATGTAGTCGAGTAACTACATCCATAATAACAGACAACGTCTCTCAACGATCCGATTCGGATTTCCTTGTAATTCCCAAATCATTCTATTTCGCTTGCATTCCCAAGTTGACACCGGATGTTCTCTATCCCATAAATTCATTAATTGGCGCTGCTTTTTACTCATGGTGTAACTAGGGTAAGTTTGATCCATATATATATAAGTCCGAGCAATCCGACCGCGTGAACTTATCGGGGGTTCTGCTTTTCGATTATCGATCTTCATATCACAACTATCTAACTCTGATTTAGCAGCTGGCAACATGGCGAAATTGTAATTACTGCGTATCACATTAACAGTATCAATAGCCGGAAACAGATTGTGCATATCCGCCTGCATGTAACGATATTCAGTATTTATCTTTTCGGCACATTTACGCCCCTTAAATGACATACCTTTTCTGTCTACACATCCCCGATTACCACTACGCCACTCACTAAATGAACGCCCAAAGTTTTCGGCTGGAACAACATGCACCCACTCCATTTGTTTGGCTTGTGTTTTATGCTTTTCAGTTTTTAAGTCGACTGGAACGGCTATATTTTTCTTATTATCGAACACCGCAGCACAATAAATCGTTTCTCGATGATCTTGGTAAACAGTTTGTTCTAGGTCTTTCTTTGCTTTGCTGAATGATTGATTGGTTTCATTACCGGCTGCGATGCAGCTCCCGCTAAAACAAAGTAAAATAATGCTGAAAATGGAATTCATTAATTTCATAATAACCTGCTCTAAATATGCTTTTATTTTCATATGAATACACGTTGCTGCTACTACGATTAACAAAAAATAATTGAATACACATTGCGCTTGAGTATATTAACGTAATGTTTTTTCGTCTCATCGAATTCTAAGCTTAGCGAATAATTAATCGGTTTGCCTATTTTGGCGTAAGCTCCCACTAGCTTATTGTGATTTGAGGACGAAGGCTGAGTAACGAAAACACGATAAGCTAGAGGTTTAGGCCTCTAGCTTATATTGATAATGATACTCGGGTATAAAAACAAACAGATCAAATTTGGATTTTGATTGATCAAATAGTGAATGTGATCATCGGGGTATTGAGTGGTTTTGTAATCAATCTGAACCTGTTCAGATATAAGCCATTGCACGTAATTGGAGTAAATAGCAGATTTAATCTGGCGGAACTCGCGGAGCGATCCCTCTATTCATTATGAAAAAAACACCTTTCTTCCTGCTAAACCTGTTTTAAGCAAAGAGTATGCGTCCATGCTTTGTGGGGCATGGACTCATTTTACGCACTAGAACCTACATCCAATAAGTACGCTGCTCTGGCATAAAGTCGCTAGTGTCAGACATATTTCTGATTTCACCACTTTGTTCTTCTGTTTTAGGCTCTTCTAATTTCTCGCCCTTTTCATCAACGATATCGCTTGCATCAATTTGTGGTGTATCCAAGTCATCAACACTAATTGGTTGATCTACTGTTGCATCTTCAACGCTGGCAGGGGCAAAAGATTGGATATTACTCGTTGGCTGGTTAATCGGTAGGTTGTTTTTGGTGCTACAACCTTGATTTAACAGGCAAAGAAAGATGATTAGCTTTAAATGTTTCATTATTACCTCATATGTAAATTGTCATATATAACAATAAGTTATGAATTAATTTGTTAAATTTTAGACAAAGAAAAGCCCATTGAATCAAACCATTCAATGGGCTGCGACACTTAGGAGGGTGCCGTTCTAACTTGCGTTTGGTGGAGTCGGGGGGAGTTGAACCCCCGTCCGAAAAACCTACATCCGCGGTACTACATGTTTAGTCATCTCTATTAATTTAACTTTATGCGAAGCCGAGTGACAGGCCGAACAAAAGCGTGCTCGATTGTGTTTAGCGCTTTCTCTACGAGCGAAGAGTCCACGCGATCCTGATATTTAATGACCATACAATATCAGAGACCCTCAGGCAGGGTTCCGAACGATGGCTAGCTAGCCTAAGCTGCTAGAGAGTAGTTAGAGTCGTTTGCAACTATAACAGTGCGGCTTTTTACGAGGCCAACCGCCCCTCGACATGCACCTAGGGTTTCGTGAATCTCGTCGAATCCTAAATCGACCCCAGAACTAAAATTCTACGCCTTTAGTGTAGAATTGCAACAAATTAACGAACTTTGTGTTTCATCATACGTTCTTTGTCTATTTTCCATTCACGATCTTTAACATCTGAACGTTTATCGTGCTCTTTTTTACCTTTAGCAAGACCAATGTTGAGCTTAACCCACGCTTGCTTCCAGTACATTGATGTAGCAACAATCGTATAACCTTGGCGTTCTACTTTACTTGCCAGTACTTCTAACTCGCGCTTGTTTAATAATAATTTACGAATACGCGTCGGGTTACAAACTACGTGTGTAGATGCAGTATCTAGTGGCATGATCTGCGCACCAGACATAAATGCTTCACCGTTTTTAATAAATACATAACTCTCGGTAATATTTACTTTACCGGCACGTAATGATTTAACTTCCCAACCTTGGAGTTCTAGTCCTGCTTCCAGACGATCTTCGATTTTATATTCGAAACTTGCTGTTTTATTTCTCGCGATGGTGTTTTCGCTGTTTTTTGGTTTTTTCTTAGCCATAATTTATCTTTATGCACCCATCATTGACGGAATTTAATGTTATAAATCTTATAACAAAATCGAATTTTATCCTAGTACTTGTCTTACTTTGCTGGGAATAACAAATGAATTTTATATAGATAAATGCTAAAGTTGCCTGCTTATAATTACTGATGTGACTATTACGCACAGTATTAAGCTATTTTATTGTTTTGAATATAGGGACTCGTATGCCACGGATAACGCGAAGCGCACTGTTAATGTATAGCGCTGACCAAATGTTTAATTTAGTTAACGATGTCGATGCATACCCAAATTTCTTACCTGGCTGTACTGGTACTCGAATTTTAGATGAGCATGATAATGAAATGATTGCAGCAGTTGATGTTGCAAAAGCAGGTATCAGTAAAACGTTCACAACGAAGAATACGCTTACACCTGGGCAAGAAGTGAAAATGGATCTTGTTGATGGACCATTTAAAAAACTAACCGGTGGTTGGACGTTTAAAGCGTTGGATGAAACCGCGTGCAAAGTAACACTTGATTTAGAATTTGTATTTAGCAGTAAATTAGTTGAAGTTGCTTTCGGCCGTATTTTTTCTGACTTAGTGAATAATATGGTGCAATCTTTTACAGACCGTGCAAAAGAGGTTTATGGTGTCGACCAACATTAATGTGGAAGTCATCTATGCATTACCGAAAGAACAAATTACGTTTACGGTAAGCTTAGAGCAAGGTGCGACAGCACAACAAGCGATAGAACAATCAGGAATATTAGTTAAATATCCTGAAATAGAATTACAAAAAAATAAGCTGGGTATTTACAGCCGTTTAATTAAGCTTGATACCGTCGTTGAAGATGGTGAGCGTGTTGAAATTTATCGACCGTTAACTGCTGATCCAAAAGAGATGCGTAAGCGTCGCGCTGAAAAAGCCAAAGAAGATGGACGACTTCATGAAAAAACCGGCCAGAAAATAAGATAATCGTTATTGCTACGATAATAAAAATCACCGCTAATTTGAGCTGTGATTTTTATTATCCAGTATTCGTCAGTTTGATTTTATCGATCAAGCGGCGTTGAAAAATCAGGGTTTAGTAGATAATCACCGATCACTGTTTTCAAGTTATTCCCTTCAAACGTTAATACCAATTCTTTGGTTGTTACTTCACCACGACCTGTTTTGAAGCGGTACAAGTAATTCCAAACATCATGATTGAACGAATCAATTAGCATTGGACTACCAAGTACAAACGTCACTTGTTCTTTAGTCATATCAACACGTAATTTGTCTACTTGGTTATCCTCAACATAGTTACCTTGTGGGATATCAATTTTATAAACCAGTTTTTCAAGAATTGAGCAGCCCGATAAACTAAAGATAGCCAAGCCTGCAATAAGTAAGTGTTTTAAGCGCATAAGTATTTTGCTAATTAAGTCCATATAGATAGGTAAATAATAACTCGCCTGACGAGTGAAGTAAATCGATGTATTTAGCCGACTGACTAAGGTTACGCTGGTTAGAAGACAAAAGCAGGGATTAGTTCCCTGCATTATCTTTGTTATGAGGGGTTAAACTAACATTTCAGCGGCATTACTCAGTGTTGATGCCGTTATTTTATCGCCACCAAGTAAACGAGCGAGCTCTTCAATACGTTTTTCTTGGTTTAACGCTTTCATGCAGGTTTCAGTAGTTTTACCGTCGGTGGTTTTACTCACAAACATTTGCTGATGACCTTTTGATGCGACTTGCGGTAAATGGGTAACACACATGACTTGGGTTTTATCACCGAGTTGACGAAGTAATTTACCTACGATGGATGCTGTTTGCCCTGAGATACCCACATCTACTTCATCAAAAATTAACGTTGGTGTTGAGATCTTCTGCGCAGTGATCACTTGAATCGCCAAGCTTATACGTGATAATTCACCACCTGAAGCGACCTTACCCAATGCTTGCAATGGCTGCCCTGGGTTCGTTGATACTAAAAAGTTAATATTATCTAACCCGTGTGGGTTTGGCGCTTTGTGTTCATCGTTCTCTAATGTTATTTCAAAACAGCCGTTTTCCATGCTGAGTTCGTGCATGCTTGCTGTGATCAGTTTGTTTAGCTGTTTTGCGTATTTTAGGCGACTAGCAGACAGTTTCTCTGCTTGCTGGTGATACTTAGTTTGTGACTCTTCTAGCTCTAGTTTGATACTTTCAATACGTTCATCATCGCCTGCAATGTTATCTAACTCTGATTTTAACATTTGATGATGTGTTGCAAGCTGATCCGCAGAGACTTGGTGCTTGCGCGCCAGTTCTAAGGCTTTACCCAAACGTTCATCGAGGTATTCAAATTGCTCTGGATCACGGTCTAGATTGTCGGTATAGCTACGCAGTTCATTACCTGCTTCTTCAACCAGTACGACTGCTTCTTGTAATGTATCCGTGATCGTTTTTAATTTCGGGTCCATATCTAGCAGGTTTTCTAAGCGATGAGTCACCACTTGCAACATGCTGCAGATTGCATTGTTTTCATTTTCATACAAGGCATCAACACTGCTCATGCACTCTTGCACTAACTCGGTGCTGTTTGCTAATAATCGATGTTCCGCTTCAATTTGGCTGTATTCACCATCGGCAAGCGCAAATTCATTTAGTTCTGATACTTGGTATTGTAATAGCTGTTGTCTTGCTGCGCGCTGCTGCTGATTTTGTAATAACTTTTTTTCTTCATTCGCTAAATCATGCCAGTGTCGATAGCTATCTCGTACATTTGTGAGTAATTTGGTATGGCTGGCATAGCCATCAAGAATTGCTAATTGAACCTCTGGTTTTAATAAGGTTTGGTGTGCATGCTGACCATGAACTTGAACCAAAAATTGTGATAATGATTTAAGTTGTTGTAAGGGAACAGGGATACCATTGATATAGCCCTTAGAACGACCCTCTGCGGTGATGACTCGGCGCAGGATACATTCATCGTCATTATTTAATTCGTGTTCGACTAACCATTTGTAGGCGAGGGAACTTGCTTCAACTGTAAATATTGCACTGATTTCCGCTTTCTTCTCACCGGGTCTTACCGTGCTGGCATCTGCGCGAGATCCTAAAGCGAGACCAAGCGCGTCAATTGCAATTGATTTACCCGCACCTGTCTCACCCGTTACGGTAGTCATACCTGACTTCAGTTCAAGTTCTAAAAATTTAACGATAGCAAAATTATGAATAGTGAGTTGCGTTAGCATGCTGTACCCTGTTTATTTTATCAGGCTGGTTTTATATACAGTATATATCTGCTCACCCATAAGTGTAAATACTTTGCTTTTAGTTGCGGGGTTTATTTTCAATTTGTGATCAAAGTACAGGGTAGAGAAGTGACAAGGCTTAACATTGAGTTAAGCCTTGATAGAACAGTGTTCAAACTAAAATAATTTACTGCCCCAGCCAAGCTTTTCACGTAAAACATTAAAATAATCATAGCTTTTAGGGTGGATAAGATTGAGGTGATTTTTATCACGTTTGATGATAATTTCATCACCCGGTAGTACACCAATGTGCACGTGACCATCACAACTCACCATCATGTTTTCTTCATTATTTGGTGAAACAACTAATTTAACTGTGCTATTTGCATTTATGACAATTGGGCGGCTTGATAGTGTGTGCGGGAACATAGCCATTAATGTGATCGCTTCTAAGCTTGGCGAAAGGATTGGCCCGCCAGCAGATAATGAATAAGCAGTTGAACCCGTAGGAGTTGACACCAATAAACCGTCAGCACGTTGACTTAGCATAAAGCTATTATCAATATAGACTTCAAACTCGATCATTGCAGGGATCTTACCGGGATGTAATATAGTCTCATTAAAGGCTAAGTTTGTTGCTTTTAACATGCCATAGCGATAGATCGACGTATTTAATAAGATACGCTTTTCTGAAATATAATCGCCTTTAAGTACGCTTAACAAATGTTCATCAAACCCTTCAGGATCAAGGTCAGTTAGGAAACCTAAATTACCACGGTTAACCCCGATAACTGCGATATCAAAGCGAGATAGTACACGGCCAGCACCCAACATATTACCGTCACCACCAACGACAATGGCAAGGTCAGCTTCTTCACCTAAATCCATGAGTGGGCGCGAGGCAATATTATCCATATTGAGATCTTGCGATACGCGACTATCAACAATCACGTTATATGCGTGTTCGGTTAAAAAATTATGCAGGGCAATAAGGGTCTTCGTTGTTTCTGGATGCTTGGGTTTTCCGATTAACCCGATGGTTTTGAACTCTCTCTTCATTGCCTTGATTCCACTAAGTAAGTATAGATTCAGTATATACTCAAGCTACTTCAAGATTCAAAGTCTAAATACTTCTTAATTAATTATGTATCGGCCCTTATTTAGCACTATTTTTGCAGTAGAGGATAACTTGAGATGAATTCGACTTGAATCTCGTGTTAGGATCCCCATTATATTTCGGTATAACCCATTAATTGTAATATAGCGTACTACTATTGAGTATGCTGAATTGAATGTCGGAGAAAGTAATGAGCAGCGAAGAGCAAAAAGTACAGGCTGAAAAGCAAGTTGAAGAGCAGTTAGTAACAGAAACTGAAGCGCAGCCTGTAGTTGAAGACGTTACAGTTGAAGAGACTGTAGTTGAAGAAGCGGCAGTAGAAGTTGATGAGTCTGCGGCTCGTATCGCTGCATTAGAAGCTGAATTAGCAAAAGCAACGGCATCAGCAGCTGAATTTAAAGATGCTGCATTACGTTCAAAAGCAGATGCTGATAATGTTCGTCGCCGTGCTGCGATTGATGTTGATAAAGCAAAAAAATTCGCATTAGAAAAATTCGCGAATGAACTACTACCTGTTATTGATAACATGGAACGTGGTTTACTGCATGCTGATAAAACAAATGAAACACTACTTCCATTGATTGAAGGTATTGAGCTAACGGCTAAATCACTAGAATCAGCATTAGAAAAATTTGGTGTTAAATCAGTTAATCCTGAAGGTGAAAAATTCAACCCTGAGTTACATCAGGCGATGAGCATGATTGAAAGTGCTGACGTTGAACCAAATACAGTGATTACTGTGATGCAAAAAGGTTATGAACTAAATGGTCGTTTAATTCGTCCAGCTATGGTTATGATCTCAAAAGCGACTGCAACGCCAGCACCAACAATTGATACACAAGCTTAATTGCTAATATAGCACCGAGTGCTGTAATCATTGTTGTAAAAATAGAGCCTTATGGCTCTATTTTTTTATCTGAAAATTGATGAATCCAGTTTTTGTTAAACGACGATCTATCGATACGATCAAGCTGCTGGATAGAAAGCGCCTAATATGGCTAAGCGACTTGCTCCTGTTACCGCGGGTAAATTTCCCGGTAATTTATGGACGTGCTGTTTGGCTAACCAAGCAAATGCAATCGCTTCAACCCAATTGGGATCAATACCAATCTCAGTAGTGGTCATGACAGGACTATTTGGTAACAAGCGTGCTAAATCAGACATTAATAATGGATTTGAAGCTCCTCCGCCACAAATATACACTTCGCTATTGGTAATGATGTCATCGCTTACCATTAATTTATTCACTTCATTTACAATCGATACTGCAGTAAAGCGCGTTAAAGTGCGCTGCACATCCGCATCTGAATATTCAGCAGTGATTGTGTCTAAATAATCTTGCAACCAGGCTAAATTAAATAACTCACGACCGGTGCTTTTAGGCGCGCTTAACGCAAAATACGAATGCTGTAATAGTTGTGTGAGTAAGGATTCGATAACCGTCCCTGAATTAGCCCATTGACCATCAACATCATAATGGCTGTCACTGTCATTATGAGCGGTAAACCAAGCATCAAGTAAGGTGTTACCGGGCCCTGTATCATAGCCGACAATGGGTTGATCATGCTGCAGACTTGGCAAGTAAGTGATGTTGGCTAACCCGCCAATGTTAACAATGGCGCGTGTAATTGTTGAGTGTTGAAAAACAGCTTGATGAAAAGCGGGTACTAGCGGTGCGCCTTGGCCTCCTAGTGCCATATCCTTGCGTCTGAAATCAGCAACAGTATCAATATTTGTTAATGCGGCCAGTATATTGGCATCACCGATTTGTAAGGTAAATTGGTGCTCAGGGTGATGACGTATGGTTTGACCATGAGAGCCAATGGCTGTGATGTCATTGGCTGTATATTGCGTTTTAGCTAGCAATTGTTCGGTAGCCAGTGCAAAAGCTGTTGCAAGTGGTTGCTCGACCGTTGCAAGCGTGCTTATTTCATCATTGCTTGGGCTGCATAATTGATGTAATTCTGTCGTCAGTTTGGCTGACATCGGTTGTAAGTGTTGCGCAATCAGTTGGCACTGACCATTTTCAAATGCAACTAAGGCAGCATCAATACCATCAATGCTTGTTCCAGACATCAGTCCGATATATAACTCACGCTTGCTTGGCATTGGTGCTCCTTAAAGTTGGTTGTTTATCTCTATTGTCCAATTAATGTGTATAACTTGGCATTACTTTCCAATTGTTCCATGATGATTTTAGCGTCAGAAACAAACTTCGTTTTCTCACTACCACGTAATGAATCCGCTTTTGGTAGTGATACCGTTTTTGGATTCTTATGCTTACCGTTAACTAAAAATTCATAATGTAAATGAGCGCCTGTCACACGACCTGTTGCGCCAACAGTACCAATTTTCTGGTTCTGTTTAACACGTTGTCCTTTCTTAACACTGCGTTTGTTCATGTGTAGGTATTTAGTTACGATATTAGAGTTATGCTTAATAAAGACGTAATTACCGTTAAAGCGATTATAGGCAGATGCAATCACCTTGCCATCACCAGCTGAAACAATCGGTGTGCCGGTTCTTGCTGCGTAATCAATACCATTATGGGCACGTACTTTGCCTGTTACTGGATGGCGACGATTACGGTTAAAGCTAGAACTGATGTATTTGAAGTTTACAGGTGCGCGTAGAAAGGCTTTACGCATAGAGCGACCAGATGGTGTGT
This sequence comes from Moritella sp. 24, assembly GCF_018219155.1. NCBI lineage: Bacteria > Pseudomonadati > Pseudomonadota > Gammaproteobacteria > Alteromonadales > Moritellaceae > Moritella > Moritella sp. 24. Next base: position 3,808,483 of record NZ_CP056123.1, on the reverse strand, counting down.
AATAGCTACCATCTTTGTTACGAACCGCTTGGAATTTATCGCCTTGATTGATGAACTCTGCGGCAAGAATATTACCAGTAGATACAAACTCACCATCAATGAATTGCGTTTCATAAATAACCGCAAAACTGTCGCCAGCTCGAATATCTAAGGCAAAATCAATATCCCAACCAAATATGGTAGCTAAGTTCATGATTTGTTTAGGTGGCATGTCGGCTTTTACACCCGCATTCCAGAAATTACTAGTGATATCTGCGCGTGCGAATTGTTCTCTTATCTCAATTTGGTTTTTAACTATTTTTGTATTGTATCCATCAGCCGTTTTATTGATATATAACGACTCTGTCGCACGGTAAGGGTAAATTAATTCAACAAATTCGCCTTTGTTATCAGTTGTTATGGTTAGCTTTTGTCCAGGGTAAATACTACGTAAGCGTTTAGCCGATGATAATCGGTCTATTTCATAAATGGTTTTTGTTGATAAATTGCCACGTTTACCGATGAGTGACAGATTATCGCCAGATCTAACAATTATCTCTTCACTGGTTAATTGTGATTTAACTGGCTTATTTTCGCTCGAAATTAGGGGAGGTAGTTTTAAACTGTAACGATCGCCAACTTGATATATATAGAAAGATTCTTCATCTGATGATTGCGGCGCGCTGGTGGATACAGGCAGTAACAGCAGTGACATGATTAAACCGAAGATAATCAAAATGAACGTTCGGTGCTGTTTTGGTAATTGCTTAAAACGGTTACCGAATGACATAAGAAAACACTACCTTGTGATAATTAAAAAATAAGTATCATATTCTAACAAATAGTAAGGTCTGTGCAAAAAAATTATCATTAAATTAGCAGTATTGCCCTTGTGCAACGGTTTTCAATTGTGACGCTATCCAGTAGTATAGAGTTATTATATATAGGTAATAAGTGTGGAGCTTAATATTATGACGCAAATCAATGATGCGTTACGCGAAATTAAACGTGGTACAGAAGAAGTCTTAGTTGAAGAAGAACTGATTGCTAAGTTAAAAGAAGGTCGTCCGCTAAGAATTAAATTAGGTGCTGATCCAACAGGTTCAGATCTACATTTAGGCCATACTGTTATCTTAAACAAGTTACGTCAATTCCAAGATCTTGGTCATGAAGTGATTTTCTTGATTGGTGATTTCACTGCGACTGTAGGTGACCCGTCAGGTAAAAATACAACGCGTCCACCGCTGACTCGTGAAGATGTACTTGCACACGCAAAAACATATACAGACCAAGTGTTTAAGATTTTAGACAAAGAAAGAACACGCATTGAGTTTAACTCTACGTGGTTAAATGAATTAGGTGCTGCGGGCATGATCCGTTTGGCATCACAGCAAACCGTTGCGCGTATGTTAGAACGTGATGATTTCAAAAAACGTTATGCATCAGGTCAAGGTATTGCGATCCATGAATTCATGTATCCATTACTACAAGGTTATGATTCAGTTGCACTAAAATCTGATGTTGAACTTGGCGGTACAGATCAAAAATTCAACCTATTAATGGGTCGTGAATTACAAAAAGCAGAAGGTCAAAAACCACAGACTGTTATCATGATGCCACTGCTTGTTGGTCTTGATGGCGTGAAGAAAATGTCTAAATCAGCGAACAACTACATTGGTGTAACTGATTCACCAAATGAGATGTTTGGTAAGATCATGTCTATTACTGATGACTTGATGTGGAACTACTTCGAGTTATTATCATTCCGTCCATTAGCTGAAATTGAAAAATTCAAGACTGATATCGCGGCGAATGCAGTGAACCCTCGTGATGTTAAGATCTCATTAGCAAAAGAAATTATTGCTCGCTTCCATGACGAAGCTGCAGCAGAAAGTGCACATAATGATTTCACTCAGCGTTTTTCAAAAAATGCGATCCCAGATGAAATGCCAGAATTTGATTTTGCAGTAAGTGATGCAATGGCTATTGCTAACTTATTAAAAGAAGCTGGACTTGTATCAGGTACATCAGAAGCGATGCGCATGATCAAGCAAGGCGCTGTTAAAATTGATGGTGATAAAGTAGAAGATACACGATTTGTTCCTACAGCTGGTACAGCTGTATATCAAGTTGGTAAGCGTAAGTTTGCACGTATTACACTTGCTTAATCAGGTAAATACAATTGTATAAATAAATGTTCATCATTGAGTATTTATAAATAAAAAGGCCCGTTATGATTAATGTCATAATGGGCCTTTTTTATAATGAGAGAAACTGAACTACTATTAATAGTTAATAGTTAATAGTTAATAGTTAAGAGCGATGATGCTTTAAAACAAAGATCGGTAAACGTAAATGCCAGTGTACTGCTGCCATACGTAGTGTAAATACGCCAGTCATGGCGAGTAGCATCGCTAAACCTTCGCTTATACCGATAGCGAGAGAACCTGTATAAACCACGCCTCCCAGCACTGAAGCGGTCGCATAGATGTCTTTCTGTAATACCATAGGTACGCGGCTTGCCAGTAGGTCTCGTATAATACCGCCAGCGACACCAGTGATAACGCCCATGACAACCGCTGTCATTCCAGGTGCCCCATAAGCTAACGCTTTTTGCGTACCGATTACGGTGAATAAGGCTAAACCTGCTGCATCAGCAAGTGGTAATAGTATCGGTGGCATGCGGTGATTACGATTCGCAAATAAGATCGTTAACAAGGAGGTCAGAATAATAACGAACAGATAAACTGGATCATGAACCCAGAATGCGGGACCAACATCTAAAACGGCATCACGTATCGTTCCGCCGCCAACTGCGGTTACCGCAGCCAATACTGTCGCACCAAATGGGTCCATACGCATCTGCCCTGCGACTTGCACGCCTGATATTGCAAAAACGGCAGTACCCGCGAGATCGAGTAAATAAATAATATCCATGTTTATCATTAGTAAGCTTATTAATCCTGTCTATAGTACTCATGTTTAAGAAGTGCAGAGTATACGGATAGAGAAAATGATTTCTTTTAGCTACATCGAAGTTCTAACAAATAAAGTTGCAGAATATAAATAAAATTTGAATAAATGGCGGCGTTTTTTTTAGTTTGATGAATAGATGCTTTCGGATGAAATAATAAGGGAAGTGATAAAAAGTAGGTTATGTACAGACATCAAAAAACAGCATAGAGAAGTTTTCGCCTACTTATAAAACAAATGTTATATAACGACAAACTTTTCCATGCTGTTTTAGGGTTTTCTAAAACTATAGGCTAGCAATTGATGGTAATACACCACTTGTGATAGCTAAAGTAGTTAAAACTGTAAATACTGCGACGAATTCTTTCATGATAATGCCCTTTTTTTATTGGATTGGATACATTATGCACATTTTTTATCCGCTTGGCTACCTTTTTATGAGAAAAGTGTGGTTTTTAGCTGTTTGGTGCTCTTGCGGCTTCGAAGTGTTGATTAGTCGCTGTATTCCTCCGGTGTGCAGCGGTTTTATCAATGCCCTATGTTTTTTACTGGATAATTGAGTGTGATTTGGCAATAGAAAGTAGCTTTTAGCCATTCTACTTGCAACTTAACTCAAGTCTATTTAAAAGCACTTGTTTATCATTGTTTAATGGCTTTCTTCTCGTGCTTTTACGCGATAAATATAGATCTCAATAATCAGATAAAATGTGCTTAATAGTTTGAATAAGGTGAACTATCGTCATATTCGTATTACAATAGATGCATTATAATTGTAAACATCATTAACGCTGACTAACATGCAGCAATGGTAATGAATTGATTAAAAGGTTATTAAAATACTATGAGTAATATGATTCCGATGACTGCGCGTGGTGCAGAGAACTTACGTGTAGAACTAGAACATCTTAAAACAGTTCGTCGTCCTGAAATTGTGAATTCAATTGCTGAAGCGCGCGAACATGGCGATTTAAAAGAAAATGCTGAATATCACGCAGCACGTGAAGAGCAAGGGTTCTGCGAAGGCCGTGTTCAAGACATCGAATGGAAATTGTCTAATAGTCAGATTATTGATGTGACAAAAATCACGAATAACGGTCGTGTTATTTTTGGTTCAACAGTGACACTGTATAACACTGAAACAGAAGATGAGATCACTTATAATCTTGTTGGTGATGATGAAGCTAACATTAAAGAAAATCGTATTTCAATTAACTCGCCAATTGCACGTGGTTTAGTGGGTAAAAGCGTAGATGATGTTGCGACAGTGACGACACCAGGCGGCGCGATTGAATTTGAAATTGTATCGGTAGAATATATCTAACTAGCGACACACAATATGCACGACAGACTCTTGTTACCGTGGTCTGTGACCCAGTTTTAACGCTGGGTATAGTCGAGCTGGGATTCCTTGCCCAGCTGGATACTCACAAAGCTATTATTTCTTTGGCAGTATGATTTTCTTTTCATCACTTGTACGGTAAATAACCAATGTGTGGCCAATACTTTGTACTTTTTCTGCGTTAGCTTCTTTTACAATTGTATCCATCACTAATGCTTTTTGATCGCGGTCTTCAGACGCAACTTTAATTTTGATTAATTCGTGATGTGCTAGCGCTACTTCAATTTCAGCCATAACACCTTCTGTTAAGCCGTGTTGGCCTAGTAAGATGACAGGTTTTAATGAATGTGCTAAACCTTTTAGGTGTTGCTTTTGTTTATTGCTTAATGCCATATTTTAAATTTCTTATTACTTAGGGTTGAAAAAGAGTAATTTTAGCTTCATCTTCATCTTAATACCATGCCATTATGGTAATGGTTTAAAAAAATATTAATAACAGGCTTTCAGATGACCCCGACACCGAAGAAAAAAAGTACCCAAAAGGGCAGTTCTAAAAACTGGCTTAACGAGCATCACAATGACAAATATGTTAAAGATGCGAAAAAACAAGGGTTGCGTTCACGTGCGACTTTTAAGCTTGAAGAAATTCAAGCAAAAGATAAATTATTAAAACCGGGTATGAATATTGTTGACCTTGGCGCTGCGCCTGGTGGTTGGTCACAATATGCTGTAAAGCAACTGGGTGATAAAGGTCGTGTTATTGCTTGTGATATTTTAGCAATGGATCCAATTGCTGGTGTTGATTTCTTACAAGGTGATTTCCGTGATGAGAAAGTATTATCTGCTTTACTTGCGAAAGTAGGTGATGGCCAGATTGATGTTGTCATTTCGGATATGGCACCAAACATGAGTGGCAATATTGGTGTTGATCAACCTGCTGCAATGTATTTAGTTGAGCTTGCGCTAGAAATGTGTCGTGAAGTACTTAAACCAAATGGCAGTTTTGCGGTCAAAGTGTTTCAAGGCGAAGGCTTTGAGCAATTCATGAAAGATGTACGTAGTATGTTTAATGTTGTTAAAACGAGAAAACCGGATTCATCTCGTGCTCGTTCACGTGAAGTTTTCATCGTCGCAACTGGTTACAAAGGCTAAATTAACGTGGCTGGTTACTAGGGATAAATCACTGTTGCTATAAAAGAATAAAATCCAGATTTGTAATGAATAAGCATTTAATTATGTTAATAAATGTTCAAGTCTTGATATATTTAATTAGACAGTAGAGAATATCCAAAGGGTTCTGCAACCTTGCATTTTACTTGTAAGGATCACAGGATGATAAATTTAAAATGTAAGTTGTTGTTAAACTGTCTATATTTAGAATATATTGAGTGTATCAACTGTTTTTTTTCAGGGAACTTAAGACCCGGAGAGGCTAGATTTTGAGTGATATGGCAAAAAATCTGATTTTATGGCTGGTTATCGCAGTCGTATTAATGTCAGTATTTCAGAGTTTCGGACCAAATGATAATTCAAGTAATCAGTTAGATTACAGTTCGTTTGTGCAACAAGTTAGAAATAAACAGGTTAACGAAGTTAAGATTAATGGACGTACTATCCGTGGCGTTAGCCAAGGCGGACAGAAGTTTGTTACTTTCTTACCTGCGGAAGACCCACAGTTATTAAATGACCTGTTAAATAATAACGTTAAAGTATTCGGTGAACCTGAAGAAGAAGCGAGTTTATTAACTTCTATCTTCATCTCTTGGTTCCCAATGTTATTACTGATTGGTGTTTGGGTATTCTTTATGCGTCAAATGCAAGGTGGCGGCGGTAAAGGCGCTATGTCATTTGGTAAGAGTAAAGCACGCTTAATGAGTGAAGACCAAATTAAAACTACTTTTGCTGATGTTGCTGGTTGTGATGAAGCAAAAGAAGAAGTTGCTGAATTGGTTGATTACTTAAAAGATCCAAGTCGTTTCCAGAAACTTGGCGGTAAAATTCCGACTGGTATCTTGTTAGTTGGTTCTCCAGGTACTGGTAAAACATTACTTGCGAAAGCAATTGCCGGTGAAGCGAAAGTACCATTTTTCACTATCTCAGGTTCTGATTTCGTTGAAATGTTTGTTGGTGTTGGTGCATCTCGTGTGCGTGACATGTTCGAGCAAGCGAAGAAATCATCTCCATGTATTATCTTTATCGATGAAATCGATGCTGTAGGCCGTAAACGTGGCTCAGGTATGGGTGGTGGTCATGATGAACGTGAGCAAACGCTAAACCAAATGCTTGTTGAAATGGATGGTTTTGAAGGTAATGAAGGTATCATTGTTATTGCTGCGACTAACCGTCCAGACGTACTTGACCCTGCATTATTACGTCCGGGTCGTTTTGACCGTCAAGTAACAGTTGGTTTACCTGATATCCGTGGTCGTGAGCAGATCTTAAAAGTACATATGCGTAAAGTACCAATCAGCGATGACGTTGAAACAGTATTGATTGCACGTGGTACACCGGGTTTCTCTGGTGCAGAACTTGCTAACCTTGTTAACGAAGCTGCATTATTTGCTGCGCGTAGTAATAAGCGTACTGTATCAATGGCTGAATTTGAAAAAGCTAAAGATAAGATCTTGATGGGTGCTGAACGTAAGAGCATGGTAATGAGCGAAGAAGAGAAAACGATGACAGCGTATCATGAAGCTGGTCACGCAATCGTTGGTCGCTTAGTACCAGATCATGATCCTGTTTATAAAGTAAGTATCATTCCACGTGGCCGTGCGCTGGGTGTGACGATGTATTTACCTGAACAAGATCGTGTAAGTCATTCAAAACGTCATCTAGAAAGCATGATTTCAAGTCTTTACGGTGGTCGTATTGCTGAAGAAATTATCTTCGGTAAAGACAGTGTATCAACGGGTGCTTCAAACGATATTGAACGTGCAACGGATATCTCTCGTAAGATGGTTACACAATGGGGTCTATCTGAAAAATTAGGTCCGATGAAGTTTGCTGATGAGCAAGGTGAAGTATTCCTTGGTGGCGGTGGCTCACAAGCTGCAAGCATGTCAGCTGATACTGCGAAACTAATCGATGATGAAATTCGCTTCTTAGTGGATACTAACTATCAACGTTCGTATAAGTTGTTAAGTGAAAATATGGATATTTTGCATGCAATGAAAGATGCATTAATGAAATATGAAACTATTGACGCAAAACAACTTGATGACTTAATGGCTCGTGTTGAAGTACGCGCTCCTGCTGACTGGGGCGAAAGCTACGGTACGGTAGACAGTGACAAAACTAAAGACACTAAAAAAGAACCAAAAGTTGAAAACGAAAAAGTAAATGAAGAAGATAGTGACAAAAAAGATGCAGAATAAGCACTAGCTTATTTGGTATTACTTTTTAGCTATTAATTCATGATAGAATAAACCTCGAGTGCAACTCGGGGTTTTTTTTTAGGGATAAAAACGATTATGCAATTACAGCTGAAGACCAATATGAATACATCTCGTTTACTTGATGTTAGTCAGCCGACAGTAATGGGCATTCTTAATGTGACACCAGATTCATTTTCTGATGGTGGTCAGTATCACGGTCTAGATGCTGCATTTCAGCAGGCTAAGAAGATGGTTGCTGATGGTGCAAAGATTATTGATATTGGTGGTGAATCGACACGACCAGGTGCGAGTGCTGTCACTTTAGAAGAAGAGCTTGCACGAGTTATTCCTATTATCAAATTAATTGCGGCTGAACTTGACGTCGTGATTTCTATCGACACCAGTAAAGCACAAGTGATGCGACAAGCTATTGCTGCTGGCGCACATATTATTAATGATGTAAGAGCGTTACAGGAAGAGGGTGCATTGCAGGCAGCGGCTGAATTAGCTGTGCCAGTTTGTCTTATGCATATGCAGGGGCAACCAAGTACCATGCAGGATGCACCTTCTTATCAAGATGTGACAGCAGAAGTTATCGCGTTTTTACAACAGCGGATTGATGATTGTGTTAATGCTGGCATTAAACGTGAAAATATTATTCTCGACCCTGGTTTTGGGTTTGGTAAAACATTAGAACAAAATTATCAGTTATTGGCTGATACGCCTGCATTTCATCAATTCGGTTTACCTATTTTGATCGGCGTTTCTCGGAAGTCGATGATAGGTAACTTATTGCAGTGTAATGAATCTCAGCGTTTGGCTGGCAGTCTTGCATGTGCAAACAGTGCTGCAACAGATGGCGCTCATATATTTCGTGTACATGATGTACGAGAAACGGCAGATACTTTAGCTATCGTTGCTCAACTTAAAAAACATCGTGTCTGCTAATAAAATAACGAATGCTATATATTTTGCATAATGATCTATTTTAAAAATAGAGCGTAGTTGAGTGTATAGCAGGATATAAAATAAAATATTAGGGATTAAATATGTCAAGAAAGTATTTTGGTACTGATGGTATTCGTGGTCTTGTTGGTAAAGCGCCAATCACACCTGAATTTGCACTTAAATTGGGTTGGGCTGCAGGTAAAGTACTTGCACAGCAAGGCACAAAGAAAGTACTTATCGGTAAAGATACGCGTATTTCTGGTTACATGCTGGAATGTGCTTTAGAGGCAGGTCTATCTGCAGCTGGTCTAGATGCTGCGTTTATGGGGCCGATGCCGACACCTGCTGTCGCTTATTTGACTCGTACATTCCGTGCTGAAGCCGGTATCGTGATCAGCGCTTCGCATAACCCTTACCATGATAACGGTATTAAATTCTTCTCTGCTAACGGCACAAAATTACCAGATGAAGTTGAACTTGCGATCGAAGCGGAATTAGAAAAAGAACTGACTTGTGTTGAATCTGCACAACTTGGTAAAGCGGTACGTATTGAAGATGCTGCTGGCCGTTATATTGAATACTGTAAAAGCACCTTCCCATCACGCGCCAGTCTAAAAGGCCTGAAGATAGTATTAGATTGTGCTCACGGTGCAACTTATCACATCGCCCCAAGTGTATTTAGAGAATTGGGCGCAGAGATCATTACGATTGGCGTTAACCCAAATGGCTTGAATATTAATGATGGTTGTGGTGCTACGGAACCCGCTGCATTGGCAGCACGTGTACTTGCTGAAAAAGCTGACCTTGGTATTGCCTACGATGGTGATGGCGATCGCTTGATGATGGTTGATCACACTGGTTATGTGATTGACGGGGATGAAGTACTTTATATTATCGCACGTGATGCATTACGTAACGGTGAGCTTAAAGGTGGTGTTGTTGGCACATTAATGGCGAATATGGGCTTAGAGCTTGCGCTTAAAGCACTTGGAATTCCCTTTGCACGTAGTGCAGTTGGCGATCGCTATGTTGTTGAAATGCTACTTGAAAAAGATTGGCGTATCGGTGGTGAAAATTCAGGTCATATTATTTCACTGGATCATACAACGACAGGTGACGGCATAGTATCAAGCTTATTGGTTTTAGCTGCACAGGTTAATAGTGGATTAACGCTGAAAGAATTACGCTCTGGCATGAGTAAATTCCCACAAGTATTAGTGAATGTTCGCTTTAGTGGTGATTCAGATCCGCTACTAGCTGAATCTGTAAAACAAGCGGTTGTTGATGTTGAACAAGAACTCGGAGATCGTGGTCGTGTATTGTTACGTAAATCGGGAACAGAACCACTTATTCGAGTTATGGTTGAAGGCGAAGATGAAACACATGTTTTAGCGCTGGCGAACAAAATTGCAGATGCAGTTAAAGCGACGTTTTAAGCTTGTGTAGAGAGAACGTTTAAGGCTTATTAGTATACGGCAACTGGTGTTGTTTTGTGCTAAAGCCTTTTATTCATTGTTTTTTTAATAATCAGCTTGCAACTGGGGTGGAGGTTAGATAATATCTCCTCCGCTTTACCACTTATCTTAAATTAATGATTAATCATTAATGTTTAGGTAATGTGTCCCTTACCTCGGGTAAGGATGTTCGATAAAGCTATATTAAACCTTTTGAGATTTAGGTATTAAAATGTACGAAGTTATTATTGTTATTTACTTAATTGTTGCACTTGCAATCATTGGATTCGTTCTAATGCAGCAAGGCAAAGGCGCTGATATGGGTGCTAGCTTTGGTTCTGGTGGTTCAAATACTGTATTTGGTGCTGGCGGTTCAGGTAACTTTTTAACTCGCGTTACTGCAATACTTGCTGTTGTATTTTTTGCTTTAAGCTTAGTGCTTGGTAACTTATCTACGCAATCTGAAACTGATGTTATTTTAGATGCTGAAAAACCAGCAATTATAAGTGACGTTCCAGTAGCGCCAGTAAGCAACAGCGACGTACCTCAATAAGAATTAAGCCGTGGTGGTGGAATTGGTAGACACGCCAGCTTGAGGGGCTGGTGTCCGAAAGGACGTGCGGGTTCAAGTCCCGCCCACGGCACCAAATAAAGAAAACCTTAGTATTTAATACTAAGGTTTTTTTTTGCCTGAAATATAGTGGCGCAAATTGTGTTAATTTTCACATAATGTGGTGTTATTTTATTTCAGGGATAAATAAACAGGCCAATAGTGGTTTCATTATTTAAGTGAAATTACGCTTGCTTATTATAGTTGCAATAGCCTATAATCAGCGCAGTAAGATTGTTGTCGCGGGATGGAGCAGTTTGGTAGCTCGTCGGGCTCATAACCCGAAGGTCGTTGGTTCAAATCCGGCTCCCGCAACCATTTCTTATACCTGTTGATAAGGCTAGTCAACAGTGTGCAAATAGCATTACTTAAATTTAATTTTATCTCGGTAAATGTAATTTACGTAATACTATTGGCTTCTTGCTTATTATTCATTTAATAAGCGCCACGCAAGTGGCATACAAGGTCTAGTAGTAAGAAGCCCCGCCTTATAGTCGGGGCTTTTTATTTTTTAAATTACGGGCATATGCCCTTTTTTTGTTTTTAGGGGGTTGTTTTGGCGAGTCTAGAACAAACACTAACTGAATTGTTGGAACCAACAGTTGAAATGTTAGGTTTTGAACTTATTGGTATTGAGTTTACACGAGCTGGTAAACACTCGACATTACTTGTTTACATCGATCATGAAAACGGTATTTTCGTTGATGATTGTTCTAAAGTAAGTCATCAAATCAGCGCGATTATGGACGTTGAAGATCCAATCAGCACAGAGTACTTCTTAGAAGTATCTTCACCTGGTATGGAACGACCACTATTTAAAGTATCACACTACCAAGAGTACTGTGGTTCTGAAATTAAAGCATTATTACGTATGGCTGTTAATGGTCGTCGTAAACTAAAAGGCGTAATCAAAAGTGTTGACGGTGACATGATCACTGTAACAATTGATGGCAAAGACGAAGTCTTAGCACACGCAAATATCCAAAAAGCAAATATAGTTCCAAAATTTGACTAACGAGGCGTCCGGGAATGAATAAAGAAATTCTGTTAGTTGTTGATGCAGTTTCTAACGAGAAAGCACTACCTCGTGAGAAAATTTTCGAAGCACTGGAAATTGCACTAGCGACAGCAACTAAAAAACGATATGAAGGCGAAATTGAAGTTCGTGTTGAGATTGACCGTAAAACGGGTAATTTTGAAACGTTCCGTCGCTGGCTTGTAATTGATGATAAAGGTGAAGCATTAGAAAATCCTTTCTCAGAAATTACCCTGGACGCGGCTAAATACGATGATGAAAACATCGAAGTTGGTGGTTACATTGAAGATACAATTGAATCAGTTGTATTTGACCGTGTAACAACACAAACTGCGAAGCAAGTTATCATCCAAAAAGTACGTGAAGCCGAACGTGATTTAATCGTTCAGCAATACGCTAAACACGAAGGTGAGCTAATCACTGGTTTAGTAAAACGTGCTAACCGTGAGACTGTTGTATTAGATCTTGGTAACAATGCTGAAGCAGTAATGTTCCGTGATGAAATGCTTCCACGTGAATCATTCCGTACTGGCGATCGCATCAAGGGCTTACTAAAAGAAGTAAAACCTGAAGCGCGTGGCACACAGCTATTTATTAGCCGTGCATGTAACGAAATGCTAATCGAATTGTTCCGCGTAGAAGTGCCTGAATTCAACGAAGAGATGCTTGAACTTAAAGCAGCTGCTCGTGATCCAGGTTCGCGTGCTAAGATTGCCGTTAAATCTAACGACAAACGTATCGACCCTGTTGGTGCTTGTGTTGGTATGCGTGGTGCACGTGTACAAGCAGTTTCAAGTGAACTAAACGGTGAACGTGTTGATATTATCCTTTGGGATGATAACCCAGCACAATTCGTTATCAATGCAATGGCTCCTGCTGAAGTTGCTTCTATTATTGTTGATGAAGATCAACACTCAATGGATATTGCTGTTGAACAAGATAACTTAGCACAAGCAATTGGCCGTAACGGTCAAAACGTACGTCTAGCTTCACAACTGACTGGTTGGGAACTAAATGTAATGACTGTTGCTGACGCTAACGAAAAGCACCAGAAAGAAAATGACCGTTTGATGACAATCTTCACTGATAAATTAGATATCGATGAAGATATGGCTGAATTACTGATCGGCGAAGGCTTCTCTTCTTTAGAAGAAATCGCATATGTGCCAGTTAATGAATTCTTGCAAATCGATGGTTTTGATGAAGATCTAGTTGATGAATTACGTTCACGTGCTAAAAATGCACTAACAACATCTGCACTTGCTGCAGAAGAATCACTAGAAGGTGCAGAACCAAGTGCAGATTTATTAGCGCTTGAAGGCTTAGAAAAGCATCTAGCTTACGTACTTGCAAGCATCGGAGTTACAACTCTTGAAGAGCTAGCAGAACAAGGCATCGACGATTTAAGCGAAATTGAAGAGTTAACGGATGAACGTGCTGGTGAATTAATTATGGCGGCGCGTAATATCTGTTGGTTTAGTGATAGCGAATAATAACGCGAAGAGAGGGATCGAATTACATGGCAGATGTATCAATTACAAAATTGGCCGAAGATATCGGTACTACTGTTGATCGCCTAGTACAACAATTCTCTGATGCTGGTATAGCAAAAGTGAACGACAGTACGGTAACGGAAGGTGAAAAGCAGACACTACTTGTGCACTTAAGTGAGCAACATGGTAGTGATACGGCTGAACCAAGCCGTTTAACACTGCAAAGAAAAACCAAAAGCACACTTAGCGTAGCAAGTGGCGGCGGTAAGCAGAAATCTGTAGCAGTAGAAGTTCGTAAAAAACGTACATACGTTAAACGTACTACTGCTGAAGATGAAGCGAAACTAGCAGAAGAACAAGCAGCGAAAGAAGCAGCAGAAGAAGCGGCTAAAGCAGCTGAACTAAAAGCACAAGCAGAAGCTCAAGCAGAAGCGCAAGCAAAAGCAAAAGCTGATGCCGAAGCGAAAGTAAAAGCAGATGCTGAAGCAGCAGCAAAACGTGATGCAGCAGAACAAGCAAAACGTGACACAAAACAAAAAAATACTAAATCAAAAGAGGCAGATGATATGGCGAAGCGCGAAGCGGAAGCGTTGAAGCAGAAGCAAGAGCAGGAAGCCACTCGTAAAGCTGAGCTGGATGCTCAACAAAAAACTGAAGAAGCACGTAAACTAGCTGAAGAAAATGCAGGCCGTTGGGCTGCAGAAGAAGCTGAACGTGAAAAAACAGAAAAAGCAGCTGATTACCACGTAACAACATCAACGCATGCGCAAGCAGCTGAAGATGATGCTGATGCTCGTTCAGAAAAAGGTGTTCGTAAGAAAAAACCTGCTGCACCAGTAGAAGCGGCTAAACCTGCACCAAAAGGTAAAGGTAAAGCACGTAAAGCTAAAGGTCGTAAACCTGATAATCGTTACAGCCGTAACCAAAGTAAATCAGTTAATGCACCTGAAGCAATGCAACAAGGCTTCAACAAACCTGTTGCTAAAGTTGAGCGTGATGTTCGCATCGGCGAAACGATCAGCGTGAGTGAACTAGCACAAAAAATGGCAATCAAAGCAACTGAAATCATCAAATACATGATGAAGCAGGGCTCTATGGTTACTATTAACCAAGTACTTGACCAAGAAACTGCACAACTTGTTGCAGAAGACATGGGTCATAAAGTTATCTTAGTTAAAGAAAATGCCCTAGAAGAAGCTGTACTAGCTGACGCGCAAGATGTAGTTGAAGGTGTTAAAGTTACTCGTGCTCCAGTTGTTACTATCATGGGTCACGTAGATCACGGTAAAACATCACTACTAGATTACATCCGTCGCGCTAAAGTTGCTGACGGTGAAGCAGGTGGTATTACTCAGCACATTGGTGCTTACCACGTTGAAACTGAAAACGGCATGGTATCTTTCCTTGATACTCCTGGACACGCGGCGTTTACGTCTATGCGTGCTCGTGGTGCTCAAGCGACAGATATTGTTGTTTTAGTAGTTGCAGCTGATGATGGTGTTATGCCACAAACAATCGAAGCTATCCACCATGCGAAAGCTGCGGATGTGCCACTGATTATTGCTGTGAACAAGATGGATAAAGAAGGTGCTGATACAGACCGCGTTAAAAGCGAACTGGCTCAACACAACGTTATGCCAGAAGACTGGGGCGGCGAAAACATGTTTGTTTATGTTTCTGCTAAAGCGGGTACTGGTGTTGACGAACTACTTGAAGCTATCTTATTACAAGCTGACGTATTAGAACTAGAAGCAGTTGCTACTGGTCCTGCTGCAGGTGTTGTTATTGAATCTCGCCTTGATAAAGGCCGTGGTCCAGTTGCAACTGTACTTGTACAACAAGGTCAATTGAAGCAAGGTGATATCGTTCTTTGTGGTCTAGAATACGGCCGTGTTCGTGCAATGCGCGATGAGAATGGTAGAGCAATCGAATCAGCAGGTCCTTCTATTCCAGTAGAGATCTTAGGTCTTTCTGGCGTACCTAAAGCAGGTGATGAAGCGACTGTAGTTCGTGATGATAAAAAAGCTCGTGAAGTTGCACTTTACCGTCAAGGTAAATTCCGTGATGTTAAACTTGCTCGTCAACAGAAGTCTAAACTTGATAACATGTTCGCGAACATGGAAGCGGGCGAAGTTTCTGAGCTTAACATCGTACTTAAAGCGGATGTTCAAGGTTCACTTGAAGCACTTTGTGATTCATTAGTTAAACTGTCAACTGACGAAGTTAAAGTAGCTATCATCACGCGTGGTGTTGGTGGTATTACTGAAACTGACGTAACACTTGCTGCTGCATCTAACGCTATCGTACTTGGTTTCAACGTACGTGCTGACGCTAAAGCACGTGAAGTTGTAAGCAACGAAAGTGTTGATTTACGTTATTACAGCGTTATCTATGACTTGATTGATGAAGTTAAACAAGCGATGAGCGGTCTGCTTGCGCCTGAATTCCGTCAAGAAATCATTGGTCTTGCTGAAGTACGTGATGTATTCAAATCACCTAAAATCGGTTCAATTGCTGGTTGTATGGTTACTGAAGGTATCATCAAACGTAGCGCGCCAATCCGTGTGCTACGTGAAAACATCGTTATCTATGAAGGCGAACTTGAATCTCTACGTCGCTTTAAAGATGACGTACAAGACGTTCGTATGGGTATTGAATGTGGTATCGGCGTTAAGAACTATAACGACGTACGCGTTGGTGACCAAATTGAAGTATTCGAAACTGTTGAAATTAAACGTTCTCTGTAACGGTTAATAGCTCGGTTCGATTTAGATAAATTAATGGGGACCTCTGGTCCCCATTTTCCTTTAGAGGAATTTAAAAATGGCAAAAGAATTCAGTCGTTCTCGTCGTGTTGCACAGCAACTACAACAAGAAATCGCACGTATTTTACAACGTGAAGTAAAAGATCCACGTGTTGGTATGGTGACAGTATCAAGTATTGATCTGTCTCGTGACCTGTCTTACGCAAAAGTGTATGTTACTTTCTTCAATATCGATAACGATGAAGAGCGTATCAAAGACGGTATCGCAGCATTAGATACAGCAAGTGGTTATATCCGCTCGTTAGTGGGTAGCTCAATGAAGTTACGTATCGTGCCTGAACTGCGTTTTATCTATGACAATACGCTTGTTGAAGGTATGCGTCTTTCAAGTCTCGTAACTGAAGTACGTGCTAAAGATAAAAAACTGCAAGATGATTATGGCACTACGGCAGATGAAAAAGACGCTCCTGAAGGAGAGTCTTAGTCATGTCTGGACGTCGTCGTCGATGGAACGGCCGTGATGTACACGGCGTATTCTTGTTGGATAAACCGACAGGTATAAGCTCAAACGATGCATTACAGCGTGTTAAGAAGATCTTCTTTGCTGCGAAAGCGGGCCACACAGGTGCTTTAGATCCATTGGCTACTGGTATGTTACCGTTATGCTTTGGTGAAGCAACGAAGTTTTCACAATTCTTACTTGATTCAGATAAGCGTTACTTAGTAACTGCAAAACTGGGTGAACGTACGGATACATCAGATTCTGATGGTGAAATTGTGCAAACACGTGCTGTTAACGTAAGTGATGCTGAATTATTGATTGCACTTGATACTTTCCGTGGCGACACAGAGCAAGTACCGTCGATGTTTTCTGCATTAAAGCACGAAGGTAAACCTTTGTACTGGTATGCGCGTCAAGGCATCTTTATTGATCGTCCTGCTCGTCCTATTTCAGTTTTCGAACTTAAATTATTAAGTTATGAAAATGATGAAGTTAATCTAGAGATTCACGTGAGTAAGGGTACTTATATCCGTACTATCGTTGATGATTTAGGGGAACTATTGGGCTGTGGTGCACATGTCTCTATGCTACGTCGTATTGGTGTTAGCAGTTATCCAGCTGAACGCATGATGACGTTCGAAAAGCTGGAAGAGATGGTTGAGCAAGCTAAAGCGGATGGTGTTGAGCCGAAAGTGGTGCTTGATCCATTATTGATGCCACTTGATTCAGCGGTCAGTCATTTACCTGAAGCGAACATGAGTGAAGAAACAGGCGGTTTTGTATTACACGGGCAACCTGTTGTAGTACCAAATACACCTGAATCTGGCTTAGTCCGTATGACAGTAGGTGAAGAGCGTTCTTTCATTGGTGTTGGTCAGATTGATGACCAAGGTCGAGTTGCGCCTAAACGTATCGTTAATTACGAAACGCAGGCGCGTGAGCCAAAATAATCGCATTATTCAGCAGTGATTAATGGATGAGATAAAAGGCATTATTACCTAGGTAATCGTGCCTTTTTTATACGCCTTTTTAAGGTTGTTATTTGTTTAAGTATTGTTCGCTAAAAATGATTGCAGGAACTCGCTGACGTCTGTATACTCCGCGGTTCTTCTTATAGCTGAACGAGTGGTCGGCTATAAGCTATTTATCTATATTGGAGATTCCACTATGTCATTAAGCGCTGAAGCTAAAGCAGCAATCGTTGCAGATTTCGCACGCCAAGAAGGCGACACTGGTTCAACTGAAGTTCAAGTTGCACTACTAACTGCACAAATCAACCACCTTCAAGGTCACTTCAAGAAGCACATCCACGATCACCACAGCCGTCGTGGTCTATTACGTATGGTTGCTAGCCGTCGTAAACTTCTTGATTACCTAAAACGTACTGAAAACGTACGTTACGCAGACCTTATTGCACGTCTAGGTCTACGTCGTTAATCGACGATTAATTTGACGTCTACGGACAACAAATTATAAGAAAGGAGCCAATTGGCTCCTTTTTGTTTTTATGCGTTTTATCCCACAAAATTTTATTCCTAGAATTATTTTTCAACTTATTTCACTATTTCCAATACTTACATTGCCCTTTAATTTTTTTATGCAGTATACTTAGCGACGAAATTAAAGAGACATTAAAGATTAAGGACAAAGAGTGAATCCTATCGTAAAATCGTTTAAGTATGGTGAACATACAGTTACATTAGAAACAGGTGTTATTGCACGTCAAGCAACAGCAGCTGTAATGGCAAGCATCGGTGATACTTCTGTTTTAGTAAGTGTTGTTGGTAAGAAACAAGCTGAAGCTGGTCGTGATTTCTTCCCGCTAACAGTTAACTACCAAGAACGTACTTACGCTGCAGGTAAGATCCCTGGTGGCTTCTTTAAACGTGAAGGTCGTCCAAGTGAAGGCGAGACATTAACATGTCGTCTTATTGACCGTCCAATCCGTCCACTATTTCCTGCTGGCTTCAAAAATGAAGTACAAGTAGTTGCTACTGTTGTATCTGTTAACCCAGAAATCCAACCTGATATGGTTGCATTAATCGGTGTTTCAGCTGCATTAAGTATCTCTGGTATGCCGTTCAATGGCCCAATTGGTGCTGCACGTATCGGTTTCCAAAATGATGAATACATTCTTAACCCATCAACATCTGAGTTAGCAGAAAGCCAACTAGACCTTGTTGTTGCCGGTACTGAAAATGCAGTATTGATGGTTGAATCTGAAGCTGAAATCCTTAGCGAAGAACAAATGCTAGGCGCGGTAATGTATGGCCACGAGCAAATGCAAGTTGTGATCGAAGCGATCAACGAATTTGCTGCTGAAGTTAATACGCCTAAATGGGACTGGACTGCGCCAGTAGTTAACACTGAGCTTAAAGCGAAAATCGCTGAATTAGCATCAGGCGAACTTGCTGAAGCATACCAAATCCAAGAAAAAACTGAACGTTACGCTAAAGTTGGTGGCATCAAGTCAGCAGCAATCGCTAAACTTCAAGAAGAAAACGAAGAACTAAACACGCGTGAAGCGGGTGAACTACTTGGTTCTTTAGAAAAGAATATCGTACGTAATCGTATTCTAGATGGCGAACCACGTATTGATGGTCGTGATCCAGAAATGATTCGTGCACTAAGCGTAATGACTGGCGTTCTACCACGTACACACGGTAGCTCACTATTCACACGTGGCGAAACTCAAGCACTAGTTACTGCTACATTAGGTACAGAGCGTGATGCACAACGTATCGACAGTCTAACTGGCGAAACTGTTGACCGCTTCCTAATGCACTATAACTTCCCTCCTTACTGTGTTGGTGAAACTGGTATGGTTGGTTCGCCTAAACGTCGTGAAATTGGTCACGGTCGTCTAGCGAAACGTGGTGTTTTAGCTGTTATGCCAAATGCAGATGAATTCCCGTACACAGTACGTGTTGTATCTGAAATTACTGAATCTAACGGCTCAAGCTCAATGGCTTCTGTATGTGGTACTTCGTTAGCACTTATGGATGCTGGTGTACCAATCAAGGCATCTGTTGCGGGTATCGCAATGGGTCTAGTACTTGACGGTGACCGTAGCGTAGTTCTTTCTGACATTCTTGGTGATGAAGATCACTTAGGTGACATGGACTTTAAAGTTGCTGGTTCAACTGGTGGTATTACTGCACTACAGATGGATATCAAAATTGAAGGTATCACTAAAGACATCATGCAGAAAGCGCTTGTACAAGCAAAAGCTGCACGTCTACACATCTTAAGTGTTATGGATCAAGCTATCGCAACTAACCGTGATGATGTATCTGAATTCGCTCCGCGTATTCATACAATCAAAATCAACACAGATAAGATCAAAGACATCATCGGTAAAGGCGGCGCAACAATCCGTGCTCTTACTGAAGAAACTGGTACTACGATCGAAATCGAAGATGATGGTACAGTGAAAATTGCAGCGACAAGTGGCGAACAGGCACAAGCAGCAATCGAACGTATTCACCAACTAACAGCTGAAGTTGAAGTTGGCCAAATCTACGAAGGTAAAGTTGTACGTCTAGCTGACTTCGGTGCATTTGTTAACATCTTACCTGGTAAAGATGGTTTAGTTCACATCTCGCAAATTACGCAAGAACGAGTGAACAAAGTTGCAGATCACCTGTCTGTAGAACAAGTAGTTAAAGTTAAAGTTCTAGAAGTAGACCGTCAAGGTCGTATCCGTCTAAGTATTAAAGAAGCAATGGACGCTCCTGCAGCGCCTGCTGAGCAACCAGTTAGCGAATAACTTGTTGTTTATTTAGATTGATTATTTTAAGGAGCGTTGATACGCTCCTTTTTTATATCTGTAAAAAAATAAGTGGTTTAATTATGAAAAGACGTCTTAGTTTATTGATTGCTGCAGCCTTGCTTTCTGGCTGTAGTTCATTGTCCGGTTCTTTTTCGGCTAATGATCGTGCGCCTTCTGAATTAATTCTTGCTGAACCACTCCAAGTTAATTATCAGACTGAAATCATGTTAATGCGTTACAGTCAGCTTATTCTTGACGCGAAAGATGATCGTGTTCGTCAAGCTCGCTATTTTTATGAACGTGGGTTACTTGCTGATAGCATGGGATTGCGCTCTCTTGCACATGCAGACTTTCAACGAGCATTAACATTACAGCCTGATTTCGTACCAGCTTATAACTTTATTGGTTTGTATATGACTCAGACCGAACAGTTTGATGAAGCATATGATGCGTACGACTCTATTTCTCAGCTAGATCCAGAAAACAATTATGTATTACTTAATCGTGGTATTGCATTGTACTATGGTGAGCGTTATACATTAGCCATTGATGATCTTGTTAGTGCGTATGACGACGCACCTAATGACCCATTTAGAACGTTATGGTTATACTACCCAGAATTCCAAGTTAATGCAGAAGACGCGTTAAAATCAATTAAGGTGCGTTATAGCCAGCACATTGATAATAACTGGTCATGGAATATTGTTTCACTCTATACACAATCGATAGATGAAGCAGAATTACTGAATAAATTACTCGATGGACTAGATAAGAACGACCCAAATTACAATAAAATATTGGCTCATCGTTTAACTGAAGCGTATTTTTATCTTGGTAAATATAAGCTATTGATGAACGACAAGACTGCGGCTGCAAGTTATTTTAAATTGGCATTAAGCAATAATGTTTATGAATTCATTGAACATGGCTATGCACGTTTAGAACTAGGGCGATTGGCTGCGGCTGAAAAATAAAAGAAGTCACCTTATTTATCGTTTTAAGGTTAAATAAGGCTGGACGTCCCCTCCCATTTAAAAAGGGAGGGATAGGGGTTGCTTTAGCTCGTAACTGTGTCTAATCCGGCAATTTGATGCCAATAGCCATTACATTCACGATCTAATTGCAGGTCAAACTTAATATCTTGTTCTGCTGCTTGTTTAAATTGAGCCACAGTTTGGAATGCGGAGTCACCTAATGGACTGACGCGTACCACATCGACTAAATCATGCATACTTGCCACATCATTTAATAAATTGTATTTATATCCCGACATGGTTTGAATACCATTAATGGTAAACAGCTCTTTATCGTCTTGACTATATACGGGTTTACCATTGGCGTGATTAATACAGCAAAGTTCGCAATCATCTTTCGCTTTATTTTCTGAACGTGCGGTAAAGCAACGAGCAGAGTAGGCCAGTGGTAAATGCCCGTGAGCAAACACTTCTATTTCGAATTGATCACGGATATTAAGTAATCGGCTGTCTTCTTGTAACTGCATTAACCAATCGCGTGACAATTCAACTGGCATTACCCAGCGTTGCATGCCTTTATTCACTAATAGCTGCAGTACTTGTGCGTTATAAACATTGAGGGCATGACCACAAACAAAGGGGGTTTTGGCTTCAGCTAATAAATTAATCGCACCAAAATCATTTGCTTCTACAATGAAGTCACCATTTTCACAGTACTTACGTAGTATGTTCACCTCTGATGGTGCTTCTAATAGCGCCATCGTTGAGATGACGACTTGTTTACCAGAGTCGGCAATTTCTTTTGCTAGCCCTAACCAATCTTTCGGTTTTAATTCTCGGCGTTTACTGCAAACCGTTTCACCAAGATAAATAATATCAGCGTCTGAGTTAACGGCTGCAGCATAAAAATCTTCGACTTGTTGTTTTGGCCAATAATATAAGATTGGTCCTAATGCGTATTTCATTGTTACTCTCGCTGCTGACTTTCATTGCCAGCTTAAGTTGTTACCCGTAAAGGCTTTTCAAGTATAGGTGCGGTCAGTATCTGTTTGGTAGCCAAGGTTGCTACCAATCTTAATTACTGCCAATCTCGGTGGTAAGCACCTAATGTTGTACTCGTCCCTTCAGAAAGCTGATCAAGTTGTTTATTCCATGCGGCTTCAACTTGATATTTTTCTGGGTCTTTTCGGTAGCGATCAATTGCGGCACGCCATACTTTAGTCACCTGTTCTGTATAAGCAGGGCTGCGTTGACGACCTTCAATTTTAACCGCTGATATATTTGCCTTGGCAAGTTCAGGTATGAGTGCAAGCGTATTTAAACTCGTTGGTTCTTCCAGGGCATGGAATACTTTGCCATCGACATTAAAGCGGCCTTTACACAGGGTTGGATAGCCTGTTTTTTCTTCAGGCTGGTAGCGGTCGATAAGCACACCATTTAAGCGAGACTCTAAACCTTGCTCTGTCTCTTCCCAGCGTACGTATTTTGCAGGAGAACAAGCGCCGACAGTATTAGGTGACTCGCCTGTTAGATAAGAGGATAGGTAACAGCGGCCTTCTGCCATGATACATAAGCTACCAAAGGCAAACACTTCCAATTCTACATCGGTATTACGGGCTAATTGTTTTACTTGGTGAATAGATAAAACACGGGGTAATACAACTCGGCTGACATTAAAATTGTTGGTATAAAAGTTAATTGCTTCAACGTTCGTTGCAGATGCTTGAACAGATAAATGTAATTCTAAATCCGGGTATTTCTTCGTTGCGTAATCAAGAACTGCAACATCAGAGATAATCGCGGCATCTACTCCCATATCTGCACAGCGATCGACTGCGCGCTCCCAGCGTTCTAATTTTCCTGGGTGAGCAAATGTATTAATCGCAACGTGAAGATGACGATCATGGCTACGAATATAATCGACAGCTTTATCGAGTTTTTTGTCAGTAAAGTTTAAACCAGCAAAGTGACGAGCGTTAGTGTCGTCTTTAAAACCGATATAAACCGCGTCTGCGCCATTATCGACAGCGGTTTTTAATGCAGGTAAGTTACCAGCAGGGCAGAGTAATTCCATTGTTATAGTATCTTGCACGATGAATCTTGAGAAAAATTGTAAGGGATTGGCGTTTTATTGGATTTGATTTAGGGCAGGATTATCTTAGTTAATCTACTTTAAATTGACTTTGCTTAGGATACAGCGGGAGATAGCAGGCTAAAATGGTGTTTTTACTCAAGGGTCATTACCGGATGTTACATACTCTACACCGTAAGTTGGTACACACTGTACCTGGGTTATTAGCAATTCCCGCTAAAATTTTACCTTTTTCATTACAAGAAAAAGTACTTTCACAAGTGCTTAATCGTGTATTTGCTGAAGGGTTAGAGGATGATGAATTTGAGTTCCTTGAGCAAAAATGGCTACAAGTTGAAATTACTGATTTAGGCATTAATTGGTTTATCACTTGCCAGAATAATAAGCTTGTTATCGCAGAAAAAGCGGATGCGGCAGATGTTAGTTTTAAAGGTAACTTAAATGAGTTAGTACTCATTACTGCACGTAAAGAAGACCCTGATACCTTGTTTTTCCAGCGTCGTTTAAAAATTGAAGGTGATACTGAGTTAGGCCTTGAAGTAAAAAACATGCTTGATAGTTTTGATCTCGATGAATTACCAAAATCGGCAACAACATTATTGTCTTATCTTGCGGAGTTCATTCAGCAAGGGCTGGTTGAACCTGAAACGAAAATGAGTACGCAAGAAAAAGCCAACGCTTAATATCCATTAAATGTGTAAACTGATAATTGAACATACCCATGCTTATATTATGAGTGTGGGGGTTAAACTTATTACTATCGCTTTTCCCACGCTCCGCTGTCATGCCTTAGTATGGTTATAGTATTGCTTTATGTTATCGCTATAGACCGACCTTACCGTTCCCTCATATTATGATTCTATAACCTTAACGCCATATGGATATGGCCGTAATTTAGTTGTGAATACCTTTGATGCAAGGAGCATAAAGTGAGACTAGTTGTTGTTAGTGGCAGTTCCAGAAATAGGTCGACAACCATTAAAATTGCACAATCAGTATTGCAATTAGCCGAGCAGTCGCAGTTATTTAGTAAAGTTAACTTATTAGACTTTGTTAAAATAACCTTACCGATATGGGATAAAGCGATAAAAAATGAAATTGATGATTGGCAAGATGAATGGCAAGCTACAGCACAGTTAATGCGAACGGCAGATGCGATTATTGTTGTTAGCCCTGAGTGGGAAGAAGAAAGCTTAGATAATTTTTATGCTTTTTGTGAAAATGATAATTTACCTTTATTACCAAGTGCGATACTAAGGGTGAGTAGTAATTGTCGTGGGGCCTACTCATCGACAGCGCTCTGGATGGAAAATTTCTGTAAAAATAATACCTGCTTGATATTAGAACATTTTAGCGTAGCCACAATTGAATCAGTGAATAATTGTAAAGAACGCTATTATCCATTTGAAACACCATTAGTAGAACGTATACTGGCTAATTTAGGCTTGATGAAGCAGTTGGTCGATAATGGTGGTTTACTATCTTCAACAAGGTTACATCTCGCCTAATTTGATCGAGTGCGATCTAGTTTAGCTGAGGTGTTGGATGTCATCAAAATTTCCGCAATTTGTAACAAACCGTTTAGTTATCCGTATGGCGGTGGCGCGTGATGCCGAGTTACTACGTCAGTATTATCTACGCAATCAGAGCCATTTAGCACCTTGGGAACCCACTAGAAGTGATGCTTATTACACGTTACGTTGGTGGTTACTCCGCATAGATCAGATTCATACAGAGTTTAATGATGCTAGCGCCATCAATTTTATTGCGATGACCCCAGATCAATCTGAAATTGTTGCTGTGGCTAATTTCAGTAATATTATTCAAGGTGTCTTTAAATCATGCTACCTCGGGTATTCAATTTCAAAGGAGTATGAAGGGCAGGGCTTGATGGTCGAGTTTTTGCAATGTGCTCTGGACTTTATGTATACAAATGTAGGACTAAACCGGGTGATGGCGAACTATATTCCAGAGAATGAACGCAGTGGTGCATTATTACAAAGGCTGGGATTTGAACGTGAAGGTTATGCGCGGAAATATCTTAAAATTGCAGGGTGTTGGCAAGATCATGTATTAACGGCTTTATTACAAGAAGATTGGTTATACCGTACTGCAAGGGGCTGATAGATAAATAAAAAGGCGAGTAATTACTCGCCTTTTTGGTATTGATGCGACAGCGTTATTTACTTAGCGTGCTGCCTTTGTCGCGTCTTGGATCATCACAAATTTTTCCCATAATGTTTCCTCTTTTTCTACATTATCCGGATCGGTAATAATGCAGTTAATCGGGCAAACAGTCTTACAGGTCGGTTTATCATAATGACCAACGCATTCAGTGCATAATAGCGGGTCTATTTCATAAATCTTTGCGCCAAATGTAATTGCGCCATTCGGACATTCCGGATCGCACATATCACAGTTAATACACTTATCATTAATTAATAATGCCATAAGGTTACTTCTATCCTAATGGATTATTTATGCGGATTACGAGTATCTTCGCTATTGGCAAAGTTACGCATCAGTAGCGCGTGATCTAGTGTTACTTCTTCAGGTACTGGTAAGTAAACAATGTGGCCAGAACCTGGTGCGTATTCCATTGACTCGCCTTTACGGTTTTCTAATTCTTCAAGTTTGAAGGTTAGGTTACCTTGTGGTGTCATTAATTCTAGTGAATCACCCACTAGGAATTTATTTTTAACAATGACTTCAGCAAGACCTTTATCGTTACGGCCATTGAATTCACCAACAAACTGCTGTGTTTCACTGATCGAGTAACCGTAATCGTAGTTCTGGTATGCATCGTGTGTATGACGGCTTAAGAAACCCTCTGTGTAACCACGGTGTGCAAGGTGTTCTAGTGAACGCAATAGTGATGGATCAAAGTCACGGCCTGCAACTGCATCATTAATCGCTTGCTTATATACTTGTGCAGTACGTGCACAGTAGTAGAACGATTTAGTACGACCTTCAATTTTTAATGAATGTACGCCCATTTTAGTTAGACGCTCAACGTGTTGGATAGCACGTAGGTCTTTTGAGTTCATGATGTAAGTACCATGCTCATCTTCAAATGCAGGCATATATTCATTTGGACGACCTTGCTCTTGTAATAAGAAGATTTGGTCAGTCGGTTTACCTTCGCCTAACGTCGGCTCTGGCGATTCCGGAATATAGATTTCTGGTTCAGTAGCAACAATATCACCAGTTTCATTTTCGGTAGCATCATGTGCATCGTATTTCCAACGGCATGAATTAGTGCATGAACCTTGATTTGGATCTCGTTTGTTAATGTAACCAGACAATAGGCAACGACCAGAGTAAGCCATGCATAATGCACCGTGTACAAAAACTTCTATTTCCATGTCAGGGCAGTGGAAACGAATGTCTTCAATTTCATCAAGTGATAGTTCACGAGACAAGATCACACGTTTAATACCTTGCGTGTACCAGAATTTTACAGTTGCCCAGTTTACAGCGTTTGCTTGTACTGAAAGGTGAATAACCATATCTGGGAAAGCTTCACGTACCATCATGATCAGACCTGGATCAGACATGATAATTGCATCTGGCTTCATTGCGATGATAGGTGTTAAATCACGGATGAAGGTTTTTAACTTTGAGTTATGAGGTTGGATATTACAAACCACATAGAATTGTTTACCAAGTGCGTGTGCTTCATTGATACCAATTGCTAAGTTTTCTAAGCTAAATTCGTTGTTACGTACACGTAGGCTATAACGTGGTTGGCCAGCGTAAACAGCATCGGCACCGTAAGCGAAAGCATAGCGCATGTTCTTTAGTGAACCTGCAGGGGAAAGTAATTCTGGAGTAAACATTTCAACCTCAATTTGTGTCTGAGTTCAAGTCAGGGAATACCCTAAGGGCATCAAGGTTCGCGATTCTACGCGTTGGTATGTGATGTGACATTGATCTAGATCATGCTTTATTCGAAGAGGATATTGCAAAGGGGGCTTACTTTAATGCAGATACAAAAAAGCTCAGAACAAGTCTGAGCTTTTAAATATGATGGCTAATTATTTACAGTCATCATTTATGCTTTGTTTAGTTAAACACAATCATCAGACCAGGTAGTGCGAAGAATGCGCCCACTACATAACCAAAAGCGATGAATTTATTTTCAGTACCTTGGCGTGCTAGTGCTTCTGCACACTTAATTGGAATCTCACGTAATGCTGGGATACCGTAGATAAGTGCAACAGCGAATACGTTAAACATAACGTGCACCAGCGCAATCGTCATTGCTACTTCTGCGAACTCACCGCTGATAGATGTTGCTGCAAGTAATGCTGTAATCGTCGTACCGATATTCGCACCCAAAGTGAATGGGAAGATTTGACGGGTTGTAAATACACCACTGCCTGCTAATGGAATCATCAAGCTTGTTGTTGTTGATGATGACTGCACCATTACTGTTACCGCTGTACCAGATAGGATACCACTTACAGGGCCACGACCGATTGCACCGTGTAATACTGCTTTAGCACGACCAACCATTACTGATTTCAATACTTTACCTAGGAAGGTAACAGAGAAACCAATCATGAAGATACCGATGAATACCATTACTAGACCTGCTGTATTACCTTCAATTGGTAATGCACTAGCGAGTTCTTTAATTTGGTTTACCGCAGGTTTTGTTAACGGTTTAATGAAGTTGAATTCTTTAATGCTTAAGCTGCTGCCGCCAACAAAGAAATCTGCTAGGAAGGTAGCCATTTTTTCAAGGATACCAAATGCAATTTCTAGTGGTAGGAAGATAGCTACCGCAAGTAAGTTAAAGAAGTCATGTACTGTTGCTGCACTAAATGCACGTTGGAATTCTTGTTTGTCACGAATATGACCCATGCTTACGAACGTATTTGTAATCGTCGTACCCATGTTTGCACCCATTACCATCGGGATTGCAATTGAAATTGGCAGGCCGCCAGCAACAAGACCAACAATTACTGATGTAACTGTACTTGAAGACTGTACTAATGCTGTTACTAGGATACCCAATAATAAAGCTACGAATGGGTTAGTTGCGAAAGCGAAAATTTGTTCTGCACCAGCACTACCACCGGAGAACATTTTAAAGCCTCCACTTACTGTAGATACTGCTACTAATACGAAGTATACCAATGCGGCTACACTTACCCAGCTGAATACTTTTTGCATTGTGCTTGGGTTCAATTCATTTGCTTCGTTGTTTTTCATCTCTAGGTACCGTTTTATCTGTCGCTCTTGACAGATTTGCTTCAGTTAGTTGACGAGAGGGATTAGAACAAACTTGTGTGACAGAAATATTACAGTGATTTTTTAATGTCATAAAAAATACGCATTAATATTTAAGGTGCTGTTTTTGAATGTTTATTTGTTATCGTTTATTTTCAATGTTTATTGTTGAACGTTATAAATTGTAGCTTAAATCGGCGGTTTATGACTCTTTTAGCACCTTGAAATAGCAATTGTGACACTCTTGTCATGTTAATTATGCGGATTGAAGGGGGAAATACAGAGTTTAAATGAGTAATTCAAACGAAAGTTTAGGTATAAATGGGGCTGGCAGGAGATTAATACTGAAGATAGAAGATAGAAGATAGAAGATAGAAGATAGAAGATAGAAGATAGAAGATAGAAGATAGAAGATAGAAGATAGAAGATAGAAGATAGAAGATAGAAGATAGAAGATAGAAGATAGAAGATAGAAGATAGAAGATAGAAGATAGAAGATAGAAGATAGAAGATAGAAGATAGAAGATAGAAGATAGAAGAAGTATGCAGCATACCTGAGGAGATATGCTGCATAATAAGAGTGCTATTTATTTAGCACTTGCTTCTTCACCACCTAGAGCAGTGATTAGGTCTGGAATGAAGCGCATTAACTCGCCGGTCATCAAAGCAAAGTCAGCATCAAATTTCGCCGCGTAGTCATCAGTGGCTACATCGTCGTTTTGCTCTCTAATAAGATCGCTGAATTTAAGACGCTTTACAGACATGTCTTCACCCAGTAAGAAAGAAAGCGATTCGCTCCAGTCTAGGGCCAACTTAGTCACCAATTTATCAGCATTAAGGTGATGTTGGATCTCTTCACTGGTTAAGTCTTGTTCTTTACAACGGATAATACCACCGTGTTCAAGTGCAGAGCGTAATTCAGCTTCGTCACCTAATTCAAACCCCGGAGCTGCACTGCCGTTATTTAGCCATTCTGTCATGGTTACATCTGCTGGCGTCGTTAAGGCAACAGGAACAACAGGTAAGCTACCAACGCATTTACGTAATAAAGCAATTAAGTCTTCGGCCTTTTTTGCACTTGATGCATCAACGACTAATAAATCTTGCGAAGGACAGATCCAAGCAAAAGTTTGACTGCTACGTGGGAATGCACGTGGTAGTAACTGATGAACGATGTCTTCTTTTAATGCGTCTTTTTCTTTTTTCTTTAGACCACGGCCTTGTTCTGCTTCAATCGTGTCTACTTTTTCTTGTAGCATGTCTTTCACAACAGATGCTGGTAGTACGCGATCTTCTTTTTTAGCACAGACAAGTATGTTATCTGCGATGCCGTGTGTTAACGCTTGGCCTGATTTACCCAGTGGTTTGATCCAGCCGAACTTTGATAAATCTTGACTACCGCAAGGGGTAAACGGGAAGTCCGCTAACTTGGTTTCAAGTTGTTCAATATCTAGTTCGAATGGACGAGTGAAACGATAAATTAGTAAGTTTTTAAACCACATTATAGCAGGACCTTGGTATCAACTGTTTGGATAACCAGTATACTCAAGGAGGTTGGAAATACAAGTTTGGCTCTGCTTAAGCGTATACTTATCAAAATCTTAATTTAAGCAGTGTGAACGTTATTGATTTTTATAATGAGCTTATTATAAGTATGTTTTAGTTATTAAAATCATTGTTTTAATTAAATACTATATTTATATGCAATTCATGACATTTGTTCGATGTGAAATGTATTTTTAATAAAAAATTCATTGGTGTAATAATTCTGAAACATATTGAGCTGATAATCTCTTTCAGTTAAAGTCGAAAGATAAATGGGTCTTTCATCATTAAAATATAAATCTTTTGCTGACTGGGTACAGTTAATAAAGGGATGAATAGTAAAGGATATTTAAAGTGTCTAAGCGAATTTTAGTAGTTGAAGATGAATTAGCGATCCGTGAAATGCTGTGTTTTGCATTAGAGCAGAAAGGATTCGATGTTATTGAAGCTGGGGATTATGACGAAGCGGTAGAGCGACTTGTCGAACCTTATCCTAATTTAATCTTATTAGATTGGATGCTACCGGGTGGTAGCGGCATTAAATATATTAAACATTTAAAGTCTCAACCACATTTATCATCGATTCCTGTTGTGATGTTAACTGCGCGTGGCGAAGAGGAAGATAAAGTTAAAGGATTGGAAGTAGGGGCAGATGATTACATCACTAAACCATTTTCACCAAAAGAGTTAATAGCACGATTAAACGCAGTAATGCGTCGTGTTGCGCCGATGACACAAGATTCAGTGATTGATATTAGTGGCCTACAGCTTGATCCTGTTGCTCACCGTGTATCAGCGAATGATACTGTGATTGATATCGGTCCAACAGAGTTTAAATTATTGCACTTTTTTATGACACATCCAGAGCGTGTATATAGCAGAGAGCAGTTATTAGATAATGTTTGGGGTATGAATGTGTATGTCGAAGATCGTACGGTTGATGTGCATATCCGTCGTCTGCGTAAAGCATTAACACCGAGCGAGCATGATAAATATGTACAAACAGTTCGTGGTGCAGGTTATCGCTTTTCGATACGTTAATCATTAGAGTTGAAGTTTCAATATGAATAAGACGAACGTTTTTGTCAGTGGCTTATGGCGACTGATTTATTGGTATATTCCGTTTTTTCTTGTTGGTTTAGTTATTGATAACATAACATTAAGCTTACTCATTGCGACAGCAATACATGTTGTTTGGCTATACCGAAGTCAGTATATATTGCATAAATGGTTGTGGGTCGGACGCAGTGCCACTCCGCCCGAAGGTAAAGGCAGTTGGGAATCTATTTTTAATGGTATCTATCGTTTACAGCGTAGGCATAAGCGTAAACGTAAAGAATTACGTATTGTAATCCGTCGTTTTCGTGAAGGTGCAGAAGCGATGCCGGATG
This sequence comes from Moritella sp. 24, assembly GCF_018219155.1. Taxonomy (NCBI): domain Bacteria; kingdom Pseudomonadati; phylum Pseudomonadota; class Gammaproteobacteria; order Alteromonadales; family Moritellaceae; genus Moritella; species Moritella sp. 24. Next base: position 3,776,998 of record NZ_CP056123.1, on the reverse strand, counting down.
CGGTTGTCGCGTTAGATACCGATTACTCTATTATGTGGTGTAATAAATTAGCGCAGCAAATGATTGGATTAAAGTGGCCGGAAGATGCGAATCAGCATATTGGTAACTTGATCCGAACACCGGACTTTATTCAGTACCTGAATTCCAAAGAGTATCAAGAGCCGTTAGAGATCACATCGCCTGTTCATAATGCCAAAACATTAGAAATTCGTGTGATGGCTTATACTGACGATCAATCAATGCTGGTGGCGCGTGATGTTACTGAGTTACGTCAGCTTGAACAAGTAAGGCGTAATTTTATGGGGAATGTATCTCATGAATTACGTACCCCACTGACAGTATTAAAGGGTTACCTTGAAATGCTTGAACCTGATGAGTCGGATAAAATGTTTGCCCGTGCACATAAGGTGATGTCAGAGCAAACTGCACGAATGGATTCTTTAGTTAATCAGTTATTAGCGTTATCGCGTATTGAAGCTGCGCAAGCAGTCGATTTTGAAAAACAAGTCGATATACCCTTTATGTTGTCGATGCTAGAGCAAGAAGTCTTAATTTTAGGCGCCGATAAAGCGCTCACTGTCGAATTCAATATTGAGCATGGTTTATTTGCGCTTGGTGATGAATCACAATTACGCAGTGCTGTATCTAACTTGATTTATAATGCGGTGCGTTATACACCTGAAAACGGCACTGTTGTCGTGGAATGGAAAAAAACATCGGTAGGTGGCTTATTTAGCGTGACAGATAATGGTGACGGTATTTCTGCTGAACATTTACATCATTTAACTGAACGTTTTTATCGTGTCGATGATGCACGTTCGCGTGACTCTGGTGGTTCTGGTATTGGTCTGTCGATCGTGAAACATGTATTAACGAACCATGACAGCTTGTTGCAAATTAAAAGTAAGATTGACAAAGGTAGTTGCTTTAGTTTCTCGTTACCACAGGTTGTACGTATTAAACGTCATTAAAATACTATTATTTAGTGTCGTTATTAGCCCATCCTAATTGTGATGGGCTTTTTTTTGTCGAGAATTTAGCGGCTATTTGTCATTAATGCTGTTTTATTTGTAATAAATTGTGCACTGTCATCAAACCGTCATGTTTCATTCATATTATTGTCATCACTTTATTGAATACTTGTAGTCACAGAAACGAGATACAAAGTTATTATCTACAAAAGTTATTATCTGTAGTCCATAGAGACGCAATAAAAAATTATACTTGGAGAAGTAAAAATGAATATTAAACAAATTGTTGTAGCATTAGGGATTTCAATGACAGCAATCGCTTCACAAAGCGCATTTGCAGCAGGTCTAGACCCTAAATTACCAGAATATCAAAAAGTAAGTGGTATCTCAGGTAACCTATCTACAGTTGGTTCAGATACATTAGCAAACATGATGACGTTGTGGGCTGAAGAATTCAAACATACTTACCCAAGTGTAAATGTACAAATTCAAGCGGCTGGTTCTTCTACTGCACCACCTGCTTTAACTGAAGGTACTTCACAGTTCGGTCCGATGAGCCGTAAAATGAAGTCGAAAGAAATTGAAGCGTTTGAAAAACGTTACGGTTACAAGCCTACTGCAATCCGTGTTGCAATCGATGCGCTAGCAGTATTCGTACATAAAGATAACCCAATTAAAGGTTTAAGCATTGCAGATGTTGATGCAATTTTCTCAAGCACACTAAAATGTGGTGAGAGTAACCGTGTTGAACGTTGGGGTGAGCTAGGTCTAGAAGGTTCTTGGGCTGAGCGTGATGTTCAATTATTTGGTCGTAACTCAGTATCAGGTACTTACGGTTACTTTAAGAAAAAAGCACTTTGTAAAGGTGACTTCAAAAACAACGTAAATGAGCAACCTGGTTCAGCATCTGTTGTACAGTCTGTATCATCATCACTAAATGCAATCGGTTACTCAGGTATCGGTTATAAGACATCGGGTGTACGTGCTGTAGCATTATCTAAAAAAGGTACTAACTACATCGATGCAACACTAGATAACGCGGCGTCAGGTAAATACCCACTGTCTCGCTACCTATATGTTTACATCAACAAGAACCCAAACAAAGCATTATCACCAATGCAAACTGAGTTCCTAAAATTGATGTTATCAAAACAAGGTCAAAAGATTGTAGCTAAAGATGGTTATATCCCACTGCCTAACTCAGTAACATCAAAAGACCTTAAGAAAGCGGGTATTACTCTGTAATATTCCAACTTAAAGCAAGTTATCCAAAGCCCGCTAAATAGCGGGCTTTTTGCTTTCTGACATAATACAAACTAGTCTAAATCGTTAAGAATCCTTTTGATGAATAGGTATATTTCGTTTATATCTGAATTTAGATGCATTGCTCGTAAAGTGATACATTGCTCACATTTAGTCACCATCTTGGTGCAAACTTTTCCCTTTAGGTCTATTAGATGTTTACGGTTTTATCTTAAGTTGTTGATATTTAATGTGTTAACTTTGTTTTATCAAGTTGGCCTTAGTATTGCTTTACTCTAGGTAAGATAAAATTTTTAAACTTTGTTTATATATTAGAGGGATTTTTTATGGGGCAGGAAAAATTTAATATATTGTCTTTTACAGGGAAGATGAAAGTATTACATCTCTCGTGGATGGCTTTCTTTATTACGTTTGTTGTTTGGTTTAATGCTGCGCCTTTGATGCTTGCGATTAAAGATAGCTTGGGATTAACCACTGAAGAAGTGAAAACGTTACTTATTCTTAATGTGGCCTTAACGATCCCGGCACGGGTGATTATAGGCATGTTAACCGATAAATATGGCCCTCGGATAGTTTACTCTACGTTATTGGCTGTCTGTTCAATTCCATGTTTCATGTTTGCGTTGGCGACGACATTTGAACAATTGGCAATAGCACGTTTTATGATGGGCTTAATTGGTGCTGGCTTTGTTGTTGGTATTCGTATTGTGAGTGAGTGGTTTCCAGCAAACGAGCTAGGTACGGCCGAAGGCGTATACGGCGGTTGGGGTAACTTTGGTTCTGCCGTTGCTGCATTTACATTACCGACTGTTGCACTCTTATTTGGTGGTCCTGATGGCTGGCGTTATGCAATCGCAATTACAGGTGCGATGAGTTTAGCATTCAGTTTTGTGTATTATTTTAATGTGACAGATACACCGAAAGGTGCGACTTATTTCCGCCCGAAAAAAGGCGGTGCAATGGAAGTAACAAGTAAAGGTGATTTCTTTTTACTTGTATTCATGAAACTGCCAATGTATTTAACGTTATGTTTACTGGCTTGGAAATTATTGCAAATCGGTATGTTTACCGAAACAATTACAGATTCAGTTTATCTTGGTTTAGGCGTGCTATATATATTTGACGTCTGGAAAACTTACCAAGTAAACCGCGATGTATTTGTTAAAAAAGTACCTGAAATAGAACGTTATAAGTTTAAACAGGTTGCTGTACTTAACGTATTATACTTTTCGACATTTGGTTCTGAATTAGCGGTTGTTTCTATGTTGCCACTATTTTTTGCGGAAACATTCGGACTGGGTATGGCAGAAGCGGGAATGGTTGCGGCCTCTTATGCGTTCATGAACTTAATGTCTCGTCCTGGTGGCGGTTGGATTAGTGATCGCTTTGGTCGTAAGAAAACGTTACTTATTCTCACTGCAGGTTTAGCTGTTGGTTATTATGCGATGTCACAAATCACGTCTGAATGGTCATTACCGTTAGCAATTGCAGCTGCAATGGCGTGTTCATTCTTCGTGCAAGCAGGTGAAGGCGCGGTATTTGCTGCGGTACCATTAATCAAACGTCGTTTAACTGGCCAGATCGCGGGTATGACGGGAGCGTATGGTAACGTGGGAGCGGTGTTTTACTTAACGCTTTACTCTATCGTATCAACACAAGTATTCTTCTACGCAATTGCAATTACTGCCATTGTAGGCTTTCTGGCGTTATTATTAATGGAAGAGCCGAAGGGTCACATTGCTGAAGTGGATGAAGACGGTAAAGTAACCTTAATTAATGTGTCATAAACGGGTTAATGATAAGAATATACTTAGGTATGTTTTATGAAGACTATCTGATTGGTTATGCTTTGTAGAAATAGTATGACTGGTTGATGACAACTCGTTTTGTTCTAATACGGCGTCATTATCATTGATTGGTAATGGCGCCGTTTTTGTATCGGTATTATTCGTCCGATAAATATTATGCTTCAGTCATTTCGGCTTCAAGTGTTGCTGATATTTGAGTTAATTCCATATTAAATTTATCATAATCAAGATTATCTGGCAGGGCTAATTTTAGCTTGGCATAAAATTGATTATTATCTGATTGCCATAAATCTTTACAGTGAGTCGTGATTGCTTTTAATTCAATGTCGTTTTGTGTCAGTACTTTAGATACTTCGTTAATGATACCTGGACGATCAACATCTTGAATAATAAGACAAGGTGATTTGTGCCATATGTTTTGATTTTTTCCCTCAGCAAAACTGATGGTTAGGCCTGGAATGAGGCTCAATGCTTCACATAAATCACGGTAATATTCATCTTCGACTGAAATTTGTAAAATGCCTGCAAACTGTCCTGCTAGCTCACTCATATTACTTGCTAACCAATTGCCCTTATGTTCGGCGACGACACGCGATAAATTATTTATGAGACCTGATTTGTCATCACCAATAAGCGTTACGATAAGTTGTTTAAGCATTACTAAGCCCTATGTAAGAAATTCGATGTAAAACATTTCGTTTTAACATTTATTATCACTCAATATGATGCGCCATATCATATGCAAAGAGCACCAATAAATATAGGCTACTTCGCTAAATATCTGTGTTTCGTCGAGCTAATCTGGAATATATTTAGCAGAGTTGAGAGATGTCATATAACTGTCACAAATATTACATATAATCCGATTGTGATTAATTACAGCTAAATACGAGGAAGAGATGGCTGAACAGTTTTCTTTAACGATTGCGGGCTCTCGCAAACGCTTACTTAAAGATAAACTCGCAGAATATGGAATTAAAATGGGCGGTGGTGTTGTACTGATGACACTGTTGTTAATATTTTTCTATTTACTGTATGTAGTTTATCCGGTTTTTGAATCTGCGAAGGTAGAGTCTAAAGCACAATACAGTCAGTCTTTTGCTGGTAATACTTATGCATTAGCGATGGAAGAGCAAAATGAAATTGCTTACCGTTATAGTGACTTAGGCATTAACTTCTTTAACACTCAAGATCCTAACGTTGAGTTAATGCAATTTGCATTACCACAGCAAGCTGCGTCGTTTGGTCAAGCTGGCCCAACATCAGCATCTGTCGTTTTTGGTTTTAACGATGGTACTGCATTAGTTGCAGCAGCGGATTTTGATATCACTTATCCTAATGATAAGCGTGTTATCACACCTCAAATTAAGTTTCCATTTGGTGATCAACCAATTGAAATTGATAGCCAAGGTAAACCGCTACATAAAATTGCCATCGAAGTTGAAGGCGAAGATGCAGCTATTGTTGCTGTAACAGCGGATCACCGTGGTGTATTACTGCGTTATGTTGCTGAAGAAAACTTCATGACGGAAGAGCTTGAATGGAGCAGTGAAATTATTGAGCTGCCATCAATGCCAACGGATGTAGAACAAATTCTGTTAACACCTAACTTCCGCTTTATCTTTATGCGCAGTGGTAATAAATTATCTATCTATGATATTCGTGATACGGATGATATCTCGATTGTTGAAGTATTAGATATTAATGAAAAACAACAAAATGTTACTCAGATTGCATTGTTAACTGGCGCAAGCTCATTGCTTGTAGCTAACGATAACGGTGTCGTGAGTCAATGGTTTGAAGTTGCGAAAGATGGTGAACGTAAGTTTACTAAAATTCGTCAATTTGATGCGCAAGCAAGTGTGACTGATATTACGACAGAGTTTTCGCGTAAAGGTTTCATGACTATTGGCGCGGATAATAACTTAAGTATTTTCCATACGACAGGTGAAACAACGCTATTACATGAGAACCTTAATATGGGTTCACTGGAGCATGTCGCAATTTCTCCTCGTGCGAATGCTTTTATCGTTGAATCAGAACAAGGTATTGGTTTTTATAAGCTAACGAATGAGCATCCTGAAGTAACATGGAGCGCATTATGGCAAGAAGTTTGGTACGAAGGTTATCCTGAATCGGATTACATTTGGCAGTCAACATCTGCATCTGATGACTTCGAACCAAAGCTAAGCCTAGTGCCAATTACATTCGGTACGATTAAAGCAGCATTTTATGCGATGTTATTTGCGGTGCCAATCGCGGTAGCAGGTGCTATTTATACTGCTTACTTCATGAACTCTGGTTTACGTAAAGTAATTAAACCAACAGTTGAAATCATGGAAGCGTTACCAACGGTAATTTTAGGTTTCCTTGCTGGTCTATGGTTAGCCCCGTTTGTAGAAATGCATTTACCCGGCGTCATGATGATCGCGGTGCTCTTACCATTCTCAGCCGTACTCGTCGCTGCAATTTGGCACTTCTTACCGCAGTCGTTTGTTAACCGTGTCCCACAGGGTGCGCATGTAATTATCTTATTGCCTGTGTTATTGCTTGTTGGTTACTTATCAGTATTAGCAAGCCCGTTTGTAGAAGACCTCGTATTTGATGGTGATGCACGTGCTTATATCAATGATATCTTTGGTTTCGACCAACGTAACTCACTGATTGTTGGTATTGCGATGGGTTTTGCGGTTATTCCGACTATCTTCTCGATTGCTGAAGATGCCATTTTCAGTGTACCAAAGCACTTAACGCAAGGTTCGTTGGCATTGGGTGCGACAAGTTGGCAGACGCTGGTTAAAGTTGTATTACTTACTGCAAGTCCTGGTATTTTCTCGGCAGTCATGATGGGCTTAGGCCGTGCGGTTGGCGAAACAATGATTGTATTAATGGCCACAGGTAACACGCCTGTAATGGACTTTAATATCTTCTCTGGTATGAGAACATTGGCAGCAAATATTGCCGTTGAAATGCCTGAATCAGAAGTGGGTAGTTCACATTACCGCGTACTGTTCTTAGCAGCATTCGTCCTCTTTATTCTGACGTTTGTATTCAATACGATTGCAGAATACGTAAGACAGCGTTTACGTGAAAAATACAGCGCGATTTAATCTAAGGCTTGTAAGTAGGATATTAAAATGAAAAATTGGTTTCGCTCAGGATCGCCTTGGATATGGATGACAGGTGGTGCTGTAAGTATAAGTTTGATTGCAGTTCTTGGTTTGTTAATGTTGATCGCATGGCGTGGTCTAACGTACTTCTGGCCAAGTGAGATTCATGAATTTAATGTGCAGTTAGAAGACGGTTCAAATCGTGTTGTTATTGGTGAAATTTACGACCGTGAAGTTGTGCCAATTCAACGCTTACTTGAAGCGGGTGTAAAGATTGACCCAACGCTAGAAACGGTTGAGCGTATCTTAGTTAAAACGGGTAACCGCGAATATGTTGATTTAGATTTCAGCTGGTTATTGGGTACGGCAATCACGCAGCAATCAACACCTGCTGCAGTGGCTGTATTCGAACGTTTTACGAATGGTAACTTTTATGGCTACCCGATTGCTGTCGAAGAAGATGGGGTGAAAAAAACCTTAACTTCTGCGGAGCAATTGGAAGTTTTGATTGAACGTGCCGTTGCACTAAACGATAAAGCGCAAGATCTACAGAAAGGCGAAATCAGTTCGGTTAACTATGAATTAGAGCGTATTCGCTTAAAATTACGTAGTTATGAATTAAAAGGTGAACTGACTAGCGAAATTGAAACGAAATATAGCAAGATCTCTGAAGGACTGCGTGCTGAATATCAAATTCATGAAGCGCAATTATTCAGTTATCGTGACCAAGCTAATCGTGATGCAGTTATCGTTAAAGACATGCGCGGCGAAGAAGTGCGTATTCCATTAGCAAATGTGCTTGAAGTAACATACCCGAACAACATGGGTATTGTGAGTAAAATCACGCATTGGTTTGGCAATATGGGTAGCTTCGTAACAAGCGACCCACGTGAAGCAAATACAGAAGGTGGTGTGTTCCCGGCAATCTTCGGTACTATCTTCATGGTGATGTTGATGGCTGTTATTGTAACTCCGCTAGGTGTGGTTGCAGCGATTTACTTACACGAGTATGCACCGAAAAATGGTCTAACGAAAATGATCCGTATTGCGGTGATTAATCTCGCTGGTGTACCATCAATTGTATACGGTGTATTTGGTCTAGGCTTCTTTGTTTACATGCTCGGTGGTTCAATTGATGAATTGTTCTACCCTGAATCATCACCGTCACCGGTATTTGGTTCGCCAGGTGTATTGTGGTCGGCATTAACATTGGCTATTTTAACGTTGCCTGTTGTGATTGTATCAACGGAAGAAGGCTTATCGCGTATTCCGACATCATTACGTCAAGGTTCGCTAGCACTGGGTGCGACGAAGTTTGAAACGTTATGGCGTATTATTGTGCCAATGGCAAGTCCGGCTATTATGACTGGTCTTATTCTTGCGGTTGCACGTGCAGCGGGTGAAGTTGCTCCCTTGATGCTGGTGGGTGTTGTTAAATTAGCACCGACATTACCTGTTGATATGAACTTCCCGTATATTCACGTTGAACGTAAGTTCATGCACTTAGGTTTCCACATTTATGATGTTGGTTTCCAGAGTCCAAACGTAGAAGCGGCACGACCATTAGTTTATGCCACGTCGTTCTTGTTAGTAACGGTTATTATCGGACTAAACTTAACGGCAATTGGTGTGCGTAACCATTTACGCGAAAAATTCAAAAATTTAGAACTATAGACCTCTAACTGATTCGTTAGGTTGTAGATTTAGAAATGGAAAGCAGCTGCTAAAGTGGCTGCTTCAATAGGAAAGAAAATGATTGATATGAGTTCAAATGTTACTGATGCAGTAAGCCTAGATGTTAATAACTTATCACCAGAAGACACGGCATTAGAAATTAAAAATTTAGACTTATTTTATGGCGACAAACAGGCATTGTTTGATGTAAGTATGAAAATACCGAAAAAACAAGTCACCGCTTTCATTGGCCCGTCAGGTTGTGGTAAATCAACACTATTACGTTGTATTAACCGCATGAATGATTTAGTTGATATCTGTCATATTAAAGGCGATATTAACTTACACGATAAAAATATTTATGACCGTGATGTTGATGTTGCAACACTACGTCGTAATGTTGGTATGGTGTTCCAGCGTCCTAATCCATTCCCTAAATCGATTTATGAAAATGTGATTTATGGTTTACGTTTACAGGGTATCAATGACAAACGTCGTTTAGATGAAGCGGTTGAATCATCATTGCGTGGTGCAGCTATCTGGGACGAAGTAAAAGACCGTTTACATGATAATGCATTTGGCTTATCTGGTGGTCAGCAACAACGTCTTGTTATTGCGCGTGCGATTGCTATTGAACCAGAGATTTTATTGCTTGATGAACCTACATCGGCACTGGATCCTATCTCGACATTGGTTATTGAAGAACTGATCACAGAGTTGAAGAAAAAATTCACCGTTGTGATTGTAACGCACAATATGCAACAAGCAGCGCGTGTATCAGACCATACTGCATTTATGTATATGGGCAAGCTTGTTGAGTATGCAGATACAAATACACTATTTACCACACCCGCTAAAAAGCAGACAGAAGATTATATTACGGGTAAATACGGTTAATTTAAGGCTCTTTTGTATTTGATAAAGAGTTTGGATTTCATAAAGAATTAGCGTCAAGACGCAGGCAAGGACAACACATGGATAATTTAACATTAGGTCGTCATATTTCTGGCCAATTTAATGCAGAGTTAGAAAGCATCCGTAATCAAGTAATGGTGATGGGTGGGTTAGTTGAAGAACAACTGAATTCAGCAATTGAAGTATTATCATCACAAGATATTGAGACTGCGAATAAGATCATCGATACTGATAAAAGCGTTAACTCAATGGAAGTTGCGATTGATGAGTCTTGCACGCGTATTATTGCGAAGCGTCAACCAGCGGCAAGTGATTTACGCTTAGTGATGGCGATTATTAAAACCATTACTGACTTAGAGCGCATTGGTGATGTTGCAGACCGTATTGCACGTACTGTGATTGAGAACCGTAACAAGAAGTCACCACCACTTGTAAGCATGGAAAATCTAGGCCGTCATACGGTTAAAATGTTACATGACGTGCTTGACGCATTTGCGCGTATGGATGTTGATGCTGCATTTAAAGTATATCAAGAAGACGTTAAAGTTGACCGTGAATACGAAAGTATTATTCGTGAACTAATGACATACATGATGGAAGATCCACGTTCAATTCCACAAGTGCTTAATGTACTTTGGTGTGCGCGTGCACTAGAACGTGTTGGTGACCGTTGTCAGAATATTTCTGAATACATCATTTACTTTGTTAAAGGTAAAGATATTCGTCATATTAATCATGATGAAGTAAAAGATTTACTTAATAAGTAATTATTTAAAGCACACCTTTGAATAATAAATATTAGCCCTGCTTATCAATTGATAAACAGGGCTTTTTTGTGTATCACACATCCTCAATATTTGATTTGTCATGAATAGCATTTCGACTTTATTTTGCTTTACAAGTCTTGCCATCATGCGACTATATTAGGCATTAACGTGATCTTGTATTAATTGAAAAGGATAGAGTGATGCATTCTGTATTGACGGCAGCAGATGGCCGAGAAATAAAATTATTTGCTTGGTTGCCTAAGCAGGAAGTTCGTCACGTGATGGTATTAAGTCACGGTATGGCAGAGCATATTCAACGATATAAAGCTTTTGCGCAGGCATGTAACGCAGCTGGAATTGCCGTTTATGGTGCGAATCATCGTGGGCATGGTAATGATGCGCCTGTATTAGGCCATTATGCAGATGATAATGGTTGGCACAAAGTCATTACTGATTTAGATCTTATTATTGACGATGTTGCTAAACGTCATACTGTACCGCTGGTATTATTTGGCCACAGCATGGGGTCTTTCATCGCCCAGCAATATGCCATTTTACACGGTAATAAATTGAATGGTTTGGTACTCAGTGGTTCTAATTACCAACATCCAATTATGTACAAGCTGGCAACTTTGGTCAGTAAAATTGAAAAAATGCGTATTGGAGCTAGATCGCCAAGTCGTTTTTTAGATTTCGTCTCGTTTGGTGCCTTTAATAGTAAATTTAAACCAACACGAACAGCATCAGATTGGTTAAGTCGAGATCCTGTTCAAGTCGATAAGTACTTGAATGATGGTTATTGTGGTTTTCCGTGCAGTCCACAATTTTGGTTGGATTTTATGTCGGGACTTATTACGATTAGTCAAAAATCAGAAATAGCAAAAATACCAAATCAATTACCGATTTATATTTTTAGTGGCGACAAAGATCCCGTCGGTCTTCAAGGTAAAGGTGTTTTAGCATTAGAACAACATATAACTAACAATGGCTGTGTTCAGGTGCAATGTAAACTTTATTCCGGTGGTCGTCATGAAATGTTAAATGAATCTAACTCTAATGAGGTGTTTAGCGATGTAACAGACTGGGTTATATCAAAATGTAAGGTCTAAATGTACATTTAAAAGCTTCATTTGAAAGCTCGTTTCGCTTCAGATTTATTTGATTTTTATGAAAGCGAAACGTGATTAATTGACACTGTGTCATTAATGTGAAATGTGTTGCATTTATTGCGAAGATGTTGCAATGTGTAGGTCGAGAGAGCAATTCGTACAGATGTTTTAAACAACCGAAGGTAATGTTTTTATTACTAACGGATAATGAATTGTGGCCAATACATATATTTCAACGGAGTGAAGCTATGACTGCCAATACCCAGTCTAATGAAACCGGTTCTCTGGTTTTCCATGGGGAAATCAACGAAGAACAACAACAGATCTTAAACCCTGCAGCAGTTGCGTTGTTGACTGAGCTAGTCGAGAAGTTCGCTCCTCAAGTTGATGAGTTACTTAGCCAGCGTGTGAAAAAACAAGCACGTATGGATGCGGGTGATTTACCAGACTTTTTACCTGAAACGGCTCATATCCGTGAAGGTGATTGGAAAATTCAAGGTATCCCTGCAAAACTTCAAGACCGTCGCGTTGAAATTACTGGTCCAGTTGACCGTAAAATGGTGATTAATGCACTAAACGCACGCGTTAAAGTATTTATGGCTGATTTTGAAGATTCATTCGCGCCAACGTGGGGCGGTGTATTAGATGGTCAAGTTAACTTACGTGATGCCGTGAATGGTACGATTGAATATACCAACCCTGCAAACGGTAAACACTATACGTTAGATGAAGATCCCGCGACACTTATCTGTCGTGTACGTGGCTTACATCTACCAGAAAAACACATTACCTTTAACGGTAAAATTGTACCGGGTTGTTTAGTTGATTTTGCACTTTTCTTCTCTAATAACTACGAAGAATTATTAGCAAAAGGCGCTGGCCCTTACTTCTACGTACCTAAACTACAAAGTCATCATGAATCAAAATGGTGGAGTGAAGTATTTAGCTATGCTGAAGACAAAGTAAATCTAGATCGCGGTACAATTAAAGCAACACTACTAATCGAAACTATCCCTGCTGTATTTGAAATGGAAGAAATTCTATATAGCATGAAAGAGCACATTGTTGCACTTAACTGCGGCCGTTGGGATTACATCTTTAGCTACATTAAAACACTGCGTAAGCATGCTGACCGTGTATTACCAGATCGTCACTCAGTTACGATGGATAAAACCTTCCTTAGCGCTTATTCACGTTTATTAATCAAAACGTGTCATAAACGTGGTGCGCTTGCTATGGGTGGCATGGCTGCATTTATTCCAGCTAAAACAGCGGAAGAAAACGATAAAGTATTAACGAAAGTGACCGCTGATAAAACGTTAGAAGGCCAAAACGGTCATGACGGTACTTGGGTTGCTCACCCTGGATTAGCTGATACTGCTATGGGTGTAATGAACGAATACATCGGTGAAGGTAACGCTAACCAAATTCATGTTTTACGTGAAGGTGATGCACCAGTAACGGCTGCTGAACTACTACAACCGTGTGCTGGCGAACGTACTGAAACGGGCATGCGTTTAAATATCCGTATTGGTGTTCGCTATTTAGAAGCGTGGATCTCAGGTAATGGTTGTGTACCTATCTACGGTCTAATGGAAGATGCTGCAACAGCTGAAATCTCTCGCGCATCAATTTGGCAGTGGATCCAACACGGTAAAACATTAAGCAACGGTAAAGTTGTAACAAAAGAATTATTCTGCGAATTGCTACAAGAAGAATTGGTAGTTATTCGTAATGAAGAAATTGGGGCTGAAACTTATGACCAAGGTCGTTTTGCTGAAGCGTCTAAATTGTTTGAAGAGTTAACAATCAGTGATCACCTTGCTGAATTCTTAACGCTTCCTGGTTACGATTTCTTAGATTAGAAATTTTTGGAATAGGGCGGGATTAGCTTATCTCGTCGTGTTCTTGTTGTATCAAGTATTAAAATAATTATTAAGGGAATAAAAATGTCTATATACAAAAATGATATCGATTCAATTGCTACACTGAAAGCAGAACAAGGTTCTAAATGGGCTGCAATTAGCCCTGAATATGCTGCACGTATGCGTGCGCAAAACCGTTTCAAAACAGGCCTAGAAGTTGCGCAATACACAGCTGACATTATGCGCGCTGATATGGAAAACTACGATAATGATTCTTCATTGTACACGCAGTCTTTAGGTTGCTGGCATGGTTTTATCGGTCAACAAAAAATGATTTCTATTAAGAAACATTTTGAGAACAACACTGACCGTCGTTATCTTTACCTTTCTGGTTGGATGGTCGCTGCACTACGCTCTGAATTTGGTCCACTACCAGACCAATCAATGCATGAAAAAACATCTGTTGCTGCATTAATTGAAGAACTATACACATTCCTTCGTCAAGCTGATGCACGTGAACTAGGCGGTTTATTCCGTGAACTAGACGCTGCAAAAGAAGCGGGCGATTCAGCTAAAGTAGCTGATACACAAGACAAGATTGACAATCACGTGACGCACGTTGTGCCAATCATTGCAGATATCGATGCTGGTTTTGGTAACGCAGAAGCAACTTACCTACTTGCTAAGAAAATGATTGAAGCCGGTGCATGTTGTATCCAAATCGAAAACCAAGTATCTGATGAAAAACAATGTGGTCACCAAGATGGTAAAGTAACGGTTCCACATGAAGATTTCCTTGCGAAAATCAATGCTGTTCGTTACGCATTCCTAGAGCTAGGTATCGATAATGGTGTGATTGTTGCGCGTACAGATTCACTAGGCGCAGGTCTAACAAAACAAATCGCTGTAACAAGTGAACCAGGTGATCTTGGTGACCAATATAACTCATTCCTTGATTGTGATGAGATCTCAGAAGCAGAGCTAGGCAATGGCGATGTAATTCTGAAGAAAGACGGTAAATTATTACGTCCTAAACGTCTGCCAAGTAACTTGTTCCAATTCAAAGAAGGTACGGGTGAAGCTCGTTGTATCCTTGATTGCATTACATCGCTACAAGGCGGCGCTGACTTATTATGGATTGAAACTGAGAAGCCACACGTTGGTCAAATCGGTGCAATGGTAAATGAAATCCGTAAAGTAGTACCGAATGCGAAACTAGTTTACAACAACTCACCATCATTCAACTGGACGCTTAACTTCCGTCAACAGATCTTTGATATCATGGTTGAAGCAGGTCAAGATGTTGCAGCGTATGATCGTGCAGACCTAATGAACGAGAAATACGATAGCACAGAATTAGCAATCCAAGCTGATGAGAAGATCCGTACATTCCAAGCTGATTCAGCACGTGAAGCGGGTATTTTCCATCATCTAATCACACTACCGACTTACCATACAGCTGCGCTATCAACTGATAACCTAGCGAAAGAGTACTTCGGTGATGAAGGTATGCTGGGTTACGTTAAAGGTGTTCAACGTAAAGAAATTCGTCAATCAATTGCATGTGTTAAGCACCAAAACATGGCTGGTTCTGATATGGGCGATGACCATAAAGAATACTTCGCTGGTGATGCTGCACTGAAAGCAGGCGGTAAAGACAACACGATGAACCAGTTCTAATTTAGCGCTTCATTGAAAATCTTACTTATCAGTTAAAATAAGTGAATATGAAAAAACCAGCTTCGGCTGGTTTTTTGCGTTTGGGTGTAGCAAAGAGAGGAATCTTTCCTACCCCCCTTAAAGTGCAGGGGTGGGGAGATCACTCATCATTCTCTGTGTTATTCCCCGTTTTATTCTCTGCTTTAGCTTTTTTACCAGGCATTAGGTTCGCGAGTAATTCTGTAGGCATTGGAAATAAGATCGTTGAGTTTTTCTCACTGGCGATCTCGGTTAAGGTTTGCAAATAGCGCAGTAGAATTGCATTTGGTTCTTGGGCTAGTTTACCTGCTGCTTCGACCAGTTTCTCAGAGGCTTCCATCTCCCCTGAGGCATGAATGACTTTTGCCCGTCGGGTTCTTTCTGCTTCAGCTTGTCGGGCAATGGCCCTAATCATGGTTTCGTTTAAATCAATGTGCTTTATTTCGACATTGGATACCTTGATCCCCCAACCATCTGTTCGTGAATCTAAGATTGCTTGAATATCGACATTGAGCATCTCTCTGTTCGCTAACATTTCATCTAATTCATGTTGGCCTAATACTGAACGTAATGTGGTTTGTGCTAGCTGTGAAGTGGCTTGTAGGAAGTTTTCGACATTGATAATGGCTTTTTGTGAATCTATGACACGAAAATAAATGACAGCATTAACACGGACAGAGACATTATCGCGGCTGATCACATCCTGACTGGGTACATCCATTACTACTGTTCGTAAATCAACTCGCACCATCTGTTGTACTATGGGTATCACGATGATCAAACCGGGTCCTTTTACCTTCTCAAAACGTCCAAGGAAAAATATCACCCCACGTTCATATTCTCGTAGGATCCGAAACATGCTGATAACTAACAGGAGCAATAAAAAGATAATGGCTCCCGTAAATAACATACCGCTATTGAGGATTGCTTGCATCGTTAACCTCCAATTCTGTCATTGGCAATAGGATTAGGGTTAAACCATCAATGCCATTTATTTCTACGACTTGTCCTGCGAGTAATTGTTGTGGGCAGTAGGCTGACCAACGTTCACCTTTTACCTCAACATAGCCCTGGCCAATAAAGCCGGTAGCAATCGTTATTTCAGTACCAATTAATGCTTCTTTACCGCTGACAACTTTGTTTTTGCGAATGTCCCATAAATAGCCAAATATAAAAATAAAAAACAGCAGTGAAACGACGGCAAGGGCAGCAATTAATTGAAGTGATACTTGAAATTGCGGTAAGTCTGTATCAAATAAAAAGATGGAACCGAGTGTGAAAGCGACAAGACCACCGAGCCCAAAAATACCCACACTTGGTGACATTGATTCCGCGATGAGCAAGACAATACCCAGTAATAATAATGCGAGACCGGCGTAATCAAGGGGTAAAAGCTGAAAAGCATACATTGCAATAAATAAAGATATTGAACCTGTCACCCCTGCGATACCCACTCCTGGGGAATAAAACTCGAGTAGGATGCCATACACGCCAATTAACATGAGGATATAAGCAATGTTTGGGTCGGTGATGGTTCCAATAAAGTTACTGCGCCAATTGGGTTGACGTAGCTCCAGTGGATTGTGAGTTAATGTGAGTAGCCGTTGTTGCTGTTTAATTGTCACGAGTGTTCCATCAAGCTGCCGCATTAAATGTTGTGGTGACTGTGCTAATAGATTAATAACATTTTTATCCAGCGCTTCGATTGCGGTGAGAGTCGCAGCTTCTGTCACCGCCAATTCAGCCCATTCGACATTACGCTTACGCAGTTGTGCTAATGAGCGGATATAGGCAACGGCATCATTGAGTACTTTTTTTTCCATGGCTGTTTTTTCGGTCGCGTGTGGCTCAGATTTAGTTGGCGTTGATTGTTGACCTTTGGTGTTTGAATCAGGCTCTCCAGGTTGATCATCAGCGTTTTTATCGGGATTTGGAGATGGTTGATAAGGGCTTGCGGGTTTCTTGTCACCAGAAGGTAATGGATTACCGATACTCACTGGGGTGGCAGCACCTAATGTGGTGGTGGTTGCCATTGCCGCAATATGGCATGCATAGAGGATATAGGTACCCGCGCTTGCGGCCCTTGCGCCGGGAGGGTGAACGAGACAGGCGATGGGAATATTTGAGTTCAAGATTGCTTGATTTATATCTCGTAAGCTAGAGACTAAACCTCCAGGAGTATCGATGGTAATGATGATTAACGGTGGTGTTGAATGGTCATTATTACTTGATTCAGTATCAGTAGGGTTGTTTGCTCGACTAATTTCACTGGTTAGGTAATGGCTGACAGCAGGACCTATAGCCCCTTTAATCGTTAAGACGGGGACTGGAATACCGACTTCGCTGGTGACCGCATTTGAAGGTTCGGTTAGGTTAGCATGTAGCATACTGCTGTAGATCAACAGCATACCTATCAACCAATAATACATAGGTAACATCTCACAATAATGCTACCTATATTTTAGCTCATTAATGGCTTGGTTGCGTCGTTATGCTAGCTTGAATTGACGTAACAAGTGCTCTAATTGTTCACCTGCTGTAGATAAGTCCGTTGAAACTAATGTTGTTTCATGACTCGATGCCAGTAATTGGGCTACAACATCTCTAATATTCACCATGTTACGGTTTATCTCATCGGTTACTGAGCTTTGCTCTGTTGCCGCAGTGGCAATATGGTTTGTCATATCATTAATTGCGTCAACAGCATCTGTCACCGCGGATAAACTGCCGCTGATTTCAGTTGATGACTGCATGACATGGACGCTGGTTGCTTGGCTGGTTTTCATGGCGCTCACAGCTTGGGCTACAAATTGATGCAGACCATCAAGCATGACCTTAATTTCCAATGTACTGTCTTGAGTTCGGCTTGCTAAACTACGTACTTCATCTGCGACCACGGCAAATCCACGGCCTTGTTCACCGGCTCTGGCGGCTTCAATTGCGGCATTAAGGGCAAGTAGATTGGTTTGCTCGGCAATAGCACCAATTACTTGCAAGACGTGGTCAATCTTCTGTGACTGTTCATGTAAGGAGCTCATGTGACCGCTCGCTTGTTCAACTTCATCTACCAATGCGGTAATGGCTGTATTCGATGTACTGACATTATCTTGTGCTAATAAAGAGTCCTGCGTCGCGACCTGTGTTGCATCTGAGACTTGTATTACGTTCTCGGCAACGTCATTGGCAGTTGTATTCATTTCGGTTACAGCGGTAACCACTTGATCTGTTTCATTATTGTGAATTGTTAATTGTTCGGTGGTTTTTTGAGTTTGTTGACTAAGGCTACTTGCTGAATTTGATACTTGGTGGCTAACATCGGCGACTGCGCTGATAATATGCTGTAATTTAGAGGTAAAGCGATTGAATGCACGGCCAAGTTGGGCTATTTCGTCGCAGCCTTCGACATCTAATCGACGTGTTAAATCACCTTCACCGTCAGCAATATCATTGAGTGTATTGAGCATTTCATTAATTGGTTTTGCTAAGCGTTTCGCAATCCAAAGCATAATGAGGCTGGTAAGTATCACGAGTGCAATAGCGCTACCTATCGCTAAATTCATTTGAGTATAAAGCTGCTGCCATGCGGATTGGCTAAATATGGCAGAATCTTTGGCTATATCATCAATGTAGACGCCTGTACCGATAAACCAGTCAGTATTAGCGATTGGCGCGGCATAACTTAATTTGGGTTGTAAGGTATCAGTACCGGGTTTAGGGTACACATATTCTACAAATCCACCTTCTGATTGGCTTGCTTTGATGAGTTCTTGAATAAGGAATACACCGTTTTTGTCTTGTAGGCTGAATCTGTTTTTCCCCTGATTATTTTCGTTACTTGCATCGGCAATGTTATAGCCCTTACTGTCGTAAATGAAGAAGTAACCAAGGTTGTTATCACCATAACGAGCGTGCTTTAGAATAGCGCGAACATTTGTTAGTGTTTGCTGTTGAGTGTTGTGGATCGCGGCTGACTCTGTGATTTCTCGCTGCACTATTTTTTGGGTGATTTTAACCGCATCACTGATTTGTTTCTGACGTTCGTTTCGTAGAAGTGAATCATGGTTATTGATCATGTTTGTAACCACGTCAGCCTGTAAATTAGCGATAATGGTTAATGTAACTAATAGCGAAATAATCATGGGAACTATGGCAATAAGTACTAATTTATTCTGCATTCTTAAGTTATTCATGACCTAACCTTATGATTCATTAAAGATAACGACCTGTCTTATTAGGTCATTTTTTTATTCATTTTTATATATCTCCATGTTCAAACTGTTAACTAGATGTTTATTTTTTGTTTTTTTACATTTTATTTATAGCGTTGTTAACGTACTTTTATAGAACACTACGTCAGTTTTATTCAGGCCTGTAGTATCGGGCCTTGAGGCTGTTTTTATCGGAAATAATGAGTGAGTTCATACTACTTTAGGAGGCGTTATTTCTTTTGAAATATAATGTTTTGTTATTTTAATTCTCTGGTAGTTGGTTGCATGTTAAACAGTTGTGGGTATTATGTTTACCTAGTTGTTGAATATATAACCTGATAATGTGCGTTATCAGAATTATAAATCTTAAGGAAGGGATGTTGATGGAAGCTTTAACAGATTTTATTTCTGCGGTAAATGGTGTGGTATGGGGTGTACCTATGCTAGTCATGATCCTTGGGGTGGGCTTATTCCTGTCTTTAGGGTTGAAATTAATGCCAATTTTAAAATTGGGAACCGGATTTAAGTTACTTTGGGCTGGGCGAACAACAAGTGATCGCGATAAAAGTGAAGGTGAAATATCCCCGTTTAATGCGTTAATGACATCACTTTCTGCGACCATAGGTACAGGTAATATTGCTGGTGTTGCGACGGCTATCTTTTTAGGTGGTCCGGGGGCATTATTTTGGATGTGGTGTACTGCGCTAGTGGGTATGGCAACGAAATATGCTGAAGCGGTTTGTGCCGTTAAATACCGTGAAGTTGATGATAATGGTAATTATGTTGGTGGTCCAATGTATTACATCAAAAACGGTTTAGGCAGTAAGTGGGCTTGGCTCGGTACTGCGTTTGCTATTTTTGGTTCAATTGCTGGTTTTGGTATTGGTAATACAGTGCAATCAAACTCGGTTGCCGATGCCTTATCTACGAGCTTTGGTGTATCGCCAATGGTATCTGGCTTAGTCATGATGGTATTGGTTGGTTTGGTATTAATGGGTGGCGTTAAACGTATTGCTGATGTAGCTGGTAAATTGGTACCGCTAATGGCTATCTTTTATATCGGTGCTGGTTTTGTTGTTCTCGCGATCAATGCGAGTGAAATACCTGCTGCGTTTGGATTAATTATCGAAAGTGCATTTACGCCAGTTGCTGCGCAAGGTGGTTTCGCTGGTGCTGCTGTTTGGGCTGCAATCCGTTTCGGTGTCGCACGTGGTGTATTCTCTAATGAAGCTGGTTTAGGTAGTGCACCAATTGCACATGCTGCAGCGCAAACTAACGATCCGGTTAAACAAGGCCTTATTGCAATGCTAGGCACGTTTATTGATACGTTAATCGTTTGTACTATTACAGGCTTAGCGATTGTTGTATCTGGTGCATGGACATCGGGTGAAACAGGGGCTGCATTAACATCAGCGGCCTTTGCAAGTGCGTTACCGGGCGTGGGTAATTACATTGTTGCTGTTGCACTGTCGGTATTTGCGTTCACCACTATTTTAGGCTGGAGTTTCTACAGTGAAAAATGTGTGCAGTATCTATTTGGTGTGAAAGCGATTGTCCCATTCCGTATTTTATGGATTGTTGCGGTGCCAATTGGGGCGACAAGTTCACTGAGTTTTGTCTGGTTACTTGCAGATACATTAAATGCAATGATGGCTTTGCCTAACTTGATCGCTCTTGCGTTACTTAGTCCTGTGGTGTTTAAGCTAACGAAAGAATACTTTGCTAAGCAAGATAAAGCAGTGAAAGAATAATAAAACCCAGATATAAGGATACCTCCTTTACTGTGTTAAGTTATTAATTAACCCCCGTCTATTTTTTAATGTAGGCGGGGGTTTTGTTTTTGTTACATAAATACCCGCCTATACGTACTTATTGTCTTGCCATTACATCTCCTTACATAGTGTGTCCTGTAATTACTTTATTATCGTTTTATACAAGATATGAACTTATTAAAGGTAATTCAAAGATGGCAGTATCGAATAAAGTAAAAGGAAGTTTACTGGCGGCAGGTATGGTTATGCTTGCAGGTTGTGGTTCAGATAGCAGTAGCGGCACAGGTTCAACAAAACCGACACCACCAACACCGACAATTCCGACAGCAAAAATAACCTTTACTCCGACAGTTTTAGCTACGTTACCAGTAGATATGAGTATTGCTTCTGACGCAGGGTTTACGCGTTACAGTGAATTACTGATTAAGAGTCCAACGAGTACATTTAATGCTGCAGTTCCTCAACTTAAACTACGTATTATAGCGACAGGCGATAATGCGGATAATGATGAGAAGATTATCCGTGCGGGTAATATCATGTTCCACTTACTGCAAGATGTTGCCAACTCAAATTATGGTAAAGATAAATACTCGATTGCACAAACGATGGCTACACGAGAAGCAACGCTGATCTTGACTAAAGATCAAGATGAAAATGATATGGCGACATTAAAGCTATATGCGGCAGCGGCTATTAAATTAGACTTATTAAGAGGCATCCTCATAGAATCAGGGATTAGTGGTATTCGTGTTGATAACCTAGCTAACTTTGTAGCAGATGTTAGAGAATTAGAAGAGGAAGATAGAGAAAATGTGATTGGTGCGCTAGTTCAACTAAATAGCCATGCGGCTATGCCTAAATGGCTTACTAATAGCCAAGCGCTACAGTTCCGAGAGCTATCTGTTGAAGGTGATTGCCATTACATGAGTGATTTTGCTCAAGTGTTCATATGGGATGAGAATGAAGGTGAAAATAGACCGACCTCTAAATACTGTACGGACTTAGGTGAAAACTCAGATCGTGATGCTGGATTTGAAGAGATCTTACATTTAATTCAAGCGCAAGGTATTGCTCCGAACCCTGAAACGAGTGCTTATCAAGAAGCGGTAAGAGCTAGAGCTGAAGCAATTTATAAGTCTACAGCGGCAGACAAGCCTTGGAACCCGACAAAAGATGATTGGGCTGATTGGGCGTCTGATGACGTTATTAGCATCATGGGACCAACTTATTCTCATGAATATCTTGCGGCTGTATTAGAAGCATTTATGGGTATGAATGGGCATAAAACAGAAGGGCTAGATGGATACACGAGTACTGAGCGAGAGCAGATTATTGTTAAAGATAATATTGGTGATGACTTTGTTCGAGAGATGTTTGCTGGTGACTTGCAATACACGGCTCGAATACAAACTGATGGTGTAATTCAGTACTACAATAAAACCGCATTAACAGGTACGCCAACATTCAAAATGAAGAAGAGTGATGATGCTTTAGAGAAATACACCTTTAAATCACAATACCTTAAAAATGCAAAAATTGTCGGCTCTGACGCAATCGATTTACAAGGCAATGATAAGGATAATATTCTCGAAGGTAACAAGGCTAACAATACAATTCGAGCTGGAGCAGGTGGTGATACGTATATCATTACAAATACGACTGCAGCTGAATTTAGTTCATGCCAAGTGACATCGGGTGACGATAGTGGCGAGATTTATACTCAAATTACGTGCCCTAATACGGGAACGGATAAGCTATATAACGTTGAAACAATAAAATTATCAGATGCAATTAAAACGATTGATGCGGCTGGTAAGGTTAACTAATACCGCGAATCAGATGTAAATAATGACATGCAGAGTGGGGGGAGACTTCTTTCTCTGCGTGTTATCCTGTTATTCTTTTCATCCCAAGTCACGTTATTCATTGCCTGTCACTCTATCTTTCGCTACTGTGTTTTCATATGTAAATGATAAATATGAATGAGCAGGGAAAGATACGATTATGAGTTCAGATAAATTAGCCACACAACTTGTCTCGGCAGGACGCGATAAAAAATTCTCACACGGTGCAGTGAA
Organism: Moritella sp. 24; assembly: GCF_018219155.1. Lineage (NCBI taxonomy): Bacteria > Pseudomonadati > Pseudomonadota > Gammaproteobacteria > Alteromonadales > Moritellaceae > Moritella > Moritella sp. 24. Next base: position 3,753,760 of record NZ_CP056123.1, on the reverse strand, counting down.
CCCCGTTGTTCAGCGTGCATCATCAATTGTATTTGACTCAGTAAAAGCAAAAAAAGCAGCAACAGCTAAACGTGCTGAAGGCGAGCTATTTTATGGTCGTCGTGGTACGCAGACTCACTTCTCGTTACAAGAGGCAATGACAGAATTAGAAGGCGGAGAAGGTTGTGCGCTTTACCCTTGTGGTGCCGCAGCAGTAACCAACGCTATCTTGTCATTTGTGAGTGCGGGTGATCATATTTTAATGACCAGTGCCGCGTATGAACCAACACAAGACTTTTGCAATGTGATGTTAGCGAAGATGAACGTCGCAACTACGTATTACGACCCAACGCTAGGCGAGGGTATCGCGGCATTAATGCAGCCGAATACCAGTGTTGTATTTTTAGAATCACCAAGCTCGATCACTATGGAAGTTCAAGATATTCCCGCGATTGTAAAAGCAGTACGTACGGTGAACCCAGACGTTATTATCATGATTGATAATACGTGGGCAGCAGGTGTGTTATTTAAAGCCTTTGAACATGATATTGATATTTCGATTCAAGCGGGTACGAAATATATTATAGGTCACTCTGATTATATGTTGGGTACAGCTGTTGCTAATGCACGCTGTTGGGCACAATTACGTGAACAGTCTTATCTTATGGGCCAAATGGTTGATGCCGATACCGCGTACATGGCGAGCCGTGGTTTACGTACTATGGGTATTCGTTTAAAGCAGCATGAAGCAGCGAGTATTAAAGTGGCTAACTGGTTAAGTACACGCCCAGAAGTTGAACGTGTTAATCATCCTGCGCTACCAAGTTGTAAAGGTCATGAGTTCTATAAACGTGACTTTAATGGTTGTAATGGTTTGTTCTCGTTTATCTTAAAAGACAAACTGAGCAATGAACAGTTAGCTAACTATCTAGATAACTTTGCACATTTCAGTATGGCGTATTCATGGGGCGGCTATGAGTCATTAATTTTGACTAACCAAGCATCAGAACTAAACCGTATTCGACCTGCGGGTGATGTAGATTTCACTGGTACATTAGTGCGTTTACATATTGGTTTGGAAGATGTAGAAGACCTGATTGCTGACTTAGAAGCAGGTTTTGCTAGATTGTAATAGCAAATGTATTAACGGATTAAAACCTTAGTCCGTTAATACATAATTTTTTGTCTGTAAATATCAAACGACTTGTCAGTAAATACTAAACTCTTGGTAGTAAATACCAAACGTTAAGATGGAATAGCCGCTTTTGTTTTCACTGCATTTTTAGATTTCAACTGCGTCATCGTCACACCCGCCAATACTAATGCACCACCAATAAACTGATAACTTGATAATTGTTCATCAAGAATAAAGGTTGCCATTATTGCGGTAAATACCGGTAATAAATTCATGAACATCGCGGCTTTATCTGCGCCGAGATGATGGATACCCTGCATCCATAACCATGTTGCTAAAATCGACGTTGGGATAGCAGCATATAAGACCAAAGGTAGTGATTCGCTGCTTAGGCTGACGTTACCGTTGTAAGTCAGTAAAGGAAGTAAAATTAGCACGGCAAATACCATCTGCACATATAACGCTATCCAGTTATTAAAAGGCAAGCGCCAGCGTTTCAGTAATACTCCGTACAGAGAATAACTACAGGCTGCGATGAGCATTAACGAATCACCGATATTAAGCCCTTTTGATAATAAGCCAATGATATTACCCTCACTCAACATATACGCTAACCCTGTCAATGATATTGACGCGCCAAATACAGCTCTCTTCGTTAACGACAGCCCCAGTAATGGCACACTAAACATCAAACTTAATAACGGCACTAAAGAAAAAATCAAGGTCATGTTTGTGACGGTCGTGGTTGCGGCTGCGAAGTAGGCGAGTGATTGGTTAATCGCCATGCCCAATAGCGCTAATACTGCTAGTTTGGGTAAATAAGGTTTAATAGCGTGGCGTTTTTTCCATACCGGTTTGATTAAAAATGGCGTAAGTGTGATTAAGGCAATAAACCAACGGTAGAAAGAAATAGTCTCGGGAGCGATGACGTTTGTAGATAAAATATTAACAATTGAATTACCTGACCAAATGATCACGGTGAATAGCGGGAGTAAAAAGTACATGGAGTCTGCTTGCGTATAAAAAGGGAATTGTAGCAGACAATTCAGCGTTATTGGAGGAGACTTATTGATAGAATATAGAGTAAATAAAAGTAACCGAGGTTATTCCATATGAATGATGGCATTACCTCGGATTAATTATGTTATTTGTTGATGAGGGTTAGTGTGCTAACGCCTTTTGCGTTATTTTTTTCTTCACCACGGTCTCGTTAAATATCAGTGACAATAAGATAATACCGCCACCTAACGCCAGTTTAACTAAATCAGCATCACGGTTCCAAATGACGAGATTCACTAATAAACCTAATGGTACAAGTACATTATTCATTGCGGCTAATGTGCCAGCATTTACCAAACAAGCGCCTTTATTCCACATGAAGTAACCTAAACCTGATGCGATAATGCCAAGGTAGGTTAATACACTCCACTGTGTTGTTGTGGTTGGCATTTTCTCTGTACTACCGAGCAACATAAAGGCGATGAAAGCAACAAGAAATGCACCAATATAAAACAGCCCAAACACATCACTATGTTTAACGCCTTTTAGATCTGTTTCGGATAATTTTTTGTACGCCACCTGGCCAATTGCCATCGCAATATTTGCGCCTTGCACAACAAGGAAACCCACTACGAACCCATCATTAATCCCAGCATATTTAATCACCACAGCACCAACGACTGCAATGATTGCAGTGCCTAAATACCAAGGGTTAAAACGCGAATGTAGTAGGTCATCAATCAAGGTGACGTAAATCGGTGTAAATACCGTGAACAACAAGACTTCTGGTACGGATAGCAGTAGGAATGATTGATAATAAAAACCATACATCACACCAAGTTGGCATGCACCGATGGCCATTACTTTGGCGATGGTGGTACGAGATAAGTTACCCAGTTTTAAGAATGGGATGAATACCAGCATGGCCAAACCAATACGGAATAACACTGAGAACCAAGCATCAACCTGACCCGCTAAATAAACCCCGATAAGGCTAAATGAAAAAGCCCATACTAAATTTGTAATGATTAAAAAATGCATTCCTTTACCTTAATTAATAGATGCCTGCAGAGTTGACGACGTTTGCCGAAAATAGTGACTAGAGTTTATATTTTGAATCCTTGAGATTACAGAACTGTGTTTAAAACTTGTCTGTTTGCTTTACGTCAGAGTAATAAATAAGCACTTGTAAGCAAAGACTAATGGTATATTTATTGTTGTTATAATTAATATTAGCTGTTTGTCTTAGGATATCGAGATCGTGACATGATGAAATTGAGTGCGCTATTACCTTTAACGCTGCTGGTGGCGTTTAATACCACTGCGAATGTGACTGTAAACCCTATTTATAAATTAGAAGCTGATCCTCAGCTTGGTAAAATGGTGACGCCGTCTACGGCTGAGCTTTGTCATGTTGCTAAAGGGGCTGTGGATTACCTTGCGTTAGGCGAAGGTTATGATCCCGGGATTATTACCGCAGGTATGACGAGGCAATTTGGCGGTGATTTAGAGCGCGTGAAACAAACGCTTAATTTTATCTGCCAAGTGGAACAAGAAGATAAATTAGCAGGTACATCAAGCCGCTTGATGGATAGCGCATTTATTGCAACACATTTTGATGTGATCCGCTGGATGCCAGATAAAGATCAAGCGCAGCATTTTTCAAAAAATAAACCGCTATTGAAAAATATTCCTGACGATAAGATCTTACTGACTAAATATTATATTAAGTTGGCGAAAGGCAGTGCGGTTCAAACACCTGACACGCCTTATGCGTTATACGCGATTCCAAATGATGAGAAAAAACTGAGCCTAGAGCAAGCGAATGCAAATCCCGACTTAACGCGTCATCAATTGACTAAGCAAGATGTGCTAACGGGTGTATTAGATAAAAAAAGTTTAGCCGAACCTATGGTGTGGTTATCACGTTATGATTTAGAAGATTCATTAATGCAAGGCACGGTTAAGGTCGATATTACCAGTGAAGATAGTCGCGATATAACGAGTCAGTTCTTTAATGTGCATCGTAATAACGGAATTGGTTATAAACGTAATTTAAACAAAGAAGATCAGGGACGTTATTGGTACTTTAAGAAAACGGATTCTGTGATGGGTTATGGTAAGGATGCAAATTACAAGATCCCTGTTTACCCATTCGTCACTGTTGCTGGAGATTTAGCGCATTTAGGTTTGGGTAAGTTAATTATGTTGAGCAGTAATGGCGAAAGCCGCTTAACAGTATTAGCGGACACGGGCGGGGCGTTTGAAGACAATCAATATCAACTGGATTATTTAGGTGGGTATTTTAAAAATTGGGATGACTATATTAATACGTACCGTACATTCCCTGATTATTTTGAAGCGCGCATATTATTGTTGAAAGATAAGTATGTAGCAGAATAAAAAAAGCCTCCGTTCAGTGTTGAACGGAGGCTTTTTAATGGTATACGCTGATAGTGTTAATTCAACTCGCCATCATGGTATTTTTGTTCCAGCTCATCTTGGGCTTCAAAATCATCAAGCTGAATTGGAATGATTTCATCAGAACTATAGCTCAGGCTAATGGCTTGTGAATAGTTAGGCACGCTATCATAACTAAATACCGAGTAGTATTTGGCGATATTCGGGTTGCCAAATCGATCATAGGTATAATTATCTTTACCCGCGTACAGCTTTACACCATCGAATGGAGAACGAGGTGGATGGAAACAGTTACGTACCACGAAGCAGCCCATCAAGTCAGCATCATCTGGCTTCTCCCATTCTAACCTGACAATGCCTTTTTCAAGCTTGGCATTGAATTGAGTCGGTGCGGGTAGGGCCTGTTTACGTCGCTTGATGTATTCAACAACAAGTTTAGGCGGGTACTTATTCGCAGACCAATCGACCGTTGCATTCGGTTTTCTGGATGCTGACGTAGCTTTAATTGTGAGGGTCAGGTCAGCCTTGTCGGTGTGTAGCTGTTCTAGCTGTTGCTTCGCTGCGGAATCAAACATAAACAAATGCTTAGGGTTTACCTTTAACTCTTCACTACTGACATCATAACCAAGGTACGCGATTCGTTGACGTTTTTTGATGTCGTCATAGACTTCACTATCAGACTCTGAAACCTCAACAATAAAGCGCATAGGTTCTCGCATGGCTTGATGCACCTCTGCACACAACTCTACATAGGCTTGGGTGATGACAATATCGCTCTCGCCATTATCGGTTAGCGCGCTTAAATCAAAATTAACCTGACCAAAAATAGTGTCGCCATTACTGTCGAATCCGCTGCGTAAACAATCATATTCAACACCGTCTTTACTTGAAGTACAGGTTCTACCTGCTGAGATCGTTGTATTTTCAGCTGCAAGGGTGTATTCAATTTCAATATTAGGACGGTAATGAATACCCCCACCGAAGCGCCCATAACCAATATCAAATTGCATCATCTGTGAATCGTTGGCTAGTGGTAATGTTTTAGGTCCTTGAATACGCAGTAATAGGCGACCATTTGTAAGTTGACTCTGTAATGCTTGGCGCTCTACATCATTAAAGTACCAATGACGCCAGATCCCTTGTGTTTGTTGATCCGAACCAATGGCATAACCCAGTGTTTCAACGGGTGTTGCTTGATCTATTTCAGCAAAATTAGTGATATCAGTAATATCTTCAGGGTTTAAAATTGAGATAGACCATTCACCATAATCTTCAATTTTGGTGCCGACGCGATTCATTGGATAAAGATAAAATGTCGCCTTACGGATAATGGCATCAGGTGGCAGACGCAATAAATCAAAATCAATGACGCCATAACAGACACCTTGGGTTTTGTTTACGCCGATAAACAATGAATTATGGCCAAAATGTTCTTTATTTTTAGTCTGATTCAGTGAGCTAACATAACCAATATTATTGCTTTGTGGAAATAAGGTATTGGAAAACTCATCTCGATTCAGCTTGGTTTTTAATTTCAACTCTGGCGCGAAAGGAGACTTTATATTCGAATCTCGATTCACCTTACGGATATTGTAGAAATAGCGCTGGTTGGCTTTTAGCTGCTTGTCGACATAGGTTTTATTTGCGGTGATAGCAATAAGATTATGCTCGGTACAATAATCTTTCGGCTTTTCACTGCGATATATCTCAAAATAGCAATTTGGCTCGTCTTTGCTATCGGCCCAAATTAAGTCACATTGATGACTGTTTATATCTGTTGTGGTGAATTGCTGTGGTCGCGCAGGTGCGTTGACGGAGTAATTAATGGTTTCACCTAAGGCATACAATAATGCAGGTATATTTTCTTCTACATCTTGAACCATGTTGGTGAGGTAATCTGGAATATTACGCGTGCCGACTTCAACGACAGATGAGAGTATATTTCGGTTAAAATAATATTCTCGTCCACTGCCATTAATCAAGTTCGCTGGTGGCTTACCACGATGGATCCCATATCGACGACCTGAAATACGATAGATTTCTTGTGCCATATTGGCGCAAAGCACATTCAGGTCAGTCCCTTCTAGTTCAGCTTCGTGATTAAATTTATGTGCAGGAAAAAATACATTCCCCTGAGAATGGTAATCTAACGCGATGGTAATATTTGGTTTATTATCGACGAAATTTTTAATGGCTTGTGTTTCAGGTTCTGAAAATGCGTGTGTGCCACCGTAAATATTTGAACTCGTATTATTTGTTTTACGGAAGTTAACGTCAAAATTACGATTAAGATCCACGCCAAATGTACCGTCGCCATTATCTCTTCGGTTTTTACGCCAAAAAGAATAATGCAGTCTTGAGTATTCAAAACCATCGGGATTTAAACAGGGCACCATGTAGAGCGTATTACGTTTTAGTGCCTGTAGAACTTTTGGATTATTGGGATAGTTATCAATAATGTAACGCACAAAATTAATCGCTAGTTCAATACCAATCCATTCTCTCGCATGGATAGTACCTGTATATAATAACGCTGGTTTTGTATCTGCGTTGGCGATATTTTCCGACAAGGTGACCATCATAATTGGTCGACCTTCACAAGTATTACCTATGCTTTCCAGACGGATCAAATCAGGATGATCCGCCATGGCTTGAGTCAGAAAATCAATCGCGTCTTGATAAGAAACGTATTGTCTTTTCATTTCATAACCTAATTATTGATAAAAGCTATGCGAGCTCTGTATAGTGATTTGATGCTCTAGGTTGATAACCTTGAGCGGCGAGGTGCCTAAATTTATCTTGAAAGTTCCAACACTCACTCGGCCACTCTTCATGCTGAGAATATTGAGTGCGTTGTAATGGGTAGAGCTGTGAACCGGGTGCTAGCTCGCCTGTATCTGTTGAATATTCTTGGCTACCAAAAGCAATATGGCGCAGCGTACGTAAAACAGATGGTGATATTTTCCCGAGTTCTTCCCAGTTCTTATCCATGAAATAAGGCTTTCTAAACTGACCATTGCCTAATAGCCACATGAGATATTGACCGATCCAGTCGCGAATATAAGGGAAGGCTGCAAACGCTGTCGCGCATTCTAAAATACTGTATTTATCGTCAAAACTAACGGCAATATCCGATGCCCAGTATTCACTGTTTGCGGCTTTTGATGCTGCAACAGCAAGGTTTAGCGCTTCTTGTGGCACGTCTTGGTAATCCATGCTGCCACCTTGGCTTGTGTTCGTTAGCCATTCGCCTTCAGGAGGACGACGCCAAAATGCGCAAACAGGTTGATGACCAATTAGCATGACTCGAATATCGGCTTTCATTGGTACAAAATCTTGAATGTAAGCAGGTAGGTAGCGTTTTTCTTGTAATAAACTAATTGCTTCATCGGCACTATCTACTTTGTGAACGAAGTATCCACCATAGTTAGAAGGCCCATAAGATAGCTTAATAATTTTTGGGAAGTCGGTCTGACGTAAAAAATCGAGCGCTTCTTGCTGCTGGTAAAAAATATGTGTGTTCGGTGCTGCTAATTCATTTTTACGGCAAAAATGGGTAACGTTCTCTTTTGATTTATTACAGAATTGGCTATCCAATGATGGAATAAAACGGACATTGGGTAACGCTTTTGCAATGTCTCTAAAAGTTTCGTAAGCGGTAGCAGGGATATTACCGATAAGTACGTCGATATTTTTACTTTTCACTTCATCAATAAACCGTTGTTTGTCATTGCCCCAGTGATAGGAAACCTGTTCAATTTTATCAGGCCAACCTTTGAAGTTAGAACGATCAAAAAATCGTAATACGTGATCAAGGTATAACAAACCGATTTTAGGTTTTTTAATGTGATTAAGAGGTAAATTAGCATTAAGCTGTGACATAGTTAAGCTCCGTATTAAGCTGAGTATTGGCAACATTTGAATTGATGTTAATCGCGTCTAAAATATTGTTTAATGAAGGCTTGGCTGTCGTGATATCAATCAGTTCGACGATCTTATCGATCTTATGTTGATTGAAGTTTAAGCCTAAAATTTCTTGCTCTGGTGTTGCAAATGCAGGGATACCATTCACTTCGATAACAACATACTTTTCATGCTCAAGATCATAAATAATATCGACGCCAGCAATTTCTAACCCCGTTATTTTCGCAGCATTAATAGCGAGTGCGATGACTTCATCGTTGGGTTCTCGAAGCATAATATTACCGCCATTGGTAATATTCGTTTTCCATTCGCCCTTTGCTGCTTGACGGCCATAGCATGAAACAACCTGACCATTGACGATATCGATTCGATAATCAGAAAAATCATTTTCAATAACACGTTCAATGTAAAATTGCGGTGCATCTTGTTTCAATAAATAAGGTGTTAGCAGGTCAAAATCACGTTCACTTTCAAGCTTAATTAATCCTCGTCCACCCCAACCATCTACGGGTTTACAAATCGCTTTGCCTTCCCAAGATTGCAGTTTTTGTTTGAGCATCGGAATATTCTTTCGATTACATAAAACGTGGTCTGTTGTTGATACATTGTGACGACGTAATAGATGTGCGGTTCTGAATTTATCTTCAGTTAACGCAAAGGCGTGATAGTTATTAATAGTCGGAATTGATTCTGACAAGCTCTGATATAGATACTGCTGATAATTAGTTTGCTGGCCAGCATTATAAGAAAAAAACAAATCAAGCTGATTCATGATAATGCCATTACAGAGAATTTGACCATCAAATGATGTGGCTTCAGCCAGATCTAGATTGGTAACAGCATTAATTTCTCTTTCTCGTAAACCTTCTAATATTTTTTGTTCGATGGCCTTGCCGCCACAGTTTTGGTACATCCAAATGCCAATATTCCTGAATGCCATACTTTAGTCCTTAATGTTAATCACTTGTTGATATAAAAAGTTGAAGCTGAAGCTTTATGTGGAGATTGTATACCCTATATATATGTTTTTGTAGCCTTTTAAGCTATTTATTACTACTATTTAGGTAATGGTTATTAAAGTGTTGTTTTTTAGTGAATATGTGTGCAATCGAATATAAGGTTTAATCATGAATATCGACTTTTCGGATTTAAAAAAATTAGTAGAAATAAATTCTTGGACGGGTAATAAGCAAGGCGTAGATCTTAATAGAGAGCTGATGATGGCATTTTTATCGCCATTGGGTTTTGAAAATGAGGTTTACCACAGGGAGCACATAGGCAGTCATATTTTGTTTAAGAGTCAGCATGGTGAAAATAAACCGCGAGTATTATTACTCGGGCATTTGGACACTGTTTTTCCTCCTAATACATTTGAATCTTTCAGCGAAGATGAAGAGTGGATATATGGACCTGGGGTCTGCGATATGAAAGGGGGGAATTTTGTTGCGCTATCAGCCCTAAGACGTATTTTTGCAGATAATGGCAGTGTTAATCATATCGATATATTACTCGTGAGTGATGAGGAAACCGGGAGTGATGATAGTAAATATCTAACGCAGGAACTCGCGAAAAATTATGATGTTTGTTTTGATTTTGAAGCGGCAGGTCGAGAACACGAAGTGGTTGTTGCGCGTAAAGGGGTGGCTACATTTTATATTGATTTAGTGGGCAAGGCGGCACATGCAGGAAATCATTATGTAGATGGTGTGAATGCGAATCTTGCCGCGGCAAAGCTGCTAATCGCGTTAACAGAGCTGACTGACTTAGCACAAGGTACGACAGTTAATGTAGGCAAAATCGAGGGCGGAATTGGTGCGAATACGATATCTCCTACATCACACCTTGCTGTCGAAGCAAGATTTACGTCGGAAGAAGAAAAAGATCGAGTACTTGCGGACATTCAGCATTTAAGCCATGAATCTTGGGTTGCTGGTATTGAGATAAAAATGTCTGGTGGTCTACAAAGAGGTGTGATGGCGGCAAACCATCAGCAAACTAAATTGCTAGCACGATTAGCGGATGTACTTGGTTATGCGTTAAAAACAGAGCATCGAGGCGGGGTGAGCGATGCGAATGTAACTGCTGCGGCTGGGTTAGTCACGTTGGATGGGTTTGGTCCTTATGGTGACGGTGATCATACTGTGCATGAAAGGGCGTCTAAAGCCAGTTTTGAGCGCCGTATTGAAGAGGTATATAAAATTTTATTGTCTTATCAGTAATATTAATTACTTATCTACAGATAGCAAAAAACCAGCCGAGGCTGGTTTTTTCATATTAACTTATATTCTTATTTAACTGACTTTATATGGTAATAAGAAGATGTTCAATGAAACGCTAAATTAGAACTGGTTCATCGTGTTGTCTTTACCGCCTGCTTTCAGTGCTGCATCACCAGCGAAGTATTCTTTATGGTCATCGCCCATATCAGAACCAGCCATGTTTTGGTGCTTAACACATGCAATTGATTGACGAATTTCTTTACGCTGAACACCTTTAACGTAACCCAGCATACCTTCATCACCGAAGTACTCTTTCGCTAGGTTATCAGTTGATAGCGCAGCTGTATGGTAAGTCGGTAGTGTGATTAGGTGATGGAAAATACCCGCTTCACGTGCTGAATCAGCTTGGAATGTACGGATCTTCTCATCAGCTTGGATTGCCAATTCTGTGCTATCGTATTTCTCGTTCATTAGGTCTGCACGATCATACGCTGCAACATCTTGACCTGCTTCAACCATGATATCAAAGATCTGTTGACGGAAGTTAAGCGTCCAGTTGAATGATGGCGAGTTGTTGTAAACTAGTTTCGCATTTGGTACTACTTTACGGATTTCATTTACCATTGCACCGATTTGACCAACGTGTGGCTTCTCAGTTTCAATCCATAATAAGTCAGCGCCGCCTTGTAGCGATGTAATGCAATCAAGTACACAACGTGCTTCACCCGTTCCTTGTTTAAATTGGAATAAGTTACTTGGTAGACGTTTAGGACGTAATAATTTACCGTCTTTCTTCAGTATTACATCGCCATTGCCTAGCTCTGCTTCTGAGATCTCATCACAATCAAGGAATGAGTTATATTGGTCACCAAGATCACCTGGTTCACTTGTTACAGCGATTTGTTTCGTTAGACCTGCGCCTAGTGAATCTGTACGCGCAACAATCACACCATTATCAATGCCTAGCTCTAGGAATGCGTAACGAACTGCGTTGATTTTCGCTAGGAAATCTTCATGTGGTACCGTTACTTTACCATCTTGGTGACCACACTGTTTTTCATCAGATACTTGGTTTTCGATTTGGATACAACATGCACCGGCTTCAATCATTTTCTTAGCAAGTAGGTAAGTTGCTTCTGCGTTACCAAAACCAGCATCGATATCTGCAATGATTGGCACAACGTGCGTCACGTGATTGTCAATCTTGTCTTGTGTATCAGCTACTTTAGCTGAATCGCCCGCTTCTTTTGCAGCGTCTAGTTCACGGAATAAACCGCCTAGTTCACGTGCATCAGCTTGACGAAGGAATGTGTATAGTTCTTCAATTAATGCAGCAACAGATGTTTTTTCATGCATTGATTGGTCTGGAAGTGGACCAAACTCAGAGCGTAGTGCAGCAACCATCCAACCAGAAAGGTAAAGATAACGACGGTCAGTGTTGTTCTCAAAATGTTTCTTAATAGAAATCATTTTTTGTTGACCGATAAAACCATGCCAGCAACCTAAAGACTGCGTGTACAATGAAGAATCATTATCGTAGTTTTCCATATCAGCGCGCATAATGTCAGCTGTGTATTGCGCAACTTCTAGGCCTGTTTTGAAACGGTTTTGAGCACGCATACGTGCAGCATATTCAGGACTAATTGCAGCCCATTTAGAACCTTGTTCAGCTTTTAGCGTCGCTACTGAATCGATATCATTGTTGTATGTTGACATAGCAAATCCCTTACAGTTATCAAGTATGAATAATTAAATTGAAACGCAGTGAGTAAAGCCTTTTATTCGTTTGCGTTTTGATGAGTTAATATTAAACGCTCATTTAATATTTAGTTAGTTTATATTTTTTATAGTCACCATTCACAGTGTGAATATACCTAGCTGTGAATTTACCTTATTTATGGTGTATTCTGTTTATAGCGGTTAATTAAGGTTGAATTTAACTCAATGTAAGTCTGTATTTCATTGGGTTAGCACCATTTTTTTACTTTATTATTGTAGGTATTTATTTTATGAATATATCAGGGATTGATCTTAATTTATTGATTTACTTCGATGTTTTGTTACGTGAAAAGAATGTGACACGTGCTGCTAGTATGCTCAATATCACCCAACCTGCAATGAGTAATGGATTACGCCGATTGCGTACTTTATTAGATGATCCTGTTTTAGTGCGTACATCCGATGGTATGACGCCAACTGAAAAGGCACGTAAGTTAGCGCCCGTAATAAGAAAGCTATTATTGGAGTTAGAAGAAGCCTTACAAGAAGAAAAAGAATTTGATCAAAGTAGTCAGCGGGTATTTCGGATCATGGCCAGTGATTATGCGGAATCGACGTTGATACCATTACTGTTAAGCAAGCTAAGTAAAGTCGCGCCAAATATGACTGTGGATATTATGACGCCATCAGATGTGACCTTTCATGATGTGGAAGAAGGCAAAATTGATATGGCTATTAACCGTTTCGATGAGTTACCCCAGTCGTTCTATCAAAAAACGCTTTGGCATGATTCGTTCACTTGTATGATGAATGCGGATAATCCGATTGTGAATAAGTTTAATCTTAATCATTATCTCGCGTCGAAACACGTATGGGTATCTAAAACTGGTTTTGGTGTGGGTGTCGGGATGAATCCACATGATGTACAAAAATTAGGTTGGGTTGATGAGGCGCTAAATCGTTTAGGTAAAAAACGAGATATTAAAGTGTTTACCCGTAATTATAATGTAGCGATGCAACTAGCATTACAAGATGAATTAATTGCAACATTACCAACGCAAGCAGCCTTAATTCATAAGAATAATAGCGATTACACTTTATTAGAGCCACCGTTTCCTATTCCGAATATTGAATTGAAAATGATCTGGAGCCCGTTATTACACCATGATGCTAGCCACGTTTGGTTCCGCCAGTTAGTACTCGAAGCTGCAATGGAGCTGCGTGATAATAGCTAGTCTCTAATGCAGTAAAGGTACTCTCTAAATGGAGTTAAGGTACTCTATTTAAAATACGTATTAGTATTGCTGGATCTCTAAGCTGCTAATGATGTGGTGGCCACTGGTTACTTGCTGACTAAGTTGATACATGGCGTTAGCCAGTTGCTCGATAGCGATGGGTTTCTGTTGCTTCAGTAGCGGCAGTGGTAACAAAGATAATACGCTCAGCGGATAATAAGCAAGGGCTTCCATCAGTCTAAACTCATCACGCTTACCATGTAATAATGTTGGCTGATAAAGAAATAATGCGGCCAGAGGAAGTTGGCGTAATAATAGCTCTGTTTCCCCTTTTGTTTGTAAATAACTACTTGGCGATTTAGCATTCGCACCCACTGCGCTAATGACATGCAGTTGCGCGGTACTGTGATTAGCAATCCACTTGCCAAAATTAACAATGTAGTCTTTATCTACTTGCCTAAATGCAGCGAGTGAACCTGCTTTTTTACGTGTTGTTCCTAAGCAGCAATAGGCGCAATCAATGTCAGCATCAATATTCAAATGGGGTAACTCGGCTAAGTCGATGACGATCTCTGTTACTTTTTCATTTTGCTTAAAAGGTGTTGTTCGGTAATGTACAACATAGATCTGAGCAATATTAATATCATTAAGTAATTGCTGCATAAGCAGGCTACCTGTCGCGCCAGTTGCGCCCATGATAATGACATTTTTCATGATTATTCCTTATTCATAAAATAGCTAGGCAGTATTGGCTGCAATATTTGAAAAACGGTATCGTTGACGCCAAAGTAATGCGGCTAATTTGATGATGAGTAGCCAGATTAAGTTGAGACTGATACCACCGATTAATCCGGTGATTAATGCTGCTTGGCTTAATGGTATACCGGGTTTGAATAGCATCAGGGTATTTTGAGCTAGTTTACTATCAATACGAGTGACAAAATAAGTGAGCTTATTAAGGTAGTTACCGTCGCTGAGTATTGCTAAATCGGCAGCTAAGGCGGGTACTGATTGTTGTAATGTAAATACTTGCTTACCAACCTGCTGTACAGCAGGTGCTGGACTGTTATTGAAATCCGTAATCAATTTATCAAGCTGACCATGAAAATTGATATCAGCAATTAATTGAAATTGTTTTAGTTGGTTTTGTTGAGCAAGATAATAGCCGGAGAGTTGTTGACTGTAGTGGTCAATGAACTGAGGAAATTGCATAAAAAGTATGACGCCTACCGTAAATAATAAGCGTTGTAATAAACCGTGAATAAACGTCATACCGAGCGCGTCCTTGTTAAGCTTTATAGTTCTGCGCCGTATTGTGCTTCCATCCAGCCTTCTAGGATAACCATTGCTGAAGCACTATCAATTGCGCCTTTTTGAAGGGCTTTAAAACCACCTTCTTCAAATAAACGTGCTTTAGCATCTTTGGTGGTAAGGCGTTCGTCATGCATTTCTGTTTTCACATTAAATCGGCCTGTTAAGCGGTTAGCAAATTTAATTGCACGCTTGGTGATCTCTTGCTCTGTGCCATCCATGTTTAATGGTTTACCTACGATCACAAGATCTGGTTGCCATTCTTTAATTTGCTGCTCGATTAAATCCCAATCTGGAATGCCATCGTTTGCTTTAAAAGCAACAAGCGGTCGCGCTGTGCCTGTAATTTCTTGACCAACGGCGATACCAATACTTTTTGTTCCAAAATCAAAACCAAGTAGGGTTCTTTGTCCGCTTTCTGCATTACTCATATTTTTCTCCGTAGGCCCCTTAATATTAAGAGTGTCCTACCTCACTAGATAGTTGGCTGACGTCGATACCTATTTTTTGGACAGCCTGTTCCCAGCGTTGGTGTACAGGGACTTTAAATAAAATATTTTCGTCTGCGTTAATAGTTAGCCAACTGTTGTCAGCAATTTCTTGTTCTAACTGCCCTTTAGTCCAACCTGAATAACCCAACGCGACAATGTAGTTGTCTGGTTGCTTTTTGGTACCAAGTGTCGCTAATACATCAAGCGATGAAGTGATCATCAATTCATCATTAATTTGTAAACTAGAGCTAAAACCAGGTGAAGCAGTATGTAACACAAAACCACGATCTTCAGATACAGGACCGCCTTTAAAAACAGGGTCATTAATAACTGTTTTTGTATCGTTTTTTGGTGCTGTCTCATCATCAAGATCGGCTTCGACAGTTTGTGATAATAATTCGTCGATAGAAATATTGACGGGTAGATTAATAATAATCCCCATCGCACCCTCGTTATTATGTTCACAGATATAGATAACAGAGCGTTCGAAAATACCATCTTTCATGCTCGGCATCGCGATGAGGAAGTGATCTTGTAAAGAGTCCATAGGCTTATCTCTGTTGTTAGCTGTGAGTTTCATTATGGCAGAAAATCATAGCTACAGTGGTTAAAGTCACTATAAGCTATGATTTATTGATAGCAGGGCAGGTTAATTAATCTTTTTTTAAACGCGCTTCAATCGCATCCATCAACATACCTGTGACGCTAACATCATAAGCAGCTTCGATTTCACGGATACACGTTGGGCTAGTCACATTGATTTCGGTAAGTTTGTCACCAATCACGTCTAAGCCAACAAAGATTAAGCCTTTTTCTTTTAATTTAGGCCCTAATGCTTTAGCAATTTTCCAATCACTTTCTGATAACGGACGTGCTTCACCGCGGCCGCCAGCTGCGATATTACCGCGTGTTTCACCACTTGCTGGGATACGCGCTAGGCAATACGGCACTGGTTCACCATCAATAACTAAGATGCGTTTGTCGCCATCTTTGATATCTGGAATGAATTTTTGTGCCATGCAGTAACGTGTTTCATGTTCAGTCAGTGTTTCGATAATCACGCTTACGTTTTTATCTTGTTCGTTAAGACGGAAAATTGATGCGCCACCCATACCATCTAGTGGTTTTAAGATCACGTCTTTGTGTTCTTTATGGAATGCGCGTAATTTGTCTTTACGACGGGTTACTAGCGTTGTTGGCGTAAATTCGTTAAACCATGCTGTGTACAATTTTTCGTTTGCATCACGTAAGCTTTGTGGCTTATTAACGATTAATGTACCTTCGTCTTCTGCACGCTCAAGCATATAAGTTGCGTAAACAAATTCAGTATCGAACGGAGGATCTTTACGCATTAACACAACGTCAAGGTCTGATAGTAGGTGGTTAGTTTCTTCACCTAGTTCATACCAGTTTGCTGGGTCTTGCTGTACTTTTAATGGACGAGAAGCGGCATATGCACGGCCTTCAAGCATAGAGAGATCTTGCATTTCCATGTAGAAAAGTTCGTAACCACGGTTTTGCGCTTCCATTAACATTGCAAAGCTAGAGTCTTTTTTAATATTAATGTCTGCGATGGGATCCATCACGATGCCAAGTTTAATTGTCATATTCTTTATCCTATCCTAAATCGCCAAAGCGGCATTGTAGTGCGGTGATCGCCGTTAATGCTGCCGTTTCTGTTCGTAATACTCGAGGACCCAATAACGTTTCTTCAAAGTTGAATTGTTCTGTCATGCTGATTTCATCCGCAGATAAACCGCCTTCAGGACCAATTAACAAACGCACGCCATTTTTCGGCTCGGGTAATGTGTTAATGCTGTATTTTGCGCGTGGGTGCAGGTTTAATTTTAATTCTGTTGTTTCTTCTGCTGCCCAGTCTTTTAATTGCTTTGGTGCTAATACTTGTGGCACGAAATTACGGCCACTTTGTTCACACGCAGAAATGACAATTTTTTGCCATTGCTGTACTTTTTTCTCTAAACGTTCACCTGATAGTTTCACACCGCAGCGCTCACTAAAGAGTGGCGTGATAGTCGTCACACCCAGCTCGACTGATTTCTGGATAGTGAAATCCATTTTTTCGCCGCGAGAGATTGCTTGACCAAGATGGATCTTTAATGGTGATTCACTGTTGATGTCTTGAAATTCGTCAATATGAACGGTCACTGATTTTTTAGTTGTTTGTTCAATTGTGGCTTGGTATTGGCCACCTTTACCGTTAAATAAAGTTAGCGTATCACCTGTAGTCATACGTAACACACGACCCACATGGCCTGCGCCGTCTGGTGATAATTCAATGCTAGCACCAACGGTTAGTTCGTTGGTTTCAAAGATGCGAGGATGACGCATACTGTTTACCTTTATTTAAAAATGTAGTTAATAAAATGATTATACCCACTTTTTTAATTGGCCGATGAAATTTATCAGTTAGCGGTTCAAAAAGTTAGTTAAATAGTTGGTTAATCAATACAGGTGTGGGAATGAGATGATCATTCGCCCAGATCTGATCCAATGATAGTCTGAATAAGATCTGGGGTTGAATGGTGCTTTTATCAAGGCTTAACGCAGTTGTAAGCCTTTATTCAGGTCGATTAATTTACTCAGCACTTTGTCTCCGTCCATACGAATACCGTTGTGTTCGAACTCTGAGGTTAACCAGTATTTTAGGTTGTTAACACGTGAGACCGTTTCGAGACTGTATTGCATGTCGACATACATGTCTTCACTGTAGATGGCCGCTGCAACCGGAACTTGGTTATTCTTAAGTACGTCAAGGTCGTAAAGGTTAGACCAATCTTGTTTTTCAGCTAGCTGTTGTGCCGCTGCTTGTAGTGGTTTTAAGTTATTAAATTGCTCAAACATCCACGGATAAATCATCTCTCCAGTGAATAAGAATGGCTGACCAGCTTGATAGTTGAACTCGTCATAATCAGCTCGAACACGGTGTGCAGCCCAGTCAGATGCTTGTTGTTGGCAATAGATAGACTCGTGTAGCAGGGCAAAGATCGGGTTAGTGTTGTAATCAAGGAATTGACAGAACTGCGCTAAAAATAGCGGATTAACTTGCGTACCATGTTGCGTGGTAATGAGCGCTTGTTCAAGTAGGTAATAAACGGCTTCTGGGCCTTCTTCCATACCTAGATTAACACCAAGTAGTTGTAGCATTTCAACCGTCAGTTTTTCACCTGTCGCAAGATAAGTATCGTTCTCGGTAATATGCGCTGCTAGTGCTGCCACAAGGCCTTGAGCGTCATTAAAACGACTAAAGAAATCGTTGTTTTTTGCTAATACGCGTTTATAGGTTGCTTGATAAACATCGTCAGCAGGACGTGTCAGAGAGGGGAGTCCACCCGTAACGAAGGCTTGTGTTAACCCTTCTGGCGCAGCGGTTAAGTAGCGTAATACACAAAAGCCACCGAAGCTTTGGCCGATGATACTCCAAGTATTAAATGGAGATAGTTGTGCGCGAATTGCTTCAGCATCACGGACAATATTATCTGCACGTAAATGGCTTAGGTACTCAGCTTGTTCATCAGCTGTTAAATGATTAAGACTTACCGAACTGATTGGCGATGATAGCCCTGTGCCGCGCTGGTCGAGTAATAATACGCGGTATTCTTGTAATGCTCGTTTGATCCAGCCGCCATTCGCCATCGGACGTACCGCACCAAACCCTGGACCACCTTGAAAATAGACCAAATACGGCAGGTCTTGATCTTGTTTATCTGGCGCAACAAGTTCACGTACAAATACGTCAATCGTGTCGCCGTCAGGTTTGTTGTAATCAAGTGGCAAGGTGAATGTATGCTTTTGTGCAACTAAGCCGCTTAATGTGAGATCAATTTTCATGGCAATCCTTTGTTCGCAATAAAGTAATTATGTAGGGCATTGTAACCTTAAATTAGCGTTATGCATTAGCCGCGGCATGTTGTTTCTGTGCTTTATAGCGAATTTGGGCGATAAGTAGTATTGAGAATGAAACAATCGCTAGGATTTCGAATCCTGAAAATTGTGCAATGCCTAATGCCGTTAAAAATGTCATACAAAGTACAGGAATCGATGGCATGAATTGCGCTGTGACAGCCGCGCCTAATTTTTTTATCGCAACTTGCATTAAGAATAACGGTATGACACTACCGGTGATCGCTGCACCAGATAACATTAACCATTCGTTAGTGTTGAGCATTAATGTATTGGGTTGTAACAAGGCGTAGCTGCCGCAAGCCAAGATCACGAGGTAAAAGCGAACCGATAATACTTGTGAGGGTGTTAATCCTGTTTTTCGATGGAAATATTCTGAGCGCTGCATGTATAGCGCAGCAAAAAAGCATGATATCAGTGAGTAGCCAATGCCTTGAAAGGTTACGGCCATAACTCGGTCTGAGATATAAAACGCGAGAAAAATGGCACTCAAGCAGGACACTAAATTAAAGATATAACTGGGTTTACTATTGGCAAATAATCGCCACTGTAACGCGCTATTAAAAAATGGCAGGCAGCCAAAAAAGACAATGGCATAAATTAAAGGCGATACATACGTCATGACAACAAACGCGAGCAGGGTATTGGCTAACGTGGTTATGTTTAATTGCAACAGTGTTGAAGGGTGCTGGAGACTCACTGTGACAATTTGGCGAATATTTTTGCTGTTGAGGAGGGTAAATATAAATGCTGTCAGACTATAAGTAATAAATGTTGAAGTAACAGGATCGACAGTTTTAACGGCTTCAGCCATTAAAATAAACGAAACGGATGAGATAATGCAAAATATCAGCGCTTCCTTGTACTTACATAAAGCGTGATTACTCAAATTATATTTCTCAAAATGTTGGAACATATCCCTTCTCCAATGACGTTTTACAGCTTAATACCACTTAATTGATACTTCTTGACCTAACCTTCATCTTATATTAAAAAATAGAGAGTTAATGATGTTAAATTCATTACTATCAAATAGATAAATCTGTTTAACGTTAGGATTATTGCGTGTTATTGAAAAAGTGAGAGGGAACCATAATCATGGATAAAGATTATAAAATCAGTGCTAATTTCGCTGATATGGATGTAGATGTCATACACGGATTTATTTCAGGCTCATACTGGGCGAAAGGAATTCCGATGGCCACGTTGCAGCGCTCGCTAGAAAACTCATTATGTTTTGGTGTGTTTACTCAAAGTGGTGAGCAAGTGGGGTTTGCGCGGATGATCACAGACAAAGCAACCTTTGCTTATTTATCTGACGTGTTTGTACTTGAAGCGCATCAAGGTAAAGGGTTAAGTAAATTGCTCATGGCGGCTATATTAGATCACCCTGATTTACAGGGACTCAGACGTATGGTGCTAGCCACGAGTGATGCCCATGGATTATATCAACAATTTGGTTTTACAGCGCTGGCAGCACCAGAGGTTTACATGGAACTGCATACGCCGTATTTGTATGAGTAAAAACGCTCAACGCTGGATTAAATAGCCTCCATTTTTTAGAGGCTAATGTTCATTATTTGTTTATTATGATTTCAGCGCGAGCAATGCGCCAAAACTAACAAGCCCAACTCCACACACCTGATTCAATCGTTTTCTAACACGTAATAATCGTGTCTGTAATGCCGCTGAAGTAAATAATATCGCGACGATGGCAAACCATATTCCATGTAGGGCAATCATATAAACACCGTAGATGAAGGCGTGGGTATTGTCATTTGAGTCTGGTGAGATGACTTGGCTAAATACACTTAAGAAAAACAACATTGTTTTAGGGTTTAAGACATTACACAGAAACCCTTGAGCTAGATATTGCCAATTTTTATTTTTACGTTGTTCTGCCGACGTGGTATTTAATGGACTGTTCGCAGAGTAGATACCTTTAATACCAAGGTAGATCAAATAGCCTGCCCCCGCGTAGCGGATCATGTTATACAGAAATTCATTCTGTGAGATTAAATAGCTAATACCAAACATCGAGTAACTGATGTGGACACAGATGGCGAGACTTAAACCGAGTGCAGTAAAAATTCCCGCTTTACGCCCATCATTGATACTGGTTTTTAAGACTAAAACAAAGTCAGCGCCGGGGCTGATAACGATTAATACACCTAATAGAGCCAGACTAAATATTTCCATAACGCTTCCTGTATAATTCATAATTATTGGATAGAGGTTCATTGTAGGAGAATTACAGCTTCGCTATAATCGAATTGATTTCAATTTATATGTGAGAAAAAGTCACCAATGAGGCATCTAAAAGCATTTCATGTTTTTCATGTGGCAGCTGCACTGGAAAGCTATAGCAAAGCAGCTGACAAACTGTGTATTACTCATGGTGCGGTGAGTAAACAGATTAAAACATTAGAAACCCATTTAGCAGTGAATTTATTTTATCGAGAAGGGCGAAATGTGAAATTAACGCCTGCGGGTAAATTATTGTCTGGATATACCGAGCAAGCATTTAATGCACTTGAGGCGGGTATTCTGCATGTGGCTCAAGCGACACATAAACACTTAGAAGTATCGTGTGAGCCGACATTAACAATGCGCTGGTTAATGCCGAGGTTAAGTGATTTTTATCAAGATAATATAGATGCTGATGTGCGGCTATCTACAGCAGGTGGTCCTGTGATACTGGGTAGTAATGGTTTATCGTTAGCGATACGACGAGATGACTTCCCACTGTTACAGGATTATCAACGGACGCCTTTAGTTGAAGAATGGGTTGGTCCCGTATTTTCTCCTGAATATTGGGAACAGGTAAAAAATGACGCTGGTAAGATTAAGTTACTGCATAGCCAAACACGGCCGCAAGCTTGGGATTATTGGTTACAAGATAGTTGGTTACAAGATAATTCGATCGCTAGTTCGGTCGCTAGTCAGGGAGACAATTTTCAAGTTTCAAGTGTTCAGGTTCAAACGATTCAAGTTCAAGATCTTCAGATACAAAGTGAGCAGACATTCGCACATTTCTATTTTTGCTTACAAGCAGTGGTTGATAACTTAGGTGCTGCGATAGGTTCATACCCTTTAGTTATGGACGATCTACAACGTGGTAATTTAGTTGCCCCGTTTGGTTTTAAGCGTTCGGGTCATCATTATATTTTATTAAGCCAAGATAATTCTTCATTAGCTCAAGACGATGAGAGTGGAGAATTACAGAAAGCATTCACTAATTGGTTGCAACTGAATCTTGCTGCATGTGTGCCAAATTAATGAGAATAGAGAATAGAGAATAGAGAATAGAGAATAGAGTGATAAGTGGTAGGGGCGGAGCAAGATGAAAACGGCGTTCATGGCACTATAATAGCCAAAGAATAGACCTACATTGCAATAATGAAATAGTGCAATGTAGACCCTACCATGTTGTGCGTTATATTCTTACCAAAGTCCGCGATCTAAACAGGCCGATTTAACAATACTATTTTCGTTACCTTGTAAGTTTTCAATTAATTGAGTACGTCGGCATTCAGTTCGTGTTACAGGGTATTGTTTATCCCATGCTTGTAACTCTCGTTTTTGTCTACCTATGTTATAAGCGGGATAAGCAGCTTCCATATAAAGGTAAGCACGAGCAATTTGACCTTTGGCATAATCAGGCGGTTGTACAGTTTTATTTTTCATTTTGATTGGGCAACTACCGAATTGATTCTTTTCTGCGGTAACTTGTGACGCAAAGTTATAATTACTGCGCAGGGCATTCACTGCACCAATAGCGGGATATAGGTTATACATATCTGCTTGCATATAACGGTAAGGGATATTCAACTTTTCTGCACAACGACGGCCTTTAAAGATTTTACCTTTACTGTTTACACATGCGCTATCACCTTCACGCCATTCTTTAAAATTACGGCCAAAGTTCTCGGCTGGCACAACGTGTTCCCATTCTATTTTAGCCTGACGTTTTACATGCTTTGTAGAGGTAAAGCCATTATGGTCAGTGATCTTCTTTTTACTATTAAAATCGGCCTGACAATAGATCGTCAGCTTAGGTACTTTAGTGTAAACCTCTCGCTCAAGCATTTTTTTGGCTTTGCTAAAAGATTGATTTGTTTGATTGCCATCGTTAGAAGCATAAGAGAAAGAGGGGAGTAATAGTGAGGTTGATATAACTATAATACTGAGTTGTTTTAACATTACAGGCTGCTCCAATGTAATAATACAACATTGTAGCACAGCTAAAATAGACGAAAGAATACTGAAAATGGATATTAAGTTTGTTTTGGTCGAGATGAGTGAGAAATTAAAATAATACCAAAATACGCGTTATAGCGTGATATTTGAATAATCGATTAAAGATTAAGTGAAATTTTTTGGGGGATAGTGGAAGATACAGATATAAAAAAGAGCAGAAGATAACGACTGCTCTTTAGATATCGAGGTAATAAATTAGTTTGCGCGAGATGCTGCGTAACGAACTGCGATATCTGAATCTGTTAACATTTTTTCTTTTAACACACCTGATTTAGCCATAAAAATACGTTGAGAGATCGATAAAGCACTCAGATCAAGACTACGAGCAATTTGCTCCGCCTGATTTTTATTACGCTTTAAAACTGCAGCTATCAGTTTTTCCATTTCATAATCGGTTGATTTTGCAGTATCCAACGTTTGAGTCATAACCTAGTTCCCTATCACAATGGTATGTATTAAGTTATTTTATCTTATGAATTTAGATAAATACACCTATATAACGTTAATTTTTCATATAATTAGCTAACAAGTTGTCATATTAAAGTTTTGGGTTAATCTCTTGTTATTAAATACAATTTAATACTTTATGGTTAAACTTTTTCTGCAAAATCGACAAATATATTTGACGTTATCGCGAACTATTTTATTATGACGACGAATTGTTAGCTGATGCTCAGTACATTGACAAGCATAGGTAAAAGTTTTGCCTTTCACACTCGATACGTCATATTCATGTGTTGTTTTTGCGGTGAGATCAAATATTTTATTCATGATTTGTTGCCACTCTTTACCATGGGGCTTAGTTCGACCAAAAATTTGGTAAACCAATAGGTGAGCAACTTCATGTGGGACGGTATGTGCAATGAAATGTTGTTGATTTTCTCGTAATAAAACGGGATTAAAACGTAATTCATTTGTTTGTAATCTGGCACTTCCTGCTGCTTTACCACGTTGATTAAAATTAATTTGTGGGCGAGGGAAGTTGCGATTTAACCGTTGTTCGGCTTGCTGGTAGCACGTGTCTATTTTTGCTAACACTAATTGCGCTAGCATTTCAGGTGTAGGATTTTGTTGATGTGCACTCTGTGGTGGTGCATTTTGTGATAATAAAGTGTCGGGCATAATTGGTATCTATAAAAAAGGCGCTTTGGTTATATAACCAAAAGCGCCTCTACTATTAACGATTAACTCGCAACTGTTAATTAGCAGTTGCTAGCTAAATGTTAATGTTGATTAAAGACCTGCTGCATCACGTAGGATTTCAGCTTTGTCTGTTGCTTCCCAAGAGAATTCGCTACGACCAAAGTGACCATAAGCAGCTGTATTTTGGTAAATAGGGCGCTTAAGATCTAGCATTTCGATTAGACCGTGTGGACGTAATTCGAAATGTTCACGAACAAGTTTAGTTAATAACTCTTCGCTTACTTTACCAGTACCGAATGTTTCAACAGAGATTGACGTTGGTTCTGCAACACCGATCGCGTAAGAAACTTGGATTTCACAACGGTCAGCTAGGCCAGCCGCTACAATGTTTTTAGCAACGTAACGTGCTGCATATGCTGCTGAACGATCTACTTTTGATGGATCTTTACCAGAGAATGCACCACCACCGTGACGCGCCATACCACCGTATGTATCTACGATAATTTTACGGCCAGTCAAACCACAGTCACCTACTGGACCACCGATAACGAAACGACCGGTTGGGTTAATGAAGAATTTAGTATCTTTCGTTAACCATTGCTCAGGTAGTACTGGCTTGATGATTGTTTCCATCACGGCTTCAACTAGATCTGCTTGTTTGATATCTTCAGAATGCTGAGTTGAAAGAACAACTGCATCGATACCAACAATTTTACCGTCGTCATAAGCAAATGTGATTTGGCTTTTTGCATCAGGACGTAACCAAGGAAGTGTACCGCTTTTACGTACTTCAGCTTGGCGTTTAACCAGCTTGTGTGAGTAAGTAATTGGCGCAGGCATTAATTCTTCAGTTTCATTGTTTGCATAACCAAACATTAAACCTTGGTCACCAGCGCCTTGCTCTAGTGGATCATCACGGTCAACACCTTGATTGATATCTGGAGATTGCTTACCGATTGTGTTTAATACAGCACAAGAGTCAGCGTCAAAACCCATTTCTGAGTTGATGTAACCGATTTCACGTACTGTCTTACGAGTGATTTCTTCGATATCAACCCAAGCGTCAGTCGTTACTTCACCACCAACCATAACCATACCTGTTTTAACATAAGTCTCACAGGCTACGCGTGCTTTAGGGTCTTGAGCGATGATTGCATCAAGTACAGCATCGGAGATTTGGTCTGCAATTTTATCAGGATGACCTTCTGATACTGACTCAGAGGTAAACAAATGTTTAGCCATGGTTCTTATTCTCTCTCTATATTTAAACACAACCGACGTAATATACGTTTATATGTGTAGAAGTTTTAACATCTAGACGGCTATTCTAAACCACTTTACCGGTATTAAGATAGTCTTTATGTCATATTAATTTATTAAATATGTTTAAAACTGCGATTTTCAGTGGATTTTTATTTATGTATATATGTAATAAACAGTCAATATGCAGTAGCATAGGACGAAAGTACTAAAAGTATGAAGTCACGACTATTTTTTAGCTGAAATTAAATATTCGTTTACTATTATTAAATATAATTACCATTATCACTCATTTGCCATTGGGAATAATTAAAGTGTCATTGAAAAAATCATTAGTTATCACAGCAGGGTTACTCGCTAGCTTTAGCAGTGCTGCATCAAATATTTCACTTGCTTTCGATAACGATAATATCGTTTTGGGCTACGACATTGAAATGCAAGAAGCACTTAAGTTAAAAGGTGATTACCTACAAACTATCGACAATGGTTACACTGTAGATACAGGTCTTTATGCGTTTCAAGATGTAGGTTCAACGTTTTTTGAACTTGGCGCAAAAGCGATGAGAATGGATAACGACAATGGTGATGGTTATGCATTAGCATTTGGTGGTTTAGGTGGATTACGCTTAACTGAAGAGTTTAGCCTTGAAGCTGAGTTTCACTTTAGTCCAGAAATCTTAGCGTTTGGCGATACAGAGAATTACACACAGTGGATTGCACGTGCTAGCTATGCGGTAATGCCGACTGCAAGTTTCTTTGTTGAATATAACCATACGACAGTTGAATATGATCGCATGCCAAGCGAACGTTTAACAAGTGATATATTATTTGGTCTAGCGTGGGTCTTCTAAGATCACTTTAGATTCATTTATATCGTAAAAAGCACCTAAGGGTGCTTTTTTTGTTTTTCGTCATGTGAATTTATCGATAAATCACATATTAATTGACTGAAACAGGTGTTGCCAATCTCTCTTTTTCTTCTTCAGGGCCTGCTTCTTTGGGTAAGGATAATTTTAAGAGTTCGGCGTAAAGTGGTTTTCCGCCAATTGCTTGAGCGACGAATGTTGCGCCAAGGCAAGTGATTAATAAAGGTAAAATCAATTCATAGCTATCTGTCATTTCAACGACTAACACAATACCTGTTACAGGTGCTCTTACTGTCGCTGCAAATAATGCGCCCATACCTGCAATTGCATAGACGATAGGTTCGTCAACGAAACTTGGAAATAGTTCGGCAGCAATAACACCGTAAGCCAACCCAAATAATGTACCTAAAGTCAGCATAGGGGTAAATACACCACCAGGGGCGCCAGAGGCAAAACAAGCAATAGTCCCCATTAAACGCAGCACAAATAATCCGACTAAAATAACCCAAGCACTTGGGTCTTGCACCATTCTCACCATTAAATCTCTACCGTTACCAGCGATATCTGGGGCGAATGATTGTAATAGGGCAAACAGGCAGCCAAAGAAAACACCAGTCAGAATAATACGGTGCATCTTATTATTTTGTTTACGTTTTAATAATTTAGTACTGCTGATTATCCAACGGTTGAAATACACGCCAATGACACCAAAAATCGAGCCTAATAAAAGAAATAGCCAAAGTGAGGTGAGTGGTGGCACATCAAAATCAACGATGGGCATCACAGCGTCTTGACCATGAAAAGCACGCATGACGATCGTCGCTACCGCAGCTGCAAGGGTTACGCATTTTATAGACGTCATGTTATAGCGAAAGTGAGGACGCATTTCTTCAATAACAAATAAAATACCGGCAAGGGGAGCATTGAATGCGGCTGCTAAGCCTGCTGCGGCCCCTGCCGCCACTAAAATATGGGTTGAATTAGTATAGCGCTTAGCGGTATCTGCAAACATCCGTCCGACTGTGCCACCAATTTGAATTGATGGACCCGCACGGCCAAAAATCATTCCTGAACTAATTGCTAATGTGCCAGCAACTAATTTTACCGGTAATAAACGACGCCAACGGATATCATACATATCATCCAACGCCCCTTCGATATGCGTAATACCGCTGCCAGATGCTTCGGGAGCAAAACGCAATGTTAACCAAAACGCAAAGCCAACCATGGCTCCACTGAGCATCATAATGAAAAGAATATTAATCGCTGGTGGGAGTGCTAAAGGGTTAAATATTTGTAATCGCTGTGCATCGGTCCAGAGTACCGCAGCTTCAAATAGCGCGATCATTAAACCTGTCATCCCCCCGACGAGAGCTGAAATAATAGGGAGAACAATATAATCGTGCTTGGCTGAGAGTAACTTAGGACTTGTACGGTGCTTACGCAGTGCTGTTTTGAAGAATTTTAAATTGGGTGATTTAGCCATTCACATGTGCCACCTGAACCAGTGAGAAGAGTGCACATAAGCTCGTATCAAATAGTAGAGAATCAATGCAGAAGCAGTATAACGAATAAACAGTGTTGATAGTATTTCTTTTTAGTTAGATCCAATAAAAAACAATTTTGATTAAAAAACATTATTTATGTGCAATGTTCACATTATTACAAATAAAATCGCACACTTAAATTCGTTTGAGTGCTAAAATGGTTTCATTCGAAAGGTGTTATGGTTAGCTTAGAACGTTAATACGTCATTGCTAACTGAAAAACCGATAAATCTAAATAAACTAAAAAAACTTGTTATACATAAGATAATTTTATGACAATATAACAGCTTAAAAGTATTTTAAATTAATCTTAGCAGGAGCAAAATATGCCATCTCGTCAAGAGCTAGCGAACGCAATTCGTGCCCTAAGTATGGACGCAGTTCAACAAGCAAATTCAGGCCATCCAGGCGCACCTATGGGCATGGCAGATATTGCCGAAGTATTATGGCGTAAAAACCTAAACCATAACCCAGCAAATCCAAACTGGGTTGACCGTGATCGCTTTATTCTTTCAAACGGTCATGGCTCAATGCTTATTTACTCACTGCTTCACCTTACTGGCTATGCATTACCAATTGAAGAATTGAAAAATTTCCGTCAATTGCATTCAAAAACGCCGGGTCACCCTGAATACGGTTATGCACCGGGCATTGAAACAACGACTGGCCCACTAGGTCAAGGTATCACTAATGCTGTTGGTATGGCGATTGCTGAAAAAACATTAGCAGCACAGTTCAACAAGCCTGAACATGATGTTGTTGATCACTTCACTTATTCTTTCTTAGGCGACGGTTGCTTAATGGAAGGTATCTCACACGAAGCATGTTCACTTGCTGGCACATTAGGCCTAGGTAAACTGGTTGCATTCTGGGATGACAACGGCATTTCAATTGATGGCGAAGTAGATGGTTGGTTCACTGACGATACAGTGAAACGCTTTGAAGCTTACGGCTGGCATGTTATTTCTGTAGATGGTCATAACCCTGCAGAAATCCAAGCGGCAATTGATGCATCTAAAGCAGAAACATCACGTCCAAGCCTTATCTGTTGTAAAACAGTAATCGGTTTCGGTTCACCAAACAAAGAAGGTACGCATGACTGTCATGGTGCTCCTCTAGGTGACGCAGAAATCATTGCAACACGTGAAAAATTAGGTTGGAAACACCCTGCATTCGAAATCCCAGCAGATATCTATTCTGAATGGGATGCGAATGAAGCTGGCGCACAAGCAGAAGCTGCATGGAATGAAAAATTTGCTGCTTATGAAGCTGCATACCCTGAACTAGCTGCAGAATACGTTCGTCGTACTTCTGGTGAATTACCAGCTGACTGGGAAACTAAAACGTCTGACTACATCAAGCAGCTTCAAGCTGACTCTGCAAAAGTAGCAACACGTAAAGCATCACAAAACTGTATTGAAGAATTTGGTGCATTATTACCAGAACTACTAGGTGGTTCAGCTGATTTAGCACCATCTAACTTAACGATGTGGTCTGGTACTAAAGCAATCACTGCTGATGACGCATCAGGTAACTACTTACACTACGGTGTACGTGAATTCGGTATGACTGCAATCATTAACGGTATGTCTCTACATGGTGGCTTCACGGCTTACGGTGCTACATTCCTAATGTTCATGGAATATGCGCGTAACGCAATGCGTATGGCTGCATTAATGAAAGTGCAAAACATCCAAGTTTACACGCACGATTCAATCGGTCTAGGTGAAGATGGTCCAACTCACCAACCTGTTGAACAAGTTGCAAGCTTACGTATGACGCCTAACATGAGCGCATGGCGTCCATGTGATTCTGTTGAATCAGCTGTTGCTTGGAAACACGCAATTGAACGTAAAGATGGTCCTACAGCATTAATCTTCAGTCGCCAAGGTCTAACTCCAATGGCACGTGATGAAGCACAATTAGCAAACGTTGCTAAAGGTGGTTACACGCTAGTTGATTGTGATGGCAAACCAGAGCTTATCCTTATCTCTACGGGTTCTGAAGTTGAACTTTGTACTAAAGCTGCTGCAGAACTTACTGCAAAAGGCCGTAAAGTACGTGTTGTATCTATGCCTGCTACTGACGTATTTGATGCGCAAGATGCTGCATACCGCGAATCAGTTTTACCTTCAGACGTTGTTAAACGTGTTGCAGTTGAAGCGGGTATTGCTGACTTCTGGCACAAGTACACTGGCTTTAACGGTGCTATCATCGGCATGACAACATTTGGCGAATCAGCACCTGCTGACCAATTGTTCGAAATGTTCGGTTTCACTGTTGCTAACGTTGTTGCAACGGCTGAGTCACTGTAATTTTAAACCTGTGTGCTGATCGCACGCAGATTTAATCTATTACGGTAACGAAAAAAGAGCGCTATGCGCTCTTTTTTATTGCTTGTCATTTAATGACAGCGAATAAGATGACGGATACAAAAAAACCAGCATAACGCTGGTTTTTTATTATTCCGTATCGATTTGCTAACTACGCAACCTGTACTGGAATATCGTTACTTGTGCGAACAATATCATTCACTTGATCAAGATAAACAAGTGAAGGCTTGTGTTGTTTCGCTTCTTCATTGTCCATGCGAACATAAGCACAGATAATGATACGATCGCCTACTGCTGCTTTACGTGCTGCTGCACCGTTCACAGAGATTATTTTTGAACCGCGTTCGCCAGCAATCGCGTAAGTTGAAAAGCGCTCACCATTATCAATGTTATAGATATCGATTGCTTCATATTCTAGGATCCCTGATGCATCAAGCATATCTTGATCGATTGCACATGAACCTTCATAGTTTAATTCTGCATGTGTTACACGCGCTTGGTGTAATTTACCTTTTAGCATTGTGGTTTGCATTGTTCTAAAACCCATTCCATTAATTGTTTATGAATGTACAAAATATGTACCAGCGACCATAGTAGCGTATTTGTCCAATTAGCGCAATTATACTACTTATCAGGTAATTTGTACTTATTGTCAGTGAGCTATGTTTATGATTAGCTTAGTTTAATCACTTGGTTATCGATTAAGCGTGCTTTTCCTAAAAATGCTGCCATTAAAATAACGGCTTGCTGACTGTGTGCAGTGAGAGTTGCTAAAGTATCCGCATCTACAATATCAATTGCATCGGTATTGAAACCTGCAGCATTAAGTTGTGCTGTTGCTTGCGTGACTAGAGCTTGATTTGCTTGCTCATCAATCGATACTTGGCTTGCAATCGTCGCCATGACTTCTGCAAGTAGAGGGGCGATAGCGCGTTCTTCTGCTGTTAACAGGCCATTACGAGAGCTCATTGCTAATCCAGACTCTTCACGTACTGTCGGCACGCCTACGATTTGAATCGGCATTGCTAGATCGTTGACCATATGACGAATTAAGGCTAATTGTTGGAAATCTTTTTCGCCAAATAAAGCCACATCAGGTTGTACTAAATTAAATAATTTAGCCACGATTGTCGATACACCGTTAAAGTGACCTGGGCGATGCTCACCTTCAAGCACTTCTGAAATACCTGGTACTTGAATAAACGTTTGTGCCGCTAAGCCTTTTGGATAAATAAGCTCAGGTGTAGGTGTGAATACTAAATCAGTATCAACACTTTGTAAGGCGCGACAATCTTGATCTAACGTTCGTGGGTAGGCAGCTAAATCTGCAGCTTGGTTAAATTGCATTGGATTAACAAAGATACTGACGACAACACGATCTGCGTATTTCTGTGCTTCTTTAACGAGTGTTAAATGACCGTCATGGAGATTGCCCATAGTAGGAACAAAAGCGGTTGATATACCTTGACGGCGCCAAGCGATAACTTGCTCTCTAAGAGCATCAATATTTGCAATAATATCCATATATTAATTACCTAATAAAATTGAAGGGTATGTGAAAAGAGAGCTGTGTAAATGTGAGTTATTTACACAGCCCTTAACCCATTTATGAGAACATGTGCTCATCGGCAGGGAATGTTTGCGCAGCAACTTCATCGATGTAAGCGCTAATTGCTAAGCGCATATCACCGGTTTCGGCTAAAAAGTTTTTCGAGAATTTAGGTACGAAGCCTTTCGAAATACCAAATGCATCATGCATTACTAAAATTTGACCATCTGTGTCGCGACCCGCGCCAATACCGATTACAGGAATAGTAAGCGCTTCTGAAATACGTTTGGCTAATGGTGCAGGGATACATTCAACAACTAATAATTGAATACCAGCAGCTTGTAATGAGAGCGCATGCTCGACCATCTCATCGGCTTTATCCTGGGCACGACCTTGTACTTTAAATCCGCCAAAAACGTGTACTGATTGTGGTGTTAAACCAAGGTGGCCACACACTGGAATACCACGTTCAGTCAGTGCTGCAACACTTTCGACTAACCATTCACCACCTTCCACTTTAACCATGTTTGCACCGGCTTGCATTAGCGTTGTTGCATTCGTTAAAGTTTGTTCTTTGGTCGCGTAGCTCATGAATGGCATATCAGCGATAACAAGTGCTTTCGTCGCACCAGCACGTACACAACGGGTATGATAAGCAATATCTGTTACAGTGACAGGTAACGTATCATTATGGCCTTGTAATACCATTCCCATCGAGTCGCCAACTAATAATATCGGCATTCCGACTTCATCAAATAATGCTGAAAAACTCGCATCATACGCGGTAATACTGGCAAATTTTTGTCCTGCTTGCTTCATCTTAAGCAGTTTAGATACGGTAACCTTGCTCATTGGAAATCCCTCTTCACATTACTCTAAGTTTTGAAAAATAGTTAAGTCATTACGAGGACATTCCTCAAGTAATTCTGACAATATTTGACCACAAGGAAGCTGTAATTGTGGTGCTATTTCTGCTAATGGATAGAGTACAAATTCACGTACTTTCATGCCGTAATGTGGCACTGTTAAGCGTGGTGTACTCATCACTTCATCGCCGCACAGTAAGATATCTAAATCGAGGGTTCTAGCTCCCCAATGTTCTTTACGTACACGGCCTTGTTCATTTTCGATATGTTGCAGTGCATCGAGCAACTGAATCGGCGTTAAACGCGTATCAACACAGGCAACCGCATTGATATAATCAGGCTGCTCTTGTGGCCCCATCGGCTTACTGGCATACAGCGATGATACCGCAATAAAACGACTTGCTGTTAATGTCTGTAGTGCGGTAATTGCTTCTTTTGCTTGGCTAACCGGATCGGCAAGGTTACTGCCGATCGCGATATAACAACGCGTGTAATCATTTTCCACAGAAGATGACATATTATTCACCATCGTTCTCACTCGCTGTTTTTTTCTTTTTTACACGACGTGGACGTGTCTTTTTAGCTGCTGGTGAGTTCAATTCTTTGATTAGGTTTTGGCGACCTGTTGCGTTTGCACTTTGGTAATCACGCCACCATTGAGTCACTTCAACTAAATCGCCACCTTGGATCTCTGCACGCATTTCTAAGAAATCAAAGCCCGCACGGAATTTTAAGTGTTCGAATGCTTTTTCTGCTCGTTTACCTTGGCGGCGTGGTAGGCGGCCTTGTAAATGCCAAATATCGCGGATAGTTGAGGTAAAGCGACGTGGAATAGCAATGCTCTTCGTTTGTGAATCAAGCGCGTCATTCATCGCAAGTAATATCGCATCGTTATAATTAAGACCGCTATCAATTACGCGCTCTTCAGCCATCGCTTCAAGTGGATACCATAGCATTGCTGCATAGAGGTAAGCAGGAGTCACACGTTTACCAGCGTTGATACGACGGTCGGTATTTTCTAATGCAATTTGAATGAATTTGTCACAATGACTTGTGCCTTCTTCATTTTGGTATTTGCTTACTAATGGGAACAATGGCTGAAATAAACCGTGTTCTTTCATTAGTTTGTAAGTTGCTAGGCCTTGGCCATTTAAGAACAGTTTTAATGTTTCTTCGAATAAACGTGCAGCAGGAATACTTTGTAATAAGTTTGCCATGCGTTTAATTGGCTCTGCTGCATCGGGACTGATTTGCATATCCAGTTTAGCGGCAAAACGAACGGCACGTAGCATACGTACTGGGTCTTCACGGTAACGCGTTTCAGGATCACCGATTAAACGTAACTGCTTGCTTTGTAAGTCCGCAAGACCACCTGCGAAGTCATACACGGCACGATCTGCAATGTTGTAATACAGTGCATTAACGGTAAAGTCACGACGTTCCGCATCTTCACTGATTGTACCGTAAACATTATCACGTAGTAGCATTCCGCCATCAGACTGCTTCGATGTTTGTTGGTTTTGTTCTTCAACATGGTGACCACGGAAAGTCGCAACTTCAATCATGTCACGACCAAATAAGATGTGAGCAAGACGGAAACGGCGGCCAACTAAACGACAGTTATGAAATAATTTTTTGATTTGTTCTGGTTCTGCATTCGTCGCAATATCAAAATCTTTTGGTTCTTGACCGATAAAGATATCACGTACACCACCACCAACAAGATAAGCTTGATAACCTGATTTGTGCAAACGATAAAGTACTTTTAACGCATTTTCACTGATTAAGTTATGGCTAACTGGATGCTGACCTTTTTCTAGTTTGAATTCATTTAACGCTAAACCTTGACCACTCGGTACTGGCGTTGCGATGACAGCTGGTTCTGCTGGTTTTGAAACGTTATCAGAACGAGTTTGTTGAGGTTTTTTCTGGCTCTGTGTATCACGATCTTTGCGTGTATTTGACGCAGTTACAGGTGCGGCTTCTGCTGCATCTGAAGTTTGATCCATCTGTTTTTTACTCAGTAGATTTTTACAGAATTTAGTGATTTGAGTGAAAATGGTACACCTCGGATTAATATAAAAATTGGTTGAATTATTTATGCCGCCATATAATAGCGCTGCGTTGGTAAAATGACAAAGATTGTCGACGAAATTTAGTATTAATCTTGCCTTATGGGCCTAATACGATTGATTTCTGTCTGGGTAGGTTTTTGACGGACCAATGTTCTGTTCCCCACTGTAAAAGTTGTGGGATAGAAAGATCTTCAAGCGCATTAAAAACAGGTAATGCTAAAAACTTAAATGCTTCAATTAAAAGCGTTTTAGTTTTCGTTGTATCGAGACCCGGAGCATGATTTTGCTTACTTAGCTTTGACCCATCGACATTGCTGACTAAGGGTAAGTGTAAGTACGATGGTGCAGGCTGGGCAAATTGACTAAAAAGATATAGTTGTCGACCTGTTGGTTCAATGAGGTCTGCACCTCTGACCACCTCGGTAACACCTTGATAAATATCATCAACTACGACAGCTAAGTTATAAGCGAATAAACCATCTTTACGGTGAATAATAAAGTCTTCCGCCGCCAGTGCTTTTTCGATCTCTATTTTTCCGTGTAGTTCATCAATAAAATAATTAACGGGTGTCGTTGTTGTTAGGCGTAAAGCAGCATGCTCAGCGGTAAGTTTTTTGTGCTTACATTGCCCTTGGTAAAACTGACCTTGAGCTTGAATTTGTTTGCGGGTGCAATGACAGTAATAGGTTAGGCCCTGTTGGCTGAGCTGTGCAATTGCGTCGCGATATGCTGGTTCACGTTGACTTTGATAGATAACGTCACGATCCCAATGTAAGCCAAAGGCATCAAGTGTCGTGAGGATATTAGCTGCCGCACCGGCGACTTCTCTCGGTGGATCAAGATCTTCAATGCGTACTAACCAAGTACCTTGGTTGGCTTTTGCTTGTAAGTAGCTGCCAACAGCAGCGATCAGGGAACCAAAGTGTAGCGGTCCTGAAGGGGAGGGCGCAAAGCGTCCTACGTAGCTATTGGACATAAATAACGTTCTTAAAATAAAAAGGGCTATAAATAGAAAGAGGGCTAATAAGCCCTCAATAAAATCATGTCAGTAGAAACTGATTAGCCAACCATTTGCTTTTCTTTAATTTCAGAAAGCGTTTTGCAGTCAATACACTGTTCTGCAGTTGGTCGAGCTTCTAAGCGACGGATACCAATTTCGATACCACAAGTGTCGCAAAAACCGAATTCATCATTTTCAATTAATTGAAGTGTTTTTTCGATTTTTTTGATCAGTTTACGTTCACGATCACGTGCTCGAAGTTCTAAGCTAAACTCTTCTTCCTGTGCTGCACGATCGACAGGATCTGGGAAGTTTGACGCTTCATCCTTCATATGAACCACTGTGCGATCAACTTCTTCACGCAGTTCATTACGCCAAGCACTTAAAATATTTTTAAAGTGATCTCGTTGTTTCTCGCCCATGTATTCTTCACCAGGTTGTTCCTGGTAAGCGTCTACACCTGCAATGGCTAAAACGCCGAGTAATTTTTTCGCTTCAGGCATGCTATCTCTCCTAGTCCGCATTACGCCGCAATATTACAGAGCACTGCTAAGCAATATTTATGGGCGGTATAAATACCAGAAACACACAAACTGCGCAAACTAAACTGGCAAATTGTTCACTAACACCCTCTTTTGGGTTAGTTTGGCTGTGATGTTAGTCACAGTTGAATGAAATTTGCTCTACCAGTAAAATTTGGTGTGTTTCTATTGTACTCGCGTATGCGAATACTTCAACTCCTCGGTTAATGGCCTGCTTAACAAGATCACTATAGTCCTTATCGAGGTGTTTAGCAGGTTTTAAGGTCTTAATTCCGGAGTGTTGAATCACAAATAATAGTACGGCTCTGTGTCCACTTTCCTTTACAGCAATGAGTTCTCTTAGGTGTTTTTGCCCACGGACACTGACAGTATCAGGAAAATATCCGCAGCCACCTTCTAATAAACTGGCACTTTTAACTTCGATGTAGCATTTACCTTGTTTTGCATCATCGAGTAAAATATCAATGCGACTATTTTCATGACCATATTTCACTTCAGTGGTCAGATTTTCATAGCCAACCAGCTGTGATATAGCATCTGATTCTATCGCTTCTTTAGCAAGTTGATTCGCTTTCATTGTATTAATGCAAATCATGTCGCCATTGGCTTTTTCGGTTAACTCCCAAGAACGTGAATATTTACGCTTGGGATTGTCTGAGGTTGAATACCAAATTTTATCTCCAGGATCACCACAGCCTGTCATTGCACCTGTATTCGCACAATGAATCGTTACTTCTTCACCACTTTCTAGGATCACATCGGCTAAAAAGCGTTTGTAGCGTTTAATTAATGTTGCTGGCTGCAGGGGCGTTGGATAATGCATAGAGTTGCTCGTTAGTAAAAAATCAGCCTAGAGCATAATAATTTTTGAGAGATAAAGCTATACGTAACCACGTGATGAGAAAGTGGTTACGTATAGCGCAGGATGTATTAATTAAATTTTGATAAATCTCGTCGCCATTTTTTATCTTCTTCAAAACTGGCTTTCTGCCATATCTGTTTTACATTGACTGTCAGCTGAGTATCAATTTCATTGGCGTCGAGT
Organism: Moritella sp. 24; assembly: GCF_018219155.1. Lineage (NCBI taxonomy): Bacteria > Pseudomonadati > Pseudomonadota > Gammaproteobacteria > Alteromonadales > Moritellaceae > Moritella > Moritella sp. 24. The sequence goes on along the minus strand of NZ_CP056123.1, from coordinate 3,715,920 downwards.
GTAAACGTAAGCGGGTTCGCCATATTAGGTTGTGATAAAATTTGTTGATCGTGAAATACTTGTTCAACGATACAGACTGAGGTTTTATCTAGGCTATCGGCATCACGCGCTAATGGATTGTTACAATTATTCATAACATCGCCACCATTGGGATACATCACACTCAGCATTTTATGTTGACTACCAATAGATACATCAAAATAAATTTTCTGGCTTGCGAGATAATTATAAATATTGGCTGACAGTACCGATGGTGCGCGGTCGTTTTCATTATAGTAACGTGATAGTTTCACATACGAAGAGCTCCCACCTGGTGCGGTAACATCGGCTGAACGCGTGTATTTATGCAAGATACGCATGTGATGTATTGGTAATGTCCAACCTACTTGCACCTGTACTTCGATGGTGCCATTACTGAGCTCTTCGACATTGGTGATACGCGTTTGAACTTTGGTGTTGAGAATCGGTTCGATGACTTCACTATCAATGTTGTCTCGTACTTTTAATAACTGTGTAAGATTGAACTGTGGACTACGACCATGATTTGAAAATAGACGTTTTACATCATCAAGTACAGAGCTGAGTTGCACCACTTCATGATCTTGCTGACGAATGAGACGTGCGCTTTGTTGTGTTGAAATTTGTTTGTCAGCAATCGCTAATTTTATTTCGCCAAGGTTTTTTAAATTATTATCAAATTCATTGTCTAGGGTGATGAGGCTTTTTTCTATCGTGAGGTTGTTACGTAATATTTTTACGCTTTCGCCAATATAATGCTCGTCAAATGTGGCTCGTATTTGTTGAACAACAAATACATGGCCCTTATAAACATCGCCATTTTTAACTATCTGAGGTTTATTTTGAGGGGTTACATTAATATAAGCCGCTTGAATAATCGGGACATATTGTTTGTAGTTCGTTAAATCAACGGGTTTATTCATTAACTGATAATTACGGACATCAAAGCTGGCTTTGATGCGGGCTTTTTCTAGCATAATTTGTTTTGCACTGGCAATGCTTTCACCATTGGTGAGTTGGTGGGTGATGGTGTATGTTTTTGACCAAAAGCCAACATGAGCGACGGCTGAATGGCTAAATATGACGATTAAAGATAAAAAAAGTGACGTAAATAAGCGCATAGTAAGTTCCTTTTGCTATTCCTTATAAATAATAGACTTAAATTTAATGAATGGTGTTTTTAGGGTAAAATCTTCCTAATTACTGATTTAATTAATTTCATTCAGAGAGGCCATTGTGGCAGCGTTACCGATCACGTCCGTATTACCAAGTTTGTTTGCGGCATTAAAATCATCAAATCAAGTTATTTTACAAGCGCCACCTGGAGCGGGTAAGTCAACGCTGTTGCCATTAAAACTACTACAAGAAAATATCTTTAGTGGGCGTATTTTAATGTTAGAACCTCGGCGTCTTGCTGCGCGTAACATTGCTGTTTTTATGGCGTCACAGTTACAACAGAAAGTCGGTGAAGATGTGGGTTATCGTATGCGTGGTGATACCAAAGTGTCTCAATCCACACGGCTTGAAGTGGTGACGGAAGGGATCTTAACGCGAATGATTCAGCAAGATCCGGAATTAACCGATTACGACTTGATCATATTTGATGAATTTCATGAACGTTCATTAAATGCGGATATTGGTTTAGCCTTTGCCTTAGAAGTGCAACAAGGATTACGTGATGATTTGAATCTGTTAGTGATGTCGGCGACACTCGACAGTGAAGGTTTGCAGAATATGTTGCCTGACGCTAAATTGATCACTGCTGAGGGGCGCTGTTTTCCGGTTTCTTATAGCTATCACCCAATGGATTTACAGCGCAGTAATATCAAACAAGCATTACCGAATTCGATTGTTGCCACGGTTAAATTAGCATTGCAGCAGCAAGCCGGTAATGTTTTAGTATTCTTACCGGGTGTGAGTGAAATAAAACGTTGTCAGCAGCAATTGCAGGAATTAACGAATGAGCACCTGCAGGTTTTACCTTTATACGGGCAATTGACCCAGCAGCAACAGCAAGCGGCCATTAATCCTTTAGCCAAAGGACAGCGTAAAATTGTATTAGCCACTAATATTGCGGAAACGTCTTTAACCATTGAAGGTATTTCGGTCGTAATTGATTCAGGCCTTGAGCGTCGAGTGAGTTTCTCTCCACGCTCAGGTGTTGGACGATTACAAACAAAACGTATTAGCCAAGCTTCTGCTACACAGCGTGCGGGTCGTGCAGGGCGTTTACAAGCTGGTCATTGTTATCGCTTATGGCGTGAAGAAGACCATAGCCGTTTAGAGGCGCAAATAGAGCCGGAAATTATAGCGGCTGATTTGACGTCGACCTGCTTAGAATTAAAAGTATGGGGTGTTGATAGCTTTGCTGAACTGGCATTACTTGATCAACCGTCGACGGCTAACGTGCAATATGCAGAAGAGCTGTTAACGGATTTAGGTGCATTAGAGTCGGGGAGTTGCAGTAAGCATGGCCAAGCACTCGCTGAGTTTGGGATGTCACCTCGTTTAGCACATATGTTATTAACGGCAAAAGAGTGGGAAAATGAACGCCCGGGAATTAGTTGGCTAGCATGTCGGTTAATTGCATTGTTAGAAGGGAGTGAACGCTTACCGTTGGATTTAGATTTTGCGCTACAACAAATGGCGTCGGGTCACTTTAAACAAGCATTGCGACAAGCGCAGCAGTGGGCGCAACGTTTTAGCTTTGTTAAAAGTAGCAGTAAACAAGCTAACACTCACGCTTACACAGGCCTGTTATTAGCATTAGCCTATCCAGATCGTATTGCACAGCGCCGCACCTGTAGTGGCTCTGGTCAGGCTGCGCGCGGACAAGCTATTTATAGTCAAGATGTTCGCTATATGTTGAGTAATGGACTTGGGGTTAAATTAATGGCGGATGCGAGTTTAGCCACGGCAGAGCTCTTAGTCGTAGCGGACTTGTCATTAACGGAGCAAGGTGCGGATGCCATGGTATACAACGCCTGTGACGTCGATTTAGCGGAACTAAAAGCTGGATTACCGCAGCTATTTACTGAACAAGCGTTTGTGCAATGGGATTTAAAAGCCCAAAAGTTAATTGCCCAGCAACGCCAATGTTTAGGTAAGCTTGTGTTATCTCGCCAAGTATTAACAACTATTACCCCAGCACAAAAACAAGCTGCGGTACTTGCGGGTATTCGTAAAGCTGGATTATCGGTACTGCCATGGAACGATCAAAATAAGGCACTATTAACGCGTTTACGTTGTGCAAATCAATGGTTACCCGAACTCGGGTTTATTGATTACAGTGATGAGGCACTTATTGCTGATTTAGATAATTGGTTATTGCCGTATTTAACAGGTGTTACTGGCCCTGCTCAGATGAAGAAAATACCACTGACGGATGCATTGTTATCACGCTTAGAATGGTCGTTACAACAGCGCTTAGACAAGGAATTACCTACCCACTTTACTGTGCCGACGGGGTCTAAAATAAAATTACGTTATAGTGATAATGTGGCGCCGAGTTTACCCGTGCGAATTCAAGAAATGTTTGGTCAAGCGAATAAACCTGCGGTTGCCAACGGTCGTGTGCCGATTGTGATAGAACTCTTGTCACCCGCTCAGCGTCCGCTACAGATAACTCAAGATTTACTCGGTTTTTGGAGTGGCAGCTATACCGAGGTTAAAAAAGAGATGAAAGGGCGTTATCCGAAGCATTATTGGCCGGATAATCCATTAGAAGCGATGCCGACAAGACGTGTTAAAAAACATATGTAGGAAAGCAGTAATAATTATGCGTAATCTGCTATTATCCGGCAGAGTTCGTTTCAGCAAAACAAAAGAAGATTATCATGACTAAAAAAATCGCTACATTGCATCCCCGTAATCCACATCAGGGACGTTATGATTTAACAGCCTTAGTTAAAACATACCCAGCATTAAAAGCGTATATTACGCAAAACCCTCGTGGAGAAGAAACGGTCGATTTTAGTGATGATAAAGCCGTTGTTTGCTTGAACAGTGCTTTATTAGCGCATTTTTATCAAGTACCAAATTGGCAGATCCCGACTGGCTATTTATGCCCGCCAATTCCGGGGCGTGCCGATTATATTCACTATATTGCCGATCTACTTGCAGAGATTAATGATGGTGAAGTGCCAACTGGTAAGCGTGTTAAAGCGTTAGATATTGGTACAGGTGCAAACTGCATTTATCCGATTATTGGCCATCGTACATATGGCTGGGGTTTTGTTGGTACTGATATTGACACGGTTGCGGCTAAAACAGCGAATGTGATCGTACAAGCAAACCCAAGCTTAAATAAAGCGATTAAAATCGTATTGAAGAAAACACCAGGCAGTACTTTTAAAGGTGTTATTAAATATAACGATAAATATTCTGTAACGGTTTGCAATCCTCCATTCCATGCATCAATGGCTGACGCCGAAGCTGGTACAGAACGTAAGATTAAAAACTTACACAAAGGTAAAGCGGCACCGACGAACACCAAGAAACTGAACTTTGGTGGTCAAAATACTGAACTTTGGTGTGAAGGTGGTGAGTTACGCTTTGTAAAAGACATGGCAAAAGAGAGTAAAGATTTCGCAGAGCAAGTGTGCTGGTTCACAAGCTTGATTTCAAAAGGTGAACATCTTGAAGAGCTTGAGCAGCATTTACACGCGTTAGGTGCAAAACAAATACGTGTGATTCCTATGTCACAAGGCCAAAAAGTAAGCCGCGTATTAGCGTGGAGCTTTATGGATTCTGACGAGCAGCAAGAGTGGGCTGCGGATAACTGGTAAGAACGACGAGTTAAAGCACTGCTAATAAAGCACGAATAAACCGTGACTAGCAGATAGCGTCATATTCAGGTAAATTTATACGGCAAGCATTACGCTTGCCGTTTTTATATCTGATAAGTCTACAATCAGGGAGACATCATATGTTGATATGGTTAGGTTACTGTTATTTAGTATTGAGTATTATTACATTGCTGGTATATGGAAAAGATAAATGGGCGGCAAAACGGCAGGCATGGCGGACGCCAGAAAAGACATTGCACCTGTTGGCATTACTCGGGGGATGGCCAGGAGCTTTAGTTGGGCAAACGCTATTTTCTCATAAAAAAAGTAAAGCCAGTTTCAAACGTATTTTTTGGTTAACCGTGGTTGGTAATGTATTAATTGTATTCGGCATTTTTCAAATAGATCCGAGCTATGTGATTGTCAGCTAATTTAAAAGATTAAAACTTTCGCCTGATTTACACATTTTTACGCTATCTATACTATGCCTTTGTTTTGTTGTGGTATACCATTTCGGCATTATTATGCTGATTACGGCTATTTTGAACGAGAATTGGGTATTCATTAATGTCGTCAATTAAGAACAATAAATTACAATTAGCACTAACGTGGGTGTTATTAACAAGCGTGTTAGTCCTTATTTTTGCACTATTACCAGTGAACGATAAGGCAGAAATAAATAAGGTGGCGGAGAGTAGCAATACGAATACCAAGGCAAGTGCGATCACAGCCTCGGTTGCCGATGAACCGAAAGTTAAAAAATCGGTATCCTTAGAAGCATCGTTAGCCCCTGCCGGTAGCGTGAATTCAGCGACAGCCTTGCTCGCGAGTACTGCTATTTCTACGACTGTTAGCGAAGATAATACGACGGTTACGGCAGAATCTGTTGAAATCATTGCAGAGGAATTAGCTAAATCGTATCCAAAAACAACCAATTACGTGATCCAATCTGGTGATACTCTTGGTGGTATATTCGAGCAATTAGGCTTGAGCCAAACAAGTTTATATCAAATCCTAGAAGTTGATTTAAACGTATTGGCATTAGACAGTATTAAACCGGGACAAACGTTAATTTTTACTGAGTTTGAAGGGCAGTTAACACGCCTTGAATTAAAAGTTAGTCTTTCTCAGCAAGTTATTTATAAAAGCTCTGGTGATAATGGCTTTGAATTTGAACAAGTTAATATCGATGGTGAGTGGCGTGAGCACAGCTATATTGGCAAAGTTAAATACAGTTTTGCAGGTTCGGCAAAGCAAGCGGGATTATCGTTATTCGAAGCACAATTTATTGCTCGTTTATTAAAAGATAAAATTAATTTCAGCCGTGATTTTCGTACGGGTGATACGTTTAAAGTGTTGGTATCACGCCAATATATTGGTGACGAATTAACAGGTGAAAACCGCATCAATGCCGTGAGTATTAATAATCGTAACCGTAATATTAGCGCTTATCTATATGAGGGCACGTATTATGACGAAGCGGGCTTAAGTATTGAAAGAGCGTTCGTGCGTTGGCCTGTAAGCAAAAAATATCGTATCTCATCCAACTTTAATCCAAGACGCGTGCATCCGGTGACAGGCTTATTGCGTCCGCATAATGGTACTGATTTTGCGACTCCGATTGGAACCCCTATTTTTGCGACAGGCGATGGTGTGGTGTCTCGAGTACTTAACCACAAGTATGCAGGGCTTTATATCGAAATATCAAATGGACAAACATACCGCACTCGTTTCTTACATCTGAGTAAGGCGTTTGTTAAAAAAGGACAGCGAATAAAACGCGGACAAAAAATTGCGTTGTCGGGGAATAGTGGTCGTATCACGGGACCTCATTTGCATTATGAACTACATATGCGCGGTCGTGCAGTAAATGCAATGAAAGCTGATATCCCTATTGCTACCGCGATTGAAAAAGATCAACAAGCGGCATTCAAGGTCGCATTAACGAATTATCATGCAGCTTGGGAAGAGGCTAAAAGCTAACTTTACCACGCATAGTTTTCGTTTTTCCACGCTGAGTTTTAGTGTCCATACGTTTCTTTTTGGCATTACGACTCGGCTTGGTTGCACGGCGTGACTTTTGGATCACGGTCGCCTGTTTAATCAATTCAACTAAGCGTTCAAACGCTACCTGCTTATTAAAATCTTGGCTTCTTGATTCCTGAGATTTTATAATAATAACCCCGTCTTTCGTAATACGATGATCACTTAACGCCAACAACCTTTCTTTATAAAATTCCGGTAGTGAAGACGCTTTAATATCAAAACGCAAGTGGATCGCAGTTGATACTTTATTGACGTTTTGGCCACCTGCACCTTGAGCGCGGATAGCTTGAATATCAATTTCTGAATCGGGAATTGATACATTGCTAGAGATGAAAACCATTGAGTAACCTTGGTGTTAATTAGTGAGTAAGCGCTAGCGTCTGTTCGGCTATAAGCCTATGATACTCTTGTTTCCTGCGATTGTTAATTTTCAATTGCGTGAGGTTACTGTCTTCTGTGTGATGAGAGAATATTTATGATGATAATTAGACCTGTCAAAGTCACGGATGCTGAAGCTTTATCAATGCTACTCTCCCAACTTAATGGCGAAACCCCGTTTATGGCGATGGGAGAAAAAAACAGTGCCGCTGAACTGTGCGCGCATCTTGCGCTGTTTATTGAGGCGTCGACACAGGTACTCTATGTTGCAGAGCAAGTGTTAAATAATGAATCATCATTGATTGGTTTTACTATTGGTATTGCGGGTTATGTTGGTCATGATATGGATGCTATTTCTTTGGTTATTGGTGTGCAACAGGCGAGTATTGGTGTGGGGCTTGGACGTGAGTTACTTGCTCATGTCGAAACGTGGGCACGACTGTTAAATTACAAGCAGCTAGAATTAACCGTCATGATAACGAATAAAAACGCGATAGTATTTTATAAAAACAATGGCTTTAAGCAAATTATAGCAAAGCCGAAAGGGATGATTGACGGCATGACAAAAAATGAATTATATATGGTAAAGGTGATTAATTAGGATTAAGGATGATCAGATGGATATAGGCTACTGGGCAATGTTTTTAACCGCGTCGTTGGCATTAAATATGACTCCGGGACCTGATCTGATATTTGTACTAACGAAAACCGTCAGTAATGGCCGTAAAGCGGGGGTTGTTGCCGCTGCAGGGGCTTGTTCTGGAGCCTTGGTTCATGTGGGTGCTGCGGCATTAGGACTATCTGCAATTATTGTTTCTTCAGCTTACGCCTTTATGTTGATTAAAATTATCGGTGTTGGTTACCTTATTTATTTAGCTTGGCAGGCTTTTACGGCATCAGGTGGCATTGAACTCACCTCGACAGAAAACATGAATAGTGATATTTCATCGACTCCTTCACATTGGAAAATATTCAAGCAAGGGGTATTAATCGATGTGCTTAACCCCAAAGCTGCTATCTTTTTTATGGCTTTTTTACCGCAATTTGTGCGAGAAGGACATGGTTCAATTCCAATGCAATTATTACTGCTTGGTCTGATTGTGGTAGTCGGTGCATTCGTGGTCGAACTCGGCTATATTTTTGCCGCGCATCGTTTAACTAAAAAGGTAAAAAGTAATCAAAGTTTTACACTGTGGCTTAACCGTGCTGTCGGTACAGTTTTTGTTGCCCTTGGGATCAAACTCGCAGCAACGTAATTAGGTAGTAAAAATACACATCCCCAATAGTTGAGTTAGAGGGAATGAACAGGGTAAACTAGCGACTCTTTTTTATGGTATTTTATTTGATCGTATTTTACCGTATTTAATGCAATTTCTAGGATCCTTTCCATTGGCTAAACGTCCCGTAAGTGATGACACAAAAAAGATTGTCACAAAACGTAAAACACCGGCAAAATCAGCAGCAAAAAAAACCGCAAAGAAACCGACCACAAAAAAAGCCGCTAAGAAGAAAGTCACAAAAACCAAAAGTCGAACTTGGACACGCAGTGCCCTTATCTTCCTATTCAAATTTACGTTAGCTTTTTCGGCTATTTTCGTTCTCTACGGTATGTATTTAGACAGTAAGATCCAAGCTCGATTCTCTGGTCCTATTTGGAAAACCCCTGCACAAATATACGCGCGTAGTTTAGAACTGAAACCGGGTATGTTCTTACCACACGAAAAACTGGTTGAAGAACTGGAACTGCTTAATTATTTGAAAGTAGCGAAACCACGTACCGCGGGACAGTTTGCTATGTCGAGCAATAAGATAGAATTGTTGCGTCGTAGTTTTACGTATCTGGATGGTGTGGAGCCTAACCAAGCGCTGTTTTTGAGCTTTGCCGAGAATCGTTTAGTCAGTATTCGTGATCAAAAAACCGGTAAATACCTGAATTCGGTCAACCTTGACCCTATGCTACTGGATACGCTGCAAGCACCAAATCAAGAAGACCGTATATTAGTTGAATTGCAAAATTACCCGCAATTACTCATTGATACTTTGCTGCTGGTGGAAGATCGTGATTTTTATCATCACAGTGGTGTATCACCTGTTGCCATTATTCGTGCTGCATTTGCCAATATGAATGCAGGTCGTACCGTGCAAGGTGGTAGTACCTTAACGCAGCAATTAGTTAAAAACTTTTTCTTAACCCGTCAACGTAGTTTCTGGCGTAAATTTAATGAAGCATACATGGCGATATTGATTAACTACCGTTTAAGTAAAGACGCGGTGCTAAGTGGTTATCTTAACGAAGTGTATTTAGGCCAAAATTACAGTGATGGTGTATATGGTTTTGGTTTGGCGAGTTATTTTTATTTTGGTCGTCCTGTTCCAGAGCTAAGCATCGATCAAATGGCCTTTTTAGTGGCGGTAGTTAAAGGACCATCATTTTATGATCCGTGGCGTTATCCTGATCGTGCCCTTGAGCGTCGTGACATGATTATTCGTCTATTATCAAAAAATGGCAAAATAAGTACAGCTGAATATCGAGCTGCTATTTCTAGACCCTTGGGTATTATTCCTCGTGGTCACATGAGTGTCTCTAAAGCGCCTGCGTTTTTATCATTATTACGTCGAGAGCTAAAAACGACCTTTGGCGATGCGCTCTATGATCAGTCTGGATTGAAAATTTTCACCAGTTTAGACCCGCTTGCGCAACGAGCGGCAGAAAAAGCAATCTCTGAAAGTTTACCGCGTTTAGAGAAGGCGCGTAAAATCGATGGACTAGAAACCGCAATGGTGGTGACCGATCGTCAATACGGCCGTGTGACCGCGATTGTTGGTGGCCGTAATACGCAGTATGCTGGTTTTAATCGTGCTTTAGATGCTTCCCGTTCGATTGGTTCATTAGTCAAACCTGCGATTTATTTAACGGCATTTGAGCAAGGCTATGATCTTAACTCACCATTAGAAGATAAACCGTTGCGATTAAATAATCAGTACGGTAATAATTGGCAGCCAAAAAATTATGATCGTAAATACCGCGGTGAAGTGCCTTTGTATCAAGCCTTGATGCAATCGTTAAATGTACCTACTGTTAATTTAGGTATGGCGCTTGGTGTTGATAATGTGATTAAAAGTTTAAAGCGTTTAGGTATTAATAAGGTCGATAACCACTATCCATCGATGTTGCTAGGCGCATTAAATATGTCTCCGTTTCAGGTGTCACAGATGTATCAAACGATTGCGACAGCTGGTGAATATCATAAGCTAACGAGTCTTGTCGCAGTGGTGGATGACGAAGGTGATTTAGTTTATCAGCAGAGTCTGAAAGGAAATCGTCGCTTTGCCCGAGAGGACACCGACTTGACGATTTATAATATGAATCTCGTCGCGAAACAAGGCACAGCACGTCGCCTTAGTTGGCAATTTCCGGGGATTAACTTCGCTGGTAAAACAGGCTCGACAGACAAATTACGTGATAGTTGGTTTGTTGGCTTAGACAACCGCGATGTAGTGACCGTGTGGGTTGGTCGCGATGATAATAGAACGTCTACGTTAACTGGCTCAAGTGGTGCACTAACTGTGTTTGGTGATTATATGAAACTGCGTAGCGCTGACAGTTTAGTGGTGAATTAAGGTATGTAAGTGCTAATATTGTAAAGTAGGCTCAGTTAATGAGCCTACTTTTTTTCTGCCCTAAAATCTGCGTACGTAATATTTTACCCAAACCGTCGCTAGACGGACCTATTTTTCTTTCTATTTCTATAAACGCCCTAAGCTAGATTACTCGACGGTTTTCATCAGGACATTTTGAAATATTTCCAATGTTATATTTTATCAATCAGCTCGGTGTTTAACATTGTGTTAACAATATTGTGCTGCCCGACTCAGCAAAACCGCCATTCTTTCTTATGAATTAAACGCTTAAATATCGTTAATTAATCATAAAGTATTATTTCACCCTGTAAAATAAGATATGAAATGATCTTGGATCACAAAGAAATGGCAGGGTGATACAAAGCATTAAACACACAACACGGATCACTATTTTAGCGTTATTAACTTACTACAATATATTTTTGATATTTATAAAAACCACTTAATGATCGTTTAAGGATAAGCGTAATGAGTATAAATAGAACTAAGTTAGTGAGAAAAACATTTGCTCTGAGTAGTCTAACGGCAGCATGCTTGATAGCATTTAACGCACAAGCAAGTACGTTTGATTGTACGAATATTGCTTTGTGGGATCCGCAAACAACGTATGAAAAGAAAGATACTCAAGTACAAAAAGATGACCTTGTATATATAAATAAATATTGGGCAACGGGAACGGATATTCCTGATCCCGACGCCCCTACTTGGGCTAACTGGCAAAAGCAGGGGAGCTGTGAAGGAACGGGACCCGGAACAGATCCTGGCGTCGATCCTGAACCAACACCAGGGGTAGCGCTGGTGATGCCAAAGCGTGCTAACCCAGTATCACTGAAAGTAAAAGGCTGGCCAAGTACATTAGCAATGGGGACGTTGACTGATACAAGTCCAGCGATGAATACCCAACTAGCAGCAGCGCAAGTTAATGCAATCTTTGCAACGCAAGCAAGCAGTCGTGGCACACTTATTGATCCTACGGTTATCACTCACCTTATTAAACAAGCACGTGATATCGAAGTTGGAAGTTCAAATGTAGTATTACCCACAATTGCACTTAATACAGTCGATGCGAATGATGGCGTTGCTGCTGATGACATTGTTCACTACGAAAATTTAGTTATCCATTTTCAAAACATGATCCGTGCTAGCGCAACAATACAGCAAAGCAAAGATGCTTCTCATGCTAATCCAGCTTCTGTTGTATTAAATACAGGTTTATTAGAAAGTTGGCAATCACCAGAGTTTACAACTACCTATGGTAAGCAAAATGCTTGGACTGTGATTGAAGTTAAAAAAGCATTAAAAGAAGCCATCAACAAAGAAACTGCTTATCAAGTGAAGGATGTAGACGGTGTTACCAGTACTCTGAGTCAACTTTATGACTTAGCGGCCTTAGAAACGGAAGTCGATAGATTAATTGAGAATAATATTATCGGCTGGGTACAATCGCAAAACTTTATCATGAAACGTTTTAGTCCAGATATCGCATTTGGTTGGGTTGCTCCGCGTATTGACAGTGTTGATGTACACGCTACTCACTCGGGTTTGGGAGCGGTTTGGAGTAAAGCTTCAAATGATGCAACTGCATTTATTTTGTCAATTCAAGCATATAAAAAAAATGTGCTGCAACCGGATTTTTTAGCATTTGATAAAGCCGACGATGATGCATTCTCTGCAGCTGGTCTTGGCAATGAGGTCTATGGTGCAAAGCAATGGGATACCTATTTAACTTACGTAAAACAAGTGACTGATTTCTTAGATAAACCCGCAATGTTATGGCAAATTCCTGGTGGACACTTGCCGAGTAAAGCCGATACCACGCCCCTCACTCGAGTGTCTGCCGCGGGTAGTTACTTTATGGGTGACAAAGACATTGCAAATTCAGTCGACAACATTCGCTTAGATGTTACAAGCCAAGCGTTAGATGCGAGCGTATATGGGGCAAGTAGCGCTGGTTCTGTCCTACAACCTGCTAAAGATTATGATTGGGGTACTAGCCGTTTGCGTCATGCCGCATACAGTAATGTATTTGCAATTCAATGGGGTGGAGAATCATCTGTCAGTGTGACGGGTAGTAACTGGTTGCAAGATAAAGTGGTTAATTATCAAAATAAAGCCAAGGTACCACTTTATTTTGCAGGTACTGGCGATAATACGTCGAGCCAAATCACCTCTATTGCACAGTTAAATCAAGACTTAGCCGCAGCTGAAAATAAAATGGATAATGAAGTATTTCTTTCTCTTCAAGCAAATGGTTCTTACATCCCCTCAACCGTTTATAAGTGGGCGGATTTCTTAGCTGCGCTTAACCCAATGCATAATGTGGGCGTTGCTGACGTGAAATTCTGGTTAATGGATCCAGCCGTCGATGATGCAACCAATATCTTATATGCAAAAGTAGCCATTGCCGCTTTCCTTGCTCAGAGCATGAAAGAGACAATCAAATACAACGTATGTGACGAAAACAATTGGTCGATCGATACTGGCGAGCCTATTGATTATCCAATGACCGCTTCTTGTGGCCAGTTACAGCAAGACTATGCGAGTTATGGTGAAGATGCTTTAGGTAACGATAATCCATATTCTTGTCCTCGCAATAGTAAAATGGAAGTGTCTGCATTAACGAATGCAACTTGGTATGGTGCTCCAGGGCCTCTATTTGCAGCACCCGATGCCGTATTAGAAGAAAAAGGCCTATTAGTGAACGGTAGCGCGGGCTACTGGGAAACGAGCTCTTGGTGTAATACCGCTGAAGCTGGTCCTATTGAGGAGAATAAACAGGTTTATGACCGTAATAAATGCGAAACATACCCAGGTCAAAAAGCAGGTGGTTTTGTGTGGAATGGTATAGCAGGTAAATCAGTTGAAGGTTGTGGCTGGTGGGGACGTGGTGTTATTCAAACAACAGGTCGTTTGAACTTTGGTAAACTAAATCACTTTATTGGACGAAGCCATGTAGACACCGATAATATTGGTAAAATGATTCAAGGTATTCAGGTTGATGCAGCACCAGAAAATCCATTGTATGCCGATCTTGACCTTTGTTCTGAACCTGAGTTGATTTGTAGTTCAACTGAGCACGGCGAGCTTAAATGGATTGCAGGTATCTTCTTTTGGATGAATGAAGTGCAAGGTTACAATGATGTTGGTGGCCCTTATGCGGACTGGAATTACTTCACAGAGCTGAAAGCTTATGTTGATGGTGGCCTAGTCGGTGATAAATTTATTAATGATACGTCAGGTATCGTGAACCGTGGTTGCCCAGATGATAAATGCCTGAAGCCGGATGGCGTATTAGATCCTGTGGATGGTTTAAAAGATCGTGCAGATAACTTCAAAAAAGCACTTAAAGCAATGGGCGTTAACGCGACTTAAACGAATGCTATTTTTGTTTGATATTGACCCATAATAAAACGGTGAACTCTCTCTAACTTGATTTGGTTTAGTTAGAGATAGTTCACCGTTATTGATTATTGATTATTGATTATTGATTATTGATTGTTATAGCGCTGTTAGTGTTATTTAGAAGTGACCTTCAAAACCAACAAATACACCGTCAATTGTTGCGTCAGCTTTTACGTCATCAACGTTAAAATCAAGCTGTTGTATACGATAACCTGCGCGGATAGACCAATCTAATACGTAAGCTGGGTTTAATACAAAAGAAAGACCAACTTCTGCATCACCGTATACATCACCAGTGATACCAATTGCATTTACCATTGCAAAGGCTTTAAGTGGGAACATTGGTAGACCAACTTCACCATATAAGTAACCCATAGGTAATGGACCTTTGAATGAGTGCTCATTACCATTTTCTTGGAAAGTACCGCTCAGTTGACGCCAAGTAACACCCGCATCTAGAGATACGATGTCATTGTCTAAGAATTCATAATACAACGTGAAATCAACGGTTTTAAGGTTAATGTTTTCACCCGATGAAGAGCCTTCAACATCAACATTTGAAAAGCTAATTGCACCATTTGGAATTAATGGGATAGGGTGCTCAAATTTAGCATACATGCGGTAGTTATATGTATCTTCATAATTAGTAAAACTAGCATTATTGTTATATTTGATAGTTCCATCAACACCTGATTGCCAGATATTTGCACCAAAGTAAGTGCCGATAGTATCAGCCATTACGCTGTTTGAAAGACCAGTCAGAAGAGTTAGTGCAAGTAGTTGTTTTTTCATAATGAGTCCATGTTCATTTATGTAATTTATCGCGCAACAGTAACAGCAAGCGTCCTTAGTCAATAAGTATTAGACATTTATTCATTAAATCCTAATGCTATTAACTCGTGATTAATACTTTCGGCCGGTATGGAAAAAAGTTTAGCGCTAATATTAGCGCTAATATTAGCGTTTATAAAACGGCTCGCATGCAGTTGTTTTTGTGGTCATTATACATTTCGCAGTTAAATAATCATGTTTATTGAACTATTTATGTCATTTTAACTAAAGTAGGTTGGTTTATTTTTGACTAGTACTTTTACTAGGTAAAAAAAAGACACAAAAAAGCCCTAAAAACAGGGCTTAATTAAATGATAAAAATGGTACTTTTATCATACTTTTCAGTATGTAATTGTTAAGCTAGTTTAGCGAAACAACGTTCAGCAGCTGCAATGGTTGCTTCAATGTCTGCACTGGTATGCGCAGTTGATAAGAAACCAGCTTCAAATGAAGACGGTGCTAGATAAACACCTTCGGCCAACATAAGGTGGAAGAACTGCTTGAAACGCTCTGCATCACATTTACATACAGCTTCAAAACCTGTCACTTCAGCTTGGTCTGTAAAGAAGAAACCAAACATACCACCCACATAGTTTACTGCTAATGAGATGTTTTGGCGTGCAGCTGCCGCTTTAAGACCTTCAGCAAGTTGCTTTGTGCTTGCACTTAATTGTGCTGCTACTTCAGGTTTATCTATTTCATTTAGCGCAGCTAAGCCAGCAGCCATTGCAATAGGGTTACCTGATAATGTACCAGCTTGATATACAGGACCTGTTGGTGCAATGTGTTGCATGATTTCAAGTTTGCCGCCAAACGCGCCAACTGGCATACCGCCACCGATTACTTTACCTAATGTTGTTAGATCTGGTTTTACTTGATAGTGCGCTTGTGCACAACCTGTAGCAACACGGAAGCCTGTCATTACTTCATCAAGAATAAATACAGCATTGTATTTATCACAGATGCTGCGTAGACCTTGTAGGAAACCATCTTGTGGTGGGATACAGTTCATGTTGCCAGCAACAGGTTCTACAATGATGCAAGAAATGTCTTCTGGGTATTCAGCAAATAATGCTTCAACAGAGGCAAGATCATTGTATGTTGCTGTTAACGTATGTTTAGCGAAATCAGCTGGGATACCTGGTGAACTTGGTTGACCTAATGTTAATGCACCTGAACCTGCTTTCACTAATAGTGAATCAGCGTGGCCATGGTAACAACCTTCAAATTTTAGGATCTTGTCGCGGTTTGTGTAACCACGAGCAAGACGGATAGCACTCATTGTTGCTTCTGTACCAGAGCTAACCATGCGAACTTGTTCCATTGATGGCACCATCGCTTGAACTTTTTGTGCCATGATCACTTCGATTTCAGTTGGCGCACCAAAACTTAAACCATTTTCAACAGCAGCAAGTACAGCAGATTTGATTGCTGGGTGGTTATGACCCAAGATCATTGGACCCCATGAACCAACATAATCAATATAGGCATTGTCATCTACATCATAGATACGTGCGCCTTCGGCACGTTGAATAAAGAGTGGGCTACCACCAACGCCATTGAATGCGCGCACTGGCGAGTTTACGCCACCTGGAATAATTGCTTGAGCTTGCGTGAAAAGTTGGCTTGATTTAGACATCTGCAATCCTTTTATCTACTGTCAGAGACGACATATATCCAAGCATTTTGAAGTAACTTGGGTATATTAATTAAGAAATATTTTAGGGCGTTATTATACCTGTTAAGTGGTTTAAACGTAGCTTTTTTACATTTTTAGCGACTTGCATCTAAGTAGTCTTTGTTTTCATCGACAGAATAGTTAAAATAGCGCTCTATTTTTATGCTTATTCACGCAACAAGGCTGACATGTTTAAGATTATTAAACCACGTTACATCGTATTATTAGCACTCGCTATATTATTAGGTTATGGCTTTTCTTATTTAAAAGGCATGGAATCAGCAGCAAAAATAATCATGAAAGATGATGAAATAGCACGCCTTAATACTGGTTTGGCTGAAACAAGTAAAATGAAAGCACAAGTCGAAGTTGAATTACAAACCTCGCAAATATTAGTGGAACAATTAACAGAGCAGCAGCGTAATTTATTTAATGAAAATGCAGAGCTAAAGCGTGAGTTAGTTTTTTATCAACGAATCATGGCGCCAGAAGACGTAATTAATGGCGTGAAACTGGAAAGTTTGACATTTATTCCAGAAGTGAGCGACGATTATTATTTTATGCAGCTAGTGTTAATGCAGGTGCAAAAGAAAAAACGTCATATTAAAGCGTCTGCAGACTTAGTTTTCTACGGTAGCCTAGATGGTAACCCGGTAGAATACCGCTGGAGTGAATTAGCTGATGAGACACAACAAAAACTAAACTTTTCATTCCGTTATTTTCAAGCTGTAGAAGCCTCTGTTAAATTTCCGTTGGGCTTTGTGCCAGAGCGAGTTGCATTTGTTGGGAAGGTGAAGGGCAATCGTTGGAATTCCGGTATTAATTTAAAACAAAACTTTGAATGGAGTGCAGTGCTGCAAAACAGTGACTCAATCTCAGGGTAATCACCAGCACTTACCATTAAGTAAGCACAAACGATAGTTGACTGAAATAGTCAGGTATTAGATAATTGAACGTATAATCGAGTTTAAGTGAGAACAGATATGGAACTATTTACAGACGTTGGTGCAACTCAGGCTGACAATAACGATATTGTTGAACAAGCTGTTACACCTGTTGCTGTGGAAGCAAGTGCAGACGATATGGTATTGCCTATTCACTTTAGTGATGCAGCTGCAGCAAGAGTAAAAGAGTTGATCACTGAAGAAGAAAACCTAGCGCTTAAATTACGCGTATACGTTACAGGTGGTGGTTGTTCTGGTTTCTCTTATGGTTTTACTTTTGATGAAAAGATTAATTTTGGTGACACTGTTATTGAAAAGAACGGTGTAACTATGGTTGTTGATTCTATGAGTTTACAATACCTTGTTGATGGCACGGTTGATTATATTGATGGCTTAGAAGGTTCTCGCTTCTTAGTAAACAACCCGAACGCAACAACTACATGTGGCTGTGGTTCAAGCTTCTCAATTTAAAGAATGCTTTAACCTCAAACCATTGACTCGTACTTAGCGGCCGTTAAGTACGAGTATTCCTACAACACATTCTCCCTGATTATAAAAAAATTAGTGCTAATAGCTTATTTTTTAATGTTTGTGACCGATCGTCTTATTTTTACACTTCCGCCATTTCTATCTTGTTAAATATGTTGCATCATAGCGATTCAATTATGTTCAAGGGAATGATAATGAATAACTTCACTGCATTGGCTATTGTCAAAAAACCAATATTTCAAGCATCAGTCATCGCTGCCGTATTCATGTTATGGATGGCTAGTGGCATTGGTGATCCTGCTGAACAGGAAAGTGGTTCCGTCGCGAATAATACCAATGCTGTTATCGACAAACCAATCCCACAAGTTCGAACTGAACAATTTGACGCTCAATTGATCGCACGGTCTATTTCTCTTTATGGTCGAACTGCTGCTGACAGAGAAACCAATCTAGGTGCCGAAATGGCTGGTCGAGTCGAAGAAGTACTTGCCAAACGAGGTAGCTTTGTTAATAAAGGCGACATAATAGTGAAAATGGAACAGAACGATCTGCCACAATTATTAGCTCGCGCAAAGACTTTATATAAACAACGTGAAATAGAATATCAAGGTGCGAAGAAACTTGCTGCACAAGGATTTCAAGGTAAAGCTCGTTTAGCTGAAGCGGCGACAGCATTGAGTGATGCGTCGACCAGTGTATTCACTATCACGTTACAACTTGAAAAGACGGTCATCATTGCGCCTATTTCAGGTATCTTAAATGAACGCCATGTGGAAGTGGGAGACTACTTAGCTAAAGGTAATCCGATTGCTACTATCGCAGATATTAATCCCTTAATTGTGAAAGCTGATGTCACTGAATTGGACGTGAATAATGTGCGACTGAAACAGGTTGCGCAAGTACGTTTAGTGAGTGGGCAAGTTGTCGAAGGTAAGGTGAGATATATTTCACGCGTTGCCAATTCGGCAACGAATACGTTCCGTATTGAGGTCGCGATTAAGAACCCTGATTTATTATTATCTGCAGGTGGTAGTGCGGAACTGTCACTGCCACTTAATCAAGAATGGGCAGTTAAACTGTCACCGTCAACGTTAGCGCTGGACGAAGAGGGTGTTATCGGTGTGAAAACCGTCGTTGATGAGCACGTCGTATTTACACCTGTTGATATTCTTAAAGCCGATGCGCAAGGTTCTTGGTTAACTGGACTTGGTAAACAGCCAGTCGTTATCACTGTTGGGCAAGGTTTTGTTCGTGCGGGTGATAAAGTCGATGCGGTATCAACGAGGGTTCAATAATGAACGGTATTATTTCAGCAGCGTTAAATCACAGTCGCACTGTGATCATGCTGCTCATTCTTATTCTTGTTTCGGGTAGTGTCACCTACCTTAATATTCCCAAAGAAGCTGAACCAGATGTGCCGATCCCGTTTATTTATGTGTCGGTTAACCACCATGGTATTTCTCCCGAAGATGGCGAACGCGCGTTACTACGACCATTAGAACAAGAGCTGAGAGGCATTGATGGTCTAAAAGAAATGACCTCGACTGCAAGTGAAGGTCATGCCTCGGTTAAACTCGAATTCCATGCTGGTATTGACAGTAATATCGCCTTAGCCAGTGTGCGAGAAAAAGTCAGTTTAGCCAAAGCACAATTACCAGATGATTCTGAAGAGCCTGTGGTTAAAGAGATCAGCATGGCGACTCAGAAACCAGCGTTGACAGTGATCTTATCTGGTGATGTTGCTGAGCGAGCTTTAATCAGTGTATCGCGTGACTTAAAACAAAAAATTGAAGCCTTGACCGAAGTACTTGAAGTGAGTGTCGGTGGCGATCGTGAAGACATGATTGAAATCTTGGTTGATCCCTTGTTAATGGAGAGCTACAACCTCGACCAGAATGACATTTATAACCTTATTTCACGTAATAATCTATTGGTTGCCGCAGGCACGTTAGACAGCGGACAAGGTCGTTTTCCCGTTAAAGTACCATCGGTATTTGATTCATTAAAAGACGTACTGGATTTACCGGTAAAGGTGGATGGCACACGAGTGATTACCTTTGGTGATGTGGCGGAAGTGCGCCGTTCATACAAAGATCCTGTGTCGTTTGCGCGTATTGACGGTCATGCTGCCGTATCGCTGGAAGTGAAAAAACGTCCCGGTGAAAACATCATTGAAACGGTTGATAAAGTTAAAGCATTGGTTAACCAAGAAAGTGCTTATTGGCAAGGTGTCATTAAGGTCGATTTTACCGCAGATAGCTCTGAAGACGTAAAAGACATGCTTAGCGACCTGCAAAATAACGTATTGTCAGCAGTGTTATTGGTTGTCATCGTGATTATTGGTAGTTTGGGTGGGCGTAGTGCATTACTTGTTGGTATTGCAATTCCAGGCTCATTCCTTGCGGGTATTTTAATGCTAGCCGTATGGGGTTATACGATTAATACCGTCGTGTTATTCGCTTTGATCATGGCCGTCGGTATGCTGGTGGACGGCGCGATTGTGGTGACGGAGTTTGCCGACCGTGAGATGAACGAAGGGCGTAGCAATAAAGAGGCGTACGGACTGGCTGCTAAACGTATGGCTTGGCCTATTATCGCCTCGACAGCAACAACACTTGCGGCATTTGCGCCGTTATTGTTCTGGCCGGGGATGATGGGTGAATTCATGAAGTTTTTACCTTTAACACTTATTACGACATTAAGTGCCTCGTTAGTCATGGCATTAATTTTTGTACCGACGCTCGGTGGTATTTTTGGACGTCGTCGTCAGTTATCTGCATTAGAGCAGAAACAAACAGAAGTCGCAGAGGCGGGTGATGTGACTAAAATGCCGGGAGTAACGGGCTGGTATATCAAGGTATTGAACGGTGCGATTAAAAAACCGTGGTGGTGCTTAGGTGGGGCAGTCTTGTTTTCTTTTCTCGTGATAAAAGCATATGGGGTTTATGGACAAGGTTCTGAGTTTTTCCCTGATGTGGAACCGCCAGGATTTAATATTATTGTGCGTTCACAAGGTGATTTATCTATTCATGAGCAAGATGCATTAATGCAGCAAGTGGAAGCTAAATTATTGGATATGCAAGAGATTGAAACTTTGTATGCGCGTACGGGGAAAGACAATCAAAACGGTGAGCAAATTGGTGCTTTACGCGTTAACTTAGTTGATTGGCAGGAGCGTCGTAAAGCGGATGAAATCATTGCTGATATTCTAAATAAAACCTCAATGCTAGCTGGGATTGAGATTGAAGCGCGCAAAGATGAAAGTGGTCCGCCACAAGGTAAAGATTTTCAGTTAGAGTTAAGCTCTCGCTATCCTGAACTGTTAGAACCTACATTAGCTAAAATTCGTGATTTTATTGCAGTGCAAGATATGTTCACGAACGTCAGTGACAATGGTGCAAAACCGGGCATTGAATGGCAGATTAAAGTTGACCGTGCAGTTGCTGCCCGCTACGGTGCCGATGCCTTGTTAGTAGGTAATAACGTGCAGTTTGTGACAACAGGGTTACGTCTTGGTGGTTATCGCGCTGATGATGTTGATGATGAAATGGATATTCGTGTACGTTTCTCTGAGGAATATCGTCATATCGATCGTTTAGAAGACTTACGTTTAAAAACCGCAGCAGGGCAAGTGCCGTTAAGTGTATTTTCAACACTTACTCCAGAGCAGAAAAAAGACTCTGTGCGTAAAGTTGATGGTCGCCAAGCACTCAAAATCGAAGCGGATTTATTGCCGGGTTACAACGTCAATGAAGAATTACCTAAGTTAATGGTTGCGATGCAGGGACTTGATCTTGATCCTCGCGTCAGCATGCGTTTACGTGGTCAAAATGAAAATCAGCAAGAATCTGCTGAATTTCTTAAAAATGCGCTGTTGATTGCTCTCGCGGTGATGGCGATTATTTTGGTTACGCAGTTTAACTCGTTCTATCAAGCATTTTTGATTCTAACCGCGGTGATCTTCTCTACCGTAGGGGTATTTCTTGGCTTGATGATAGTGCAAGAACCGTTTGGTATCGTGATGTCGGGGATTGGTGTTATTTCGTTAGCTGGTATTGTGGTAAATAATAATATTGTGCTTATTGATACCTACAATGTACTTAAACGCGAAGGATTACCTGCGGTTGAAGCTGTATTACGGACGGGGGCGCAACGTTTACGTCCAGTGATGCTAACGACGATTACGACTATCTTAGGTTTAATGCCAATGGTATTACAGATGAATGTAGATATCGTTAATCGTACGACAACATTTGGTGCACCATCAACGCAATGGTGGTCACAGCTGGCTACTGCGGTTGCTGGTGGCTTGACGTTTGCGACAGTGCTGACCTTAATATTAACGCCGTGTATGTTAGTGCTCGGGGATAGACTTAGCCGACGTTTGAATAAAAATATTCCAGTGGTGAAGGTTCGCTCTGTGACTGATGGATCACCGGCTAAGTTTGATGAGGAGCTGCACGTGGCGTATTCTTCAGATAAACAAGGCTCTGATACTGTGGCAGTTAAGCAATTAGAGCGCTAGTATAATAAAAACAGGTGCTCATTGACTATATCTAGTTAAGAGCACCTTTTTTGACTTCAATTACTTGATTTTAAATGCGTGCCATACCAGTAATAACCAAGATAACATCAGACCGCTGCCACCAAAAGGTGTGATACTACTTAACCATTTCTCACCCGTTAATGCATATAACATCAAACTACCACTGAAGGTGATAATACTCGCCAACTGTAATCCAGCTATCCAGTTAAAACGTCCAGCGGGAAATTTATTATCTAACAAAGCCAAGAAGAGTATGGTTAAAGTATGGATAAATAAGTAGTCCCTTGCTGTCGCAAAGTTTGCAACACCGTTATTCAGTACCAGTTGCGAATGCCACAGGTGTGCTCCCAGTGTCCCGACTAAAATATTAATAAACATTAAAATAGAGCTGATTATAAGAAAATATTTCAATTTTGTGTTTTGCATTGTGCGGTTACCTTTAGTCAATTTATAGACTTAGTTTGTTGTAATGCGTAATAAAGTTGTCATTTATCTTACATTTTTTGTTCATATTTATCACACATCTTTGTCATATTTGATCCCTAGAATTGATTCCAATTTAAAGCAACTACTCAACAACATCTTTTATATTTGTTAATGGAATGGAATTCAAAATGAAAAAATCACTACTTGCACTTGTACTACCAAGTTTATTCGCATCAACTGTTGGCGCGGTTGAAGTTTATAAAGACGATGGTCAATCGGTTGATATATATGGTCGTGCTTATGCTGGTCATGGCTTTGGCAGTGAAGATAGCGATGAGTATGGTAATGACTCTTATATCCGTATCGGGGCTAAATTAAAATCAGATATTTCTGACTCATTATCGGCATTTGGTCGTTATGAATTACAGTACGATCTTAAAGATAGTGAAAAAGAACCTACAACTAAGACTCGTTTAGCTTACGTTGGTTTGGATAGTAATGTTGGTGCATTCAGTTTTGGTCGTCAATACAATGCGCTTACAATCGCATCTGACTTGACTGATGTTGCTTATACGAATGCTTATGGCGGCAACTTGGGTAATACAAGCCGTGATAACAGCACATTAAAGTACAGTAATAAATTTGCTGGTTTACAGTTAGATGCGTCATACCGTCTTGATGATAACCAAGATGATACTAAAAGCGATGAAGAATATAGCTTAGCAGCGACATATAAGCTTGATTTTGGTTTAACACTGGCAGCAGGTTTCAGTGCAAAGTCACCGACTGATGACTATGATGCATCACTTTTCTTAGTGGGTGCGAGTTACAAAACGGGTCCAATGACGGTAGCTGCTACATATTCTCAAGGTTCTGAGTTTGAAGAATATGATTTTAATGGCGATGACGCCAAAACTACAGCTGACCACACTGCTTATGAATTAATGGTTGAATACAAAATTACAAAGCAGCTTCGTGCGCAAGTGCTATATAATAAGCAAGAGCTTGAAGATACAACAACATCTACGACTACCGATTCTGTTGATGACTTAGTATTTGGTGTTCGTTATGACTTTAATAAGAGCTTACGTACTATTGCCGAATACCGCATCAATGGTGTTGAAGATAAAGACAATGACTTCCACCTAGCCGCGCGTTATAGCTTCTAATCACGACGTTAAGCGTAGTTTGGCTACATTAGTCAGTGTTTAGCGACATGAATAAAAGCGGTTAATCTTCGGGTTGGCCGCTTTTTTGTTTTTACTTCTCTATTTATAGTACCTACCTAGTTCATATTCAAATCGTAAGCTAGTTGTGTATCGATTGAAAACAGTTGATAATGGCTGACATTTTCTAGCTGGGCATCTTATCTTGGCCTTCGAACTTAACAAGGCGGGTAAATACAATGCAGCAATTGGACTTAAGGTGCGATACTTGTCCTTTACCGCTCATCAAAGTAAAGCTATGGTTAAAGCAAGCTGAGCTTGGTACAGAAATAATCGTATTACTGACCGACCCTGGTTCTCGTCAAGATATACCTAAATTTTTAATCAGTCTTGGTCAAGCAGTCGTAGAGTTAGAAAACAGTCCATTAGTGCTACGCATTAAGGTTGTTAAACTAACCCCACACTTATCCCTCACACAGCTAAATACTCAAAATTAAGGCAATAACAACTTATGCTCTCTGTCGTATCTCGTTGGTATCAGGATCGTTTTTCTGACCCACATGCAGTCACTTTATTCTTTTTATTAATATTTGGCTTTTCGGTTATTTATTTTATTGGTGACTTAATTACGCCGTTCTTAGTTGCAGTCGTATTAGCGTATTTACTTGATTGGCCATTAATACAATTAATGCGTTTGGGTATATCTCGAACCTGGGCGACGGTGATTATTTTGATGCTCTTTGTCACTATGATGGTGATGCTCACTCTCGGTCTAGTGCCAACGGTATGGCATCAAGGTGTGAACTTAGTTAAAGCCTTGCCGCTAATGCTTAAGCAAGGCCAAGAGTTCTTATTGATGCTGCCACAAGAAAATCCTGATATTTTTAATGAAGAGCTGATCAAAACGGCATTGTTAACGGTACAAGACCACGCTGTTAAGTCTGGTGAGATGATAGTAAGTGCTTCCTTTGCGTCTTTGTTTGATCTTGCGGCTATTCTAATT
Organism: Moritella sp. 24; assembly: GCF_018219155.1. Classification (NCBI taxonomy): domain Bacteria; kingdom Pseudomonadati; phylum Pseudomonadota; class Gammaproteobacteria; order Alteromonadales; family Moritellaceae; genus Moritella; species Moritella sp. 24. Next base: position 3,690,564 of record NZ_CP056123.1, on the reverse strand, counting down.
TACTCAATTTTAGTGCCGTTATTAGTGTTCTTTATGCTTAAAGATAAAAGCCGTTTGGTGAAAGATTTAGTGAGCGTATTACCGCAAAATCGTCGTTTAGCGATTGAAGTTTGGACCGAAATGAACGGTCAAATTGCGAACTATATTCGCGGTAAAGTATTCGAAATAATCATTGTTGGTTTCTTTACTTGGTTGGTATTTTTCTTTACTGATTTACAATATGCAGTACTGCTTGCGGTTGCCGTTGGTTTCTCGGTATTAATTCCTTATATTGGTGCTGCGGCTGTTACTGTTCCTGTGATGCTAGTTGGCTTGTTCCAATGGGGGCTTACTCCTGAGTTTACGTATATGATGATCGCATACGGTATCGTGCAAGCGCTTGATGGTAACTTATTAGTGCCATTACTGTTCTCTGAAGCGGTAAACTTGCATCCCGTTGCTATTATTATGTCGGTATTATTATTTGGTGGTTTGTGGGGATTCTGGGGGGTATTTTTTGCCATCCCATTAGCGACGTTAGTTAAAGCTGTGTTTAATGCATGGCCAAAACGTTCAGCTACAATCGCATAATAAGCTTAATAAGTACGTAGTATAAAAGGCGCTAATCACGAATGAATTGTTCTGATTAGCGCCTTTTTTGTTATGGCATTATTCATTTTTTAGTTAGCCGCTATTCAGCTAAAAGCGTATCGGTTTTAGCTGCACAGACAAAATCATTTTTATGCAGCCCTTTAATACTGTGTGACCACCAAGTAATAGTCACTTTTCCCCATTCTGTTAAAAGTGCAGGGTGGTGACCTTCTGCTTCAGCCATATCAGCGACACGATTCGTAAATGCGATTGCTTGTTTAAAGTTTTTAAATTTAAATTCACGTTCCAGTTGCATGATGTTGTTACGAACTTCGACGGCCCAATTTGGGATTTGGTTAATTAATACTGCTAACTCTTCATTACTGACTTGTGGTGCATCTGCACGGCATGCTTGGCAACTTTGTAAATTTAATTCGGTCATAATTGTTACTCTTTTTAGGGGCTGTTATTTTTAAACAAAGGGTAAATAAAGATAAGCAGTGCTTAGCAAGCTGCATCTTCTTTTGGAGCATAAGCCGAGGGCTTCATACCTAATATTCTGGCTTCTTTTATTAAGGTAATTAAATCGAGCTTAATTAACTGCTGTAAATCGGACAGTTGATTAATCACAAAGTAGTTCTTTTGCAATTCGTCAATACGGTAGTGAGTACGAAATGCTTCGATTACTTGCAGTGGTTGCCGATTAGGAATATCACTTTCTAAGCTGTAACAGGTTTCTTCTTTTGATGACAGAATACCACCGCCAAATATTTTTAAGCCTTGTTCACTTTGCATTAATCCAAATTCAATAGTAAACCAGTACAAGCGTGCGAGCATAGGACGATCAGCTTTGTCGGCCTTTAACCCTAATTCACCGTAATGCTGAGAGAAGTCAGCGTAAGCTTGATTGGTGAGCAACGGACAGTGACCAAATAATTCATGGAAAATATCCGGTTCTTGAATGTAGTCTATATCTGCCTTGGTACGAATGAACGTAGCCGCTGGAAAACGTTTCGTTGCTAACAATTCAAAAAAGCGTTCAAAACCGATCAGCGCTGGCACGTTCTCGACTTGCCAGCCTGTTAACTTTTTTAGTTTACGGTTGATATCCGGTAATTGTGGAATACGATCTGCGCTCATTTTAAGCAGCTCAATTCCCTCGATAAATTCATCACAAGCACGGTCTTTAATAATACGAGTTTGACGATTGTAGAGTGTTGCCCAAGTACTATTTTCCTCATCACTATAATTGATGTACCCATGCTGATCTGGTTGGTGTGAAACATATTTTGGTGTCGGGTCAATTGCTAAAGATGAGTCCATTACGAGTGCCTGCCGCTGTGTTATTCGATTGATATTTAGATTAACCTTAATTCAATGAGCATTACAGATTCAGAGAAATGATAAATAAACCAGTACAGTTATGTTAATCTGTTACTGTACTGGTGAATAATTACGTGAACTGTACTGGTTTATGATTCACCATTGAAAATCACATAATATAAAGCAGCAAAAATAAATGACTAAAGTATTGTTATATCAACAAGTAGCCGATGACTTACGTGATCTTATTAATCAGGGCGTATATGTACCGGGGGATAAATTACCGTCGCTTAGAGCCTTGTCGGTAAAGCGAAAGATGAGTATTGCCACGATTCAGAGAGCGCTTGAAGAACTTGAGATAATAGGGCTTATTGAGGCAAGGCCAAAGTCGGGCTATTACGTGTGCTTTAATCGTCGCACTGAAGTTGTGATTGAGTTTCCTAGTATTACGATGAAACCTAAGTCGGTGAAAATCCATGAATTAGCCAGTCAGATATTTCATCAGTGTGGTGCACCTGATGTGATTAATATGGGGACCTCGTATCCGTCGAGTGATTTTATGCCGACGCCTGCATTGCAAAAGATATCGAATCAAGTCATTAAGCACCATATGCCTGATATTGTGGAAGTGCAGTTTTCTGCTGGTAATGCATTATTACGAGATGTTTTGTCGAAACGTATGAATGAATCTGGCTGTCAGGTATCAGCTGATGATGTCATTGTGACTAACGGTTGCTTAGAAGCGTTATCGGTATGCTTGCGCGCTATTGCTAAACCGGGGGCGACGATTGCCTTGGAATCACCGGGTTTTGTTGGTTCACTGCAATTAATTGAATCATTGGGGTATAAAGCACTCGAGATCCCTTGTCATCCAGTGACGGGAATGAGCCTAGAAGCACTTGAACTAGCCTTAGAACAGTGGAAAATATCTGCGGTATTAGTGGTGCCAAGTTACAGTAATCCGCTAGGGTCGTGTATGCCAGAAAGCAACCGTAAAAAGCTGGTGGAATTATTGTCGGCTAATGATATTCCGTTAATTGAAGATGACTTGTTGGGTGATCTATCGTTTGATGGTTCGCGCTTAAAACCCTGCAAGGCATTCGATAAAAAAGGCATGGTACTGTATTGCTCGTCAGTGTCTAAAACTATCGCGTCAGGACTACGGGTGGGGTGGATTGCGCCTGGTGCTTATTATAAGGAAGTTTCTTATTTTAAGACGTTTACCAATATTAGTGCTCCGCAATTTTCACAAATTGTTGTTGCTCAATTTTATAACAGCGGTAAATATGAGCGTCATGTGCGTCAATTGACGGCTAAGATCGCCAAACAGGTATATCAGATACAATCCTTTATTCGCCAATACTTTCCCGACGGTACACAAGTATCAAGCCCGCAAGGTGGTTGTATTTTATGGGTGGTGTTACCTACAGGGATTGATGGGCATCAATTACACCTTAAAGCGATTGAAATGGGAATCGGGGTCATTCCGGGTCAGCTTAGCAGTGCGACAAATAAGTTTGATCACTGTATTCGAATTAACTGTGCTTGTGATCCTAAAATAGATATGAAGGGCAGTATTAAGGTATTAGCTGATATAGCGCAAGATCTTTTGGCTGGGTAAGGAATTTGTTACTTTACCCGTTAATCTGAGAGGCGTTATAATAACCGCGCACTGAAATAGAACAGGGATATGTTTTAACAGTTATGTTGCTTGAATTTAAGCAGTCCTCGTTTATTTTTAGTTGGCCTTTTTTATGGGCTAAAAGTGTGAGTAAAAGCCATGAGTCAAAAACCTAACCTATCTATTGCGATGACGAATCTAATTACAGAAGTGCGCGGTGTTTTTCCTTTCTATGAACCTGAATCGAGCATTTGTGGTGATTCGTGTGAAGGTTGTCCGAAGAAATTATTAGAATTAGTCGACTCTGAACTTTGCTACTGGGAAGACCAAGTTAAGCATGGCACAGCGCCGACCTTTGATGAACTAAACCGCGTTGGTAAACTGTGTCAAAATGTGAGACGCGGTTTGAAACGTAATGGATTGGTTGATTAATCGATTAGGCAGTAATTAACAACTATCCGTTTTAATAGTGACAACTGGTAATCTTGGTGCTGTGGTGACAGGGTTTTCGTAACGAACTTGGCATCTAAAGCTCGAATTCATCTGGTCACGATCACTACTAAAGAAAATGAAAATGTAATTTTTTGCCGTTGACTTGGCTGTATAGAATGGCGCAGCGTTTTTGTCGGCTGCTGCGGTGGCTGCATCAACAGAATCAATATCTAGCCAAGCTTTAACCTGTTCGTTAAGCTCGGCAACACTGTCGCTACCATCAACCGATGGATAAGCGTTATATAAAGGCACCTCAACTCCATTAATGTCGATGCGACCATCACCTGTATTTTGACCTTGAATCAGAGCTCGGGAATAGACTAACTGTAATGCACTCTTCATTGAACCTTGGATAGATTCTAAATTTTCAGTCTTTGCATCATTTTTTAGATTGATGAACTTTGGTATTGCTGTTGCGGCTAGAGTGCCGAGAATGATAATGATGATCACTAACTCAATTAGGGTGAAGCCCTTATTTTTCGAATGCTTACGATCCATTTTCATCTTTCGTTATCCTTAATCGAATTAGCTCGCTTATGACCCCATAATATTTTTATTTTTCAGGAACGACAAGATAAAAGGTGACGATTTGTCTATAAATAAGGGGGACACAAACAGTAATTAAGATATATTATTATTTGTATGTATATTTAATACCTGTATTACTATTTATTACCAAGAGTTGATTCCCGTTAAACTGTATGCATAATTTATTTATTCGCGATTTAACGACAGTCAGGTTGAGTACCTGTTTTATATGTTCGGTTACCCGCTAGATCGTACCCAACAGGGTTAGCAAACAGTAGTCGATATTTATTATTATCTTCAGTAGGTTGTTTGTATGTTAGAAAACAGTCTTGATATTGGTCGTCTTTTTTAAAATAAATAGCAACAACTTTTCCACTATTTATTGTATCTATAAATTTCAGTTCAGATGAACTCAACAGTAGATCTATATCTTCAGCTCTTGGATAGCCGTAGACTGTTTTTATACCATCAACATCACCGTAATTTGTCGGCAAGGTACCTGTAAATAAAGGGGATAGATGGGCTTCATTCTGAATGACTGATTTAGCATAAACAATTTGAGCAGCAGAGTTAATTTTACCTGCTAAATCCATCATGACAGCATTTTTACTATCCTGACTTAACCCTATGAATTTTGGGATTGCTGTTACTGCTAATACCCCCAGTACAATGATACTAATCACTAACTCTACTAGGGTGTACCCTTTTATTGATTTCATTCTATTAACTCTCTTACTTTATTTTCGAAGAGTATATTGATTCGTCCCACACGGTGAAACTAGTAGAAATACTAGAACACTATCATAGATGAAAAAAGCCAGTAAACTTGAATGATTGGATACTCAAGGTTACTGGCTGCAGTGTTATTACTGGTATAAATAATTAATATAACTGACTACTTAGCCGTTAAATAATCCAATACTACTTGGTGATGATCTTTTGTTTTAAATTTGCTGTATTCACCTTCTAGTGGCACTGCTTTTAGCGATGCAGACGTAAATACATGTTCAACAACACCTTGCTCATCAATTAAAAATGATAGGCGGTGGATGCCGTCATATTCCTTACCCATGAACTTTTTAAGGCCCCAGATACCGAAAGCATCTGCAACTGCATGATCAGGATCTGACAGTAGGCTAAAGTTTAATTCATCACGCACACTAAATTTAGTCAGACGAACTACTTCATCAGGGCTGATACCAAGTACTTCTACATTCTGCGCTGCTAATGCTGTGATATGATCACGTAAATTTTGCGCTTGTGTTGTGCAACCAGGTGTCATTGCTTTCGGGTAGAAATACGCTAAGACTTTTTTACCAGCTAATGAATCAAGCGAAATGCTTTCATTATGTTGGTTGAGTAGCGTAAACGATGGTGCTTTATCACCAGACTTTAAAGTTTGCATGGATATAAGTGTCCTAACAATGAATTAACGTATGTGGCTATTGTGCGTGACTTTTTGTCTGTCGACAAGAGACTATTAGCAATCGACACAATGCGACATAAATGCATTTATGCATAATAAAATAGTGATAACTCGTATTTAAGGGGATGACAATGCAAACATTGGCTGAGTTGTGGACTCTACTTAATCGCTTAAACAAATTTAGTTTTAAAGTGAACACAGATAATGAATCTGTCACAGGCTGGCAAGGTGAAGGACAGGGGTTAATTAAACGCCGCGGTAATATGGCTTCAGTGTCGGACGATATCGAATTAGGGGCGGTTGTCGAAACGATTGAACGTGGTGATTATTATGTTACCGCAGATCGAAAGGTATCGATGCAGAATCAATATTTGTGGCAATTTGAAGGTGATCATATTCGTTTAACCCATCTTCGTTTTGGTTGGGATAACCCTGTATTTCTGTTTGATATTATTGAAAACGGGCTAGGGGAATTGGTTACACGTCAATCACATCAATGTGCGGCAGATAATTATGATGCGTCGTTTGTTCTGTATGCCGATAATCTTATGATGCAGTGGCGTATTCAAGGACCAAAAAAGCGTGAGGTATTAGATTATATTTATTCGGTATGATATTCACTCAAACAGTAAGGTAGTTTATTCATTATTATAAACTGCTGTTTTCGAAAGTTTTTTTGTTATTTAGGCTTTGTTTTCTATCGATATGTTCAATATTAAATGAATGACATACGATGTGAGGATAAGCTTATGTTAGAACAAAAGCAGGTTTTATTTTCTGTATTATTTATTAGCGTTCTATTTTTTGGGGCGACGGGTAATAAAAATACGCTGAAGTCCGGTCAACATTATTTAGATACCTTGAGTTGTGCGAGTGATAAGTCGGGTATCGAAGGATATACCGGTGTAAAAAGTTGTGTTTTAGGTCGATAAAATAAAAATATCGTTATTAGTATTGAAGACGATAAATGTGCTGTCGTTTATGTATTCAAGTGGTATTTTTATTGTTTATTATGAATCACGTGAAATTTACGACTTTATATATGGTTAATTAATACTTTTCTCCCCCTTATTAGTAGTTGCAAGTGGTAATCATTATCATTACACTTTGCGTTATTTAGAATCTAGACTAAGTAACAAGGAAGTTGTATGAAAAAAGTGAACTGGAAACGTGTTAATCGTAAGACTCATTACTGGGGCGCTGCAATTATCGCGCTTCCGATACTCGTTGTGCTTATTAGTGGGTTATTACTACAAGTAAAAAAAGAAGTTACTTGGGTTCAACCCGCGAGTATGAAAGGCGAGAGTAAAATCCCGCAACTATCATTTCAACAGATATTAGATATCGCTAGTACAGTCCCTGAAGCTGAGATCCAGAGCTGGAAAAATGTCAGTCGTATGGATGTTCGTCCTTCGAAAGGTATTGTGAAGGTCAGAGCTAAAAACAAAGTCGAAATTCAAATTGATAATGCCAGTGGTAAGATCTTGCAAGTTGCCTATCGCCGTTCCGATCTGATTGAATCTTTGCATGATGGCTCATTCTTCCATGAACATGCTAAATTATGGCTGTTTTTACCGGCTTCGGTGATCTTACTTATGTTGTGGATTACGGGGATATATATGTTCTTGATGCCTTATATATTAAGACGTCAAAATCGTAAGAAGAGCCAATTGAGAGAAGCGAATAATACCTTGTCAGCATCGGTGAATTGATCGTACAGCTTGTTCAAGTATTAAGATTGGGCGCGGTTAGTATTTACTACTAACCGCGCTTACTCGTTTAAGATGTAGCGACTTTGTTTTCCACCATAAATTGATACTCGGCATTTAAGAGCATGCATAGACCGGCGAGTTCTGATTCCAAGATAGCTAAATCACAATCTAATGTTGTGTTTAAGGTGAAGTTAGCTTTGAGAATATCTTTGTTGTCAGAGCTGGTCAGTACTTCTGAGCGTAATCCCGCTAAATTGAGATTATTGTTGGTAAAGAATAGCGTGAACTGCTCGATAAGACCGGTTGAATCTGGGATGGTGACTTCGACATCAATGGTATGGTCATAGTTGATTGGTTCGTGACGTTCAGTGCGTTTCATCATGGTGATTAAATCGAGTTCTTGGCTTTTTAATGGCAAGCTTGATTCGATTTGAATCATGGCATTCCATTCACCAGATAACAGCATAATTAGCGTGAACTCATTACCAAAAATAGCGAGTTTGCTATCAACAATATTGCAACCACAGTTACTTACGTGGCCTATTAGTTTGTGGACGATACCTGGACTATTGCTGCCAAGGGCAGTGATAACTAAATTCTGCGTCATTTTCTTCCAGGTCCTTTTCTTCTGGGTAAATTAAAGTAAGCAAGTAGAGTATGATATACCCAAGCAACTTCAAGATGCAACAATCCGTAAGCTTATCAACCAGCATATTGATGTTAGTCGGCATATAACCAAAATATGCTTGCGGCAACTGACCGCTACATACTATTATGCCACGTGTTTTATAGTTAGTTATCACAAGGCCAATATGTTAACAGGTAATATCGTCGCACTTATTACTCCTATGCTCGACAACGGAGACGTCGATCTTTGCTCTTTACAAGGTTTAGTTGAATATCATATCCAAAGTAATACCACTGCACTGGCGGTGTTGGGTACGACAGGTGAATCTTGCACGTTTGCTCAAAATGAGCACCTTGAGGTGGTTAAATACGTACTCGAAATAGCGCAGGGCCGTATTGCTATTATTGCAGGGACAGGATCAAACAGTACCCGTAATAGCATTGCCTTAAGCCAAGAATTACACAAGTTAGGTGTGACAGCCGGACTTTGTGTCACGCCTTATTATAATAAGCCAACCCAAGAAGGCTTATATCAGCATTACAAAGCCATTACTGAAGCCTGTGATTTACCTCAGATTTTGTATAATGTACCGGGTCGTACAGGCTGTGATATTAGTGATGAGATCGTCATTCGATTGGCGGAACTTAATGCTATTATAGGTATCAAAGATGCTACCGGTGATTTATCTCGCTTAACTCAGATTAAACCTTTCTTACCCGATGATTTTTTACTATATAGTGGTGATGATGCAACGGGTTGTGAGTTTATGCTACAAGGCGGTAATGGGGTTATTTCTGTTACCAGTAATGTGGCTGCAGATGCAATGAGCCGTATGTGCCGTTTTTCATTAGCGGGACAACGTGAAGAAGCGACTGAAATTAATAATAAATTAATGCGTTTACATCAAGATTTATTTGTCGAATCAAATCCAATCCCGGTAAAATGGGCGTGCAAACAGTTATCTTTGATTGAAACGGCTAACTTACGGTTACCATTAATTGAATTAGATCAGCAATATCATGCTCAGGTGAGTGCGGCACTCGCACTTGCAGTGGATGCATAAATTTTTGAATTAGGGAATATTAATACTATGACTATGTCATCAACAGGTCACCGCTTGACTGCCGCTAAACGCTATAGCGTTATAGCGTGTGCTATTTTAGTCAGTGCTTGTTCAGGATCAGATACAAGACGTCAAGCAAATCTAGATTTTGAATATTTAAATCAAACAATCAAACCGGAGTTGGTGATTGCTGAGGGACTTGATACTCCTTTGTATACACAGCGTTATGATGTGCCTGAACTCGTTGAAGGGACTGAAAACTACCCTGTTGGTGCCGATGTTGATGTACGTTCTCCAGTGCAAGTATTGGCGTTATCACCGTTAGTACGTGTTGAAGAAGGTAGTGATAATGTCACTATTTGGTTTAATAGTCGTAGCTCGCAAGATGATATTACTGCACAAGTATGGTCGTTATTAGCAAATTTCTTAGCCGACAAAAAAGTCGCTATTGCGAAATTGGATGATGCGAATCATACGTTAGAGACTGATTGGTTAATTAATCAAGATACCTTTGATGAATTTAAAGAAGTATCTGATTATGAACTAAAACAGCGTTATAAGTTCACACTGTTAACAGCTGCAAGTAAACGTACTGTGGGTCTACAGGTTGATTTGATTGACCATGAAGAACGTTTAGAAGGCACTAAGGTTGATAATGAACTAAGTAAAGGCGACAGTCGTCGTTTTGCTGTGCAAATGCTAAACCTGCTTAATATTTATTACGAAATTGATCGTATTGAAGGTAATAATAAAGAAACTGAACAACAAAAAGCCTCGAAGCTTAAAATCGATTTTGTTGATCAGAAACACCCTGTTATTACGTTAAACATCCCGTTTGATGATGCCTGGAAGTTATTACCAATGGTGTTGAATAAAGTGGGCATGACCGTTGAAGACGAAGATAAATTGGCGTCAACAATGCTTGTTAGCTTTGATGAGCAAACGGATGACTATTGGATTAATAATAAAGTCACTCGTGTGACATTAGCTGAAGATGATTATCGTATTCAGGTAGGTGAAATTAAAGGCCATACTTCAATTGCATTCTTTGGTGAAGACAAGCAACCTTTGTCTGCTGAAACCATGAGTCAGTTATTCATAAGCTTGAAAGACGCAGCTGATGCATTACGTGCAGAGAAAGCTGGGACTGAGTAATATTGATTAAACACATAATGTGTTAATCGCACGGTATTAATAAAGCCGTGTTAATAAAAAATAAGGGCCTATGTATGCAGTACATAGGCCCTTATTGTTTATAGATACGAGTTATTTATTCGAGATGTAAAACGACCTAATATTTATTTGTTTATGTCTTTTTTCTCATCATGCTGCATTGGATTTTTTTCGTATTCGTTACGGTATTCGTTGTTATAAGCTTGTTGGTCATCTTCATTATCATCCGGTAATGGTTTCGCATTTTTTCCTGCATCCAGATGTAAACTTTTACTATATTGTTCTTCAATTTCTTTTGGTATTTTCATTTTCATGTTTGCGGTGTATTTTAATGTCATGATAGACCCTAGAATAAAACCTAAGGCAACTAGAATAATGATCCAAACCATAAATCCTCCTTCTATTATTGTGTGAGCGTTATTAATTGGGTGTTGATACGTTATTTATGTATTGCGTATAAATCTGTTCTATATTGGCTAAAATAGCCGCTTTACCTTGAATATCAGCATTACTAATGGTGTTGGTGATGAATGCTAATGTGCAAGCTTGCTGCGCTTGTGCTGCGATAGGCGCATAACTTAAATGCCAAGGCTCTCGGGATACTCCACCACGATCTTTATCATAAGGACGATAGAAGCCAAAGTCGGTAATATTGTTATCTAACCACGTTGAAAATGCTGCAAGATAACCACCTTCATCATATTCTTGTGGGATTAATTGTAGCTGATAGCCTGTTGGTAACGCATTGTTATCACATACATCAATTTCACTTCCCCAGTGATGGCGGCTGGCACCGGGTAACATTGACCAACGTAATATTGCGAATACTTTTTCTTCTTCACTTAGTATAGCTGGATCTAATGGCTGGCTATCATGATCTAGAATGGGTCTTAGCCCGCTAAATTTATTATTCCAAATGCTTAGCTGTTGTTCAAAAGAGCGAAAGCTAGAGACAATTGTAAGTGCGAACCCAGCTTGTTTTGCCTTTACTTGTAATTGCTGAAATGCAGGTAATACTTGCTGGTGGATAAAGCGTGGTTGTGAAGGCACTTCAATGACGTGGCTTTGTGTTTGACCTGATAGCTCAAGTGTTGTTAATTGCATGTATTTACACCGTACGATCGCAGTGGCCGAGATCACGCGCTGGAGCGATGATGTCTCGTACGCGTTGTTTTAATACTTTCGCTTCTGGAAAACCGCCGTCTTGTTTACGTTCCCAAATCAGTTGCTGATTACAATGGATCTCAAAGCGGCCCCCTGTATCTGGGTGTAAGCTTATTTTACTGATCTCCTCACCGAACGTATGCAGCAGCTCTTGCGTTAACCAAGTTGAGCGTAACATCCAGTTACATTGGCGACAGTAATAAATATCAATTTCAGCGTTGATCTCTGACACGGTTAAGGTCCTCTTTTTATGACTTATTCTAGTGTACGATTACTCATCCTAGCGTTATTATTGGTTGTTGGATATGATTTTTATCCCTAATTTTTTATTTGAGTTATTGATTGTGGATCTTGAAGTCGCTTGGGTATATTGCTTATTTAGGGTACACTTCGGCCTCATTTTCAGCATTGGTTTTTTTAATGTATAGCATTTTATTTCAGAATAATGATTTCTTGGTTATCAACAAAGCAGCGGGCATCGGTTTTCACGATGAAGACGGCGTTGATGGTATTTGTTCTATTGTCAGAAAGGATATTGGCAGACTGGTATTTCCGGTACACCGTTTAGACAAAGTTACATCTGGATTGTTGTTACTGGCTAAATCATCAGAATCAGCTGCTAAATTAGCAAAGCTTTTTGAACTGCATGAGATTCAAAAATATTACCTCGGTATTATCGATAGCAAACCAAAGAAAAAACAAGGTTTAGTGAAGGGTGATATGGAGCGTTCACGTCGTAGCATGTGGCGTTTAACTAAAACGTTAACAAACCCTGCTGTGACTCAGTTTTTCACACAAAGCATTGGTGATGGTAAGCGTTTAGTTGTGTTAAAGCCACACACAGGTAAGACACACCAACTACGTGTTGCATTAAACAGCCTAGGAAGCCCTATCTGTGGTGATCCGCTGTATCAAAGTGCTGATGCTTGGAAATACGATCGCGCTTACTTACATGCATACAGCTTGCAGTTTACGCTTGATGGTGAAGACTTTAATTTTGTTGCTGATGAGCTTAGCGGTGAACAGTTTATTACTCCAGCATGCAAAGAAGCATTAGTTGCTTATGCACAGCCTGAGACATTGGCTTGGCCAAAAGTATAATCGTTATATAACCAAGTTACTGCTAGGTAGATTGGTTAAATAATGCATAAAAAAACGCCCAACGTAGGACTCTCTCGAGTAATAAGTTGGGCGTTTTTGTTAACGATGTTTGGGTATTGCTTTATTCAGCTTAGAACTATTTATTCCAATTAAAATAAGTCAGCAATCATCGCTTCTAGTTTGTTTTGATCGATAGCGAAGTTACGGATACCTTCAGCTAGTTTTTCAACTGCCATTGGATCTTGGCTGTGATCCCAACGGAATGCTGCTTCTGTTAGTTTTGCTTTCGGTGCAGTTTGTTCTACTTCAGAGAATAGCGCTTGTGCAACAGGCTCTGAAGAGTTTTGTAGCTCTTCTAATAGCTGTGGTGCAATTGTTAGACGGTCACAACCAGCAAGTGCTAGGATTTCACCTGTGTTACGGAAGCTTGCGCCCATAACAACTGTGTTATAACCCGATGCTTTGTAGTAGTTGTAGATAGTGCTTACAGAGATAACACCTGGATCGTTAGCACCTTCATATGTTTCGCCTGTTTTAGCTTTGTGCCAATCCATGATACGGCCAACGAAAGGTGAAATTAGGTATACGCCTGCTTCTGCACATGCTTGCGCTTGAGCGAAAGAGAATAATAGCGTTAGGTTACAGTTGATGCCCATTGCTTCAAGCTGTTCTGCCGCGCGAATACCTTCCCAAGTAGAAGCCAGTTTGATCAGAATGTTTTCTTTCTCAATGCCCACTTCTTTATATAAGTCGATTAATAGTAGTGCTTGTTTAACACTTGCTTCTGTATCGTAAGAAAGACGTGCGTCAACTTCAGTTGAGATACGACCTGGAATTGTCGTTAAGATCTCTTTACCAATTAATACAGCTAGTTTGTCACATGCAAGTGCTACTTGTGTTTCTGGTGTTGCATTCTCTTTAGCGTAAGCAATTGCTTGTGCTACTAGTGGTTGATAAGTCGGTAATGCAGCTGCTTTTAAGATAAGTGATGGATTCGTCGTCGCATCTTGAGGCTGGTATAATTTAATTGCATCCACATCGCCTGTATCTGCAACAATTGTAGTTAATTTACTTAGCTGTTCTAACTGATTACTCATTATTTTATGTCCACAATTATATTATTGATCGATTGTAAGGTATTACCGTTAACTATTATGAATATTGTCTACAAAGTCAATAAGACTATTATCGGTAGCGCTATTCATTAGGAGAATATTTCTTTTCATTGAATTTCGGTAATTTCTGTTGTTCATGTTAACACAGCTTTCATTTGAAAGTATGTAGTCTTTCATCACGTTTTTCAGACAAAAATATTACTTGCAATCACATTCTGCTACGGTATGTTGTTTATATATAATAAATAGGATATATGAGCAACGTAATGGAAAAAGATACCTTAAATAATGTGCATATTTGTTCTGAACAAGTATTGATGACACCCTCTGAATTAAAAGCTAAATTACCTATTTCAGATCATGCACTTGGCTATATACAAACTGCACGTGAAACGATTGCAAACATTATCGCAGGTAAAGATAAGCGTTTGCTTGTTGTGTGTGGACCTTGCTCAATTCATGACGATAAAGCGGCATTAGAATACGCTGATAAATTAAAAGCACTACATGACGATTTAGGCGAACACCTTTATATTGTTATGCGTGTGTATTTCGAAAAACCACGTACAACGGTTGGTTGGAAAGGGGCTATCAATGACCCACACATGGATGGCTCATTTGATGTCGAAACAGGCCTAATTAACGCACGTAAATTACTTATTACGCTTGCTGAAATGGAAATTCCAACTGCAACCGAAGCACTTGATCCAATTAGTCCACAATACCTTGCAGAGTTATTTGCTTGGTCTGCGATTGGTGCGCGTACCACTGAATCACAAACTCACCGTGAAATGGCATCAGGTCTGTCTATGCCTGTTGGTTTCAAAAATGGCACTGATGGTAGTTTATCAACCGCAATTAATGCGATGAAGTCTGCGTCACATTCACACCGTTTCATGGGTATTAACCAAGATGGTCAAGTCGCGTTACTACAAACGCAGGGTAATCCTGATGGCCATGTGATTTTACGTGGTGGTAAGCAACCTAACTATGATTCAGTTGCCGTTGCATTAGCAGAGCAGGATATGGTTAAAGCTGGCTTACGCCCAAGCTTGATGGTTGATTGCAGTCATGCGAATTCAAATAAAAATCACGAACTACAGCCGCTAGTAGCAAAAAATGTGATTCACCAAATTCAAGAAGGTAATAGCTCTATTATTGGTGTGATGATTGAAAGTCACTTAAATGGTGGAAACCAGTCGTCAGAACAACCTATTGCTGATATGGCATACGGTGTATCTGTTACTGATGCATGTATTGATTGGGATACAACAGAAACATTATTGCGCGAAACTGCAACTGAGTTAAGCGACTGTTTAAATAAAAGAGCATAGTATTTAAATAGAGTCGCTATATACATCAAGGACGTCACGAGGTAAATGGTCAGTGAAACTGGATCCGTTAGGTAAGTTAAGAGATAAAATCGATGATGTTGACCAACAATTGGTTGACCTGCTGGCACAACGATTAGCATTAGTTGCTGAAGTCGGGGAGATAAAGAGTGAGCATGGCTTACCAATTTACGTACCTGAACGTGAAGTCGCTATGCTGGAAAAACGACGTGAAGAAGCGGAGTCGAAAGGCGTTCCTGGCGCGTTGATTGAAGATGTATTACGTCGTGTCATGCGAGAATCATACGCATCAGAAAAAGACTCAGGTTTTAAAACTGTAAAACCAGACCTTGGCCGCATTGTCGTGATTGGTGGTGCGGGTAAATTAGGTATGCTGTTTGTACGCATGTTCCGCCTCTCTGGTTATCAAGTTGATATTCTTGAGCAAGGTGATTGGGATAATGCGGATGCGTTATTTGCCAATGCTGGACTTGTGGTTGTGTCAGTGCCAATTAATCTAACAGAAACCATTATTGCTAAGTTAGGCCGTTTACCTAAAGATTGTGTGTTAGCTGATATAACTAGTATTAAAAACAAACCATTGCAAGCGATGTTGAATATACATCAAGGACCTGTTGTCGGGCTACATCCAATGTTTGGTCCTGATGTGGGTAATTTAGCAAAGCAGGTTATTGTTTGTTGTGATGGCCGTGACAGCGATAAATATCAATGGCTGTTAGATCAAATGCAAATCTGGGGCGCACGTATTTATGATGTTGACGCGAAGCAACATGATGAAGCGATGACTCTCATCCAAGCATTACGTCACTTTACGACGTTTGTATACGGTGCACATTTAGCGGAAGAGAACCCAGATCTACAGCAATTATTGGATCTGAGCTCACCGATCTATCGCTTAGAATTAGCGATGGTAGGGCGTCTGTTTGCACAAGACCCAACCTTGTATGCTGATATTATTTTATCATCTGATAATAACGTATCGATGATCCGTCGTTATGCTGAACGATTTATGCAAGCGGCTGATATGTTAGAGCGTAACGATAAAGAAGGCTTTATTCGTTCGTTTGAAATGGTATCGGATTGGTTTGGTGACTATTCAACGCAGTTCCTGCAAGAAAGTCGTAGCTTGTTATTACAAGCAAATGATAATCGCCAATTCTTTGGTGTTGAGAACTAAAAGCTTGGTATTGAGAACTAAAATCTTAGTGTTGAGAATTGAAAGCTTGCTGCTGAGAATTAAAAGTTCGGTGTTGAAAATAAAAAGAGCATCTCGATGATGCTCTTTTTTATATCTGCTGTTTCATTATGCTATTTATTCAATCGCTTTATTCATAACGCTATTTTTATAAGACAGCTTCTTTATAAAATAACGTTTCTTATAAATTAAAGTAACTCTTCTGGTACATCAGTCGCAGCAACATCTTCACTTGGATAACAGCCCAATACTTTTAGTTGGTTGGTAATGCGTGTTAACTGTTTAATGACCGTCTGCATTTTTTCTGATTGTAAGTTAGCTGCAACATCAATATAGAACATTTCTTCCCAAGGGTTACCTTGGATAGGGCGTGATTCTAATTTCGTCATATTAACGCCTTGTTCGCGTAATACTAATAATGCTTCAACTAAACAACCCGCTTGTTGACCAGTAGACATGATAAATGTTGTTTTAGACGGGATTTGAACCGCAACATCGACAGGTTTACGTGCGACAACAATAAAGCGACTGTAGTTTTCAGTTTGATTTGCTAGGCCAGTACGGATTGGAGTCAAACCGTATAATTCACCGCCTGTTATACTGCCTATTGCAGCGACAGTTTCAGTGTTCAGTTCTTTTACTTTTGCCATTGCAGCTGATGAACTGTCTACAAATTCAATTTTAATGTGTGGGTGCGCACTTAAAAACAGTGAGCATTGTGCAAAAGGTTGCGGATGAGCGTAGATCGTTTCAATTTTTGATAAGTCAGTATCACATGTTGTGATTAAACTATGCTCAATTGGCTGCGTCAGTTCACCCACAATTGATAAGCTTGTATGTTGTAGTAGGTCATAAACGTCATTAATGCTGCCAGAAGAAGTATTTTCAATCGGTAGCATACCGTAGTCAGCTTGACCTTTTTCTACAGCTTTAATGATCTGTTGGAATGTAGGGAAGCCTAGTTCTACTAAACTATCATCTTGGCGAGCGAAGTATTTTTTACAAGCAAGGTTTGAATAAGAGCCCTTATCACCTAAGAAAGCGACACGCGCAACAGGTACTGCGGCATTTGGATTTTTGATTTGTTGTAAAAAAGCTTGCTGTAATAATACTGAATCTTCAAGAATCGAATGGTAAATATTCATGATGTAATTACTATCAAGACCAAGTTCACGACCCTGATTAATTAAACGCACTAATAATTGTTGCTCACGATCTTGATCGCGTACAGGTTTACTCGTCGATTGCTTACTCTTTGCCACTTCGATGGCTAAGTCTCTGCGTTCGGATAGTAGCTTTAATAAATTACTATCAAGCGTGGTGATACGAGTTCTAATATCGTTGAGGTCTGCCATGAAATAGGATCCTTGTGCGTACTCTATAAGGTTATTTAGTTATATATGCCTAATGATGCACATTTATTTATAATTGATTGTTTAATTTATTTATCTAGGGGGGCAAAGTCAAGGTGTCAGAGGCAAACTGCGGAAATAAAAAAGCGCAGTCCTATGCTGCGCTTATTTGTTGTTCCCATATAAAGTTGGGAATCAGAAGATTTTAGTCTTTTCGATTAATACTCTGCGAGTTCTAATTCTTCGTCAGAAATCTTTTCGACAGGTAGTTCTTCACCACTAATAACACCTGCTCGACATTGTTCTTTACCACTGCGATGCTCTGAATGCTTGTCGCTGTATTTATTTAATTGACGCTCTAGTTTTTGGCCTAAAATAGTAATTGCAGCGTAAAGATCTTCTCCTTCAGAAACTGCTAATAGTTGGCCTTGTGGTAGATGAATGCTAGCTTCAATTTTTTTAACGCAGTTCTTATCTTTCGTGATAGTTACATGCGGATTAATCATCGGAATGTTGAAGCGCTCTAACTTAGCGTACTTCATCGCGAGCTTTTCGCGCATAGGAGCCGTAACTTTAATTTCTTTACTGGTTATTTCAAATGTCATAGACATCTCCTTGTGTTTACCCTTTATTGGTTCAACTTCAGAATACGACTTTCAGGTTAAAATAAAGTGATCTGTATCACATTTGATGATTTAGTTTTTTAAAGCACTTAAAAGTGTGACGCATTAAACATTTATAAGCATTTACATTAAATTCGTTGTCTTCTAGCTGATGCTTAGGCATTATGCTTAGCTGTTTTTATTAAAACTAAATAATTGCTGACGCTAATAATATGACTAACATGTGTAATATAACGACTCCACAAGATGAACCTGCTACGAATGCGACACACCTTGATCGTGTATTATTACAACTGAGCGTTATTGATTGGCATGACAGTAATGAGTTTATTTTATTTCTCGAAAATCTCATCAATAAAACCCAACACGCATTAAATATTGCCACTGTAAATATTAATTTATTTAGTGGTTCATTGACTGATGTAGTGCAGTTATTACCACAGTATATATCGACGATAGAAGCAAGCGCTAATTTTAGTGATATTGAGTTATCTCGTTTAAATTCAGGTGATTGCATTTTTAAATCGGCAGGTGAAAATAATAAAGAAAGTCATGTAACATTAATTATTCCCTTATTTAAAGGTGATAAATTTATTGGCGTGATTAATTTTTACGACATGCTTAAAAATGATATTACATCGTCTCATGTCATTTCTTTTTGTCACGCTATTGCAAGCTTAGTTCAGCGTAATTTACGTTTGCTGGATAACGAATTTCAGTGTGCATTATCGGTGACTAAAGCAAGTGAATCACAAGAACAATTTCATAGTTTGGCATTTTTTGATGTGTTAACAGGATTAGCTAATCGACGTTTACTGAACCAAAAAATTGAAACGCAATATGAACTAGCAACAAATACAGAGGTTGTTGGTGCGCTTTTATTTATTGATCTTGATTATTTTAAAGCGATTAATGACTCACTTGGGCATGCGGTTGGTGATGCCATATTGGTCGAAGTTGCGCAGCGATTAAGAGAAATACAACGTGAACAAGATTTTATTTCTCGTTTAGGCGGTGATGAATTTGTTATTTTGTTACCTGACTTATCAGAAAACCCAATGCACGCAGAGCAACACGCTAACTTATTCGCCGAGCGATTAATCGAACGTATTTCAGAGCCTTATTCATACAAGGGACAGGCGTTACATATCGGAGCCAGTATCGGTGTAACCCTATTTCCCAGTAAAAACCAGCAAGCTGTCGATTTATTAAAACAAGCTGATACGGCAATGTATCAAGCTAAATCCAATGGTCGTAAAAAAGTATCATTCTTTAATGTGAAGATGCAGCGCAAGGCTGATAAGCGTCTGCACATTTACAATTGTCTAAAGAGTGCCATTGCGAAAAATGAATTGTTTTTACATTACCAACCTCAGCATATGGTGAACAGTAATGAGATTATTGGTGTTGAAGCGTTATTGCGTTGGCATTTAGGCGGAAAACAACTGATCTCTCCTGCGGAGTTCATCCCTATCGCGGAAGAAACAGATTTAATTATCGATATTGGTATATGGGTACTACAAGCAGCGTGTCGTCAATTTGTTGAATGGCAGTCTCAAGGTATTTGTGTGCCGCAAATATCGGTGAATGTGAGTACACGTCAGTTTCATGATGATAACTTTGTCGATTCAGTACTCATGGTATTAGATGATACCGGTATGGACCCGATGCAATTAAATTTAGAAATTACTGAATCTGTCGTGATTGAGCATGCAGAAGATGCGATTAGGAAAATGACTGACTTGAAAAATATAGGGGTTAGTTTTGCTGTTGATGATTTTGGATCAGGTTATTCATCGCTCAGTTATTTAAAACGTTTACCGGCGAATGAATTGAAGATTGACCGCTCATTTATTCAAGATATTCCTTATAACGTGTCTGATATGGCGATTGTTGAAGCGGTATTAGCAATGGCAAAACACATGGGCTTTAATGTCACCGCTGAAGGGGTTGAAAGCCGCCAGCAGTTGGAGTTTTTACAACGACAGGACTGTAGTTTTTATCAGGGATTCTATGCCAGTAAACCATTATCTAATGATAATCTCGTACTTTACGTTAAGCGCCAACAAGGATAGTCTGCGCTATTTATAATCTGGTCAGTTATAACCACAATGTAATAAATAAGGATATAAGATGAACATTTTCGTCTCTTTAGTATCTATATCCTTGTAAATTACAGTTAAATGCTATTATTTTTAGTAACTAGATAAAATGACTAACTTCATCGGCCAAAGGAACCCAGCCATGAATAAACCTCTTAGTGCTGCATTATTATTTCTTACATCTTTATTATCCTCCCATACTGCCACTGCTGATACGGTTGCGACAAGTGCGCCTTTATATCCTGCAATCGCGATGCATGGCGAACCAGCATATCGCAATGATTTTACCCATTTCGACTATGTTAATTTAAATGCGCCTCGTGAGGGGACATTGCGTCGGGCTGCAATGGGCAGCTTTGATAACTTCAATGGTTATATTGTTAAGGGGGTATCTGCATCGGGTACAGGCTATTTATTTGATACCTTAATGCAGCAAAGCAGTGATGAAGCATTTACGTTATATGGCCTAGTTGCTGAATATATCGAAGTGCCAGATGATCGCAGTTGGGTACGTTTTCATTTAAATCCAAAGGCTAAATTTTCTGATGGTAGTGCGTTAACGGCTGCGGATGTTAAATTTACTTTTGATGTATTGATGGAAAAAGGTGTACCGCAATTACGCGCGCAATACAAAGATGTCACGAGCGTTGATATTGAAAGTACATCAGTGATTAAATTTAATTTTAAAGATAATAAAAATAAAGAACTGGCGTTGATATTAGCGCAGTTACCCGTGTTTTCTGAACAAGACTGGCAAGGCAAAGATTTTGCTAAAGCATCATTGAATATACCGTTGGGCTCGGGGCCGTATACGATCAAAAAATTCGATGCTGGCCGTAGTATTGAGTATCAGCGTAACGATGATTATTGGGCAAAAGACTTACCCGTAAATCGTGGCCGCTATAACTTCAAACATATAATTTTTGATTATTATAAAGATGGCAGTATCGCGTTTGAAGCCTTTAAAGCTGGCGATGTTGATTTTAGAGCTGAGAATATTTCTAAACAATGGGCTACTGGCTACGTTGGCAAACAATTCACTTCTGGTCGTATCATCAAAGAAGAGATCCAACATCAAAACCCGCAAGGAATGCAGGCGTTTTGGTTCAATTTACGCAAAGACAAATTTAAAGATCCCAATGTACGTAAAGCGCTGAGTTTAATGTTTGATTTTGAATGGACTAATAAAACATTATTTTATGGAGCATATAAGCGTTCAGAAAGTTTCTTTAGCAATTCAGAACTTGCCGCGACAGGAACACCACAAGGTGATGAACTGGCACTACTGACACCATTTAAATCACAATTACCGCCTGCACTTTTCACCACGCCTTATACGCTGGATAAAACTAAAGGTGATGGTCGTGTACGTAAACAGCAGCGTCAGGCGATTGGTTTGTTAAAGCAAGCGGGGTGGACGTTAAAATCAGGCAAAATGGTGGATGCGAACGGCAAGCAATTAAGTATCGAATTTTTGGTTTATAGCCCGTCATTTGAACGTGTTATTCAGCCATTTCGTAAAAACTTACAGCGTATCGGTGTCGCTTCTGAGATCCGTATTGTTGATGTATCACAGTATATGAACAGGCTGAATAACTTTGATTTTGATGTTTACAGCCTAATACAAGCACAAAGTTTATCGCCGGGTAATGAGCAACTCAGTATGTGGGGAAGTGAATTTTCTAATATACCTGGTACACGTAACCGTATTGGCTTACAAGATCCTGTGGTTGATTCGTTAGTGAAGCAAGTCATTAATGCGAAAGATCGCGATAGTTTGGTTACTGCGACTAAGGCACTTGATCGTGTTTTATTATGGAAAAATTTAGTGATCCCACAATGGCATATCAGCAGCTATCGTGTTGCTTATTGGCAGCAAATTCAGCGACCAGAAAAACTACCTCAATATGGTTTAGCCATTGATAGTTGGTGGGAGAGTACTGGTGTTAATAGGGAAGGAAATTAGCTAAATGTGGAGTTATATACTGCGTCGTTGCTTGCTAATGATCCCGACGTTATTGGGTATTATTACGCTTAACTTTATCATTATTCAAGCCGCGCCAGGTGGGCCTGTTGAGCAGTCTTTAGCTAAATTACAAGGTATTGAAGCTTCGGCAACCAGCCGTTTTGATGGTAATAGTCAAGGTGAAGTAGAAGTTAATCTAAACAATGATGGTAATTCTTCATACCGTGGCGCACAAGGTATTGATCCTGATTATATTAAAGAATTAGAACGGTTATATGGATTTGATAAACCCTTGCATGAACGCTATTGGTTGATGCTTAAAAGCTATTTACAATTTGATTTTGGCGATAGTTTTTTCCGTGATAGCACTGTGATCGATTTGGTGTTAGATAAATTACCGGTATCAGTGTCACTCGGGTTATGGACTACGATTTTAGTGTATCTCATCTCGATTCCACTTGGGATTAAAAAGGCTATTTCACATGGTTCTTCATTCGATATATGGAGTTCAAGTGCAGTCGTTATTGGTTTTGCTATCCCTAACTTTTTGTTTGCGCTATTACTGATTGTGGTCTTTGCTGGCGGCAGTTACTTTGACTGGTTTCCATTGCGTGGACTGACTTCTGCTAACTTCGATGAATTAAGTACATTCGAACAAATCAAAGATTATTTCTGGCATTTAACCTTACCGATCATCGCCTCTGTAATCAGTAGTTTTGCAACATTAACGCTACTGACTAAAAATACTTTTTTAGATGAAATCAATAAACAATATGTGATCACGGCAAGAGCGAAAGGATTGACTGAAAACCAAGTGCTATACGGGCATGTATTTCGTAATGCGATGCTGTTAGTGATTGCTGGATTACCAGCGGCGCTTATCAGTATTTTCTTTACTGGTTCACTGATGATTGAGATTATATTTTCGTTAGACGGACTTGGTTTACTCGGTTTTGAATCGGTAATTAATCGAGATTATCCGGTTGTTTTTGGCACCTTATATGTCTTTACCTTGATGGGATTAATTATTAAATTAATCAGCGATGTTACCTATATGCTGATTGACCCTCGCATTAATTTTGAGGCGCAAACATAATGGGCTGGACTGCAACTTGGCACCGTATAAAACAAAACCCAATGAACTTAAATCGTTGGCAAACCTTTAAGCACAATAAACGGGGCTACTGGTCGTTATGGCTATTCACAGGATTATTTTTATTTAGTTTGTTTGCAGAAATAATAGCGAACGATAAACCATTATTAGTGCGTTACAACGAGAGTTATTACTTACCTATTTTAAATGACTATAGTGAATTAACATTTGGTGGTGACCTCGATATTCCAGCTGATTATCGTGATGAATATATTCAGGAAATTATTTTAGAGCAGGGTGATATATGGTGGCCCTTGATCCCCTTTAGTTACCATACGTTTAATTATAATTTAACCGTTCCTGCGCCATCTGCACCGGACAGCGAAAACTGGTTAGGTACGGATGATCAAAGTCGTGATGTATTAGCGCGCCTTATTTATGGCTTCCGTATTTCGGTATTATTTGCTATCACCTTAACCTTATTTAGTTCGGTTATTGGTGTAGCCGTCGGTGCCACTCAAGGTTATTTCGGTGGTCGAATTGATTTGTATGGTCAGCGGTTTATTGAAATATGGTCTGGTTTGCCTATGCTGTTTTTACTCATTATTTTAGCCAGCTTAGTCCAGCCTAACTTTTGGTGGTTGCTGGGTATTATGTTGCTATTTAGTTGGATGGCCTTGGTTGATGTCGTTCGAGCTGAGTTTTTACGTGGCCGTCATTTAGAATATGTCATTGCAGCGAAGGCGTTGGGACAATCTCATCGCGCCATTATGTTTAAGCATATTTTACCTAATGCGATGGTAGCGACGATGACTTTCTTACCGTTTATTTTTACTGGCGCATTAACCACGTTAACCTCCTTGGATTTTTTGGGTTTTGGTCTTGAAGTTGGCTCACCGTCTTTGGGTGAATTAATTAAGCAAGGTAAAAATAACTTACAAGCCCCCTGGCTAGGGATTACGGCATTTGTATCGATGGCGGTGATCTTGGTGTTATTAGTCTTTATTGGTGAGGCTGCGCGTGATGCGTTTGATCCTCGTAAGGGAGTATCATGAGTCACGTTAACGAAAGGGTACTTGAAGTCGATGATCTATCGGTGAACTTTGGCCAAGAATCGGTGGTTAAGCACGTTTCCTTTAGCATTGAAAAAGGTAAAACGTTTGCACTGGTTGGTGAAAGTGGTTCTGGTAAGTCGGTCACTGCATTATCTATTTTGCAATTGTTGCCTTTTCCTGCGGCAAATTATCCATCGGGTAGTATTAAGTTATTAGGTAAGGAAGTCATTGGTAAAGAGCGTGCCGTGATGCAGTCATTACGTGGTAATACGGCAAGTATCATATTCCAAGAACCAATGACGTCACTTAACCCACTGCATACGATTGAAAAACAAATATCAGAAATCCTTTTTTTACATCAAGGCTTAAATAAAAAAGCAGCGCAGTCACGTTGTTTGGAATTATTAGAGCTGGTTGCAATCCCTGAGCCGAAAACACGTTTAGGCTCTTATCCCCATGAATTGTCCGGTGGTCAGCGTCAGCGTGTGATGATTGCTATGGCGTTAGCCAATAAACCTGATTTATTGATTGCAGATGAGCCTACAACTGCGCTTGATGTGACGGTGCAATTACAAATTTTAGAATTATTAAAGTCATTGCAGGCAAAGTTAGGTATGGCGATACTCATGATCACGCATGATTTGAATATTGTGAAACATTTAGCTGACGATGTTGCTGTGATGAAGGAAGGGGAAATCGTTGAGGCGGGTAGTGTTGAACGTATTTTCTCTGATCCTCAGCATGTTTACACTAAAACCTTACTCGACGCTGAACCGCAACGAGACATACCAGTATTGAGTTCGGTAAAGCCGTTATTACAGGTAAGTGACTTTAAAGTTTGGTTTCCACTTAAGAAAGGTCTTTTTCAGCGAACTTATGATCATGTAAAAGCCGTTGATGGTGTTTCTTTGCAGTTAAATCACGGTGAAACATTGGGTATTGTTGGCGAAAGTGGTTCAGGTAAAAGCACCTTGGTACGCGGTTTGTTAAGGTTGATTGGGAGTGAAGGTGATATTCATTACGAAGGCACTAATCTGCAAGGATTAAACCTAACCGCAATGCGAGATTATCGTCAATCATTACAAATTGTATTTCAAGATCCGTTTGGTAGTTTAAGCCCACGTATGTCAGTCCGGCAAATCATTAGTGAGGGACTAGAAGTACAAGGTAAGCACTCCGATGCTGAAATCGATATTGCGATCAAACAAGCCTTGATGGATGTAGCCTTACCTATTGAGTCATTATCTCGTTATCCGCATCAGTTTTCGGGTGGCCAGCGTCAACGTATCGCTATCGCGCGTGCGTTAGTGCTCAAACCAAAAGTATTGATATTAGATGAACCGACCTCAGCATTAGACCGAACTGTGCAGAAACAAATTTTAGATTTATTGTGCCAGTTACAACAAAAACATCAATTAAGTTATATCTTTATCACTCATGATTTAGCTGTGGTAAGGGCGGTTAGCCATCGAATTATAGTGCTAAAAGAAGGCAAGATTGTTGAAGAAGGCGAAACGGAAACTGTGTTTAATCAACCACAGCATGCCTATACACAAACACTGTTATCAGCGGCGTTATGCTTTAGTTAAATTACTTGTTTTTTAATACTTTAGAGATAGCTATGTAGAGTTAATAGTGTAAGCATGCTAGATTGCTTGTATGTGATTTATTCTGTTTTATTAAAATAAAGGATTATGAATGTCATCATTCTCAGACCACTTTTACCAATATATGTTACGTGATCAAAAAAGTGACGATGATAGAATTAAAGGAATGGGGGTGATTACTTTTGCTCTCGTAGGCATGATCGTAGGTGGTTATAGTGCCATGAAATGGGATAGCCTAGAAGTCAGTGCATTAGTGATGACATCCGTGATTATGCTGTTCGGTTTTTTGTGTTGCATTACTTTGGTTAAACTTGGAATTAGTCCGATTATTGCAGGAAATGTGATGCAATTTGGTGGCATGATTCACTTATCTAATTTGATGTTTCAAACAGGTGGCGCAAATTCACATTCTATTATGTGGATTGCAGCAATGACCATTTTTGCTTATTTATTAATTAACGCGAGATCTGGTTTTTTTTGGTCGGTGGTCATGATGGCAGCTTATGCATTAATGATTATTATTGATTATACGGGTTATGAGTTACCACAATTAGTCCTGTCAGAAAAAGACGTTAAAGTTGAAAACTATTCAGCTCTGTTATTACCCCCCCTGATCATTTGGTTCGCTAATCATTACAATAGTAAACTACATAAAAAAGCGGTTCATTGTAATAATACGGCGCTAGCAGCGGCTGAATCAGCCTCATATGCAGCAGAGCAAAGTCGTGAGGAATTACAGCAGCTATTTGACGAAGTAGGGAACACGGTTACCCAGTTAGTGCAAACATCGAGTGACTTAACAAGGCATTTAACAGAGATGTCTAAATATGCGAAAGATATTGATGATGGTGTTGGTTCACAAGTGTCTGCAACGGGTCATATTAATGAATTACTGCAAGACACGGCCTCACTCGTGGGCGATACAAGCGATATTATTCAAAGTGTGAGTACTGACTCTCAGCGGGCGGAAAAGCAAGCCGATAATAGCTCTATCGCGATGACAGCAACGATTACTTCTATGTCTGATATTAAGGACAGTAATGATGCGATTGAAACAGCCATTATGGTGATCACTGATATCGCGAATCAAACTAATCTACTTGCATTAAATGCGGCAATTGAAGCGGCGAGAGCAGGTGAACTGGGTCGTGGTTTTGCGGTTGTTGCCGATGAAGTGCGTAACTTATCTAAACGCAGTACTGAATCTGCCAATGAGATTAAACTATTAATTGAAAAAAGTTCATCGGATGTTAACCACGGTTATGAAGCCGTAGAGACTAACGCTGAAACATTTTCTGAGATTATTGATGCGGTTACTAATATGAGCGAGCAAATTTCAGCTGTGAGTACGAATGTCGTGAATACAAATGACAATATTACAGGTGTGTTATCTGCGAGTGAGCAAGTCACATCGGTGACTAAGAGTAATGAACTCAGTGTGCAAGCGATGAATAAAAGCATTCGTGAATTATTACAAGTAAATGATGAATTAACAGGTATGTCGACACGTCTAGTTACAATGGTCAATCATCATTAGACCAGCCCTAATTACATCTGAACAGTAGTAATACTGGCTAGTTTATTGGGATAGTTATTATTTTTAGACAAAAAAAAGCTCACTTTATAATAGTGAGCTTTTTTCATTTTGAAGGCATATTTATTTCTGAAACGCTAACCCGAAGTTAGAATGAGAAAACCAAGCACGCCGGCATTAAAAGTCCAAATACGATGTATTACATCTGCTTGACCAATGAAGTGGTCGGCTGTTTCGGTTTCTGATTTAAATATAGCGTATTAATCATAAGATGCAACTGTTGATAATGCATTTATGACACTTTATTTTTGTTGAATGTTAACTTAGTGATGTTGATCATTAAGATTGTCGTAAATAACTGTTAAATTAGGCCATCTAAAAAGGATATTAATTTGAGTAAAGTAGAGCCTTTACTTCAACTTGATCATGTTTGGAATAATTGCGAGATAAGGATATCAAATGCAGTTACTAAAAAAAATTGTGATGATGGCGATGTTTTTTCCGTCACTCGCGATAGCGAATAATTGTGCTATTTTAGTGAAACTAGAGTCGCCGTATTTACAATATCAAGCGATTTATCTTGATGAGATATTGTCACAACCTGTCGTTAATAATCAGCTATGTCTCAGCCATAGTGAGGCAACGAATAACACAGAACCGTACTACCTAGAACTATTTTCGGATAATGGTTCTAATCTTGATTCCCTACTTATTTTCCCTGAGTATTATATAGATCGTGATGTCATTACGATCACCACCGCTGATTTACTCACTCATTTTTGTCGTCAATGTCATGATGTGAATAATTACCGCCAATTCATCAGCTTACCTGCAGTTAAAAATATTGCGCAAGAAATGGATGTTATTGTCGCTAATAAACCTCATTTGATGATGCTTGATGTGATTAAGCAGACGTTTCAGCAGGCGTTATTGGATCTTTATAACCAAGACCTGAGTGAGAGTGTGGTATCAACAAATGATATCGATATTGATGTAGCGAATAAGATAAATAAGGTTGTTAAGCAAAAGGACAAATATATAGACAAGCAGCGTCCAGACCATTTATTGCCTATGTATGGTGGCGCTGAGTTGCAAAATTTTATCCCACAAGGCCTTCAACTTAATCACATCGATAGCTTACCACTCGCGAGTTATAGTATTGACGCCACTGCTGCTGCTGTGGTTGATTTTTATCGTTCGCATTATCCTGAATATAAAAGAATTAGCTTTGGTAATTTTGTTATGTTGGTAAAAAATAAATTGCCGTTTGAGGGTTATAACCCTGAATATATGGCGATACCTCATATCGTCATTTCTGAGGACCCCTTGGGTAAGGGAAAAACACTATTGCAGATTACTTATCGCCCCGAGTCTGGTGAGATTAAAGGAACTCGTGAAATGATGTTTAAACCGGTGACATGATGGATTTTATCTTCATCCCATAATATATCTTGCGTTATAGATAGCGTAATCGTGATGGCGACACCTTGTATGATGCCTAATAATAGTCCGAGTAAAATATAAGTTGAAATAGACAAGTTTATGCTTTGCTCTGGGGTGAAAGGCTGCGTAATAATTTTAACATTGCTGGTAGGCTCATATTCACCAAGGTTATAGCTAATTGACACCATTTCATAACGGGTTAATAAATCTAAATAAAGTGTATTTTTTGAGGCGAAGTCTCGTTTCAACTGCTGTAATTTTTGTTCAACTATCGAGTATTTTACTTGGTTGTCTTGAAAGTACTTGTATTGCTTATTCAGAACTTCCAGTTCTAGTTTTAATACTGTGATGTCGTTTCGGTAGTTTTCATAATCATTAAGTTCATTAAGTAACAGTGGCGTGACTTGCTCTGTTAACGCTTGACGTGTAAGCCGCGTAATGCGATTTAACAATATATCTAACCCTTGTTGATTTTGTATACGAGACTGTAGCTCTTGCCTTTGTTCTTGTAAGCGAGCGATCTGAAAACTGATTAATTTAACGCTAGAGTGGGCGTCTGTATAGTGTGAGAGTTGTTGAATTCTTAATGTTTCCAGCTGAGTAATTTTATTATCTAGAAATTGGGCTGCTGGGTTAGTCAGGATTAGCCTTTTGGTCAAAAGCGTTAACTTGGATTGGAGTAACGCTAAATTTTGTTTTTTACTTTTAATTGAATGAGTTATTTTAATGAGTGCGGATTCTCTTGCTTCATGTAATTCGGCAATGGTCGTGGAATGTTCGAATTTATAATCGAGAAGATCCTGCTCGGCTTGCAGTAATAATTGGTGTTGCTGTCTAAGTTGTTCAGCAAGAAAAACTTTACTGTTTAATGCCGTATCGTGATTTGGCTTCGTTAATCGTACAATAAATTGTTCACTGACCACTTTCAATATTACGATTAATTGTTGTGGGTCTGGCCATTTCATTTCTATTTTGACTAAATCAGTGCCGGTGAGTGTGAGTATTAATGATTCTTTTATGTTATCAATGACTTCTTGTTGCTGCTCATCTGAGTCACTGAGTTTAATCAGCCCCACTTTCTTTGCTACATCGATTAATACTTCTTTGCGTTTCGCGAGAATATTAATGGTTTTAAAGCGGGATTGAATATTTAGGGGTAAGGATAATTCGGCTAAAAATGGGTTTAGTATGTTACGTTCTTGCAATAAAATCGTGGTATACGAATAATAGCTTTCAGGAATACTGCGGCCAACGGAAAAGCCGATGATTGGCATTATCAATACTGGCAGCAGCAAATAGATACGCTTACGCCAAAATATATCGTAGCTACGATACAGCCAAGCCCAAATATTCATTTGTTATCGATTAATAATGTGGTGACTGTCGCCATAAATAGTTGCCATAAATAAAAATTGAAATACCTAAGTTACAACTATTAACTGTAGTTAGATGTTTGAATTATGGCAATATTCATCGGTATTAAGGCAACAAAAAGTTATATATTACGGCATTATTTATGCGCTTTAAGTGCTATATCACAAAGTGTTTTTATTCCAGTCAGTACTCGGGGTGAAAATCTGTGAGACACATCGGGATCAATTCTAAATATGTTTCCGCTTTTAACCGCAGGGATACTCTGCCAGCGTTGCCATTGCTGTAAGTCTTTATTGTTGACGGTACCGGCTACAATCACTGCAGGTTGTTTCACTAGTACTTGCTCAACATTAATCACAGGGTAGGGCACTGGACTGTCGCTGAATACGTTATTAAATCCGCATAACTCAAATTGTTCTTGTAACCAAGGGTCACTCGCAACTGTCATTAATGGCGTTGACCATACTTGATAAAATAGATCTTGCTTTGGATTCTGTTTATATTCTTCACGCAGTTGGGCTAATGCTTTACGGTATTTATCACTGACTGGTTCGGCAATAGACTGTGTACCTAATACTTCCCCAAGCTTTTGAATTTGTGTTGCCACATCAGCCAATCCACCAGTTTTTGATGGAAAAACCGGAATGCTAAATTTCTTTAGCTGGTTGATATCTGCTGCTGAATTACCTTGTTGCCAATAAATGATGAGGTCGGGTTCTAATGCCAAGATGGTTTCAATGTTTACTTGCTGTGAACTGGCGACAATTGGTAATGATTTTGCTTGTTCAGGGTAATCTGAATAGGCGCTCACCCCGATGAGTCTATCACCTGCTCCTGCAGCAAAAATAAGTTCTGTCGTGTGTGGTGATAGCGATATGATACGTTGTGGATATTGTGCTTTTACTGACGACGAGAGGGTGATTAATGATGCTGCCATCAAGGCGAATATTGGTGCATAGACTGACATAAAAAACCATTTAGCTAATAGCGATAAGCAAATATATTGCGGTGATAAAACATAACCAAACACAGAGAGCGAAGGTTAATTTTTGTTGGGCGCGCTGAATATCATCGCGTTGTACTTTCTCGGTGTGACCAAGTTGACAGAATCGGTTCATTACGCCTTGGTACTTCCGAGGTCCACCTAATTGTACTGCTAGGCTATAAGCAAAACTTGCTAATAAAAAGCCGCTGCTAAAATGATGCCATTGATTTGCTTGTGTCTTCAGTGTTGATAGCGAGCTCGTTGAGCGCTGTAAGCCACGTAGCGTGCAGCCAAGAAGAAGATGTGTTGGCGTTGATAACCAGTCTAAAATGAGTGCTGGAGCGCGTCCGAAGTGGTGGTTCGTCGGCAGTTTGCTATTCCAGTTATGTGCCATGAGTTGGATTATCCGATAAATAATAGCAGCCCATATTCCCATACTGGCATACCAAAATATTACTCCAAACCATTGGTAACTATTACGTAGGCATAGATTTTCGATACTGGTTTTATGTAAACCGAGTAAGGATAGTTGGTCTAAATCACGTAATGTGCGCGATTGAATCTGCGTGATAATTGTTTGCTTTTCTAGGTTGCCTAGATCCACATCAGGTAAGTGAATCTTTTCCCATTGTAATAAACACAGTAATAATACGAATTCAAATAGAATAGGTTCAATGACAATAAACTGAATAACGGCGGCAATGATCAGTATTAAACCGAGCATGGTTATCATCGCAAGATTACCGGCGATATATTGCTGTTGATGGCTACGCTTGGCATTATTCACTTTATGCGCGATTGCACTAAAGAGGATATTTAATAGCTGTGTTGGATGAAAGCGTGGAGGGCATAAGGGTAAGCGTGCAATAATGATTGCAGTCAGCAATATAAATACTGACTGCATACTGGTCCAATCCATGGCCAAATTCATGTTACTTTAACTCGTGCAACATGTTTACTACCATTGCTGATGAGTTTTTAGCTGCAACAACGAGGTATTCTTCAAATGACGTTGGAGATTCTTTACCTGCGATATCAGATAATGAACGAATAACAACAAATGGTACGTCAAACTGGTGACATGTTTGTGCAATTGCTGCTGCTTCCATTTCTACAGCGGCCATTGTAGGGAAGTTAACACGTGCTTCTTCCACTTTCTTAGGATCACACATAAAGCTATCGCCAGTACAAATTAGACCTTCGATAGTTTTAATGTCGCTGTCTGCTGAGATTGCTTTTTTAGCCGCTTCAACAAGACGTGTATCAGGGATAAATGCAGCAGGTTTCTGTGCACATTGACCCATTTCGTAACCAAATACAGTTAAATCAACGTCGTGATGACGAACTTCACTTGAGATAACAACATCGCCAACTTTAAGCGCTTTATCGTAACCGCCAGCAGAACCTGTGTTGATGATGTAATCTGGTTTGTAATGCTCAAGTAGTAGTGTTGTTGCTACGGCTGCTGCAACTTTACCAATACCTGATTTACTTAAAATCACATCATGACCAGCAAGTGACCCGCTATAATACTCACAACCAGCTTGAGTAAATGTTGTTACGTTGTCTAGTTGCTCACGCAGGATCTCAACTTCCTGCTCCATTGCACCAATAATACCTATTTTCATCGTCGTCTCTAATCTATTTCTTTAAAGGCACTATGCTAGCACAGTTTTCTTGTGGTATTAATTCTTCGTTAAGGTATTAGTTAAAAGAAACACCTAAGCCAAACGCAATTCTAAAGTCATTTTTTTCTAGTTGATCACCATTAATATCTTGTAGTGGGTTATTTACTCTGTCCCAGAAAAAGGAGATATCAAAATCAAGTACATCAGTAAGTTCAATATCAAAATTTAATTTAGTATTTTGTAAATTGCCACCGAGTTCTGATTCTGTTGCTGTTATTTTATAACTCACTTCAAAGTCAATTTTGTCATGAATTTCTCGTTCATAATCAATAGTAAGGGATACCGCTAAGCTAGAGTCACTATTGTTTAATTGTGCGTCAGCATACTCATATTTAGTGTACAGATAAGAGGGACCTAAGTTCATCTCTAGTTCTTGATCACCATCGTCAATGAATTGATAACCCACACCCATACCAAGATTTATTCGGTTGCTTACATTTTGTAATGGGTCGCGGTATAAACTTAAATCAATCGGTCTAAAAAAGAGATCCTTGTCGCTATAGACATCATACGTCATTAAAAAACGGTGATTTTCGTCTGTTTGAACATTATTCGTTTCACCGATAATGGCTGTGTATGAGGTTTTAATACGTGACGTTGTGGTGTGACGAGAAAGCTCTGCATTGGTATTGTATTCAAGCTTATTGGTATTACCTGAACTGAGATTAGCACCAAAGGTTACTTTACCTTTCCAGATATTTCCTTCTGTCTCGGCACCTGAAATCAGCGTCATGAGTTCTTCTTGTTGAATTTTATGCTGACGATTGTTGCTGATGATGAGAACACCATCTTCAAGCGCGATGGTGCCGGTAATCACCCCTCCATTTACAGTACGGATCGTAAATAATTGACGGCTATTGATACGACTAATATCAGACCATTTAATTTTTAAATCACCGAGATCATCGCTGTCAAACGCGAGCTTTTCATCATAGAGATCTTCGATGTTACCAATTAAGAACTCCCCTGATTTTAACCAAATCCAATCCTCATCGATGCCTAAGCTATCTGCGAGTATAATTTCTTGGCTGTTTTCAGTGGTGGTAATTGCGTCTGTATTCTCTGTAATATTGGTATTCGAGGGGGTTACTTCGCTAGGCGTCTCAGGCACTTCTGTTTTAATGTAATCGCCTAAGATTATCTCTTGCGCAGCAAAGCTCGGTACGCTGAATGTCGTACAGATAAAAGTGAGCGTGATACTGACAACAACTAACTTTAATTTAGCTGTTGTTAAGGGATTAAACGAATTCATTATGACCAAGTACTGGGCCCTTTCATATCTTAAAATGACTGACATGATACAAAAAATAAGTAGGTAATTAAATATATTATCGTTTTTGATAGTGGAAAATAATGAATAAAAAAACGCTAGCACAATTAATGCTAGCGTTTTTAATTAGATATGTAATGTATACGATTAACTAAATGTGTTCGATTAATCGTTTCATATTATCCGTGGCTTAAACGTCTAAATCTTTTATATTTAAACGTCTAAATAATCGAGTATTGCCTCTGCTGCACGACGACCTTCATCAATTGCTGTTACCACAAGATCAGAACCTCGGACTGCATCACCACCTGCAAAAATTTTCGGGTTTGCAGTCTGGAATGGGAAGTCACTTTCTGCTGGTGCGATAATGCCATTCCAACTGTTGGTTGTAACGCCTTCATCCAATAACCATTGTGCTGGATCAGGTTGGAAGCCAAACGCTTGAATCACCGCATCTGCTTTCAGTACGTGTTCAGAACCAATTACTTGCTCGGCACGACGACGACCATTTTCATCTGGATTACCTAAACGGGTTTTCACCATTTTAACGCCTGTTGCTTTGTTGCCAGTACTTTTATCACTCGCAATCTCAACATCAAGCGGTTGTAAATTCCATAAGAATTTTACGCCTTCTTCTTTCGCGTTTTTAACTTCGCGTTTAGAACCCGGCATACTTATTTCATCACGGCGATATGCACAATAAACATTTTTAGCACCTTGACGGACAGCTGTTCGAACGCAATCCATCGCGGTATCACCACCACCAAGTACAACAACCGTTTTGTTTTTCAAGTTGATAAACTCGTCGCTGCTCTTTTCAAAGCCAAGCTCATGGTTTGTGTTTGCAATAAGGTAAGGCAGGGCATCATAAACACCTTGTGCAGAACCGTTATCGAAACCACCATTGATGTACTTATACGTACCAACACCAACAAACACAGCATCGTATTGTGCTACTAATTCACTGAATTGAATATCTTTACCAATTTCAGTGTTAAGGCAGAACTCGATACCCATCTCAGTGAAGACTTCACGGCGGTGAGTCATGACACTTTTATCAAGTTTAAACGCGGGAATACCAAACGTTAATAATCCACCAATCTCAGGATTACGATCATAAACAACAGGTGTTACACCATTACGTACTAAGATATCAGCCGTTGCAAGTCCTGCTGGACCTGCACCGATAATAGCCACTTTTTTGTTGTTACGAACGACTTTAGACATATCTGGACGCCAGCCTAATTTAAAGGCTTCGTCAGTAATGTATTTTTCAACATTACCAATAGTGACAGCCCCAAAGTCAGTATTTAACGTACAAGAACCTTCGCATAAACGATCTTGAGGACAAACTCGGCCACAAACTTCAGGTAAGCTGTTCGTTTCATGACAAAGCTCAGCCGCTTCAATGATGCGACCTTCTTCAACCAGTTTTAACCAATTAGGAATGTAGTTATGCACAGGGCATTTCCATTCACAGTATGGGTTACCACATTCTAAACAGCGACCCGCTTGCATTTTTGCTTGGTTCGCCGTAAATGGCTTATAAATTTCGATAAAGTCTACTTTACGGATCTTTAACGGTTTTTTATCTGGATCAATGCGTTGTACATCGACAAATTGAAATACATTATTACTCATGATCCCTCCTATTGAGCCTGGACACGTAGCTCTGCAGCAGAGCGTGATTTGTGGCCAAGTAATGCGTTAATATCAGCTGATTTAGGCTTGATAATAAAGAATTTATTTACCACAGTATCAAATTCATTGAGCAGTTCTTGCGCATGCTGACTGCATGTTTGAGCAAGATGTTCAATGACGATACCGCGTAGATTTTCAACGTGCATTGGGTAATCCGTTACTGCATGTTGTTCAACAAGTTCGTTGTTGATTTTACTCGCTAGCTGACCATTTTGGTCGTAGATGTAAGCAAAGCCGCCAGTCATACCTGCGCCAAAGTTAACACCTGTATTACCTAGGATAGTCACAATACCGCCTGTCATGTATTCACAGCCGTTATCACCAATACCTTCGATAACTGCATTTGCACCTGAGTTACGAACAGCAAAACGCTCACCAGCAAGACCTGCCGCAAATAATTCACCACCAGATGCACCATAAAGACACGTATTACCAGCGATAACCGCTTCATTTGATTTAAACGCTGAGCCTGGTTCAGGACGAATAACGATCTTGCCGCCTGTCATACCTTTACCGACATAATCGTTCGCATCGCCAACAAGATTAAGGTTTAGACCACCTGCATTCCAAACACCAAAACTCTGACCTGCTGTACCGGTAAAGTTAACGGTAATTGGATCCGATGCCATACCTTGGTTACCGTGCTTTTTCGCTATCTCACCTGATAAACGAGCGCCAACAGAGCGATCTGTATTTTTAATTGGGAAATTACTTGATAGCCCAGATTTCTCTGCGATTGATTCAATGTAATGTGCAATTAAGGCTTCGTTTAATTCAGCTTTATCATACGGTTCATTTTTTGCCTGACAATAAACACCTAAGCCTTCTTTAGGCTGAGGCTTATAGGTAATTCCTGACAAATCAATTTTACGTTGTTTTTCAGTTAATCCTTCTAATTGCACCAGTAAATCGGTACGACCAATTAAATCGGTTAACTGAGCCACACCAAGTGATGCCATGATTTCACGGGTTTCTTGGGCAATAAACTTAAAGTAGTTCATTACCATTTCCGGTAAGCCATGGAAGTGATCTTGGCGTAATTTTTCGTCTTGTGTTGCAACACCTGTCGCACAGTTATTCAGGTGACAAATTCGGAGGAATTTACAGCCTAAAGCAACCATAGGGCCTGTACCGAAACCAAAGCTTTCAGCACCAAGAATCGCACCCTTAATGACGTCAAGACCGGTTTTTAAACCGCCATCAACTTGTAAGCGGATGCGGTGACGTAAGCCATTTTCAACCAGTGCTTGCTGTGTTTCTGCTAGACCGAGTTCCCAAGGACTACCTGCATACTTAACAGATGTGATTGGACTTGCAGCTGTACCACCGTCATAACCTGAGATAGTAATTAAATCTGCGTATGCTTTTGCTACACCTGTCGCAATCGTACCAACACCCGGTTCTGATACTAATTTCACCGACACTAATGCTGATGGATTAATTTGTTTAATATCAAAAATCAGCTGCGATAAATCTTCAATTGAATAAATATCATGATGCGGTGGTGGTGAAATAAGTGTTACACCTGGTACTGAGTTACGTAATTTTGCAATTTCAGTGGTGACTTTATGGCCTGGTAGTTGACCACCTTCACCGGGCTTCGCCCCTTGCGCTACTTTAATTTGAATGATTTCTGCATTCATTAAGTAATGCGGTGTTACACCAAATCGACCTGATGCAATTTGTTTAATTTTAGATACTTTAAGCGTGCCGAAGCGACGTGGATCTTCACCGCCTTCACCTGAGTTAGAATTACCACCTAAGGTATTCATTGCAACTGCGAGAGCTTCATGTGCTTCAGGGCTTAGAGCTCCGATTGACATAGCGGCAGTATCAAAACGCTTATACAAGTTGTCGACATGTTCAACGTCATCAATCGCAATCGGTGCTTCTGATGTTTTTAGCTGTAACATGTCACGTAAGCTTGAAATAGGGCGTTCATTTACTTCTTTCGAGTAGCGTTGGTAATCTTCGTAATGACCACTTTGAACTGCAGTTTGTAATGTGCCAACTACGTCAGGGTTATAAGCATGGTATTCACCACCGTGAACATATTTCAGTAAACCACCTTGTGAAGTAGGTTTACGTTTAGTCCACGCTAGTTTGCTTAATTTTTGTTGGTCGATATGGAAATCGCTAAAATCAGCACCTTTAATACGGCTGCTTGTACCTTTAAAGCATAGCTCAACCACTTCATCGGCTAAACCTACGGCTTCAAACAGTTGTGAGCAACGG
Organism: Moritella sp. 24; assembly: GCF_018219155.1. NCBI lineage: Bacteria > Pseudomonadati > Pseudomonadota > Gammaproteobacteria > Alteromonadales > Moritellaceae > Moritella > Moritella sp. 24. Next base: position 3,652,073 of record NZ_CP056123.1, on the reverse strand, counting down.
TAGCTCGCAATCGTAGAGATACCCATTTTAGACATGATCTTGTACAGACCTTTATTAATACCGTTACGGTAGTTTAATAATGTCTTAGAGATATCTTGTTTGATTGTTTCTATTTCAACAAGCTTTCTTAATGTTTCATAGGCAAGGTATGGATAAATTGCCGTTGCACCATAGCCAAGTAATACGGCAAAGTGATGCGGGTCACGGGCACTTGCTGTTTCGACAACAATATTTGTGTCGCAACGTAAGTTCGCGTCAACCAATGCAGTTTGAACCGCACCAACCGCCATTGCCGCAGGAATAGGGAAACTATTTTTAGTTAATGTTCTATCTGTTAACACTAATAGAACAGCACCCGATGCGGCAAGTTCAATCGCTTCAGCAGTAATACGCGCAACAGCACGTGATAGCGTTTCATCTTGACCGTTAAAGCAAAGATTAATTTGTGCTGTTTTATAGTATTCGTTGCTTAATTCAGTGACTTGTTTGAAGTCTGAGTACAATAAAATAGGCGATGCAAATAATACACGATGTGCGTGACCGTCTGTTTCATTAAATACGTTGTGTTCGCGACCAATACAAGTTGCCAAAGACATCACGTGATTTTCACGTAAAGGATCAATCGGTGGATTGGTTACTTGGGCAAACTTCTGACGGAAGTAGTCATACAGCGAACGTGTTTTAGTCGAAAGCACGGCCATTGGTGTATCATCACCCATAGAGCCCGTTGCTTCTTGTGCATTCTCACCTAATACGCGAAGAATTTGTTCGACTTCTTCTCTGCTGTAATCAAATTGTTTTTGGTAAGTAGCTAATTGCTCGTCACTAAAGGTACGAGTGCCAATTGCTTCTTGTGGTAATGCTTCAAACGGCGTTAGTTTCGTTGAATTATTTGATAACCATTCGCGGTAAGGATTACGGCCTTTTAATTCTTGGTCAATATCCCAAGATGTCCATAATTTACCTGTTTCGGTATCAATAACTAATAATTCACCTGGGCCAACACGGCCTTTTTCGATAACTTCATCAGCTGTGTAATCCCAGATACCGACTTCCGATGCGACTGTGATTAAACCATCTGTTGTACGTACATAACGAGCAGGGCGTAAACCATTACGGTCTAAACCACAAGCCGCGTAACGACCGTCACTCAGTACGATCCCCGCTGGGCCATCCCAAGGTTCCATATGCATTGAGTTGAAATCATAAAATGCACGCAGATCATCATCCATGTTTGGGTGGTTCTGCCATGCTGGCGGCACTAATAGACGGAAAGCACGGAAAATATCCATACCACCGGCTAAAAATAGCTCTAGCATGTTGTCCATTGATGACGAGTCAGAACCTTTGGTATTAACGAACGGTGCTGCATCATGCATGTCAGGTAGTAAAGGTGAACTGAACTTATAGCTACGTGCTCTTGCCCATTCTCGGTTACCTTCGATCGTGTTAATTTCACCATTGTGCGCCATAAAGCGGAATGGTTGAGCTAACGGCCATTTAGGCGATGTGTTTGTTGAGAATCGTTGGTGGAACAGGCAGATTGCAGATTGCATACGAAGATCTGCAAGGTCTAAGAAAAACTTAGGCAGATCACCAGCCATACACAAACCTTTGTAAATCGTCACTAGGTTTGACAAGCTTGCAATATAAAAATCGCTATCGTCTGTAATTCGTTTTTCGATACGACGTTTAGTTAAATATAAACGGCGTTCGATATCTTTAGGCGCCCAACCTGCGGGTGCATTGATAAAAATCTGTTGAATTTGAGGTAATGATGAAAGCGCTATTTCACCTAATACGCTCGTATCAAGAGGGACTTCACGCCAGCCGACAACATTAAGTGTTTCGCGTTCTAGTTCTTCTTTAATGATTTGTTTTGCTGCAGCTGATTTATCAGTGTCTTGATTTAAGAAAATCATACCAACAGCGTAGTTACTACCGAGATTCCAATTATTTTCTACCGCAATAGCACGGAAAAAACTGTCAGGCTTTTGCATTAGCAAACCACAGCCATCTCCTGTTTTTCCATCAGCAGCGATACCGCCCCTATGTTGCATACGGTCTAATGATGAAATCGCGACGCGAACTAATTTATGGCTAGCTTCACCTTCTTGATGGGCAATTAAACCAAAACCACAGTTGTCTTTTTCCAGCGACGGGTCATAGACTGACATTGCACTTCTCCCTTGCATTCAATTCACTAAATTACAAACTATGTAAACCCAATTGAGCGTCTACTCACAGGTACAAAATACATACAAAAATAGATAAATCGTTAAAGTTTCCAAAAGCCGAAAATTGGCTAACCTGCCAAATTTACCAGAATTAACACTTAGGTCAATCTAAAAATGTATTCTGAGCTACTTATCACCTTTTCATGTAAATGGGCCATTTGTTTTGGCATTGGATAATAAACTGCCCAAAATGCTGAGGATTACTCAAAATTTAGTTTTTAATTTTGATAATATGACATTGTGTGATTTATTTGGGTTGTTTGATCTGTTATTTGTGTTGTTATGCGCGATATATTGTCTAAGTTCAATGTAATGTGCTGATTTAGCAGGTTTATGTTATCTGGTACTAAAGTATGTAAAACAAAAATGGGTGGCTGCGGTAGTTTTCATCATAACTGCTTTACAGAGATTTGATTTTGGTGTTGTATGGTCATCTGTGTGAGATGGATCTTGGGCGAAGATATGGACGTAAATTATCAATATTTGATGAAACCAATATTAAATTGGTGGCAGGCTATTACTGAATTATCAACAAATGCCTCTCTTACGATCACGCTTTGGTTAGTCATTACAGTGCTATTAATTAGCCTGCTTGTTATTTTAACGCTCGTGCGCAGACTCAAAACGTGTAAATCATTACTGACATTTTCCGCCACACCTACACTTGTTCTCGATGTTAAAAAAGGTTCGATACTTTATTCTAACACTGCTATTACTGACATATTCGATCAAGAAAATAGCAATACTAGCCATATCGTTGCCCAGTGTTGTTTCGAACGCTTATCGCATCTAGCTGAACAAACGGCGATAACCACAGATGTTTTTCACATCAAACAATTAAAGAAAACATTACGCTTTAGTGCTGTACAAATAAATTACCAAAGACGTCGAGCTTGGTTATGTCAAATCGATCATATTGGCACTAACTCTTCAGCTATTTCCCCTTGGGATGTCGACGGGCAAATCGTCAATAATTTATTTTCTTCTAATTCAGCTTTTGTCCATATCAAAACACTAGATGGATTAATTCTCAATTGTTCACCGTCGTGGGCGGCTCAATTTGGTCAATCAGTAGAGCAAGTTAGCGGTCACTTTGAGCATGATTTTTATAGTTCGTCCAAGATAGAACAGATCAAATCTTATGAGAAAGCGGTTGTGGCTGGTGATATACAGGAATATGAGGAATGGAATACCGCTGACGACAATAATATTTTATTACAAACGATGAAATATCCACTATATGACGAGCATAAAAAAATAGTCGCTATTTTAACGGTATCGAACGACTTAACCGAAGTGATGGAACTTAATGAACGCTTACTTAATGAAAATGGTGAGCATCTGCGTATTGAGGCTGAGTTGAGTCGTCATAATAGTTTACTCAACTCGGTGATTAATGCGACGCCAGATCCCGTTGCCTTTATGAATGGAGATGGCAAATACGTTGGTGCTAATCTTGGTTATTGTGAAGTGCTTGGTGTGGAACATGCCGATTTAATTGGTATGGATAGGACGCTATTACTTAATCAAGACAAAAAAGTGTGGTTATTAGAGCAAGAAAATCAACTACTCTTAGATGGCAAGTCGGTTCGTTATGAAGAATTATTGCATTTAGCGGATCAGGAACCTCGTTGGTATGAAATATGTAAACAGCGTTATGTGAATCATACCAATGGCGAGAATGGTATTTTAATCGTTTATCGGGATTTGACCGAACGTAAGCGTATTGAGTATGATCTTGAGCAGGCGATTGAAAAGTTTGATGAGCTTAGTTCTGTTGATCAACTGACTAAAATTGCGAATAGACGTACCTTTGATACGAAATTACAGCATTATTGGTCAACGCATCATCGTGAAATAAAACAGATGTCGTTGTTGTTCTGCGATGTTGATAGTTTCAAATTGTATAATGATAATTATGGTCATCCTATGGGTGATATTGTATTGGCTAAAATCGCGCAAGTCATGAATGACCAAGTACATCGTGGTGCAGATTTAGTCGCTCGTTATGGTGGCGAAGAGTTTGCGGTCATTTTACCTAATACTGATGAAGAAGGTGCGATTCGCCTTGCGAATAAAATTATTAAGGCGGTTCAAGGGTTAGCGATTGAACATGCTTATTCTAAAGCAGCCAAACATGTCACCTTGAGTATTGGTATCGCGAGTATGTGTCCTGAACATGAAAGCTCAGAGGCGCTATTACTTGAACATTCTGATAAGGCGCTTTATATGGCGAAGGAGAATGGGCGTAATCAGTATTGTGTCTATGCAGAAAAAGGGCATGATCAGGAGATGGCAGAATTAAATTTTGACTTACTAAAATCCTAGATTTATTAAAAGCTTAATTTTCCTGTGGTTTGCTTATAACCTATCGTATATTATTAATTATCTAGATAATTTTGTTAATATGGGTACACCATGATGAAAATCAGAGCTTGGGCTCAATACTATGTTGATATGCTCACTAAATTGGGTGTTATTCGATTTAGTATTCTCTCTGCCGCAACGGTTATTTTCTTTTCTATTACTATTCAAGCAAGTATCAATTATATTCTGCGTGGTCAGGTTAAACTTGACGATTTGTATGCAGCTATTTTATTTGCAATTGTTGTCACACCTTGGGTGGTATTTTTTCTCTCTATCGTCGTTCAGCAACTTGAAGACTCTCGAAAACGCTTAAGTAAAATGGTGTACAAACTGCAAGAAGTGCGGGCACGTGACTTGCAACTACAGCAAGAATTACAAGTCAATCTGATTGAACTGAATGATGAGTTTGAAGAGCGTAAAAAGGCTGAGGCAGACAGGAATCAAGCATTTAAAGACCTAGAAAATGAAGTTTTTCAGCGTGAACAGGCGCAATTAGTCGTAGAGGAACGTTCTGCATTAGTGCGCTCATTTATCGATAGTTCACCGGATTTGGTTTATTACAGTAATGAAGTCGGACGTTTTTCAGGGTGTAATCTCGCGATGGAAGCGCTGACGGGTAAAATTGAAAAAGAGCTGATCGGTTTGACGCCTTTTGATTTGTACGACACTGAAATCGCTGCTAAATTTGCAGCAACAGATAAAGTGGTATTAAACACGCAGTTACCTGAAACCTATGAACAATGGTTGACGTATCCTGATGGCCATAAGGCATGCTTTGAATTACGGAAAGTTCCTTTCTTTGGGCAGCGAAATGAATATATCGGCGTATTGGGTTATGGACGAGACATTACCGAACGTAAAAAATATCAAGATGCATTAGAGAAAGCCAGCCGAGATAAAACGACGTTTATTTCAACCATTAGCCATGAATTACGCACCCCGTTAAATGGTGTTGTTGGACTAAGTCGAATTTTATTGGACGGCCCGCTTAATGATGAGCAGCGCCAGCATTTGAATACGATCTATGTTAGCGCGCAAACAATGGGTAATATTTTTAATGATATTATCGATTTAGATAAGTTTGATCGCCGTAAATTTGAGATCGTAAACCAACCGATAGAATTTCGAAGTTTCCTCAACGATATAAAAACTCTCGCATTACTCCAGGCTGAACAAAAAGGGCTTGTTTTAGAGTTTGATGTGTTTGGTGATATCCCAGACTTTATTAATGCAGATGGAACGAGATTACGCCAAGTTTTATGGAATCTTGTATCAAATGCGGTGAAATTTACCGATTCAGGTCAAGTGAGTATTCGGGTATTTACCAGTGAAGAAGAGGGAAATCGAATTGGTTTAACCTTTGAAGTTGAAGATTCTGGTATTGGTATTTCGGCAGAAGGCCAAGATAAGATATTCGCAATGTACTACCAAGAGCAAGGCAGTAAACGAGCAACGGGCACGGGTATTGGCCTCTCTGTTGCAAAAAGTTTGATGACGGCAATGGGTGGTGATATTTGGGTGAGTAGTGAGCTAGGCGAAGGGAGCTGCTTTACCATTGAATTTGATGTAGATGGGGTCGAAAGTTTACAGAGCAATGAACTTGCTGCAAGTGAACAAGTGTCACTGTCTGTCTTATTGGTTGAAGATATTGAGTTAAACGTCACCGTTTGTACTGCGATTTTAAATAAATTGGGTCATACAGTTGAGGTAGCTATTGATGGTCGTAGTGCGATCAGCATGGCAGAGAATAATCATTATGATTTAATTTTCTTGGATATTAATTTACCTGATATTTCCGGCTTTGAAATTATAAAAATATTACGTGATAATCCGGCTCTAGAACTACCTCCTGTTGTCGCACTGACTGCTAATGTGATTAATAATCGCCAAGAATATATTGAAAAAGGCATGGATGACGCGATTAGCAAACCCCTTTCTATCAATGCCGTTACTGGGGTGATTAGTCGCTTATTAAGCAGTGTTGAGCAAGGCGAAGCCCCTAATGTTAATTATACGGCTGATGCGTTCGCTGGCGAACAAGAGATGTTAGTTGAATATCTTGATATTGATTTATTACAACAATATCTTGATACATTAGGTAAAGATTTATTACTGCAAAGTGTTCGTCTGTTTGAACAAACCATGCCGAGCTATTTAGCAATATTGAATAGTACATTAACGGCTCGTGATCAAGATGCTATCGTTGACGAAGCCCATAAAATCAAAGGTGCAGCTGGCTCTATTGGTTTAACGAGAATACAGCAGGTATCACAACTCGCACAGTCACCGGAACAGCCGACATGGTGGGAGAACATTGATGATTGGGTTGAGCAGATTAATACTGAATACCTGCATGATATTAAGCGTTTGAAAACTTGGATTGAGAATCAAGATGTATAATTGGGATTCGTTCACTAATTTTATTACCCTGCTGTTAGTTTTCTTGCATGCGGTGATCATTGTATTAGTGTCGTTTCGCGTTATTACTAAACGTCGTTCAGCAAGTATTTCTTTGGCCTGGCTATCGGTAATTTATACATTACCGTTTGCTGGCGTTATTGTGTATGTTATTTTTGGCGAGTTGTACTTAGGTAAGAAAAGAGTGCAACGAGCTGAAGCCATGCTCGAACCTTTCACTACACGAATTAACCAGTGTGCAGAACCATACAATGTTAAAGCTGATAATAATGTCAGCAGTTTAGTTACCCCATTACGTGAACTGATCTACGGTCGTTTTCAAATGCCTGCAGTGACTGGTAATCAGCTGACATTGTTAACCAAACCTCATTGTATTCTTGAGCAAATAACAGCAGATATTAAAAGCGCAACACAAGTCGTTTATATGGAATTTTACATATGGTCGATAGGTGGTAAAGCGGATAATGTCGCGTTAGCGTTAATTGATGCCGCGAAACGAGGTGTTGATTGTCGCATTATGTTGGATTCTGTCGGGAGCTCTCAATTCTTTAAAAGCCATTGGCCTAAGCGTTTCAAGCAAGCTGGTATTCATCTTATTGAAGTGTTACCAGTGGGACCTATGCGGATATTTTTTCATCGTCAAGATTTACGTATGCACCGCAAGCTAATCACGATTGATAGTCATGTTGGCTATACTGGCAGTATGAACCTTGTTGATCCGGATGTGTTTAAACAAAACGCAGGGGTTGGTGGATGGGTTGATATTATGATCCGTATGCAAGGCCCTATTATCCCAATCACACGCGCATTACTTGAGTGGGATTGGGAGATGGAAACAGGAGATAGTTTAGTCGATACTACGGCTTCTAAGTGTAAGAACAGTGCGATATTTACCGAGCAAAGCCAAGTGCAAGTGATACCATCAGGGCCTTATTTTGATGATGATAATATTCATCAAGTGTTGGTTTCTGCCATTTATTTAGCGAAAAAATCATTAATTTTAACGACGCCTTATTTTGTTCCAGATGAAGCACTGCAAGCTGCTCTTAAAACGGCCAGTGCTCGCGGTGTTAAAGTGCAAATAATTTTACCAGCGAAGAATGATTCGCGTATGGTTGACTATGCGTGTAAAGGTTTTTTCGATGAGTTATTAGTTTGTGGGGTCGAGATATATCAATATCAAAATGGTTTACTGCATACTAAAAGTATTCTGGTAGATAACGAGTTGTGTTTAGTGGGGACGGTTAATTTAGATAAGCGCAGTTTTTGGTTGAATTTTGAAGTGACCTTACTTATCGATCAATCACCTTTTATTGCCGAGCTCTATCAATTGCAGCTATCCTATATAGCGCACTCACATAAAGTTTGTTTAACTCAGTGGCGACAGCGAAGTCGATTACAACGATTTTTAGAAAGCCTATTTTATTTATTTAATCCGCTGCTTTAGATTCAAATAAGTCGTCATGCTGAATAGCCGTTTAGAGTAAGCAGTGAACATGAAATAAGAAATAGACATTAAGTAAACATAACAATAAGTAATTAGCAGGGATTTAAAATGAAAAAAACAATTTTATTAGCATTAACTGTATTTGGATTAGCTGGCTGTAGTAACACTGAAACAACCGCTGAAACAGCAAAGCCATTACCAACATTACCGAGTTACAGTAATAGTTGTCCGGATGAACGCCCACAAATGTGTACGATGGATTACCGTCCCGTGTGTGGTACTACTGAGTCGGGTGAATTAAAGACGTTCGGCAACGCATGTGGTGCCTGTTCTGATACTACAGTTCGTGGCTACTCTGAAGGCGAGTGTAAGTAGTTAATCATGGATGTTAAAAAGCCCTGATAATATTATTATCAGGGCTTTTTTATGCAAACCTAAGTGTTTAGGTTTATTATTATTCGGCTTGTGATTCGCGCGCTAATTTAGCATCTTGGCAGCCTTTAATTGCATCTTGGATGAGATCCAGTGCTGTGCCGTTGTATTCTGGTAATACAACATCTGAAGTTGCGATAGGCGTTGTTCTTTCACCCCACTTAATCATAGTTGCACCCCAAGTTAAGCCACCGCCAAATGCAGCAAGTAATACATTATCACCAGCTTTAATTCTGCCTTCTTCTAAGGCCTCACACAATGCGATTGGTACTGTTGCTGATGAAGTATTACCGTATTTGTGTACGTTAACCATCACTTTTTCTTTGCTTGCACCCATGCGTTTTGCTAGGAAATCGATGATGCGTAAGTTTGCTTGATGAGGAATAATGAAATCAACATCTTCAGGTGTCATTTGTGCTTTTTCAAGTGCAATTGCAGATGCTTCACCCATGCGTGTTACTGCACGTTTAAAGATTTCTTTACCTTCGAAATTAAAATCGAATAGGCCATCAATATTTTTGAAACGAGCTCTGTCAGTACCGAAGTTTGGTACAGAAAGGATATGACCAGCATCGCCATCACAACCAATTTTATTACTTAAAATACCTTGTTTTTCAACACTTGACTCAAGGATAACTGCGCCAGCACCGTCACCGAACAATACCGCTGTACCACGTTCAGTCCAATCAAGGAAATAGCTGATACGTTCAGCGCCGATCACTAATACCTTGTCCATTTGGCCACTTTGAATAAAAGCGTTAGCGGTACTCAAACCATAAACAAAACCAGTACACGCTGCATTCATATCAAATACGGCTGCGTTTGTAGCTCCTAATTTAGCTTGTACTTTTGATGCAGCACTTGGCAGTGTGCAATCTGCAGTACAAGTTGCAAAGAAAATACCGTCAAGTTCTGTCGCATCAATACCCGCTGCTGCGATTGCTTGGCAGGCTGCAACATAAGCAAGTTCTGACGTGCTTACATGTGAAATTCGGCGCTCTTGCATACCTGTTCGAGATTGAATCCACTCATCATTTGTATCAAGAAAAGTGCTCAGGTCATCATTTGTTAGCGTTGCTGGTGGTAGGCATTTACCCCAACCGGTGATGTTTGCATAATGCATTTAAATTTACCTATGTTTGGTGACTGGTAATACAGAGCGGGTCGTGAAATATACGCAATACGAGGTGATTAGTCTTTATTGTACGCTGTTCAGCGAAACGAGTGTAATTAAAATTATTTCGCTAATTATAGAGGCTAGTATTTGAAAGTGGTAGTTAATTTATTGATATTGGATTATTTATGACAAAAATAAGACACAAAAAAGGTACCGTTTAGGGTACCTATCTTTGCGCTAATATTGCCTGTCATTTGTGATGACGATAACCCTGGATAAGGAGTGTTCCTGATTGGTAGCAAGAAGGGTACTTCTATCACCGCATTGACCTGGATTAAGGTGTCTGCTAATCAGCTTTTGGCGTTTTCTTTAACTGGATTTAGTATATCGAGGTTGTTTTGAAATGTGGTTGCGATGTTTGCACTAATATCCATGTTCTTCGCAATTAGATTTGTACTTTTATCTATTATTAGCAATAATTAACCCATAAGGTATTTATGGGCGCTATATATAGTCTTTGTTTTATTAAATAGAGGTGATAATGGCCAATATAAATGATAATGATAGCGTTGGAGTATAAATATGAAATTAGATCGCACAGATAAATTGATTCTTAACCTGATACAAGAAAATGGCAGGATCAGTAATTTAGAGTTAGCAGACAAAATTGGCCTATCTGCATCACCTTGCTCTAGACGTGTAAAACATTTAGAAGAATTAGGTTTGATTGATAAGCACGTGACATTGCTTGATCAAGCGAAGTTAGGGTTAAAGCTAACGGCTTATATCCATATCAGTATGGATCGACATACGCCGGAACGCTTTGATAACTTTGAAGCTGAGATCGCAGCTATTCCAGATGTGATGGAGTGTTGCATTATTACGGGTAGCGATGCGGATTTTCAGTTAAAAGTAATTGTACCGGATATGGAGCACTACCAAGAACTATTACTGGGTAAGTTGACGCGAATTAAAGGCGTTACCGGAGTGAGGTCGAGTTTTATGTTACGTAACGTATTAAGCCGAACGGTATTACCGCTCGACCACATCAAATAATATATAAAGCGTAATATTAGCTGGCTGCAGAAAGGTATTTTACTTTTGCAGCTTGGTAATCGGCAATAACACCATTCATGACAGATTCTTCATACGGGATCAAACCGCTTAGCAGCATTTCTTTTTGACCTGTACCGACTTTTTCTTCACCTTCGTAAAAATCAAATTTGAAAGTCACAGTTGCACGTTTACCATTTACATCAATGAGTGCTTCATCAAATCTAAGCGCAATGTTTTTCACATCAACACGTGTCATGTTTATTTCCATACATTTGTACATGATAAGCGCACGGGCTGGATTAAACATTAAATTTTCGCTACGCATGAGGGGAACCATCACATCAGGAAAGTTCTTTCCTGAAAACTGAACATATTCAATAATAATTTTGCTAATGATCTCGTCATCATGAGATGAGTTTCCTGCGAGTTCTAGCTCCATTAATACTTGTTCATTTGCGTTTATTATCGTTGTTTTATTTTCTGATAGTGGTGAGAATTGCAAGTCGACGTCATTTCTAACCATGCCAGTAAAATTTATTTTCATTGTTTCAGACAAACCGAATTTAGCTAAAGAAACAGCAAAAAGCAGATCGCCAGGTACACAAAAGCGTTTGTTATCCACATCGTGGATCTTGTTATAGTCATTTGCAACTGTTTTAGCAAAATGACTAGCTTGGTGTTGAGTAAAGCGAAAAGTGCTGTCTTCTTGAGAATAGAATTCGTTTAGAAACATATTTTATATAAACTACGATAATGAAAACGCCAGTCTACATTACTTTTAATTATTGGCAGGTCGATCCAGTTGCAAATATGGCATTTAAAATGCTTACTGGATCATGTCGTCGTGTTATTTTTTTACATCGGGGGTGACACTTCTTAAGATCCCAATCCCTGTGCTGAGTAGTGTTGAACTGGTTTTAATGAGTGTTTCAGCGGGCATCGTAGCAGCAGAACCCATCATGGTTGGGATAAACTTTTTAAATGAATTATCGACCCCTTCTTCAACCTCTTTACTTAATTGTGGTAAAAATTCTTCAATGATTTGATCTAATTCTTGTTTCACATGCGCTTCTAATTCGGGTTGCATTTCGGTTATTTTTGCCTCGATAGCATCGGCAATTTCTTTACTTATTTGTGGGGATGCTTGCTCAATAGTCGTTTCAGCTTCCTCTTTGATTAACGCTATTTGTGTTGCGAGATATGGCTTAATAACATTGTTGAATACATATAAAAACGTCAGTGCGGTGAAGAGACTACTAAGTAAGGCAGTAAAGATAATTGTGAGCATAATAAACCGTGATATGAGGAATAAGTTATTAATATTAACGATTTAGTGACTTGTGTAAAGGTAAATATGAATGGAAGCAGAGATAGATCCATAATGGCTTATGGATCTCGTATTATTTATTAAATAGGCAAGGTGTTAGAATACCACTGTGCGGTTTTCATAAATAAATACACGTTCTTCCAGTACCAGGCGTAATGCCTTGCTGAGTACTGATTTTTCGACATCTTTGCCTGAACGTGCCATATCTTCGGCATTGTATTTATGATCTACGTGGATCACGTCTTGCAGGATAATAGGTCCTTCATCAAGGTTATTCGTGACGTAGTGGGCTGTTGCACCAATAATTTTTACACCGCGTTCAAATGCTTGTTTATAAGGTTGTGCGCCAATAAAAGCAGGTAAGAAAGAGTGGTGGATATTGATGATTTTATTTTCAAACGCAGCCACAAAATGTGGCGTGAGAATACGCATATATTTAGCTAAAATAACATAATCAGGCTGGTATTCAGATACTTTATCAATGATACGTTTTTCATGTTCTTCACGGCTAATGCCAACGTGAGAAACGGTATGGTAAGGCACATCAAATTTTTCGGCTAATTCGGCAAGATTATCATAATTACCAACAACGGCAGCAATTTCAACGTCTAAACCACCGTAGTAGTTTTTCATTAAAATATCACCTAGGCAATGCGCCTCTTTGGTGACTAAAATAACGATGCGCTTTCGGCCTGCTGATACCAGTTTACGGTGAGCACCAGTGGGTAGGGCGCCATCGAGGTCTGCAAGTAAAGTATCATCGTTAAATATACCTTCGAGTTCAGTCCGCATGAAAAATCGGTTATGCGTGTTATCAACAAACTCGGTATTATTGACAATGTTAAGCTGGTGCTTGTAACAAATGTTGGTGATCTTTGAGATCAGTCCTTTTTGGTCGGGACAATCGGCCAGTAATATCTTCTTTTCCATAATATCTACTACTTTATTTGATGGTTTATATTGATATGGCTGAATACTTAAATCTTGTATTTATACCAATGACAATTAACAGTTGGGCACTTATTTTTGTCATTGGTATTAGCTATATTTTCTGTGATTAGCGTACTTTTCTTCATATCGCGTAATGATATTACCGCATAGTCGCCTTAATTAACCACAGCATTTCTTATACTTTTTCGTACTACCACATAAGCAAGGGTCATTGCGGCCTTGTTTTAGTGGTGCAGGATTTTGTTCACCATGGGTATAAAACCATTGCTGATCTTGAAATAAGAAGTTAGAGCGTTCATGCAAACAAGCTTCTTCTTCACCATCTTTAAACCAAGCTTTAAATTCTACAACACCAGTCGCGCTTTCTTCATCACCTTGACTCATGATTATTTCTAATCGTAACCACTGTGTATTCTCAGCCGTTTCAGCAATTAAATCTTCATTTAAGTCGGCAATAAAATCAGGATGGTGAGTCGCCATTAAATAAACCGGCACGTTATGTACATAAGCACTATAACGCGAACGCATCAGTTGCTCTGCAGTTAGAGCAACCGCTGTGCCATAAATATATTTACCACAGCAATCTTTAAAGGGCATTGCTAAGCCACAGCTACAAGAAGTATGCATAATTGTACTTATTTTTGTTGCTAAACAGGCTGTCTAGTACCGATTAATACAGTACCGTCTTGCTGAAATGAAAGGGCTTCTTTACGTTTTGCAGAGATTAATAGTGCGCCATCATCATAGAATAAAAAGTTTTTCCAGTTACGTCTAAATGTACCCCAGTTTGTTTCGATCATATTGAATCGTTCGTAACAAAAATAAACTTTGCTGTTATCATCCCAAGTCAAATGTGCAAGCACTTCTTCGGGTAGTTCATAAGTGTCATCGTTGTCCCAAGCTTGTTGCCAGTCTGCTTCTTGTGACCATGTATTTTGATCATGTGGCCAGTCGCCTTTACTGAATTGATCAGTAAAGTTACATTGTGAACTAATGAGTTGGCTCCATAATTGACCCGCTCTTGCTTTGCTAAACGGTTTGATTGTTGCTAAATCATCAGCACTCATTGGTAGCGAGTTATGATTAAAGATCCACTTTCGAGAATAAGATTCAAGTTCTATATAGTTCATTTATGGCACTGGTTATAAGTAAAATTATTTTAAGTTTACAGTATTATTTATGCTTTCGGTATCAATTACTCCTTTGCCCCTAATTTAACGTATTGTAGTGTTACTATAAAAAATTCGAGTGGTGTTATTATAAAATATCCAATAAGATGCAGGTCGTTGTTTTAATGATTAATAGGTTAACTTAAGGTATTTAAAGATGTTTCAACCGAGTCAGTTTCAGCCGCAGTGGTGGATTCGTAATGCACATTTACAAACAATGTTGCCGACGATTAGCCGCCGTAATCTGAAATTACCGACAATTAATGAAAGACTAGAACTTGAAGACGGTGATTTTCTTGATTTAGCCTGGACTGAACGACCAATAGCTGAAAATAATAAACCGATTATTATTATTTTTCATGGGCTTGAAGGGTCTGTTGAATCACCTTATGTTAAAGGGATCATGCGAGCGGCAAAAGAGGCTGGCTGGATTGGTCTTGTCATGCATTTTCGTGGTTGCAGTGAAGAATCAAATCGTTTATTACGTGCTTATCACTCTGGTGACACTAATGATGCAAGCTATGTTATCGGGTTAATTGCGAAGCGTTATCCTCGTGCTCCTTTGTTTGCTGTTGGTTACTCGCTGGGTGGCAGTGTGTTAACACATTATTTAGCCCAAACAGGGAAGCAATCTCAATTATTAGCGGCATCCGTTGTATCGGCACCATTATTGTTAGCAGAAAGCGCAGAGCGGATCAAAAAAGGTTTCTCTAAAGCTTATCAGCGCCGACTGATTAAACGTCTCCAAGCCAGTGTCGTACGTAAATTTGAACACTTAGATATGCGTTCTGCATTGAACTTAACGACAACACAAATCAAAAAATTAAATACTTTTGTCGAATTTGACGATCGAGTGACAGCCCCCTTACACGGTTTTAAAGATGCGCTGGACTATTATAGTCAATGCAGTAGTTTGCAGTTTTTACACAAGATCGAAACTCCGACATTGTTTATTCATGCCGAAGATGACCCATTTTTAACTAAAAAAGTGATCCCCACCCCGAAGGAAATGTCGGACAATATATTATTTGAATTAAGCCGCTATGGCGGGCATGTTGGTTTTGTCTATGGCTCGATTTTAAAACCGAAATATTGGTTGGAAGAACGGATCCCAAGTTGGTTTAGTGAATTCACTAACGATAAAAAATAATAATGACAATATTTAACAGATCTCGTTTTTAAGATATTGATTACACATGTAATGCGATCTTAAAAAAATGTCCTATTGTTAATGGTAGCGGTTTTTATTCCGCACTATTTCATCGAAAACAGGGACAGTTAAATGAATGCTAAAATAGTTAAGGATATTGACTCAGGAATATTCACTGAGACCACGATTAGTGATCTACCGGGTCCAAAACAGAAACCTCTCTTAGGCAACTTCACACAGATTTCACCAGAATCATTTCATACTAATTTAGAGCAATGGGCGGAAGAATATGGCCCTGCTTATCAAATGAAATTATTAAATAAGCAGTATTTAGTGATTTCAGATCCTAAAATTGGTTTAGAAATCATTAAGCAAAGACCGAAGTTATTTAATCGTACAGAGCGCTTAGAATGGTTATTTGAAGATCTGGGCTTTCACGGTGTATTTTCCAGTAATGGGGATAAATGGAAACGGCAGAGACGGTTAATTATGCCTGCATTTTCTTATAGCACTCTTGCTAATTTTGTACCTCATTTAAAATCATTATCCATTAATCTGCAAACGGCGATCGATCAAAAAATAGCGACAGGTGAAGCGTTTGATGTGCATCGTTTATTGCAGCACTTTACCATCGATATCACCACAAGCTTGGTGTTTGGTTATCAAACCAATATGTTATCTGGTAATACTGATACGAGTTTACGCGACAATATTGACCGCTTATTTCATGCATTAAATAAGCGCGGTAAATACCCTTTTCCATGGTGGCGTTATATCCGTACACCCGAAGCACGCAGAGTGGATAAAGCGCGTGAAGAAATTTATCAACTCGCGGTCAGTATGATCGCGAAAGCGAAGCGAGAACTTGCCGATAATAAAGCACTAGAAGAAGAACCGGAAACAATTTTACAAGCGATGATTGTGGCGAGTGATAGTGATGATAATAAATTAACGGATGATGAATTATTTGCCAACATACTCACATTACTGCTGGCTGGTGAAGATACAACGTCTAATATGCTGGCTTGGACACTGTACTACCTTTCTCAAAGCCCAACCTTACAGCAACAAGTGATTGATGAAGTATCACGCGTGTGCAACGGGGATATAGAAACATTAGACCTTGCCGCATTAGAGCAGTTTGAACTGATTGAGGCGGTATTACGTGAAGGCTTACGGTTAAAAGGTACCGCCCCACTTATTTCTGCGGAACCCACTGAAGATACAGTATTGAGTAATGGTATTAAATTACCAAAAGGGACTGCAATTTTTATTCTGACACGACCCGGTGGTTTAGATGAAAAAGTAGTGGAGTGTCCTCAACAATTCAATCCTGAACGTTGGATAGCCAAACCGGAAAAACCTGTATGCCCACATTTACAAAGTAGCCATATACCGTTTGGTGCAGGTGCAAGACATTGCCCAGGCGAACGCTTAGCGATGATGGAAGGCAAGGCTGTTATTGCTCGTTTATGTTGGTATTACGCGATCAGTCAGCCTGAACAAGCGCCAGAAGTAGGCGAGGAGTTTGCATTTACGATGCGCCCAACAAATTTGCAACTGACACTTACTCCTCGTTAATCTTAGTGACCCCATTAGCTAAGTTGGTCTATTGGGGTCTTACAGTATTTATATCCGTTTATTTGACGATTAACACAGGGCAGTGGGCGTGACGCGTCACAGATTCTGCAACGCTACCAATCAGTATGTGTTCTAGCCCTGTTCGACCATGACTTGCGATGATGATCATATCGCAATCAAAATCAGCGGCAGCTTGGGTGATTTCTGTTGATGGATGGCCTTCTAATACCGCTGTATGTAGTGGGATACTCGGTTTAATATCAGAGGTTAATTCATCTAATTTTTCTTGCGTTATTTTAAGCATATGTTCGTGAATGTCACTGGGCGTGATCGCGAGTACTTGAAAACTATCAAAGCCATGGATCTCATTAATAACACTAACTAAATGTAAGGTAGCATCATATTTCAACGCCATGTCTGCAGCATAGCTTATCGCTTTATTCGCTGTACCTGAAAAGTCGGTAGGGCAAAGAATATTGTTAATTGTCATGATGATACTCCTGTTCAAAATAGACGAATAGTTAGTTGTAAAATAATGCATTTACACTATTAAATATACTCACTTAGGACTAGTAAACTGTTACTTAGATCATAAAATATAGTTTAAGTATTCTGTTGTTACCATTTCAGTATAGAACAGAGATATTTTAGTTTTGAAAAGAGTTATGGACTGAATAACCATTGTTCTTCAGGGGAATATGAGAGTGTATATTTTGATAAAGCTAAATAAAAAAGACTAACGAGTTACCGCTAGCCTTAATTGTTATTATAAAGTGTTTAAATATAACTAGAATTGCATTGCGACCTCATTTGTGGCGCTATCTGCTAGGCTATCGATGAACTCGATTGTCACTTTACGATCTCTTGGGTATTGTACAAGATCACCAAGTTCAGAGCTTGCGTATTCGGCACCAAAAGATTGCACTTGAATATTACTTTCATTAACGCCTAACGCAATGAGATTATCTTGTACTGCGACAGCTCTTTGTTGCGCTAAATTAATATTAAGTTCATCTTGTCCACTTGGGTCTGCATGACCAGATAAGACGATGTTAATGGTGTCATGTTCAATTAAGTAATCCGCTATTTGTGTTAATCGAGCTTGATTGGTTGCGTCTATCACGCTTTGGTTAACAGCAAAGAGTAGATCTAATTGTAATGCGTTTAGCACCAACTGTTGATTTAACTCTTCGGTTTCTGATATTTGCTGTATCTGTTGGTCTAGAATCAATACGTCTTGTTGTAGCTGATTATTTTGTAATTCACTTGCCAATAAATTTTCTGCTATCTGCTGATTTTCAGCAACAAGTTTGTCGGATTCAATTGATTTATCCCATGTATTATTAATCCAATCTCCTGCAGCTACGCCTAACACTAAGCCAATAGGACCACCTGCAATTGTTCCCACAATAATTGTCGATGAAAATACGCCCGCTTTTTCCCATGTTGTTAATGGTTCTTGCTCTGCTGCATTTGCCGATACGCTCGTAAATACCATTGATGTAATAAGTAGTGATTTTGCGATGATAGATTTTTTCATGGTCAATTTCCTTTATTGATGAGACTGCTTAACAAGCTATGACTCTATTAAAGCAACCAATAAAGGCTTTTTACTGCCAACAAAATGACAAGTTACGTATCAATAATGACGAAAAATGACAATGCTCGAAAACGTCACCTTGCGAAAAGTGCTAAATTGATATCAATATAAAGTACCAATTCAATACCTATGTGATATTAAACGCGCATTGGTTAGTTTCGAATCCGAATTTTTTGTTATTTTAATGGTCTGTTTCATCAAGACTGTTTGTTTACGCATGGGAGATATTAATGAAGGCGGGTGTATTAAGGGTTGTTATTAGCGGTGCTATTGTTGGACTGTTATCGGGTTGTGCTACATCGGTAGATCATTTATTGGTAGATGATGTCGCTTTACGAGATATAAATAACCAGGCGTTAGTTAGTGGAGATAAAACGCTAGATATTCAATATCTCGGTGTCGGTGGTTACTTATTCCAATATGGTAATGACAGTATTATGACTGCGCCCTCATTTACTAACCCCAGTTTAGTCAATGTCACCTTGCCGTTACCTATCGAGGCTGATACGAAATTAATTGATAAATTATTACCGGATCACGCTAAACAAGCCGAATTCATTTTAGTGGGACACGCACATTATGATCACTTAATGGATGTGCCTTATATCATGCAGAAGCATATGCCTACGGCAACGGCTGTTGGTTCAACGACGATGACGAATATTGTGACTGCGGTTATTGATGATGAGCGTTTATTGGATATTACTGATTATGCAGCCGTCGGTGAACAAGTAGGTAAGTGGGTATATAACCGAAGCCGCAGTATTCGCTTTATGCCTATTAAATCAGATCACGCACCGCACTTTATGGGTATTAAAGTGATGTCAGGTATATATGAAGAAGCGTTAACGGAATTACCAAGTACCGCTTATGGCTGGAAAGAAGGACAAACCTATGCCTATATTATCGACTTTTTAGATAAGCAGCAGAATCCAACTTATCGTATTCACTATCAAGATGCTGCAAGTAACTCACCGGATGGGTTAATGCCTGTAATGGATGATAGTAAAGCGGTTGATATGGCCATTTTATGTGTTGCTGCTTTTCATCAAGTGGATGATTATCCCGAAGCTATTTTGCAACAAACAAAGCCAAATACAATTGTACTAGGACACTGGGAAGACTTTTTTGATAACAACAGCGTTGATAATCAGAATAAACCAGCAAAAGGTGTACGGATGACCAATATCGATGATTTTATTCAGCGAGTTGATGTTGTGAAAATAGAAGGCGCAACGCCTTTATTACCAGCCCCTTTTTCATGGTTACAAATATACGCTAACTAGTTCAAGAGATTGAGTAAACATACTAAGTAAATTGGAATAACTAAGCTAGCGTCAGTGTTATCAAAATAAGGTATGAGGCTGGGTCTAATGCTTCTAGCTCATTAGATCCTGAATGACGAAATAACCTGATATATGTACGACAATTGGTATCTCAATCAGGGTATATTTACATCCAGAAAAATGACAGCGTGTCCACTTCGGCACGCTTAACAATTTAACTTGTATTCCGTTGTTGTGGCTGGAGTCACTAGAGGATACTTATTTTAGTTTCGCTAAATGGAGTTAGCACCAATGACTAAGAAGACACTTTTTAACAATATCTCTCTACTTTCTGTATCAGTTGCATTAGCACTGACGGCTGGCACTGCTCAGGCGAGTTTAGGTAACCTAGGTTCTACATTTGGTTTAACACCTGTTGATATTGCTTCGGCACAATCTTTTTCTTTATTTAATTCACAATCATCAGCAGCTTATTACAATCCTGCGGCGTTATCTGCGACAGACCAAGGTGAGATGTATGTGGGTTTATTATCTGCAACGCCTGATATGACAGCTGGTGATCAAACATTTGATGAAGCAACACAACCACTACTTGCTGGTATGAATATTAATATCACTAACCTTTTTAATTTTTCTTATCCAATCTATTTTGGATTGATCGCGGGTATTGAAAATTACGGTACAGAGATGATGGCATTTAGTTCTGCAACATCAGAAACAGGTCAACTGGCTAATTATGGTGAGAAACCATTATTTGTGGCAGCATCTGGGTCAATTCAAATAATCCCTGGTTTAACGATTGGTGGTGGTGCTCAAGTATCATTGCATGCTGATGCTGATATGAGTTTAGAAAGTGAATTAGATGGTACTGCATCTGGTAATGAGCGTGTGGCGGTTGCTGCTGAACCCGCTATTACACCGATCGCCGGTATCACCTTAGATTTAGGCCGAATGGCATGTGGTAGTGATAAGAACTGTTCTGGTAATGGTATTGCATTTGCTGCCGCTTTCCGTGGTGAAAGTTATGGCCAAGCCAACATTAAAGCCGCTGCGACGATTACGCAAACAGTCTCTGATTTACCAATTAACCTACTGACTTATGATGCTTATCAACCGGATATTATTTCTGCTGGTGTTCGTATTAAAGCTGGTATGGTGAGTTTAGCATTCAGTGCTGAGCAGCAAAACTGGTCTGATTTAAATGATTTAATGATAAATGATACCGTGAAAGATCAGGCTAGTTTGGGTTTCGAAGACATCATTATCCCACGCGCTGGTATTGAACTGAACTTTGACGATACGGTTAGATTAATGGCGGGTGCAAGCTATGAAGTTTCTCCGCTAGACGCAGATAAAGCCACGTTAGATGTAAATTACCTAAGCGCTGATAAATTAGTCATGGGCGCTGGTATTTCTTATTTCCATAAGGGTACAGGCTTAACGGCTTACCCTTGGCAGATTGATTTAGCCTATCAGTTACAAGTACTTGACCCAACTGATCATACAATTACACACCAAGACAGCGCGAACAATTCATCTGTTGAATTAGAAGGTACTGTCTCTACTATTTCACTTTCGTTTGCGACGAAATTTTAAGGGGGCTTTATGACAAATATTAACGCTCGTTTAAATTCATTTTTTAAATATAGCTTGATTGCTTCAGCGATTACACTTGCTGGTTGTGGTGTCGAGCCACAAGATAATGAGAAAGCAGAAGAGCCAATTCTAACAGCAGAAGAAAGCCGTGATGAATTAGCAAAGCGTCGTGCTCAGAGCTTATTTGATGCGCATACGTTTTATTCATTTCCATTTAATGGCCAAGCCGACGTTGCTGTGAATACATCCGTGTTACTGTCATTTTCTCATCCGCTAGATCGTTTTTCAGCGAAAGCGTTTACGTTGTCAGACAGCAAAGGAAATGTTGTTGAGGTGACGTCGGTTGAGGTGACTGAAGGTAGCTTTGCCACAGACCCTAATAATCCGATGGCGGATGGTCTGGCATTTAAACCGAAAGCTGCGCTTAAAGCGGGCGAACAATATTCAGTTACTTATGCTATCGGCTTGATTAATGAAGCTGATGGAAATAAAGAGTTAACTGCAGAGCGAACTGAGGAAGATCCATTAACGTTTACGACGCGATTAGCGAAAGACTCGGTGAGTTTTGCATTAGATACAAATGGTTTTTATCCGACTGATGATTTGCCGTTTACGACATTTACATCATTACGCTTACGTACAACTAATGACATTGATGCGACAACGCTAATTGCTGGTGATACATTTAAATTTCAAAAAGTGGGTTCGACAGAGCAAGTTGCGGGTGATTTAATTGTCAGAGGTCGTTATATCACATTTGATCCAGCAGATGACCTTGATGTTGATGCTACGTATGAGCTAATTATCAGCAATGACGTTAAGGACAGTATAGGTAATAGTTTTGCGGGTTTAGAAAAAACATTTACGGTGTTAGATTCGGGAGAGCATGCATTTAAGCCGATGAACGTTACCGTGAATACAAATAATCAGGCGTCACCTTACTCTGGTGAACTGACCAATGCAGTAACGATTAAGTCTGTGCTAATTGGTGGTAATGATACAACTTATGTTGACTCAGACTTGATTACTGAATTAGCAAATCTAGGTAACTTTGATGACGCTTCGCCACTTGTAATTCGTAAGGGATCTATTTTAAATAGCTCAAGCTTAACAGTTAAAGTGGGAGGTGAATTCCCGACGGGTTTCGATACTGGCAATATTCGTATGACCAATATTTCTGATGCAACCGGTTATTTAATTAATAATACCAATTCTGATCATAAATATGCGTCAAAGCAGTTACATCTATTTATGGATGTTGCAATGACGACGGATGGTTATGACGAAGATGGTAAGCTGAATGGTAAAGCCAACGGTGGTTTAAGTCAGAATATTATGCATCTTGAATTGATCGGCACCGTGAGAACGGAAGGTCCAACCATGATCATTGATGCAGTCAGTGAAATTGATGTGAAGATTTTAGGTGTGGATAATGCCCATGCACAAGTCTCTTTCCATATGGAGTCATATACTGCTGATGAAACGCCTGCACCTGCTGTTGATATTAAGCCACCTGAATTTCAATCTGCTTATCCGGCGGAGAATATCACTCACTTTAGCTTAGGTGATAATGTCACAGTAACTTATGATGAGCCGTTAACGTTATCATCATTGCAGAATCTTGTTCTTAAAGATGAAAATAATACTGTGATTGATACTGTCATTAGTCAAGACGGTTCCTCTATCGTGATTGACCCTATTACTAATTTAGCGTCTTCAACAGCATATACGATTACAGGCAGCATTGAAGATTTAGCTGGTAATATTGCGTATTTACAACAGCGTTTTACCACCCCGTATAAAGTCCAAGAATTACGCCAAACTTCACCCATGGTTGAAGGTACAGTCCCTGGTTACACTTGTGCCTTAGTTGAAGCTAATTATGCTAATGATATTGCTGGTCGTTGTGCAGGTGGTTCTGATGGCAGTGGTACTGTCGTAGAAGATGATAAGTTTAATATCTTTGATTTGCAGGCAGACAGAGATATCTTTATTGCTTTTAGTCAGCAAATTGATAAAGCGAGCTTAGTACTTGGTAATAGTTGTAATACAGGTTCCTTCCGCGTTGAGGTTGTCAATAGTGCGGGTGTTTGTCAGTCAACTGTACCAGGTGTGATGCAATATGATAATAAAATATTAACCTTCTCACCAATGGAAAACTGGCAAGATCAAGGTGCGAATGTTTATCAGTATTCATTAATTTCACAAGAAAATGCAACGAAAGAACAAGTTGATTGTACTAGCGGCTCTGTTATCTGTAGTGAAGCTGGTTATCCGTTACAAACCACACTACTGAAAGAAACCAGTGCTGAAGATCAAGGTGGTCCTGATATTCGCATCCCGTTTAGAGCGGCACCTGCGGATAACTTTGTATTTAACCCATTGATGATGCCAACGACGGACAGTAATCGCGATTATCGTTGGAATGAAGGACAAGAAACGCTTACCAGTAACTTTGCTTTATTAAGTGTAAATGATGGTGGCTTTGATGGACTAATTACAGATGCACAAACAGGCTGTGCGATTGGTAGCAGTTGCTCAGAAAATCTATCTAAGACTTTTATTAGTGCATTTATGCCAACGGAAGTAGGTGAGTATGATCCAATTAATAACCGTATACCGGTAAAAATTCATGCCCAGCAGATGATTTCATCAGAAGTATATGTACAGGCTAAATTGGTACTTCTAGGTGGTAGTGATGTGCCTACGGGGACGATGATCATGCGCCCACGTTACCCAACTGTTGATGGTAAAACCGTGGTTCCAACGGGTTATATTATCTGGAATGAAGATACCCAGCAGCTTAATTTTAAGATTGAGCTGGATGTATATATGGATTCACCAAATATGCATGTAACGCTTGATTTATCCCATAACTTACACAGTTATCCGATTACGATGAAGCTGCAAGGACCAATTGAATTTGCCGATGATGGCCGGATGGTGATTAGCTTAGCCAATAAAAATAATATTCAAATTAAAGTTATCATTGCCGACGGTAATGGCGATGGTGAAGGGGGAGCTGGAAAAATGATGCTAGAATTAGTACCAGGTGCAGTTTCATTACAACAGATTTCATTACCGATGAAGTAATTCGAAATTATAATTAGTTCTAATAAAAAGGCCGCAAATTTAATTTGTGGCCTTTTTCATTATTAAGCATAGTAATTAGTGAAAAGTATTAAATACCAAAACTTACAAATAACGCGCCTGTAAATGTGCTTTAAAGTGAGCAGGGTTGAGTGTTTCACCCGTTGCTTTTTTCACTAAATCATTAGTACTTAATAATGACGCATTTTGCCAAATGTTAGTTTTAAGCCAAGTGAATATAGGTGATAAATCACCGCTGGTAATAATGGCAGATACATCCATCTCTTGCTTAATTTTCGTCATAAACTGAGCCGCATACATGGCACCTAGTGTATAAGACGGGAAGTAACCAAAGCTACCATCTGTCCAATGCACATCTTGCATACAACCATTACGGTAATTACCTTTAGTATCCACACCTAAATATTGTTGCATTTTAAGCGCCCATAGTTCTGGAATATCATCGACTTCAATATCGCCATTCATTAATGCTTGTTCGATTTCATAACGCAGCATAACGTGAGCTGGGTACGTCACTTCATCGGCATCAACACGGATGAAATCAGGCTTCACGCGGGTGTAGCACTGACTTAGATTGAGTGGATTATAAATGTTGGTATCTGTGCCATTGAATGCTTGTTTAATTTCTGGCGTTAGTAGGGTTAAAAATTCCTGACTGCGGCCTAATTGCATTTCAAATAATAAACTTTGGCTTTCATGGATGCCCATTGAACGCGCTTGACCCACAGGTAAGTGATTTAATGCTGTTGGTAAACCTTGTTCATAGCGCGCATGACCTGTTTCATGGACGACACCCATTAAACTTTGGGTGAAATCATCTTCTTCATAACGCGTGGTAATTCGTACATCTGAAGAGACGCCGCCACAGAATGGGTGGGCTGATACATCAAGACGACCGTGGTCAAAATCAAAACCTAAAATACCCATCGTCTTTAAACCAAGTTGCTGCTGTGCGGCAATAGGGAAGTGACCTGTTGGCATGATGACATTATCTGATTTTTGTTTTTCTTGCGCTGCTAGTGTTAGTTCTGGCAACCATGACTTTACATCATCAAAGATTGGATCAAGTTGTGCACTAGTCATGCCAGGTTCGTACAAGTCCATTAGGGCATCATAGTTACTGCAGTTGTTTGCTTGTGCACGAATAGTTGCTTCTTCACGTGATAATTCAACAACGGTTTTTAAGTTCTTAGCAAAACCAGCCCAGTCATTTTCTTTGCGTTGAGTACGCCAAGCGTGCTCACATTTAGAACCTGCTAGCGATTTAGCTGAAACTAATTCTTCAGGCACAATATTAGCTTGCTGCCAGCTGCGGTCTATTTCCGCTAAGCTTGCTTGTTGCTCTGCTGATAATTGGTCTGACTGTGCTTGTTTAATTAAATCGGCAAGTTGTGGGACTGTGCTTTGCTGGTGGATCATAACCGCTAACTCAGCCATTGCCTCAGAGCGAGCTTCATTACCGCCAGCAGGCATCATTGCTGCTTGGTCCCAACCACAAATAGAAGATAAATGACTTAAATTATGGATCTTTTTAAAATGCTGAGAAAGCTGGTCATAAGCTGATTTTGTTGTCATTGTTACTCCAAAGTTGGATACAGATAAAGAGAGTATTAACCTGAATTGGCTAAGATATTGTTTAATACTCTAAAGGGTTAAATCATTTTTAACAAGGCAAATGAGTTGCAGTAAAAAAGATTAAGCTTCTTTAAAACGAGGTTTAATCATGCCTCCAACAGCTGTTTTTAGAGTGAAAATACAACCTGATAATGGTGATGCAGCACGCTCACTTGCTGACATATTTTCGCGTCCAGATGTAATGAAAAGCGTCTTCATATCACTCCCACCAAAACAGACCATAGTTGGATTTTTAACTGGTAGCGGATATTCAGCTAAGATTTCGCCATTTGGTGAAATTCGAATAACTTTAGAGCCGTTGAACATTGCAACCCAGTAGCAACCCTCGATATCCATTGCCGCACCATCTGGTCGGCCGTAGTCGGGTGCAAATTGTTTGAATATCTCTCTTGTGCCAGCATCACCCAATTCATTGAGAGGTGTTCGATACATCACGCGGTTTGGTGTATCTGTTGTATACATCCATTGTTTATCTGGGCTAAATGCCAAGCCATTAGCCCCAAGGATGTCAGCGTGTATTACTTTGGTATTGAGTTGTGCATCGACACGGCATAACAAGGCGCCATTAAAGTCCTTAGGTGACCAATATGTACCCGCATAAAAACGGCCGAATTGATCGACGCCACCATCATTAAAACGAGCCAGCGCTGGGTTGTTCGGGTTATCACATATTTTTTTATCTAACTGTCCAGCGGGATCGGTTAAGTAGATCCCTGTTCGCATCGCACAGATAAAACCGTCTGATTCTCTTAATGCAAAGCTGCCGACTTCTTCAGAAAAATGTAATACGGTATGTTTTTTTGTTAATACATCATATCGGTGTATTTGTTTTTCTAAGATATCAGTCCAGTATAAACTTTGGCTTTGTTCACACCATGTAGGGCATTCCGGTAAGTGCCCGTTGTAATCAAATAAGATGTTTATATCATTCATATTCAGGTACCTTATGGTCATATTTATAGTCTTGTTAGTTGTGCTAACTTAATTCTGATATCACCCTGATTTAGCTAATATTCCATCCAATACCCGAAATGGTAAAATACGCTTCAACAAGGCAAATAAATAAGTTGGAAAGGTCACGTAATAACGTACTTTAGGTTTGTTGCTTTCAATGGCATGAATCAGAGCCTTGGTTACTGCTTCTGGGCCTAAAGTAAATTGATTACTGACATCCTTTTTACCCAAGCGGCTGATTTGCTGTTGGTAGTCCTTGGTGTGTACGCTGTTTTCGATATCGATGTGTTCTTGAAAAGCGCTTAATGCATTGGCTCTGAACTGGCTGACTATTGGCCCTGGTTCAATTAAAGAAACTTTGATAGGGGAATTTCGCAGCTCTAGACGTAACGTATCCGTTAAGCCCTCGATTGCGAACTTGCTGGCGTTGTACGCCCCGCGATATTTCATTGCGACTAGGCCTAAAACAGAACTGTTTTGTATTATACGGCCACGGCCATTGGCGCGCATTAACGGAATAATTTGTGTGGTGAGTTCGTGCCAACCAAATACATTCGCTTCAAATTGTTTACGTAACTCATCAGTGGGTAAGTCCTCGACTGCACCGGGTTGACCATAAGCACCATTATTAAACAGTACATCAATCTTACCCTCGGTGAGTTTAGCGATATGTGCAACTGCAGTGGTAATTGAGGTTGTAGAGCTTAAGTCCAGTTGTACACTTTCAAAACCTTGTGCGATTAACGCGGTTACGTCTTCTGGCTTTCTTGCGGTAGCAAAGACACGATAACCCGTAGCTTTAAGTGTGACAGCCCCGTGATAGCCAATCCCTGTTGAAGCGCCCGTGATGAGTACTGTTTGCATTGTGCGAGCATCCTTAGCTGTGCTTAATGTATATTTTTGTTAGGTATGCAGTTTGTCATGAATTTCAGGCACAAAAAAGCCCGTCACTCTTTTAAAATGGAGTGACGGGCTTAAGCGTTATTTATATCAACAAAGATTAACCTTGTTCTAGTAATCTACGTAGGTCAATAACAGCCGCATTTGCACGAGACAAGTAGTTTGCCATTACTAATGAATGGTTAGCAAAAACACCAAAACCAGCGCCGTTTAAAATGATTGGGCTGCTTACAGGTTGTAGTGATGCTTCTAATTCAAGTATGATTTGGTCAACACTTGCCAGTGCGTTTTTCTTTTCTAACACGCTTTTAAAGTCAATACGTGCCGCTTTTAGGTAGTGATATAGTGCCCAAGAAGAACCACGTGCTTCCCAGAATACATTATCGATGTCTACCCATGCCGTTTTAACTGTTGCACCAGATGGTGTAAATGTTGATTGTTCAGCACCTGCATCACCAGATAAGTCGGTATTGATTCGGTATTGGCCAACAGATGCACTTAAGCGTTGTGATAATGAACCAAGACGTTTTTCAACTTGTTTGAACCATTCTGCAAGGTTATCTGCACGCGCATAGAATTGTGCGTCAGATTGTGAATCACCTAATTTAGCAAGATATAGTTGTAATTCTTCAACTGTCTTTTTATATTCTGAATCTGCGTTTGTTGGGAATAAACGCGTGTGCTCAACATTTAATGAACCGTGTGCTTTTTGTAAGTCTTTATTTTCAGTTGATTGCGTTTGTGAACGGCTTAAATCACGACGTAATACCAACATTAGATCGCGAGACTGTTCTAACAGACCATATTCCCAAGACGGCATATTATCCATAAAGATTGCTGGTGGTAATACAGAGTTACTTAGGTAACCGCCATTTTTTTCGTCTAGCGTTTGAATCGTTTTAATCAATGTTGCTGTCGTATATGAACCAACTGCGATATCGGCATTATTCTTGACTAGCGTTTCTGTCGCTTGTGTTGGGCTAAAGTTGTCTGGTTCAACACTCCAATAAATTGAAGTGGCATACAAGATAGCACCGACAGCAGCAATACCCGCTATGATTTTAGATTTACTCATCTGGTCGTTCCCTCGAATCATACGTTAAGTTTAGTAATATTTACTCTAGTGTAACTCGCTGAAATGCTTGCAACAAGCCTAATCACAATATAAAAACATACCATGCCACATTGGTATAAAATACATTATGATTTTTTAATTCTGACCACATGCATTATTTCTATTTTAAACCCTGCCACGGTTTCTATTTCAGGATAATACGTTAAATTTACGCTTGCCCCTGTTAATGATTTATAGGCTTTTTTGCGTTTAAATTTGAACGGCACTGTATGCCCTTGGATCATGACGGTGTTGAGGAACCAGTCATCTTTTTCTCGTTGGACGTGGGAGGTAACTTTTTGGAGTTCTGAATGGGTTAATCCGGGGTGTTGTTTAAGTAGTTTATCGGGATCTGAAGCCATTTTATTGTCTCATTGATTTTTCGTTATTTGAATAATAGTAGTTACTTGAATATAGTCGCTGTTAATTGTATTGAACTTGATGATTGCAACTTGAAAATATGAGCGAACAGCCATGAGTATATCGCAAAACAACGTTAAACTTTGTTTATTGGTACTATTTTTTAAGCTTACGCGTGTAAATATGATATAAACTAAAGAGTAAATTAAAACTCCCTTTCAATAATGACATTAGGGGTAACAGGGAGAACGATGTGAGACAAAATACACGTCATCAAAAAATAATTTCGTTGGTTAAGGAAGAGGGGTTTGTTAGTACTGAAGTATTGGTAGAACACTTTTCAGTAAGCCCACAGACAATCCGTCGAGATTTAAATGAACTAGCTGAGAAAAACTTGGTTCGCCGTCATCATGGTGGTGCATCATTGTTAGAAAGCAGCGTCGTTAATGATTCTTACGTTAATCGTAAGCAAAAAACGGCGAAAGAAAAAATGAAGATCGCACAAGCGATGGCAGAACTTATTCCAGATGGTTCATCGCTATTTATTGATATAGGCACTACATCTGAAGCATTGGCTCACGCATTATTAAATCATACTGGTTTACGTATCGTTACCAACAATCTTAATGTGGCGACGATTTTGATGCAGAAACCTGATTTTCGCGTCATTGTTGCGGGTGGTGAAGTACGTAATAAAGATGCTGGCGTTGTTGGCGAAGCAACGGTCGACTTCATTAAACAATTTAGAATGGACTTCGGTATTGTGACCATCAGTGGTTTAGATATGGATGGCTCTCTATTGGACTTCGATTATCAAGAAGTACGTGTAACACAAGCGATTATCGAGTGTTCACAAGAAGTATTTTTACCTGTTGATCACACTAAATTTGGCCGTAATGCTATGGTTAACATTGGTAATGTGAATCAGGTTCATAAATTATTTACAGATATTGAGCCACCTGAAGAATTGACTAAATTATTACAATTGCATCAAGTAGAATCGATAGTCTGTCAATCTGCGTTAGAGAGTTAAATCGTTAAATAATTATAGGGAAAGGAGTGTCTCGTGATCCGTGTTGTGTTTAATCAAAAAGGTGGCGTAGGTAAATCTACGATCTGTAGTAATTTGGCTGCAATTGCTGCATCAGAAGGCAAGCGTACACTGATTATTGATTTAGATAGTCAATGTAATACCAGTGCCTATTTATTGGGTAATGATTATAAGGTTAATTTTAGTGTTGCTGAGTTTTTTGAGCAAACATTAAATATTATTATGAAAGGGCGACCTTATCATGACTTTATTACCCCTACAGCCTTTCCTAATCTGGCCATTATGCCTGCATCAGAACTACTGGGTGAGCTGATTGTTAAATTAGAACAACGCCATAAGATCTATAAATTACGTGACGCGATGGTAAAACTGAAGCGTGATTACGATGAAATTTATATTGATACACCACCGGCCTTTAATTTTTATAGCTTATCAGCGTTAATTGCAGCGGATACCTGCTTGATTCCATTTGATTGTGATGATTTCTCACGTCGTGGCTTATATAGCTTATTGGCGAACATTGAAGAAACACGTCAAGATCACAATGATAAATTACGTGTAGAAGGCATTGTCGTTAATCAATATCAGGGACAGGCCAGTCTTCCTAAAAAATTGGTCGCAGAATTAAGAGCGGAAGATTTACCTATTTTAAACACCTTGATTCACAGCTCTGTTAAAGTAAAAGAATCACACAATCTTTCCCAGCCTTTGATCAGTTGTGCGCCCAAGCATAAAGTAACTCAGCAATTTTGTGAGCTCTACGCTGAGATCTCTGCATAATATATTTAACCGCTTTTGTTAGACCTATAGGCATCTACGCTAAAGCGGTTTAGTCTCTTTTTTCATACTCATTTTGTGAGTGTATTTTTTTATTAATAATCTTTTTAGGCTACATATATTTAAATTTGTGTTGCTAAAGTGGTAAGTAAGGTAGTTATGACTGTCAGTATCAATGAATTAGAATCATTTTTCCGTAATATCCAACAATCAATTATTTCAGCGTTTCAAGCTGAAGAAACCAACGGTGAATTTATTGCTGATAATTGGACTAGCCATCTTGGCAAAGGAACAAGTTGTGTCTTACGTAATGGTGAGGTGTATGAAAGTGCGGGTGTCAACTTTTCGATGGTGAGCGGTGATAAACTACCGGCTGCGGCATCGGCAAAGCGACCACAGTTTACAGGACTCGCGTATCAAGCAATGGGTGTATCCGTTGTTGTTCATCCACGCAATCCCCATGCACCGACGAGTCATGCGAATGTACGTATGTTTATGGTGACTGATAATGAAGGCAAGCAACATTGGTGGCTTGGTGGTGGATTTGATTTAACACCAATTCATTTATATGAAGATGATGCCCGTCATTTCCATACCGTTGCTCGTGATGCTGTAACCCCATTTGGTGATGACTTATACGAGCAGTTTAAACAAGATGCTGACGAATATTTCTACATGCCACACCGTGAAGAGTACCGTGGTATTGGCGGTATCATTTATGATGATTTGAACGCATGGGATATGGAAACGAGTCTCCGTTTTATTGAGTCTGTTGCTCAGGGTTATACCCAAGCATATGCCCCAATCATTGCTAAACGTAAAAACCAAACGTATACAGAACAAGAACGTGAGTTCCAACTGTTCCGCCGTACGCGTTATGCTGAGTTTAATTTGATTGTTGACCGTGGCACTATTTTCGGTTTGCAAAGTAAAGGACGTACCAAATCTATTTTGATGTCAATGCCACCACTAGCGAGCTGGCATTACGATGATCTTGAACCCCAAAATGATGCACAAAAAGCACTCGTGAAGGTAGTTTCTACACCGCAAGCGTGGCTATAATTTTATTTTATACCACGTTTAATCATGAGGCCTAACACCTCTTAATAACGAGCAACTAATGATAGTTGCTCGTTTGCTATATTTTAATCATAGAGTTGGATTAATTATGCGAGTCATCGTTTTATTGTGTTTGTTATTAGTGTCTAACCTTTCTCTGGCACAAATATCATCACCCCAAATAGAAAAACTCAATCAGCTTGATAAAGAAATATCAGTACTGTATAGCGAGTCTCAAGCAATGACAGGCTCTGCTAAAGACGTTGTACGATTACAATTACTTAATAAAAACGATGCGTTACGAGACGTCATTCAAGGCTTAATTGATCAGCGTACTGAGGGTTCTGATGACGTTTTGTTGAAACAAGTGAATCAACAAGTTAAATTTATTTCTGATGCATCGAATTATCTTTTAAATAAGATTACGATCATTGAAAAAAAATTAGAGACAGAAACCAATGAAGGTAAATTATTAGCACAGAAGTCACTTGATGAATCTCGTCGTTTTTCGACGCGCTTACTCAGTGACCAATGGGTCAACTACCAGTGG
Organism: Moritella sp. 24; assembly: GCF_018219155.1. Lineage (NCBI taxonomy): Bacteria > Pseudomonadati > Pseudomonadota > Gammaproteobacteria > Alteromonadales > Moritellaceae > Moritella > Moritella sp. 24. Next base: position 3,618,828 of record NZ_CP056123.1, on the reverse strand, counting down.
TTGAAATTATTAGATCAGCCGGTACCACTGAAAGAAAAAGCGTTGATTAGCGATATTGAACACCGTCTTGAGTTTATGTCGGCATCGTTAACGTTTGATCACCAGCAAGAAACAGCATTAAGTAAGCAGCTTAAAGAGGCGACTGAAGGCGAGAAAACTGCAATCCAGCTGGAACATATTCTTGCAGAACGTAAAGTAACGAATGATATTACTACGTTAAAATTTCTTGTCGCCCTTGCGGATAAAATGGCATTAGATACGACGCAATATAAGCAGCAATTGTTTGAAGCGACAGGGACGTTAACGGATGAGTTATTAAATGTTGATCTTATCTTATCTATTATCTCGACTTGGGGCGAGGGTACGGGTCAGTGGCTGGCGGATAATGCGCCGGAATTATTATTCAAAGTACTTATTTTTGCTTTCATCATTTTGATGTTCCGCTGGTTTAAAAAGCTAACACGTAGAATGGTTAAAAAGGCCGTTTCTTCTCCTAATCTACAATTATCTCGATTGATACAAGATTTCTTTATATCGATGTCGGGTAATATCGTGTTTGCGATTGGTTTACTTATCGCATTATCACAGATTGGTGTTGATTTAACGCCGATATTAACCGGTTTTGGTGTTGCGGGTTTAGTCATCGGTTTTGCACTACAAGATACCTTATCTAACTTTGCTTCTGGCATGATGTTATTAATCTATCGCCCATTTGATGAAGGTGATTTTGTTGAAGCTGGTGGTGTATCCGGTAAAGTGGCACACATGAGCTTAGTGAATACCACGATTAAAACGTTTGATAACCAAGTGATCATTGTACCGAACAGTAAGATTTGGGGCGATATTATTAAGAACGTTACACATGAACGTGTACGCCGTGTTGATATGGTATTTGGTATTGGTTATAGCGATGATATAGCGTTAGCTGAAACAGTACTGGCTGATATTGTGCACTCGCATGCTGCAGTATTAAAAAATCCAGAAACGATTATCAAATTGCATACGCTTAATACATCATCGGTTGATTTCATTGTTCGCCCTTGGGTGAAAACGGAAGATTACTGGGATGTGTATTGGGATATCACACGGGAAGTGAAAATTCGTTTTGATAAAGAAGGTTTGTCTATTCCATTCCCACAACAAGATGTGCATTTACACATGGTTGATAAAGCGGCTGAGTAGTTTATAGCATTCATAGAATAACAGTGCGTCTAACGAGTAAAATAGTGTAGGCGCATTTTTTTATGTGAAAGGTTAACTTTTAATTCGAACGAATATGTTTAGAAAAATCTTTAATAATAGCCGCTGTTGTACCCCAAATCGGATATTTCCCCCAAGGCATAAACGTCACTTCACGGTACTTACCCTTAAATAAACTTTTTTCGATAATATGATTATCATCATCAAGTAAAAACGATAAGGGGACTTCAAAAATTTCATCCACTTCGTTCGGATCTATTTTTGATTGATAATCACCATCGACTAAGGCAACGACAGGTGTGACATAATAACGACTAATTGTGGGTCTGCTGGGTAATGTGCCAAGCACCGTTATTTTGTTGGCTGGAATACCTATTTCTTCATGGGTTTCACGTAATGCCGTTGCAATCGAGGAGCTATCTGTTTTTTCTGTTTTGCCGCCCGGCAAGGCTATTTGGCCACTGTGGTGACGCAGATGTGACGCTCGGCGAGTGAGAATGAGGTTCAGTTGGTGTTCTCGTTCAACAATCGGAAATAGCACGGCCGCAGGTGTAAATATTTTTGTTAATTTACTGATTGGCTCAGTACTGGGTGACAGTACAAAACGTGAAGTTAAAGAATTAATATCCATATGCGTCCCTGCAACTCATGATGTTGAAACTACGTGCTTCAACGGATGTATGACTATATAACTAAAGTACTGGATGACTAATTTAAAGTATAGGTAATATTTTGGCTAATTTATCAAATGTTTCTTGATATTCCTCTTCAGCTACCGAGTCAGCGACAATACCACCGCCAGCCCAGCAGTATATTTCCCCGTTATCACACAGTAATGTGCGGATGGTAATACTCGTATCCATATGCCCGTGCGCGGATAAATAGCCGATGCTACCGCAATAGAGTGAACGGCGGTGTGGTTCTAACTCTTCAATAATTTGCATCGCACGAATTTTTGGTGCGCCCGTAATTGAGCCTCCAGGGAAGCTGGCGCGTAATAATTCGCTTGGTTTTTTATCATCTGGCAATTTTCCGGTAATGGTACTAACGAGATGATGCACTGCAGGAAAACTTTCGACATCAAATAATTTAGGTACGCTAACCGAACCCGGTACCGCCACTTTACCAATATCATTACGCAGTAAATCAACAATCATTAAGTTTTCAGCACGGTCTTTGTCGGCATTCTGTAAGGCTTTTGCATTAGCACGGTCAATGATTGGATCTTGACTACGTGGGCGTGTGCCTTTAATTGGCTTAGTTTCAATCGTGCCATCTTTAACTTGAATAAAACGCTCTGGAGAAATAGACAATACCGCTTGGTTTTCAAGGCGCATGAATACAGAAAAAGGAGCTTTATTATGCTGACTTAAAGTGCAATAAGCTTGCCACTCATCACCTCTATATTGGTTGTTAAAGCGCTGTGCTAGATTGATTTGATAGCAATCACCTGCGGATAAGTACGCTTGAATTTGATGAAATTTACTGTGGTACTGCTGTTCTGACATGTTCGACTGCCAGCTATTTTGTAATTCAAAATGCGTTGATGATGGACTCATTGCTGCATTTTGTAACTCTTCACCAACACTACATTCTTTTAGCCATTTGTGACGTGTTTGCCAAGCTTGTTCGGCGTTGTCACTAAATTGTACTTGCCATGCTTGCTGTTGCTTAATATCAATGACAATCGCCCAATCATATAAGCCTACAGCCATATCGGGGAAGTGCAGGTCATTATTCGCAATACTGGCAATGTTCTCGATATTACGGCCGAGGTCATAACCAAAATAACCCAGTGCACCAGCAATAAACGGCAGTTCGACATTAAGCTTATGTTGCTCTATATCACCAATTAACGTCTGATTTAGGTTCTGTAATACCGTAAATGAATCTGTGTTAGTGACAGTTTTTCCACTTGCTTGGTTAACGGTCGTTTGATTGTCTTCAGTAACGATAGTCGCAATGGGGTCTGCAACGATGATATGGAATTGACTATCAATGTGATCAACGGATCCTGACTCAAGTAAAATTGACCAAGGGGCATGACTTAGCGGGGCAAAAAAGGAATGAATGCCATTGCTAGGAAAGGCGATTGGTTTTATTACAAGTGATTTCATTAGTACAGCAGATCCCTAAATTTTGATGCGCGGAGGTTATCACAAATAGCCGAATTAATCTTGATTGATATAAGGGTTAAATATAAAACCTGTTGCTGTAAAGTTGTGCTTCTGTTGTTACTTTGTATCTGTTTAGTTCAGTTTTTAGTGGAGAGAAGTGATCAGCAAAGGTATGATATAGGCAACATATCTTATTGTTAACTATTTTAAAGCCGCTCTATGGCTTTGAAGATGATAAATATAATAATTAGTTAACACAGTGAGTAAGCAAAAGGGAGTTGACCATGAGTACAGTTATCCGTAAAGCGGACTTTATCGACAGTATTGCAGATTCACTACAATACATTTCATATTACCATCCGCTTGATTTTATCCAAGCAATGGAAAAAGCCTACAACGCAGAAAAAAGCCAAGCCGCTAAAGATGCGATTGCGCAGATTTTAATTAATTCTCGTATGTCAGCGGAAGGTAAACGTCCAATCTGTCAAGACACGGGTATTGTGACTTGTTTCGTTAAAATTGGCATGAATGTGCAGTGGGAAACAGATCAAACTGTACAAGAAATGGTTGATGAAGGTATTCGTCGTGGTTACGCTTTCGAAGGTAATCCATTACGTGCATCTATTGTTGCAGATCCTGCGGGCGCACGTAAAAATACCAAAGATAATACACCGGGTGTTGTTCACGTAGAAATGGTACCAGGCGCGAAAGTTGAAGTGATGATCGCAGCGAAAGGCGGCGGTTCTGAAAACAAAAGTAAGATGGTGATGTTAAATCCATCTGATGATGTTGCCGCGTGGATTGAGAAAACAGTACCGACGATGGGTGCAGGTTGGTGTCCACCGGGTATGCTTGGTATAGGCATTGGCGGTACGGCAGAAAAAGCAGCAGTAATGGCAAAAGAGTCATTAATGGAACCTGTTGACATCCATGAACTGATGGAACGTGGTGCTGAAACGACAGATGAAAAAATGCGTTTAGATATTTTTGATCGTGTTAATAAACTTGGTATTGGCGCGCAAGGCCTAGGTGGCATGGCAACAGTATTGGATATTAAGATAAAATCTTGCCCAACACATGCAGCATCAAAACCTGTTGTGATGATCCCTAACTGTGCCGCGACACGCCATACCCACTTTACACTTGACGGTTCTGGCCCTGCTGAATTGCATGTGCCTAAATTAGAAGACTGGCCTGAAGTGACATGGGAAGTAAGCGATAGTGTTCGCCGTGTTAACGTAAATGACATTAAACCAGAGTCAGTACTGGAATGGAAAACAGGCGAAACTGTTCTATTATCAGGCAAGATTTTAACGGGTCGTGACGCGGCTCATAAGCGTATTAAAGACATGTTAGATAAAGGCGAAGGCCTACCAGAAGGCGTAGACTTTACTAATCGCTTTATCTATTACGTAGGTCCAGTTGATGCTGTGGGTGATGAAGTTGTAGGCCCAGCTGGTCCAACAACTGCAACACGTATGGATAAATTTACCGATACTATGTTAGAACAGACTGGTTTATTAGGCATGATTGGTAAATCTGAACGTGGTCCTGCAACGGTTGAAAGTATCAAGAAGCATAAAGCTGTTTATTTAATGGCTGTTGGTGGTGCAGCATACCTTGTATCTAAAGCAATTAAGAAGTCTCGTGTTGTTGCATTTGCTGACTTAGGTATGGAAGCAATCTACGAATTTGATGTTGTAGATATGCCAATGACTGTTGCTGTCGATACGAATGGTGTATCTGCGCATGTTGAAGGTCCAGCAATCTGGAAAATAAAACTGAATGAGTAATAACGTAGTCACTCGTTAGTGTTTTAAAAACTGTTCGAATATAAATAAAGCGTCAACTTAGGTTGGCGCTTTATTCATTTTAACAGTGCTATATTTGAGGGAGTAGGTGGTAAATATCGGCGCTCGTGTTTATCGCTAACCCCCTTACTGTAGCTACCCACTAATGGGTGTTTTTAATTTTGTGTTCGTAGAAAAATGCGAACTAGGACAACTTCAATACATTTGTTTCAAACATTTGTTTACATTGTATTGACATTTCGTCCGTCAGAACGTAATTTTAAAACGTTCGTTTAAAAAGGGTTAATTATGGTTAGTAAGTTGGATACAAAAACTCGCATTCTCGATGCAGCCGAAAGCTTGTTCGCTGAACACGGGTTTTCTGATACTTCTTTACGCTTGATAACTACACGAGCAAGTGTGAATTTGGCATCGGTTAATTATCATTTTGGTTCTAAGAAAGAATTGATTCAAGCGGTCATCGCTCGACATCTCGAACTCTTCATGCCCCTACTGAATGAGAAGTTAACAGCCTTGTGTACACAAGCTGAAAAACCATCGTTGTTAGATGTGTTTAACAGTTTTGTTGATCCGCTATTAGCGTTAGAGCAACAAAGTAAAAATGGTACCGTGATCTTTATGCAATTGCTTGGTCGCAGCTACACCGATGAGCAAGGGCATTTACGTTGGTATACCACTACGCATTACGGTGAAGTCTTAGCCAACATAACTAAGGCTTTATTGAAAGCGAACCCAGCATTGTCATCGCAAGAATTGTTCTGGCGATTACATTTTACCTTGGGTACTGCAGTATTTACGATGGGTTCAAGTGGCGCATTGATGGATATTGCAAAAGCAGATTTTAATCAAGATATTGATGTCGAGGGGCTAATTCGTAAAGTGATCCCTTATTTGGCATCAGGAATGAATACCTCAACAGAAACTACAAGCATGTAGATGCAATTTAGCTATTTGGATGTTGTTCATACAGCTCCAAAGTTGTAAATACAGCATCAAAATAGTGAAACAAAAGGAAATAGTTATGAGCGCAATGAGTGAGTTTAGAAAAAATAATATCACAGCACCATTATTTAAAGTGTTTAAGAAGATCTTGCCACCGCTTTCACAAACAGAGCAGGAAGCAATGGAATCTGGTAGTGTTTGGTGGGATGGTGATTTATTCGCAGGTAGCCCTGATTGGAATAAAATGCTTAGCTACCCAACACCTAAGTTAAGTAAAGATGAACAAAGCTTCATTGATAACGAACTTAAAACATTAATGGGCATGCTGGATGATTATAAAATCGTTCATGAAGATCGTGATTTACCAAAACCAGTTTGGGATTTCATTAAATCAAACGGCTTCTTTGCGCTTATCATTCCAAAAGAATACGGCGGTAAAGCATTCTCTGCTTACGCTAACTCAACAATTGTAACAACGATTGCAACGCGTAGTTTATCTACTGCGGTAACAGTAATGGTACCTAACTCATTAGGTCCTGGCGAATTACTTGCACATTACGGTACACAAGCAGAAAAAGATCGTTGGTTACCAGGTCTAGCAAACGGTACTGAAGTACCATGTTTCGCATTGACGGGTCCTGAAGCGGGTTCTGATGCTGGTGGTATTCCAGATATGGGTCGCGTTGTTAAAGAAGAATTTGAAGGTAAAGAAACGTTAGGTATCCGCGTATCGTGGAGCAAACGTTATATTACACTTGCACCTGTAGCTACTGTACTTGGTCTTGCATTTAAACTACAAGATCCGGATGCGCTACTTGGTGATACTGTTGATATCGGTATTACGTGTGCGTTGATCCCAACATCACATAAAGGTGTTGAAATCGGTGACCGTCACTTCCCAATGGGTCTAGCATTCATGAATGGTACGACTTACGGTGATGATGTATTCATTCCTCTTGATTGGGTTATCGGTGGTGCTGACCAAGTTGGTAAAGGCTGGCGTATGCTGGTTGAATGTTTATCTGCTGGTCGTGGTATTTCTTTACCTGCACTGGGTACTGCATGTGGTCACTTAACTGCACGTATGACAGGTGCTTATTCATACGTACGTAAACAGTTCGGTTTATCAATTGGTAAATTTGAAGGTGTACAAGAGTCACTTGCACGTATTGGTGGTTTAACTTACCAACTTGAAGCTGCGCGTAAATTTACAACTGGTGCGCTAGATTTAGGTCAGAGTCCTGCGATTGTTACGGCAATCTCTAAATACCACATGACTGAAATGGCACGTACAGTTATTGATGATGCGCTTGATATTCAAGCGGGTAGTGGTATCCAATGTGGTCCTAAAAACTACCTAGCACACGCTTATTGGGGTATCCCAGTTGCAATTACGGTTGAGGGTGCAAACATCCTTACACGTAACCTAATGATCTTCGGTCAAGGTGCAACACGTTGTCACCCATATGTACTAGGTGAATTACAAGCTGCTGCTAATCCAAATGAAAAAGAAGGTCTTGATCAATTTGATGACCTATTACTAAAACATATTGCGTTTGGTGCTAAAAACTTCTTTGGTGCACTAGGTCAAGGTCTAACGGGCGGTCTATTAAACTCTGCACCTGTATCTGGTCCTACGAAGAAATACTACAAGCAACTTACGCGTATGAGTAAAGCATTAGCACTGTGTGCTGACGTATCTATGCTTGTTCTTGGTGGTGATTTGAAACGTCGTGAAATGATTTCTGCACGTTTAGGTGATGTACTAAGTAACTTGTACCTTGCATCTGCAACGTTGAAACATTTTGAAGAACAAGGTCGTCAAGCTGAAGATTTACCTATGTTATCTTGGGCTATCGAACGTAACTTGTTTGAAATCGGTAAAGCGTTTACTGGTTTCTTCCAGAACTTCGGTAACAAAGGTATTGCTGGTACATTGAAAACAGTTGTATTCCCATTCGGTATCAACTACAAAATGCCTGAAGATGATACAGCGAAAGCAATTTGTGAAGTACTACTTAAACCAAGCGAAGCGCGTGACCGTCTAACGCACCTTTGTTATGTTGGTGATGAGACAGATGCAAACACTGCAATTTACGACATGGAATCTGCATTCCAAGCAATGTATAAAGCACAGCCTATCGAGAAGAAAATCGCGATTGCTGCATCTAAAGGTACAATTCCACGTAAACTTGCTGCAAAAGTTGCTGCACCACTTGCTGTTGAAAAAGGCATCATTACACAAGTTGAAGCTGATGAACTACTAGCAGCTGATGAACTACGTTTTGCTGCGATTAACGTTGACTCATTCACTCCAGAAGAGTTTGCGGGTATTTCAAAAGTAACAAAAAACGATAAAGTTGCTTAATCTCACGATTAACAGTGAATTAAAAGTCTAGCCTGCGGGTTAGATTTTTAATAAATAAAGCATAAAAAAACCGAGGCTATTTATAGTAGCCTCGGTTTTTTTATGCCTGTATTTTACTTTCCGTACAAGACAGAAGGAAACAGGTCTTGTCTATGTAGATAAATAGACTTATTTGATTGTTAGGATTTTGCTGGTGTTTGTTGAACCAACAGTATCCATTTTATCACCTAGCGTTAGCAGGATGATGTCACCCGCTTTAACTTGGCCAGTTTCTTTTAATACAGCGTAAGCGCCTTCAACAATCTGTTCTTGCGATAAGCCTTCAGTATTAAACTGTAGTGGTGTAACACCACGGTATAGTGCTGTTGCGTTTAGTGTCTTCTGGTGCGGAGACAATGAGAAAATTGGTAAACCAGAACTAATACGTGACATTAATAATGGTGTCGTACCTGACTCACTCAATGCCACGATTGCTTTTACACCGTTCAGGTGATTTGCAGCGTACATAGTAGACATTGCGATTGTTTCTTCGATTGAATCGAATGTGTAATCAATACGGTGGTTTGATACATTTACGCTTGGGTGTGTTTCTGCGCCTAAACATACTTCAGCCATCGCTTTTACTGTCTCTACTGGGAAATCACCAGCAGCAGTCTCTGCAGACAGCATTACTGCATCTGTACCATCAAGTACCGCATTCGCCACGTCCATCACTTCTGCACGTGTTGGCATTGGGCTTGTGATCATTGATTCCATCATTTGCGTAGCAGTGATCACAACACGGTTATATTTGCGTGATAAGTTGATAAGCGATTTTTGAACACCAACAAGTGCCGCATCACCAATTTCAACACCTAAGTCACCACGGGCAACCATGATTGCATCAGAAGCTAAGATGATTTCTTTCATTGTTCCTTTAGTTGCTACGGTTTCTGCACGTTCTACTTTTGCACAAATTTTTGCATTTGAACCAGCTGCACGAACAAGTTCACGCGCGTAATTGATATCAGCACCGTTACGTGGGAAAGAGACGGCAACAAAATCAACGTCAATTTTTGCCGCTGTAATAATGTCTGCTTTGTCTTTGTCTGTTAGTGCTTCAGCAGATAGACCACCGCCTTGCTTGTTGATACCTTTATTATTTGATAGCGGACCGGCTACTGTTACTTCAGTGTGGATCTGCTGACCGTTAATTTCGATTACTTTTAATTGTACGCGACCATCGTCAAGTAGCAGTACATCGCCAGGGAAAACATCACTTGCTAGCTCTGGGTAATCGATACTTACGCATTCGTTATTACCGGCTGTTTTATCAAATGTTGCATCTAGGCAGAATTTATCACCTAAGTTTAAGTGAATTTTACCGTCTGTAAATTTAGATACGCGAATTTTAGGACCTTGTAAGTCACCTAAGATAGCCACGTGTTTGTTATGTTTTTTTGCAATGGCACGTACATCTTCTGCACGCTTGATATGGTCTTCAGGGTTACCATGAGAAAAGTTCATGCGAACCATGTTAGCACCAGCAAGAATAATTTTTTCGAGGTTATTATCACGATCTGTTGCTGGACCTAAGGTGGTTACAATTTTAGTACGACGTAACATGATGACTCCATATGAGTAATGAGATGATTTGTTTTAATTATTTATTATAGGTGTTTTTATTTATGTTAAATTTTGTCAAACAAAGGCCAACTTTCCATTATCTTAGTATGCAAAGGCTTGGTTACCGTAGTGTGACAAAAATAAAAAGAGCGATAGTAGAAATAAAAATGGCCACATTATGTGGCCATTTTTATTAATCTATTTTGTTAAAGCGCGAATCTTTGATTGCTGATTTCACTTTTTTCAAGTTTTCTCGGAATTTGTCTCCGCGGCGTAATGTGAAGCCTGTTGCTAATACGTCAACAAGTACTAACTGTGCAACACGTGATGCCATTGGCATGTATACGTCTGTGTCTTCCATTACATCGAGAGAGATAACTAAGTTTGAATATTCTGCAAGCGGTGAGTTTTGAGCAGTGATACCAATCACGATCGCATCATTTTCACGTGCTAATTTAGCCACATCAACCATACTTTTAGTGCGACCAGTATGCGAGAACAATACAACAACAGAATCTTCAGTGCTGTTTATTACACTCATGCGTTGCATCATTATGTCATCAAAACAAATCACAGGTACGTTAAAGCGGAAAAACTTATTTTCAGCGTCACGAGCAACAGATGCTGAAGCACCTAAACCAAAGAATGAAATCTGTTTCGACTGGATAAGTAGGTCAACGGCTTTATTAATAACTTCAGGATCTAAACTGTTCTTTGCTGAATCTAAGTGCGCAATTGTCGTTTCAAATATTTTTTGTGTGTAAACTTCAGGACCATCATTTGCTTCTACGTTTCTGTTTACGTACGGCGTACCGTTAGCTAAGCTTTGTGCTAAGTGCAATTTGAAATCAGGGTAGCCTTTAGTATCTAAGCGACGACAAAAACGATTGACGGTCGGCTCACTTACGTCGGCAACTTTAGCTAGTGTCGCAATACTTGAATGAATAGCAGATTGCGGAGATTCTAGAATAACATCAGCGACCTTTTTTTCTGATTTACTGAATATTTCTAAATTTTGGATTATTTTTTCGAGCATACTCATGATATTTCCCTGGCAAGCTCCGCAGTGGGCGCATGATAAAGTAATGAAGGTTAATGCTAATTTATAGTGGCATTATAAACCTTGTTGGATATTTATTACGTCAATTATGTAAAAAATATGAAGTAAGTCGAACTATTATTACATTTATTACTTATTTTTAGCATCGTTTTAGCGTCATTTGTGACTTTATTACAGTTTACTTTGATCAAGTAGCATAAACATAATGCGAATTGCTAATTTAAAAGCAGAGAATATGTAGGTTTATAACTAATCATGGTCGTAATATTTTTTCAAATTAGTAATAAAATTGCATAAACAATCATGTGCTATACCTACAGTAAGCAATGTTCATTAATCAGGGAGTATTCTATGATCAGTACCTTTGATATGTTTAGTATTGGTATAGGGCCATCGAGCTCACATACCGTTGGCCCTATGCGTGCTGCATTTGATTTTTTACAACACCTTAAAGCGGAGGGCAACCATGACCCTATTTTGGGGATTAACACTGAATTGTTTGGCTCGTTAGGGCAAACGGGTATTGGGCATGCGAGTGATATCGCGGTGATCTTGGGGTTAGCAGGATATGAACCGGATAAAATAGATTCAGAGCAAGTGCCTTCAATATTAAAAGAGATAGACGAACAACAAGGGATCAATATTCATGGTGTTGGTTTTGTGCCTTTTAATCGCGCAGAGCACATCGTATTACACCACCGAAAAACGTTACCTTATCATAGTAATGCAATGACAATAACGGCACTCAGTAAAGATGCTATCGTCTTGACTAAAACCTACTATTCGATTGGTGGTGGCTTTATTCTTGACCATGAGCATATTGATAAACCGTTGGAAAAAAATGCTAAAATCCCGCCTAAATATAAATTTGATAGTGCCGACGAACTCCTTACCACTTGCCGCTTACATGGTTTATCGATTGCGAAGTTAATGTATGAAAATGAGCGACAATTAAATTCTGATGACGTGATTAATGAAAAATTATTAACATTACATCGTATTATGGTGGACTGTATTCATCGTGGTTGCCGTAATGAAGGTATCTTACCTGGTGGATTAAAGGTCCATCGCCGTGCACCTGGATTATTCAAAAAGTTACAGGCGCCAGATGCCAAGGATGATACGTTCCACGGTATGGATTTCGTTAATATGTACGCGATGGCTGTGAACGAAGAGAACGCCGCTGGCGGGCGAGTTGTGACGGCTCCGACAAATGGTGCTGCGGGTATAATTCCTGCGGTAATGTATTTTTATGATCAGTTCGTGAGTCCATTAACGGAAGATAAAATTAAAACCTATCTACTGACGTGTGCAGCCATTGGGACTCTATATAAGAAAAATGCATCTATTTCTGGCGCAGAAGTTGGTTGTCAGGGTGAAGTTGGTGTCGCTTGTTCGATGGCTGCTGCTGGGTTAACGGCAATAAGAGGTGGAACGTTAGACCAAGTTGAACATGCTGCCGAAATAGGTATGGAGCATAATTTGGGATTGACTTGTGATCCAGTGGCTGGCTTGGTTCAGATCCCCTGTATTGAGCGTAATGCGATTGGTGCTGTGAAAGCGATTAATGCGTCGCGTATGGCGCGCATGGGCAGTGGCGATCATAAGGTATCACTTGATCAAGTGATTAAGACCATGAAGGCGACAGGGGATGATATGAAAAATAAATATAAAGAGACGTCTAGAGGAGGATTAGCGATAAATGTAACGGTTTGTTAGTGATTAAACGTGCATTAAGCGCTGAATGTTATGATTTGAAGGTCATACCAAGGGTAGAAAATGATCCGCGAGTACGGCCTAATTTATCATAGGTTATATTGTTACGAGAGCGGCTACGAATAATGGTGTCGGTTAGTCGCTTGGTGTTGCGTAAATTGAGCTCAATCAGTTTACCGTTGACATCATTAAGCTCTTGGCACTCTCTGATATCAGCTTCAATTTGTTGTTTTTGCGATAGGTAGGTAGTCAGTAATTCTGCCGCATCTGTATGCTGGCCAATTTTTACATCGAGCTCGGCAATTTGCATTATTTTTTGTTGCTTATCTTGACTGAGCTTTTCTAGGGCTGTGACATTGCGTGACTCTAACGCTGATTTTTCAGCCGTTAATAGAGCCAATAATTGTTCTACATAAGATGTTTGTAGAACGAGTAATTCGGGCAATGTAGTCAATATCATCTGTATCTATAGCACTCGGTTAAGCAAGTAAGTTTTCGAAATTAGACATATTCTTTGCTAGCTTGTTAGCATCAACTTGATAGCTACCGTCAGCAATGGCTTTTTTCAAACTTTCTACTTTTGACTCGTTAACAGGCGTACCTTGAGCTAAATCATGTTCCATAGCGGTCAAACTTTTGGCTTGTGATGTAATATTAACCGAGTCACTTTGCGCTGTACGTTGCGGTGAAGTTTGAGCTACATTACCAGTTTGAACACTGGTTTTTTGCTGCGTACTTCTTGCTTGATCAAGCTGGTGACTACGATTATTTAAATTGGTTAAATTTATGGCCATTCTTCTACCTATTGATTTGTAAACAGGTGTACTAAAAGATTATCGACTTATAACAATAATACTTTAGTAAAATTTAATAGTTTATTTGGATGACGCCTGCGGCTTGAACAGTACCCGAAACGATTCGATTCGATTTACGGTTACGGACATTAATTTTGTCACCCAGAATACCGTTAGCCAATGCTACACCATCAGTTTTTACGGTTAGATTTCCCACTGAACTAGTAATTGTAACGCTTTCGCTTTTACACACAAGACAAATATCCCGTGTTGAGATCATTTGTTCATTGGACAGTTGTCGTTTTAAGCGTGCTTTATTGACAAAACTTAAATCTGAAATATAGCCTGAGCGTAAAAAAACACGGTTCATATATTCTATTTTAGTATTGTTTTTCGTTAATAGGCTACCTTTTGATAAAGGTCGGCTGCTCACCACGACAGGAACTAGACGAATAATCTTCACTGGCACGTGCAGTTGCCAGTTTTTAGCATTACTGCATCGTATTCTTACGGTTGCTGCACGTTGTAAGCTTTTATTACCAACTAACTCGGCGGACATATTACCTTCACACTGAGTTACTGCTATTCTGCGGTCAATTTTTGTTACTTCAATGCTTACCCTTTCATTCTGAGAGCTAAGTAGTTGCGCTTTGATAAAAGATTCCGCAAACTCTTCAATCGCCTGATGTTTATCTGTGGCTGCGAGCGCTAGTGGCAAATAGCTCAGTAAACTTAAGCAATAGAAAAGCGAGAATGATAAAATATATTTAAGCATTTAGGTTTCTAAGCCGATATAAAATGAAACGTTACGTATAAAGTGAATTAAGAGCCAAGTTTTTGACTACTTTATGTCGTAAGCGACAATATAAATGAATAATACAGTGGTAAAGCAATATTCAAGCCACGTTGATAATAAGTTACATTTACCTGAGGATGGATAATGGCAGGATTACTCGATACGGTCAATCAGCGCACACAGCTGGTAGGACAAAACCGTCTGGAATTACTTATGTTTCGCTTAAACGGGCGTCAGCGTTTTGGTATCAATGTATTTAAAGTGAAAGAAGTATTGCAATGTCCGCCATTAACTATTCTACCTAAGCTTAATAGTGTCGTCCGTGGTGTTGCACATATACGTGGAAATACAATTTCTGTGATCGATTTGAGTTTAGCGACGGGTGGTCGTCCAATTCAAGATTTGAGCAAAGCGTTTATTATTATTTCTGAATATAATCGTTCAGTGCAGGGCTTTTTAGTATCAAGTGTTGAACGTATTATTAATATTAACTGGGAATCAATTTTACCACCGCCAAAAGGAACGGGGCGATTCAGTTATTTAACAGCTGTTACTGAAGTGGATAATGAATTGGTTGAAGTACTTGATGTTGAAAAAATTCTGCATGAAGTAGCGCCAGTAAAAATGGAAATTAGTGAGGAAGTGCTAGAAACGGCTAGCGAGATTGATAAATCTGCGATTGAGAAAGTGATTCTTGTGGTTGATGACTCAAGCGTTGCGCGTAATCAAATTAAGAAAGCGGTGTCTGATCTTGGTTTTAAAATCGTGTTGGCAAAAGATGGCCGTGATGGTTTAAATAAATTACGTGAAATGGCGCAAAATGGTCCTATTGCGGATCAAGTTGCTCTCATGATTTCTGATATCGAAATGCCAGAGATGGATGGTTACACGTTAACAGCTGAAGTACGTAATGATAAATCACTAGATGGTTTGTATATTATTCTACATACATCACTGAGTGGCGTGTTCAATCAGGCGATGGTGATTAAAGTTGGTGCTAATGATTTCATTGCTAAATTTAATCCAGATGAACTTGCTGGTGCGGTATTAAAGGCATTAAAAGTAGCAGATCCGAGTTAGAAAATTACTGTGTTAAATAAGTGTATCTTTATAATAGAAAGTTGAGTAAAAAATAGTGCAAACATTGTCAAATGAAGTCTATACCCGTTTTAGTGAATTTCTTGAAATTCAGTGCGGTATTGTATTAGGACAAAATAAACAATATTTAGTTAAAAGCCGTTTATTGCCGCTATTGGCAAAACATAAGATGGCTAATTTAACTGAGCTAGTACAAAAATCAATGACCATGTTAGCGCGTGATTTACGTAATGATGTTATTGACGCGATGACCACGAATGAAACATTGTGGTTCCGTGATATTTACCCGTTTGAATATTTGCAAACAAAGCTCTTACCTGAATTTATGAATAAAGGGTTGCCAGTTAAAATATGGTCTGCGGCATCGTCATCTGGTCAAGAACCGTTTTCAATTGCGATGTCTGCGATTGAAACACAAGAAAAACTTAAACGTTTAGTTAAACCTAATGTACAAATTGTCGGTACGGACATATCACCAACAATGATTAAACATTGTAAAGAAGGTGTTTATGATCGCTTAGCGCTTGGACGAGGTCTATCCGCTGAACGTAAGCGTCAGTTTTTCACGACATTACCTGATGATAAAATGAAGGTGAATCGTGAAGTTCAGCAATTGACATCATTTCGTGAAATCAATTTGCTAGAAAGTTATGCCTTACTCGGTAAGTTCGATATTATTTTTTGTCGTAATGTACTAATTTACTTTTCGCCAAAAATTAAAAGTCAGATTCTTAATCAATTTGCAGCGTCATTAAAACCGGGTGGTTACTTATTTTTAGGTGCGTCAGAATCGTTGACAGGCCTAACTGATAAGTTTGAAATGATCCGTTGTAATCCGGGTATTGTATATAAACTAAAATAATCTACTTAGCGGTGAGTTATCGTCATTATTCAAGTGTTTGTTTATTGGCGGTAACTTATCGATCTATACCGTCAAAAAAACTACTCCTCTTTATTATTCTTATCATTACACTCTTTATATCTAAACTCAGTCATTTAGTGCCATTAATTTAAATTAACGCCAAAGTCGTAACGCGTTGTTTTAAATTGTTTTTATTCGAAATTTAAAATGGCGAGATAATATCTGAGTATTGTTTTTAATTTTGGCACACATGTTGCTTTTATCATTTGTATCATCGTAATCATCATGCGATTGGTTACGATATAAATGTTTAGGAGGCGTTCATGGCTATTAATTTTGATAATGCATTAGGTATACACCAATACTCTGTCGGCGTAAGAGAACGCCGTGCAGAAGTGTTAGCGAGTAATATTGCTAATGCGGATACACCTGGCTTTAAAGCAAAAGATTTAAGCTTTAAAGATGCGCTGGCAAGTGCGACGCAAGGTACTAATTTCAATTTATCAAAAACCAGTGAACGTCATATCTCAGGCGGCAGAGGCATTGCGTCTGACCTGCAATTTAGAGTCCCTAATCAACCTGATACCGGTGATGGTAATACCGTTGACGTACAAGAGGAACGTGCCAGTTTTATGCAAAACAGCATGGAATATCAGGCATCACTATCATTTCTAAGCAGTAAAATTCAAACTATGCGCAAGGCAATTAAAGGACAATAATTATGAGCTTATTTCGAGTCTTTGACGTTGCCGGTTCGGCAATGAGTGCACAATCAGTTCGTTTAAATACAACTGCAAGTAATCTTGCTAATGCAAATAGTGTGAGTAGTAGTGCTGGTGAAACCTATAAAGCACGCTATCCCGTTTTCCAAGCACAATTAGATCAAGCCAATGCAGCTCAAAATGAAGCAGTTGGCGTGAATGTTGCAGGGATTGTAGAGAGTGATGCTCCATTGGTTAATGAATTTAATCCGAATCATCCATTAGCTGACGAAGATGGTTATGTATATCGTCCGAATGTAAACGTAATGGAAGAGATGGCAAATATGATTAGCGCATCTCGTTCATACCAGACTAACGTGCAAATAGCTGATTCAGCAAAGAAAATGTTGAGTAAGACATTGGCGTTAGGTCAGGGTTCATAGAGGGTATTTGGTTGTGACGACAATTAACAACAATAATAATATAGCTGATTTTAGTAGTCAGTTTAAGACTGAAAAAAAGGATGCGGCAGAGCAGGCGGCAGAAACTACCCGCAAAGAGCTTGGCCAAGAAGACTTTTTTTCGTTACTAACACAAGAACTTGCTTATCAAGACCCGTTTAAGCCTGTAGAAAACTCAGACATGGTCGCGCAGATGGCATCTTTTACCACTGCTGATGGTATTGCTAATATGGATAGCAAGTTTGAGCAGTTAAACACGATCATGAGTTCGAATCAGGCTTTACAAGCATCTGGTCTTGTTGGCACTAAGGTATTAGCGCCTGCATCATCGGCATTCCTATCTGCAGGTGAAAATGTGTCTGGTCGAATAGACCTGCCTCAGGATGCACCTAATATGCGTTTACAAATCGCTAACCAAGTTGGTGAAGTTGTTAAACTGATTGATATGGGTGAGCAAAAAGGCGGTGCGGTTGCCTTTGATTGGGATGGCACTGATATGAACGGCAATAAAGTAGCGGAAGGAAGTTACCGCTTGAAAGCATCTGCATCGATAGACGGCAATGCACAAGATCTTAAGATATCAAGTTTCCAGCATGTTGAAAGCGTTAACATCGGTAATACGGGTGGCGGTATTATGCTGAACTTAAAAGGTATGGGTAGCCTACCACTAAGTCAAGCAACAGAAGTTGCGGCTAAAACTTACTAAATTATATTGAATAAAAAGGAAGTCATATGTCATTTAACATCGCCTTGAGTGGGATCAACGCTGCTCAGAAAGACCTTAATACAACGGCAAATAATATTGCCAACGTTAATACAACAGGTTTTAAAGAGTCTCGCGCTGAGTTTGGTGATGTTTATGCAACATCGATTTTCTCAAATGCTAAAACGTCAGTAGGTAACGGTGTTGCCACTGCGCATGTAGCACAACAATTTCAACAAGGTAGTTTAAACTTTACTGAGAACTCGCTCGATCTCGCGATTAATGGTAACGGTTTTTTTGTTATGTCTGATGGCATGGAGTCGATGGATCGTAACTATACACGTGCAGGTGCATTTAAACTTGATGCGAATAGTTTTGTAACTAACTCGGCTGGTAATTACCTGCAAATTTATGACGTGAATGATGATGGTTCTCCAAAAGCAGTGAGCATGGCCTCAACCAAACCATTGCAAATACCAGATACAGCAGGTGTACCAGAAAAGACTGCAAATGTTGATATGACAATGAATCTACCAGCAACATCACCTGGACTAGATCCACTAGTATTTGACCCTACTGATAGCGCCACTTATA